>NZ_JCAUAP010000005.1:0-562582 GCF_059692015.1 Paenibacillus sp. J22P165 | reverse complement strand
GATGATGGCGGAAGGGATCCACGCGTTCCCATCTCGAACACGACCGTTAAGCCTTCCAGCGTCGATGGTACTTGAACCGCAGGGTTCTGGGAGAGTAGAACGTTGCCAAGCATTGTTCCCTGATAGCTCAGTTGGTAGAGCACTCGACTGTTAATCGAGTTGTCACAGGTTCGAGTCCTGTTCGGGGAGCCATTTATTTTTCAAAAACCAGGCCTTTTTATGGAGAGGTGTCCGAGCTGGCCGAAGGAGCACGATTGGAAATCGTGTAGGCGTCACAAGCGTCTCGAGGGTTCGAATCCCTCTCTCTCCGCCATAAGAACTTTCATTGTAGAATTGCCTGTTTACGAGGCCCGTTGGTCAAGTGGTTAAGACACCTCCCTTTCACGGAGGTAACAGGGGTTCGAGTCCCCTACGGGTCACCATTTATTCTTAATCCCATGGAGGCTTAGCTCAGCTGGGAGAGCATCTGCCTTACAAGCAGAGGGTCGGCGGTTCGATCCCGTCAGCCTCCACCATTTATTTTATCAGATGAGATTCGGATGTCTTGAGTTTCTCTGGGAATAATAAAATATCATGCTAGTAACGTCGCGGGGTGGAGCAGCCCGGTAGCTCGTCGGGCTCATAACCCGAAGGCCGCAGGTTCAAATCCTGCCCCCGCAACCAACCTCTTACCAAGAGGAGTATTACATAGTGTGGAGCTGTGGTGTAGTGGCCTAACATGCCTGCCTGTCACGCAGGAGATCGCGGGTTCGAATCCCGTCAGCTCCGCCATTTTTTTATTACAAGCCATGAGTCATTAGCTCAGTTGGTAGAGCACCTGACTTTTAATCAGGGTGTCGTAGGTTCGAATCCTACATGACTCACCATTTGCCTTATTTACAGCATGCGCGTATGGCGGAATTGGCAGACGCACTAGACTTAGGATCTAGCGGGCGACCGTGGGGGTTCAAGTCCCTCTACGCGCATCCAAACAAAAAGAGCTTTCTTTTATCCTTTAACGAGGATCGAAGAAAGCTCTTTTTTTCGTACAAAGATGTCTAATTTTTGGTTGACATTGATTATTATTATCACTAATATCAAGAGTAGTGATATACGCGAAATGGCGGGAGGAGATCGCATTTGAAAACGATTAAATACTGCTGCAGAAATGAGAAATTCGGATCCAAACAAATATATAAATCCATAAAGAATGAATTTCCTGATTTGAAGCAGAAGAAGAAAGACTGCCTTGGCAATTGCAGACATTGCAAGAAAGAGTGTATTGCGATGATCGGGAAGAAGAAACTACTTTGCGCGGAGTCACCTGATCATTTGTATGCTCAGTTAAAGGAAATCATCTCGGCATCTAAAGCCAAAAGCGTGATGGCTTGAACATAGATCTATTAAAATTATTACTTCCGTTTGTATTTCTATGCACAATTCTGGTAATCTTGTATGTATGGGGAATACGCAAGAGATAACCATACAGAAAGGTGTGTGCACAGATGTTAAACGATACACTAACAGAAGCGCTAAACGAACAGATGAATTATGAGTTTTACTCCGCGCATGTCTACTTGGCTATTGCTGGTTATTGCGCTGCGGAAAGCTTGGATGGGTTTTCGAACTTTTTTAAAGTACAAGCAGAAGAAGAGAAATTCCATGCAATGAAAATTTTCAAGTTTATTAATGACCGTGGGAAAAAGGTCAGCTTTGCTGGCATGAATACACCGGTGAACCAGTACGAATCGATTTTGGATGCATTTGAGCATGCTTATCTGCATGAGCAAGAAGTAACGAAACGTATCTATCACCTGTCTGACTTAGCGTTGAACGATCGAGAGCATGCGACGATGCAGTTTTTGAAATGGTTCATTGATGAGCAGGTAGAGGAAGAAGCGATGTTCGACAGCATTATTAATAAATTGAAACGCATTGACAAAGATAGCAATGCCTTCTATATGTTGGATGCCGAATTTGCACAACGCTCGTTTACCCCACCAGCTGCGGAATAATTACATATCCTTTTCAAGAGACAAAAACTTACCTGTTTCGCATATTGTTGCGAGAGGTAAGTTTTTTCTGTTTGTTGACATAGAGGTGTCAGGGTTTATTAAGTATACTAAAAAGAAAAAGAGAGGAAGTTCATCATGGATAAATTAGATTTAGCTAAAACCTATAAAACTTACTATACGGCTCCGACCAAGCCTCAAGTTGTTGAATTTGAACCTATTTCTTATGTCACGATCGTAGGGAAAGGGGACCCCAATGGTACGGCCTTCGCTAGCGCAACAGAAGCGCTTTATACGGTCGCTTATGGTGTTAAGGGCTATTGTAAGAAGGCTGAGCAAGATTTTACTGTACCGAAGTTAGAAGGGCAGTGGTGGGTGGATGGTGATCCTAGAACAGCATTAGAGGTGCCAAGAGAGGATTGGCATTGGAAGCTGTTGATTCGGATGCCTGTGTTTGTAACGGCGGAGCTCGTGGAAGAAGCACGTAGTGCTGCATTAGCGAAGAAGAAGGAGCTTAAGGTTATTGCGGATGTAAGATATGAAACTTTGCATGAGGGACTCTGTGTCCAGATGCTGCACGTAGGCCCGTATGCGACAGAACCAGAAACACTGGCACAGATGGAGCATTTCATTTCACAAGAGCATCTCAGCTACCGTGGACTCCATCATGAGATTTACTTATCAGATCCGAGGAAGATTGATCCTGCCAAAATGAAAACGATATTACGGTATCCAGTTCAAGCGATAGAAGTGGTGAAGGGGTGATTTTTGCTGTAAAATAGAAGATAATGTCGAGAACGGTGGGAGTGAGTACGGATGCGCATACGTAAAATGGCTGCAATTGGACAAGCTGTGGTTGTCCTCGTGATCTTATTAGGTTTGCTGTATCCGGCACCTGCCGCCCACGCTTCTTGGTTAGATCGGATCAAAGATATTTATCAATTACCAAGCAACGTAGAGCAGATTCAGAAGGATTACGACGCTACGAAGCAGCAATTAGAAGAACAGAAGGACAAGCTATCGGAGGCTGTCAGACAATCTAAAGAAATTGAAGAACGACTTTTGAGCCAGAATGAAGCGCTTAAGAAGGACAACGAGCAATTGCAGGAACGCTTGAAGGCCATGGAACAAGTTGCCTTAGACAAAGATAAGCGTAATCGTAAAATTACCTACATGGTCATTACGGCAGCGGCATTAGTAGTAGGCTATTTCTTGATTGGACGTGTATTTCGTTTCTTCGTATGGCAGAGAAGGAAGCGTGGCATGCGCTAGCAGGAGCGGCAAGGGGGTTGTGTGGTTTGGAGATTATCTATGAAAATGCAAGCTCACAAGCCAGGATGGCTACGCTGCAGCTTATAAAGGGAGAGGCTGTGCATATTCTGCACCCGAACCAAATTGTTGCATTTCAGGGTAGGCCAGAGCAGCGTGAGGATGCACTAATGAAGCTTCCTAGCATGTATAGGAAGAAGCGGTTAATCCAATCACGCATACTCGGTCCTGGGCGTGTGCTAATGGGGTTGCCAGAAGCGTATAGTTTGGCTGTTGTACCTTTGGAAGCGGATGACGATCTATTGTTTGAATTTCGACATGTGCTGTTCTATACGGAAGGTGTGACGTTTACAACGCATCTACAGAGTGTGAAGAACACGTTGATCACGCAAGATTTAGTTAAAATGCAGTTTCACGGCCCTGGTAATCTAGGTTTACTAACAGCTGGCCCTATCCATCACATGGCCCTAGATCCTGTTGAGCCCTTGTATGTTGATGTCCATTGTCTTGTAGCCTACCCGCGGCAGGCTAAGCTGCGCCTCTGTGTATACGGCAACACACTGGCGAGCCAACATATGAATTATCACTGGGAGATAACGGGGCATGGTCACGTACTCATGCAGCCTTGTAAGCCTGATCCCAAATTGGATGAGCATATGAAATCAGATAGTTTGCTGCGGCGCATAGCGCGAGAAGTTCTACCATTTGGCGGCGTTTTCATAAAATAATAAAAAAATATTAAAAATAGTTGCATTTGTTTTGAATACCTGATATATTATTCCTTGTCGCCTCAGAGAAACACTTGTTGAGCGAAAGAGAAATGATACCGTGCGGAAGTGGCTCAGCGGTAGAGCATCGCCTTGCCAAGGCGAGGGTCGCGGGTTCGATCCCCGTCTTCCGCTCCAATATTTGCGCCCTTAGCTCAGCTGGATAGAGTATTTGACTACGAATCAAAAGGTCGGGAGTTCGAATCTCTCAGGGCGCGCCATTTATACTTTATTCACACTTCGGGACGTAGCTCAGCTTGGTAGAGCACCTGCTTTGGGAGCAGGGGGTCGCATGTTCAAATCGTGTCGTCCCGACCACTTCGTTATTTTTAATATGCGGGCGTAGTTTAATGGTAGAACTTCAGCCTTCCAAGCTGATCGCGCGGGTTCGATTCCCGCCGCCCGCTTACGAGCAAGAGAAAAGGCCACCTTCGGGTGGTCTTTTTTTGTTTATATGAATTTTCGAGTAGCGAAGTATTCCCTTTTTAATGATTACACGTGGGTTATGGCGTGAGGTGTTGCTCCTTGCGCTGGTGCAGGCACAAGCATCGGAGTTAGCCATAGGAATTCCTGCCCAATAGATTAACTGGATTTTCTGCAGCTAATTCAAGTGAAATCATCTCATTTTGCAAATTAACTGGATTTCCTCCCGTTATTTCAGGCGAAATTCGCCTAATGGGACATTCCTAACAAAATTAGATGTAGATAATCCAGTTAATCTCCACAAGGGCTAGTTTTACACGGATATAGATGTAGATAATCCAGTTAATCCCCAAGAGCTACCCAATCTGGGAACTCAAGAATCGAGGCACGCCACCGTGCAAGAATGAAGGCGCAGACGGGTAGAGCGCGCAGGGGTTCGAATATCAACGAAGGAAGAACTAATCTTCAAATTTCCGATAGTCATACTCGTATATCTAGGTTAAAATGGGAAAAACATGAAAAGGGGACTTACCGAAATGAACGCAATTGAAAATCGTATTCAAGGGCTACATAATTATCATTCGGAGTTAACGGCGCCCACTGATCTGGCTGCATTCTGGGAGCGCGCTTACGCGGAAGCTACAGAAGGAGCGTCGTATACAAGAGAGTCGGTGCCATCAAATTTTGTACAAGCAGAAGTGAATAAGATCGTTTTGCGAGGTGCTGCGGAAACACCGATCCATGCTTGGTTGTTACTGCCTGCAGAGAGCAAGTCTAAGAAGGTGCCTTGTATTGTTACATTCCCGGGCTATACAGGCTCCAAGGGAAGACCAGAGGATCATGCAGCCTGGTTGCTTATGGGCTATGCGGTACTTGCGGTTGATGTACGCGGGCAAGGCGGCGATAGTGGTAATCTGCTGCCACAGGAGACAGGCATGACGAAGGGATGGATTTCACAGGGGATTCTCGATGCGGAGACGAGCTATTATCGAGCGGTTGCGATCGATTCCTTACGTGCTGTGCAATGTGCGTTAGAGCAGCCAGAGATCGACAGTGAGCGAGTATTCGTAAATGGTGGAAGCCAAGGCGGAGGGATTGCCTTACTCGTTACTGCGCTTGAGAAGCGCATTCGGGCAACCATTGCCCATGTACCGAATCATTGTCACATGGATCTAGGCTTGTTGAATTCGGTTAGCTCACTCAGCGAAGCGGCTGATCTGGTTACCCGGTTCCCAGAATATCTGCCTAATGTACTGAAAACGGTTTCTTACTTCGATATCATGAACCTAGGTGATCGTATTATGCAGCCTGTTCACATTTCGGTAGGATTGAAGGATACGTGTTGCTTACCAGAAGCGATATTTGCTGCCTATAACCGAATTGAATCCCCAAACAAATCGATTAAAGTGTATCCCTTCATGGGGCATGCGACACCTCCTGGGTCCCATGCAGCGGCACATGCCTTTTTCTCAAAATGGTAAGGACTGAAACAAGTGTCGAGTAAAGATGACTATACCCTACCTTTTCCGAGATCTTATTGATCCGAAAGGTAGGGTTTTTGTCCATGTGAACTGAGGTGTCGTTCATCTAGCTCCATAGGGAAGTAAGAAACGGCCCAGTTGGATAACCTAAAACCAACATGAAGGGAGGTGCTGACAGATGGTCAATGAGGATTCGTTTGAAGAGGTATTCGAGCTGATGAATGCCGCTTTTCCAGAAACGGAAATAAGAACGTATGAGGGTCAGCGGGCGCTTTTACCTCATCCTAGTTACAGAATCGATGTTGAGAGAGATGCCCAGGGGCAATTGCTCGGCTTTTTGGCCAGTTGGAACTTTAGCACATTTCGATTTGTAGAACATATTGCTGTCAATGTTGCCATAAGAGGTGGTGGGATTGGTAAGCGAATGCTGATGAAGTACATAAGTAGTGCAAGCACGCCAATTGTACTTGAAGTAGAGCTTCCAACTACCTCAGATGCGACGCGGAGAATTGAATTCTATAAGCGCTGTGGTTTTCATTTGAACCTTTTTTCTTATGCACAGCCTCCACTGCGAGAAGGGCAAGCCATGCTTCCTCTCAACATCATGAGTTATCCGAGTCCTTTAACTGAAAGTGAGTTTAATCCCTGTAAGGAGATCCTGTTTACAGAGGTGTACAGGCAGCCAGTAGGCTACGTCTGAAGCATTTTGAAGACAGTTACTCTGAAAAGAGTAGCTGTTTTTTGTGCTTTTCGGCCTAAAAGGAAACACTTACCATCGTGCAAAAGTTGTCAAGCTAAAACGAACTGTGCTAGTCTAACATAGACAAAAAATGCCGAATCTCGGAGCATCGAAAGCTCCGGTACGGGGGACTTCTTTATTTGGGGTGAATGAATGCTCAGTTAGTCTAGTTTTAGGCTAATGGGGCTTACTAGGGAAAACCTCTTCCCGAACCCGTCAACTAACCTCGGAGGCTTCAAGGAGGCACAACGTTTTGAAACTTTTTACTAAAAGCTTTATTTGTTCATGCGCTATTTTAGGCGCAGCCATTACACTGTTCGCCGCGCCATCCGCGCATGCGGCAACGGATTCTTCTTCGGTGAAGGTTCAAGTTAACGATGACTTGGTGCAGTTCCCAGAAGTACAGCCTTTTATTGATAAGGCAGGTACACTCCAAGTGCCACTTCGCGTGTTGTCGGAGAAGTTAGGTTATCAAGTGGATTGGGCGAAGCAAGGCGATGAAGTTGTCGTCACACTCATGAACAAAGAGCAATCCATTCAACTTACTACTGACGAAGAGAAAGCGATCGTGAACAGTAAGTTAGTTGAACTAGAGAGCAGTCCTACGTTGCTTGAGGGAAGTACCTATGTTCCACTACGTTTCATTACAGAGACGTTTGGCTCTGAGATTGCGTGGAACGATGCGAATAAAATCGCCATCGTAGAACAAGACGGTAAAACTCATAAGCCAGCATGGATTGCACCCCCACCCGCAGCCCTAGCAGCTCCAGTGGCCAAGGTCGTTCAGTCATCCGTTTCAGCTCAAATTATTCAAGCTGCAACGACTTTTAAGGGGACGCCTTATCGATGGGGAGGAACGACACCCAAGGGCTTCGATTGCTCTGGATTCGTTCGTTATGTATACGAGGCCAAAGGCATTGAGCTGCCACGCACCTCCGTGCAAATGTACGATCAAGCAGGGACAAGAGTGACGGATTTGAAAGCGGGAGATCTTGTTTTCTTTGCTTCAGGTATTGTCAATCATGTGGGCATTTACATCGGAAATAATCAATTCATTTCCTCAACAACATCCGTTGGTGTGACGGTTGATAGTCTCGCTAGCTCCTATTGGGGCTCAAGATATGTAGGTGCAAAACGCGTACTATAAGACAGTTACTCAATATGGTATATGCAGGGTGAATAAGAGCGTATGTTCGCTGTGTCTTTCGCAAATGAAAGCATAGCGGCGGATGCTCTTTTTTTTGCGCGAAAATCTGCGATTTTTATCGAAATTTTGAGGATTATAGCCTATAATGAGAAAATGGTTGGAAGAAAGTAGGTGACGCGTACGACATGCAAGTTAGTGTCTGGAAAAGCTGGTTTCATAAAATTAAAATGTCGGGTCGAACAGATCGCATGTACAACGTGGAAACAGGTCCTGCCATTCCGGAAGACATTCGGGTCGTGATTAAGCAATTTTTTCATACGTATAACCATTTCAAAGGGGCAAGGCAATTCCAAACGGATACTTTTATTAAAGAAGTATTCTATGCAACGAAACAAGATCCGAAGGATCACCGCTCGATAGATGAGATGGAAAATTATATCCAGAGCAAGAACGTCAACCGTTTACGACTGAAATCGTATGTGATTGATGAATATCTGCGAATTGGTGAAAAGGTATGTATGATTGGTGTGACGCGGGAATTTAGCAATGCGCATCGAAATCGTGTGCTTTATTTTATCGTACAGGAAGAAGGCGCTTGGCGGTTTCATCATATCGTGAGATCACATCATGGGAAAATTATCGAGAAGTTTCAGGTGAAAGAACAGGTTGGATTTGTAGTTGGGGATGATAAGGTAGCGTTGCTCTTTCTAACACATGCAGATTCAGCGGATGCTTCCACGTTTATGTTGGGGGATTATGTACATACGGAAGGCTATTTGGAAGTGGAACAAGAGGTAAGCGGTCAGCTCTATTATCGGATTGTTCGGATGAATCGCGTACATTAAGAAGGTATAAGTCAGGATACAAGCGGCATGAATAGGCTTTGCTCTGTCGAGTAACGCTTATTTGGTGTGCGTGCAATTGGCGGTAGGCAAGTGGACAGGGTGCATCACCTTATGAAACAATAGAACTATCATTCATCAGGTAAAGATTATGTGCAACATGCTTGGAAGGGAGGCAAAGATGGAGAATGAACCATTGGAACTGCAGGCGCAGTTTTGGAAAAAGGTTAATGGTGAACAGTTAGGGCAGCTTCTGCAACAGATCGCGTTGAGCACGGAGTTGAAGCCAAGTGAGTTGGCTTTTGTGTGTATCGGGACCGATCGTTCAACTGGCGATTCACTAGGTCCACTCGTTGGCAGCAAGCTTGCAGAGCTAGGTTATCCGCATGTTATTGGTACGTTAGCGGCACCGTGTGATGCCAGTAACTTGGCAATTCGCTTGCAGGAAATTCCACCGAATGTCGTGGTGATTGCAATAGATGCTTGTTTGGGACAAAAATTAAGTGTGGGCTTATACCAGTTGTCGAACCAGCCGTTGGCACCGGGGAAATCAGTTGGTAAGGTGTTACCAGCTATTGGTGACTATACGATTGCTGCGATCGTGAATGTCGATGGACCAAGGCAGTATAATGTGCTGCAAACGACTTCGTTATATCATGTATTGCGAATGGCAGATGAAGTAGTTCGTGCAATAGCCTATGCAATTCCTTTGTAGCTGAGGGCAGCAAAGAGGAGAAAGATCGGAGTGATATGTGAGTGATAGGACCAGGAGGACCAGGGGGAATGGGGCGGCTGTCCGACCGGAATCGACCCAAGGCCAAGTTGAAGGATGTATCGATACGAAGGATTTTGCTATTGTTCAAAAGGTATTGGGGACAAATTATGGTGATTATTGGCTTGGCGCTGCTTGCGGCAGTGATTGGGCTTATTCCACCACTCGTTATGAAAGAAATTATTGATACAGCGATCCCGCAAGGGCGTGTAAAACTGCTGTCGGTTATGGCACTGCTGATGATTCTGTTGCCTGTGCTTAGCGGTGTGCTTGGCGTATGGCAAAACCATCTGAATACCAAAGTAACCCAAGGGGTTATTCGGGATTTAGGACAGTCTTTGTTTGTTAATTTGCAGCGGCAGTCGATGGCGTTCTTCACAGACGCGCGCTCAGGCGAAATTGTGCAGCGGATCACTGGCGATGTGCAATCGGTACAGAGTGTGGTGACATCCATTGTGGTCTCCTCCATCACGCAGATTGTTATCGTATTCACGACGATAGGCATTTTGTTTGCGCTAGATTGGAAGTTGGCGATCATTTCGGTATTGATATTGCCGCTTTTTGTGCTGCCTGTAAAAAAGGTTTCCCAGGTAAGGAAAGTTTTGCGGCTTGAAACGCAAAAAGTGCGCTCGGAAATCACCTCGCAGCTGAATGAGAACTTCGGTATTTCGGGTGCGTTGTTGACGCGGATTTTTGGCAGAGAAAAGCAGCAAGAGCAAGAATTTACGAAGATGAATCAAAAGGTGATGGACCTCGAGCTGCGCCTCAATTTAGTCGGCCGTTGGTTTGGGATGGCTACGAATACGCTTGGGCCGTTAGGCACGGCCATTATCTATATCTATGGCGGATACTCCGTTATCAACGGGGATATGACCTTAGGATCGATCGTCGCGTTTACGGCGTATTTGGGAAGGTTGTACATGCCTGTAGGCACACTGCTGAATCTGCAAGTTGAGGTCGCGACGGCACTTGGTGTATTTCAACGGATCTTTGAGTATCAGGACATGGTGCCTGATGTCATGGATGCCGAGGGAGCACGCCAGTTAGGAACGGTTGCAGGGCGCGTGAGTTATAAGCAGGTGTCTTTTGCTTATAAGTCGGGGGAACCGCGTGGTAAGGGAAGTGTGGGGGAGCTAGAAGTAGGGAAGCGTAGGAAGCCGGCGGAAGTTGGCGAGCAGGGTAGAGCGGAAGAATTCGCAGTCGGGCTCAGCGAGAAAGTGGAGGAGAGAAGAGCAGAGCAGAAGGGAAGATTGGAAGAGCGAAGTGCAGAGATGAGAGGAAGGGCCGTGGAGCTGGGCGGAGTTGGCGAGAGAGGGAAGTCGGTGCAGTATGCACTGCGCGACGTCACCTTTGAGGCGCAGCCTGGTGAGATGGTCGCGCTCGTGGGACCAAGCGGCGCTGGGAAGTCGACGCTGATCGGAATGATCGCGCGGCTGTACGACCCGACAGCCGGCGTTGTCGAGGTCGACGGCGTCAACGTCCGCGACGTGGGGTTAGCGTCGCTGCGCGCGCAGATCGCGTATGTGACGCAGGAGTCTTTTCTGTTCCACGCGACGATTGGCGACAACCTGCGCTTTGCGCGGGAGGACGCTACGCGTGAAGAGATGGAGGCCGCTTGTCGGCAGGCCTACATCCACGATTTCATCGTGTCGCTCCCCGAAGGGTACGACACGATGGTCGGAGAGCGCGGCCACCGGCTCTCCGGTGGCGAGCGTCAGCGGATCGCGATTGCTCGCGCGATCCTGAAGCGCCCGCGCATCCTCATCCTCGATGAGGCGACGTCGCACTTGGACTCGGAATCCGAGTCCTATGTGCAGGCGGCGCTCGAGGAGCTGATGCAAGGGCGCACGACGCTCGTGATCGCGCACCGGCTCTCCACGGTGCTGGCCGCCGATCACATTCTGGTGATCGAAGCGGGCAGTGTCGTGGAGCGAGGCACGCATAGCGAGCTGCTCGCACTGGAAGGGCTGTACGCACGGCTGTACAGCACGCAGTTCGCCAAGGCTGCCGAGGAGGCAGCGAAGGGCGGCTTAGCGTAGTCGCGGAAACGTAGGGAATAAGGCCCGAAAGGGACCTTATTCCAGTGCAAACCACGCACAGCGTGGAAATAGCGCCCCAAAAGGGCGCTAAAACCGAGCGCCGCCCGCTGAACGGGCGACTACACAAAAAAGGGATATTCCCCGGTCAATGGACCAGAGGGAATATCCCTTTCTTTGTTACTCCACCCGAACGTTCACCTGAGGAGCGGGAGCTCCCGTGGGTTCCGCCAACGCTGCGGGATCCAGTTTGGTTTCCTCGCGCAGTAAGTAGCCGAAAAACAAAACGTAGTAGGACACGATGATGAAGAAAACGCCAGCGGTGACAGGGTCCTTTGTAAACTGAGAGAAATCAGCGGGTGTAAAGGTAGTCGTTGAACCTGTCGACAGGGCAACAGCTGCGTAGCGGTACGCGATGCGGCCTAGGAAGAGAACGAGCACGGTGACTTCAACCCAGAGATGGGTGCGATAATACCAGCCATCGCTCCGATGCTCGAAGCGGGTATGGCGGATTGCCGTCCGCCCAAGCAACGCACCGCCAGCAAGTCCGATCAGATAGCCGATGAAATGGATGGGGTGCACGAAGCCCAAGAGGAAAATGATAACCCCGAGGAGGCTAAACAAGGACAGACGAAAGATGAGTCTGCCACGGGAAAGCTTTTGAAAGCCAATGGTGCGCTTCGCCCGTCGATAAATAAAAAAACCAAAGATAAGAAACGGAATCACATAATGCAAAGAGTCCTGCAGGGGAAGCACCTCCAAACCTGTCATTGTATATGTCCATATTGTAGCAAATTTGGACGGCCCATCGTGAGAAATGTTATTCCGTTTACAAAATGTTGTCATACACTTAATAGTAGTTCGATAAACTTACTATTACACACTCTAAGTGCCGCAAGGAGTTGACGGTAAATGGCTCTGATCACTCATGTTAATGTATGTAACGCAGTTAATGAAATTTACTGTTGTCTTCGTAATAAAATCGTGAAACTGGACGCACAGCAAAAGGAGCAATTTTGCAGTGGTTGTAAAATGTTCGCAGGTGGTGCAGCGGGCTACGAGCTAGGCGTTTCTTGTGTGTGGGAGGACATGCGAACCGTAAGTAATCCGCATGTGGTCTTAGATCCCGCCCAAGAGTTTAAACATAATCAAATTCGCCAAGTGCCGCCCGAGGGTCCGGCCTTATTTGTATATACACCCAGATGGTAAAACATATCCTATTTGATTTTGACGGGACACTTGTCGATTCTAGGGCGCTTTTGGTTAAGCTTTACAATGAAATGGCCATCCAACATCGTTTTCGCCCAATCCGCGAACAGGACTTAGGCCCTTTACGCTCGATGTCGATTTCTGAACGCGTAGATCGCTTAGGGGTGCCTGTGCTCCAAATTCCTAAGCTGATGGTGGCAGGGCGACAACTGTATCACGAGAATATTCGATCCCTGCAGATTGTTCCTGGTATGAAAGAGGTTGTTGCGAAGCTTTCCGCACAAGGCGTCAAGAGCTCGATTCTTTCTTCCAATTCAGAAGCAAATATCCGGCTGTTTTTGCGAAAGAATAAGCTGGAGGGTGCATTTAAGGAGATCATTTCAGCGAAGCATATTTTCGGCAAGCATCACTCCATTCGCAAAGTAATGAAGCAGTGGGGAACCACGCCTACGCGCATGATTTATGTTGGCGATGAAATACGAGATATTGAATCCTGTAAGAAGTTAGGTGTGCCAATCGTAGCTGTGACATGGGGATATGATTCTCCTCAGCTGCTGCACAGCGGAAATCCAGACTATATGGCCAACACGCCTGGGGAGCTATACCGCACGTTAATGAGTCTAACTTGAGGGACAACAGTATCGATAGGCAGGGGGCCGCCACAGGATGACTGGGGGGGCTTTTTATGTTGACCTTAAGGGGGAAAACGTAGAATTAACAGTTGTCCGTTCTTTTCAAGTAAAATAAGAGAGCAAGGCGAAGGAAGGAATGGGGGTTTAGCATGTTATTTTATTCAATTATTATAGTAATTACAGCCGTCGATCAATTGTCTAAGTATTGGATACGCTCCGTGATGACGGTGGGTGAATCTATGCCATTTTATAAAGATATAATCACATTTACGTATTATCAAAATAGCGGGGCAGCTGGCAGTTCGCTGCAGGGGTGGGCTCCTATACTCGGCGTTCTGGCCGTTCTCATTGTCGCAGGAATTTGGTGGTATCGTAAAAAAGGGGGCTTTCCAGGCTCGTTAAAACAAAGTGCAGCTGCCTTTCTTGTTGGTGGAGCCATTGGTAACGGAATTGAACGTCTGCTATTCGGGAAAGTCACCGACTTCATCGTTTTTCACTCCGGAAATGGCATTATGAATCTAGCTGATCTTGCCATTAATTTGGGTGTTGTGCTGTATGTGGTGGATATGCTTTGGGCACAGCGGGGCAAATGGAAGGGGAATCGGAAGAATCCGCAAATTTCATAGGTATTTATACCCTTGTATGTAAGGGTTGATATGGAACTTAAGAACTATTTGTGGTATCCTTCAAGAAGAAGTATGTTATTTGGAGGGATGGTCACATGAAACCGGATCGACAACTACTTGTTGATGAGTTTTTTGCGATGATTCGAAAGTTGAACCGAACGGGTTCCGATATTATGCATGTGAGAGAATTTTTCTGGCGATCGTCTGAAATTCGCGGGCTCATTCCGCCAACTGTTGAGTTTATGACGGTTCTCAAAGCATATAATGCGGTGCTTTTTCACGAGTTTCGTAAATCATTAGTGCCCCATACAAGCATGCATATCTTAGCCAATGTACATATGGAAGCAGGAGATGCGCTGGTTAGCTTGGGGATCACAACATTAGAAGATCTTGAATTAGCGGTTAAAGGCAAGATATTAACCAAAACTTAACATAGTTACAAACATGCCGATACCGGTGCTTAGAGGAAACATAATTTTAGAACTCAGTCGCTCATCCTCGAAGTACGCAATAGAAGCATTCTCATAGTGCAAAAGCCCAAGCGAAGTCGCTTGGGCTTTATGCTTGGTATTAGTCGTCTTTCTTCTGCTGAAGGGCTGCAAGCAGCTTGTCTGCGAGTGAGTTCCCAACGCCGGCAGAATCGGAGAATTGCTCGATCAACTGGCGATTGGCCTTGGCTGTAGCCTTGCGACCGCCGCCTCCCTTAGAATCGCCATCAATTTTCTCAACGACATTGCAGGGACGGCATTGAAAATATTTGCCTGCTTTACCCGTGTGAATTTCCATCTTCTTATGGCACTGTGGGCATCTATGATTCGTTAATTGTCCGTCAGCTTCACGCTTATAGGAGCATTCCCGACTGGAGCAAACCAGATAACGTCCTCGTTTGCTTTTGACTTCCTGAAGGAACTCACCGCAGTCGGGGCATTTGCTGCCGGTCAAATTATGCGGCTTGTACGCAGCCGAGCTGTGTTTGACCTCGTCGACCAGCTCGGCTGCTTTCTTGCGAATGCCGCTGAGAAAGGCTTCCATGCTCCCTTTGCCTTTGGAGATGCGTTCAAGTTCCTGTTCCCAGCGTGCCGTAAGCTCAGGTGAACGCAGCTCTTCGGAAGCAAGCTCGATGAGCTGTGTGCCTTTGCCAGTAGGAATGAGCAAGGAACCTTGGCGCTCGATCGTATCAGAGGACACAAGTTTCTCAATGATGTCTGCGCGAGTCGCAGGTGTACCGAGACCGAATTTTTCCATCTGCGATAGCAGAGAAGCTTCATTATGGCGAGAAGGCGGCTTCGTTTGGCGGCTAACTTGGCGAACGTTGCGAGCGGTAACGGTGTCTTTCTCAGAAGCTTCTGGCAGCAATTGTCCGGAATCTTCCTCGGAATCATTGTCTTCGCGATCAGGATCGCTGAAATCGGTGGCACCATAAACCTCTTTCCAGCCTGCTTGTTTAACGACCTTGCCTGAAGCGTAGAGCTTCTCACCAGCGATATCGATGGTTAATTTCGTTTCATCGTAGCGACAAGGACCGCTGAATAAGGCTAAGAAGCGGCGAAGAATCAAATCATAGAGTCGACGTTCATCTGCACTTAGCGTTGCAAGTGAAATGGCTTCACCTGTTGGGATAATGGCATGGTGATCGCTGACTTTGGAGTCGTCGACAATCCGTTTCGTGATGGTTAGTGGCTTACGGATAAAAGGTGCCGCAAGCGCCGCATAAGGACCGATAGCAGCACCTTTCAAACGGCCGAGCAAAGTTGGAACCATATCTGAGGTCAGATAACGCGAATCAGTCCTCGGATAGGTAACTAGCTTATATTGCTCGTAAAGCCGTTGTAGAACATTGGACGTCTGTTTAGCAGAGAAGCCAAATTTTCGGTTCGCATCACGCTGCAGCTCTGTCAGATCATAAGCCAGCGGATGAGGGATCTGCTTCTCGGTTTTATTTATCTGCACGATGCGGCCGTTGTGGCCTTGCAGCTTGGCTTTCAAGCTATCTGCGCGCTCGCGGTCCCATATGCGCGAGTCGCCGGTCTTCGGGTCCCGCCACTGGGCGCGGAAGGACCCGAGTTCGGCTTCGATCAACCAGTAGTCGACGGACCGGAAATCTCGGATTTCCGCCTCACGGTTGATCATCATGGCGAGCGTGGGCGTCTGCACACGCCCAGCGGATAACGACGCGCCGAACTTGCTGGTCAGCGCGCGGGTTACGTTGAGGCCGATCAGCCAATCGGCCTCGGAACGACAGACGGCTGCTTGATACAGCCGATTATAGTCGGTGCCAGGCTTCAGCTGCGCGAAGCCTTCGCGAATGGCCTGATCCGTCTGCGACGAGATCCAAAGCCGTTTGAACGGCTTCTTCCAGCGGATCAGCTCCATAATCCAGCGCGCGACGAGTTCACCTTCGCGCCCCGCATCCGTTGCGATGACCAGCTCCGACAGGTCACCTCGACGGCTGAGATGCTCGATGGCACGAAACTGCTGCGAAGTTTCTTTCATGACTTTGAGCTTCATTTTGCCAGGGATAATGGGTAGATCTTCAAGGTTCCACGTCTTGTATTTGGGATCGTAATCATCGGGTTCAGCGAGGGTAACAAGGTGGCCGAGTGCCCACGTGACAACATATTTGGGGCCTTCGAAATGGTGTTTCTGATTCTGGTTACAGCCCAGCACGCGAGCAATTTCTTTGGCTACACTTGGTTTTTCGGTCAGTACGAGAATTTTCATTGGGCGAATTACCTCTTTTCTACATACAAAATAGCATAAGCGATTGAGAAGTACTTTTCAAACTAGAGGTTTTTCGAAGTATTCGTACGATTTTACTGGGAATTAGCGAAATTTGTCTGTTTTTGTCCTCGTATAAGGTATAATGCAGATATATAGAATAGAGGGGGAAACCTCAATGGGGCACATGTTTTCTCTTTTTACCAATCATACCATTAAAATAAGACTGCAACTCTGGATCAGCGGTATCATATTGGTGCTGGCGTTCTCGATCATTATTCCTTTTTACTTTATAGAGAAGGGCAATCGAATCGAGGAGGCTGGGGTTCAACTTAACCAAGTGATCGCTGTGCAGAGTTTATATATTGAAAGTTGGAATCAGGAAAAGCTGGATACCATTAAACGCTTCGCACTTTCAGATAACGCCAAGTTCCATCGCATCGGTGATTTGAAACGGGAATTTCAGGATTATGCGAAAGTGAAATCTGAATTTTATTCGATTACCTTTGTGGAACCTGACGGCTATATACGTTCAAACTCGACACAGATCTATGTAGGTGATCGGGAATATTACGCGCGCGGCAAGGAAAAGAAGAGTTTTGTTTCAGGTGTTGTCATGTCCAAAGAAAATGGTACACCTATGATTACATACTCATCCCCCGTGCTAGGCGATCATGGTGAATTCAAAGGAATTGTACTTGGTGTTGTCACGCTAGAAATGCTGAATAAATTGATGTCACGGCTCAGCTTCGGGGATACGGGGGAAGTCTATGTGCTTGACGGGAAGGGCAATATTGTAACAGCCTCCAAGCGTATGGAGAATCATCCCCTCCCCCAAGGAATTACATCGGTAATTTATCAACGTGCCTTGACGAATCGTACGGTGGATAATGCGTATATTGGCTTCCGAGGTGAGAGTGTCTATGGAGAATATCGTTGGTCGCAAGAGAAGAACTGGCTTGTTGTTGGGGAAATTACGAAGAAAGAAATTTTTCAGAAGCTAAATGAATTAAGCGTGACGATTATTGTCAGCTCGTTGATTGCCCTACTGCTTAGCGTAGCAGCTGCGGTGCTGATTGCATCTAAGATAGAAAGGCCGATCCGTTATTTGTTGCGTGCTACGAAAGTTATTCAAAAAGGGAATTACGATTACCAGATCAACGCGGATAAGATAAAAAGAGCACCTGTGGAGCTGCGTCAATTAGTCGTGACATTTAACCTTATGTCCGATCGTTTAAAATCATATATTTCGTTATTAGAGCATTCGGCATGGATGGATCAATTAACAGAGGTTCATAATCGACGTTATATGATGCTTGAAGGAAACAAGCAACTGCAGACGTGCATTTACTCAGGACAGACTTGTTCCGTCTTAATGATGGATATTGATCATTTTAAGAAAATTAATGATACGAATGGTCACTTGGTTGGCGATGGCGTTCTGCATCATGTTGCGAGTATTTTGAAACGGTATGCGGGAGAGGATGCGATTGTAGCAAGGTATGGCGGTGAAGAGTTTATTCTTTTGTTATTGCGAAAGGATGCGCAGGAGAGTGCTGCTTTAGCTGAAGAAATACGTGAGGTTTTAAAAGAGGAACCCTACAGAAAAGAGTCGCTAACTGTCAAAATAACGGCAAGCATTGGAGTCGCAGAATACTCACCGACCTTGGAATACGGAACGATGGTGCTGGAAGATATGGTTTCTAGAGCAGACCATGCGTTATATCGTGCAAAGGCAAGAGGAAGAAATCGTGTCGTAGTGGATAGCAAAAGGTTGTATGATGAAGATGATCATGTATAAATATGACGCTGGAGGCGCGCTATGAAAGGGAGAACGGCGATTGTTGCAGGAGGAACGGGCTTAGTCGGCAAGGAACTGATCAAACAGCTACTGAACGATCCAGACTATGAGAAGGTTATTGCCTTAGTGCGTAAGAAGATGGATGTGGAGCAAACGGGTGGACAAAGTAAACTAGAGCAGCGAGTGATTGATTTCGCTAAACTAAGTGAGAATCTGAAGTCATCGGAGTTTGCGCATGCCCATGTCTTCTGTACCTTAGGAACGACGATTAAAAAGGCAGGCTCAAAACAGCAATTCCGCAGAGTGGATCGCGACTATCCCCTTATGTTGGCTGAAGTGGCAAGCAAGGGACAAGCAGATAGCTTCGCCATTGTGACAGCGATGGGTGCCGATCGTACCTCTTCCTTTTTCTACAACCAGGTAAAGGGGGAAGTGGAAGATAAGCTGCGAGGAATGCGGCTTCGTGCACTTCACATGCTTCGTCCTTCACTCATTCTTGGCAACCGAGGGGAGTTCCGACTGGGCGAGAAGATTGGGAGCATCCTGTCGATAGCGGTAACGCCACTGATGACGGGACGCCTTCGTAAGTATCGCCCCATTCATGCGCATACGATTGCAACGGGCTTAATTCGAGCCGCGAAGTCGGGGAAAACGGGTGCTCAGGTGCTGAATTCCGATCGGATTGCCGCAATAGCTGGAAAGTGATCCGCGAGCGCTTGAGAACAAGCCTACAGAGCCAATTAAGCTAGAAAGGTCGTCTATCCTCCCAATTTGAATCGGGAGTGGTACTCGGCCTCTCTTTTTGATAAGATTAATGTCGTTCATTATTGATGTTCTAAATGATTATAGAAAGAAGGTTCACACCATGATTGATCATATTGTCCTTGTAAAATTTGGTGAAACAACAACGCAAGAGCAGCTGCAAGAGGTTGTTGATCGTTTTAAAGCACTACGTCCACATCTAACCGGTATCGTTGATATCCAAGCAGGTCTTAATTTTTCTGAGAAAAATCAAGGTTTTCAAGTCGTACTATCCGTTCGCTTTGAAGATAAAGCAGCCTTGGCTGCATACGGGCCAAACCCTGAGCATCAAGCTGTAGCAGCGTATATCCGTGAAGTTGGACGTGTAGACAGTCTGATTGTGGATATCGAGATTTAAGTGTAAACGTTAAACCGATTCCAAATGTTTGGCATTTACAAAATATTTAAATATTCATAGCTTTAAATTAACACTACTCCTCTATGCTGGAAGAGCATATTCCAATAAGAGGGGTGTTTGTGTTGAAAAAAATGATGAAAACTGTGGTTGGCGGGGCAATGGCTGGCTTACTACTCGTAGCAGGATTAACGCCTACTTACGCATTGGCAGAAACAACGGATCTTCCATTACGTAAGACGATTGAAGGAATGGAAGGCAAAGTGACTTGGAATGACAAGGATCGTTCTGTTCAAATTCAAGTTGGCGGCGTACAAGCATTAGTGAAACTGGATTCCACTGAGGCTACTTTTCAAGGGAAATCCATTCAATTGGATAAAAAGCCGTACCTGATCGATGGTTCTGCACAAATAAGCAAAGATGCATTCAAAACAATTCAGAATGAAGTTATTAAACTTCAAAATAAAACAGGTTTGGAATTGCTCACAACGTATCAAATGCCGAATAAAAAGGCTGAGATCTCAACGTCTACGCCTGATGGTAAAACGTTAATCGTTACCCAGGCAGATTTGGGCAGCATCGCATTGGTATCCATTGAGAACCTAGCAGCCGTGTCGGTTAAGAAAGAGATTAGCTTTTTGGATCTTTCCAAAGAAGCTGAAGTGACGAGTGTCGTGAGTACACCTGATGGCAAGTACGTACTTGTAGGTGTTCGCGCTGGCGACAACGTAAATGTAGCAAATAAAGGTTACTTAGCTGTTGTGGATATTGAGAAACAAGCGACAGTTAAGACCTATGAAATCGGCGTAGGCCCAGATTCCGTTACCATCTCTAGCGATGGTAAATACGCTGTGGTGTGTAATGAGGATGAAGAGATCGATCCTGCTACAGGTGAAATTGATATGAAGAGCGTCAAGCGTCCAGGTTCGATATCCATTATCGAGTTCCCGAATGGTGACGTCTTGAAAGGTGTACATACGGAGCTGAAGATTGATTTAACGCAAGTAGGTGGCGGCGTGACTTATCCGAAAGATCCGCAACCGGAGTATGTAGCGATCAGCCCGGATAACTCAAAAGCTGCAATTACCCTGCAAGAGAATAATGCGATCACTATCGTTGATTTAGCTTCCAAAAAAATTATCAATACGTTCGGTTTAGGGGTAACAAAGCATAAAGCTGATTTGAAGAGCAATGGTGAAGTATCGATTACCGAAGATATGACGGCGCGCCCTGAAGCGGACGGGATTGTATGGTCTTTGGATGGGAAGTATGTGATTACAGCCAACGAGGGCGATTTAGGTAAGGATGAGTTTAAAGACGGCGTTAAAGCGGGCGGACGCAATATTATGGTGTGGGATTTACAAGGTAAAGCCATCTATGACAGCATGGAGCTCATTGATCGAATGGCAGCTCAAGTCGGTGTGTATCCCGATAGCAGAAGTGCTAACAAAGGCAGCGAAGTGGAGAACTTAACTATTGGACTTATCAATGGTAAGCCGATGCTCGCAGTAGCCTCTGAGCGTGCGAGTGCCATCTTGTTTTTTGACGTTACAGATGTAACAAAGCCAAATTACTTGGGCTTATTGCCATCCGGCGGCGAGTCACCAGAGGGTATCCTTAAAGTAAGCGGAAAGAACTTATTTGTAAGTTCAGATGAAGTATCTGGAACGCTTAGTTTCTATGGCGTGAAGTAATAAAGTGTTGAGAGAGCCTATGCCAAGATGTTGGCATAGGCTCTTCGACATGTCATGAGGGAATGTCACTCTGACTGATTGCCTCTAAGTTCCTTACGATAGACCGAAGGCGCAGAACCGCTCCATTTGTGAAACTGCTTGGAGAAGTAGAGCGCATCGTTAAAGCCCACGGACGAGGCAACCTGATCGATCGTCATGGCTGTTCGTAACAGCTGCTTAGCTCTTTCCATACGGATGTTGAATAAATACTGCATAGGGGACAAGCCGGTAGATTGTTTGAACATTTTGCATAAATAGGTTCGATGATAACCCAGGTTGCGAGCGAGATGCTCGATAGAAACAGCTTGGGTGTATTGCAGCTCTAAGTAGCGGATGGCTTGGCCAATTTGGCGCTTAATATCGGTTTCTGCCGTATGTTTAACGGAAATATGGTGTGTATTCACACGGCCAAGTTCACGTAGAAGCAAGCGCAGCCAGCCTTCGGCTTCCAATTCATCCAACTGGGGGAAATCGCTTTGGCGAAAGGAGGAGCGAATATGGCGATAGTAGTGCCTAATTGTTCGTGGCGTGCTGCCAGATATAACAGCTTGCTCGGGTGACATGCCGATTTGTGCAAGTGTTGTGCTTGCGGCACGGCCGGTAAAAGCAACCCATGTATAGTGCCAAGGCGTATTGGCATCTGCGGTGTAGGTGAACAGCTCACCTGGATAAATTATGAAGGTATCCCCTGCCTGGCAGTCATAGGTTTGTCCACACATTTCAAAAGTACCCTTTCCCGCATGTACGGTATGAATCAAAAAATAATCATGAACAGCGGGTCCCGTTTTGTGGAGCGGGAAAGGTCTGCCTTCACCGCTAAAAAGCACGGACAGTTCAAGGTTACTATGAAGGGGGTTAATACTTACTGAGAAATAGGTGTGCTCTGGAATCATAGAAGCCTCGCTGTGTTTTTATTTTGAGCGTACCCTATTAAACTACAAATGTCCATATTGGAGTTGTTTCAATCCATATTTTTCAAACCGAGCATGCGCTATAGTAAAGATATGAAATAGATGAACTATTGGAGGAGAATCTCACATGTCCAAAATTACTTTTTTAGGTGCAGGAAGCACGGTTTTTGCGAAAAATGTACTCGGTGATTGTTTGCTTACACCCGCATTACAAGGCTTTGAAATCGCTCTCTTTGATATTGATCATGAACGGTTGCAAGACTCGGCAAATATGTTGAATAACATCAAGAAGACGAGTGGAAGCACATCCATTATTAAATCGTATACAGACCGCAAAGAAGCGCTTAACGGTGCTAAATATGTGGTAAATGCGATCCAAGTAGGTGGTTATGATCCATGTACGATTACGGATTTTGAAATTCCGAAAAAATATGGTTTGCGTCAAACGATTGCCGATACGGTTGGTATTGGTGGTATTTTCCGCAACTTGAGAACGATTCCAGTGATGCTGGATTTTGCTGCGGATATTCGTGAGGTGTGTCCGGATGCTTTGTTCCTTAACTACACGAACCCAATGGCTGTATTGACGAATGTGATGAATACGTATGGCGGTGTGCGTACAGTAGGTCTATGTCACAGTGTGCAGGCTTGCGTGCCGGAGTTGTTTAAGCATTTGGAAATTGATCAAACAGGTGTGAAAGCGAAAATCGCGGGTATTAACCATATGGCATGGTTGCTCGAGGTATCCAAAGATGGCGTTGATCTCTATCCGGAGATTAAGAAGCGTGCAGCTGAGAAGCAAAAAGAGAAGCACAAGGATATGGTTCGCTATGAAATGATGTTGAAATTCGGTCACTATATTACGGAATCTTCCGAGCATAATGCTGAGTATCACCCGTATTTCATTAAACGGAGCTACCCGGAGTTGGTGGATCGTTTCAACATTCCGCTGGATGAGTATCCGCGTCGTTGTGTCAATCAAATCAGCAAATGGAAACAAATGCGCGAGGATCTTGTGAACGATGCGAACCTGACGCATGTGCGTTCACATGAGTATGCTTCGTACATTTTCGAGGCGATTGAGACAGATGTTCCGTTCAAGATCGGTGGTAACGTGATGAACACCGGCTTAATCACGAACTTACCGCGCGAAGCGTGTGTCGAAGTGCCGTGCTTGGTAGATCGCAATGGCGTTACACCTACCTATGTAGGCGATCTGCCTCCGCAGCTAGCGGCGTTGAACCGTACGAACATCAACACGCAGTTGTTGACGATTGAAGCTGCGATTACACATAAACGTGAGCATATTTATCATGCTGCGATGCTAGATCCGCACACAGCTGCTGAGCTGTCGATGGATGATATCGTCGCGATGTGTGACGAGATGATTGAGGCGCATGGCACATGGCTGCCTGAGTTTAAATAATGGTTGAGGTCGCGGGGGCGGTTGTGCCCCGCGGCTTTTTTTGTGGGTAAGGGTGGGGAGAGGATAGGAAGGATAGATTGAGTAGAAAGAGTAGGAAGGACTCGTCCCGCCACAAACCGCCCCAACTTTCCCATCGTCAAAAAACGCCCAACCTAACAATCCAAACTCTACAAAACTGCAAAAGTGCAGCTTTTGCGGAGTTTTTTCGTGAAATATCAGGAAAAACTGCGATTATACATCTTTTTGGGGTCATTTGAGGACGGAGTCGGAAATAAAGGTGAAATTGATGTATTTTTGCATCAAATCACCGAATTAGAGTTGGAAGTAGCTGAAAAAGCTGTATTATTGCATCTTTTTAAAAACTTGCAGGAGTGGAGGAGCAGAAGTAGCAGAAGTAGCAGAAGTAGTAGAAGTAGCAGAAAGAGCAGAAAGAGCAGAAATAGCAGAAAGAGCAAGGCAGAGGAATAGCAAAAAGGCCCGGAATCACTCCGGGCCTTTCGTGATATTAACCGCCGAATGCGTCGCGGAACGCCTCCGTTAAGCTTTCCAGCTCGACATTCCATATAGGGGCGATCTCTGGTCCTACGTGTTCGGCGAACCAGTCGGCTAGTAAGCGACGGTTGCTGCCGTTATCGACGATGAAGGGGAGATTCAGTATCACTTTTTTCACATAGATGGTCTCAGCGGACTTGATTTGTTCGGGGGTCAGCCAAATTTTGAGCCGCTTAATGGTTCGATATAATTCCTTGTTACATGCTCTCCGAATAGCACGAGCGTTAGGGTATTGCTGTTTGTGACGTTCACTTTGATTCTGATACACCATACAGGGATCTACGCTCCTCTCTCTGATATGTGTATGCACAGAGAGGGCGGAGAGCGACTCGTGACAAGGACCTAGCGCGCCCAAGTTCGTGAAGAAAGCTTCGCTGTATCCACACGCTGCTCCATATTAGTCATCAGTGCTGGAAGCAGTATGCCTCGTACGAGAAAGGTATCGATAAGAATACCAGCAGCCATCGCGAAGCCAAACAGCAGCAGCTCCTGTAAAGGCTGCGTCATTAAGACGCAGAAGGTCGCCGCCAGCACGATGCCAGCTGAAGAAATGACGCCACCAGTTAATGCAGCACCACGTTGCACGGCTACTTGCCATGGATGGCGCTGAGCTTCTTCTTGCACGCGAGATACCAAAATGATGTTATAGTCCACACCTAACGAGATGAGAAAGATAAACGTGTACACAGGTAGACGGTAGCTGAAGGCATCGTGACCAAATCCGAAATGAAACACACTCCACACGATTCCCATTGTAGCTGCGTAGGACAGCAGCATGGTGGCCATCATGGTGAGCGCCAGTCGAATTGAACGGGACTGCCAGATGAGCATACCTGTAATCAATACCGTAATGAGTGAGAAAATAACGAGCGTATCACGCTTATTCATAGTACGAACATCAAGCTGTTCCGCAGTCTGGCCAGCATAATGCAGGGTGAACTGGCCAGGCTCGAAGCCACTCTGCTCAAGCATGGCAGCACTATCCATACGTAAGCCGGAGACCACCTCAAGCGCGGCTTGATCATAGGGATTCATCTTTAAAATTAGTTGAAACTTCACCGTATGCTTGGGTGAAATGGCATTGTCAGAATCGAGCGCCATTGTAAGCGAACTAATCCCCTCACGCTCTTGAATAATTCCGGTCAGTGTATTCATTTTGCTAATAAACGCATCATCCCGTACCACTGCTTTCTCCGACTCCAAAAGGACAGTGACTGGCGCCAATTCCCCTTGTGGGAATCGTGCCTCCAGAATTTCAAAACCTTGTCTGGAAGAAATATCGCTAGGGAAGGATTTCATGAGATTAAACGAGTAGCGCATGCCTAGTGTAGATAGCGCAGGTGCCAACAGTACGATTATGAGCACAAGTGCGGTTATCCGTGGCTTTGTGGTCACGCGAGTACTAATCCACGCCCAGAAGCCGCGAGGCTCCTCCTTCACAAGTGCCGCTTCCTCACGTGGAATAAACGGCCAAAAAGCTCTCCGCCCAATCAAGGCAAACATAGAAGGAATTAAAGTCAGTCCACCGAGCAAAATGACCACCATCGCGATGGCAAACACAGGAGCAAAGCTATGATAGGGCTTAAACACAGCAGTGAATAAAGTGAGCATGGCGATTAGCACGGTGCCGCCGCTAAAGAAAATCGGTTCAGCTACATTGGAGAAAGCCTTCGACATCGCATCGTACTTGGAATCCGTTGTCCGCAGGGCGGAACGGTAGCGCGCTATGATAAATAAGCAGTAATCCGTCAACACGGCAAAAAGTAAGATCATCATGATGGAGAGGGATTGCTTCTCGACGAATATCCAGCCCATTTTGCCCGCTAAGCCTATGACTCTATCGACGACTGCATACACCATGCCTGCGATAACCAAGGGTAACAAGGCTAGCAACGGGGATCGATAGATGACGATTAAAATAACGAGAATAATTCCAAGTGTGGCGAGCATTAACACAATATCGGCCTTTTTGAAGAGCATGATGGTATCGGATGAGATGCCCGCAGGACCAGTAATTTCAAGCTTCATAGTCCCCATGCCTTGTTGCTCCGACGTATGACGAATCTGTTCAAGGGTATCGTAGACAGGACCAGATGCCAGATCCTTCTGTAGGGAGAGTGTTAACAAGAGCGTTGTGCGATCTGCGGATAATAAAAGCTCTTGCTTCGCGGCAGGCATTTGATGAAAGGGGAGAGAACGCGTTACGTAAGGCGGCTTCTGATCAGAAGCTAGCCACGCACTAATGCTCGTTATGGCACCACGTTCGGTATCCGTAATGGGTTTCTCGGAATGGAACACCAGGATGGCGGTTAAGCCGTCTTGGGAAGGGTAGGCCTCTTGCAATAGCTGTTTAGCTGTTTCAGACAGTGTATGGCTACCAAGGCTGCCTTCACCACCACTTTGAGCGACTTCTTTGGAAGATGGCGCAAATGCGCTTAATAAAAGGATGGCAGCTAGCCAGCTAATGAGTACGATTCGGACACCTTTGGCACTGCTTACGAACTTGGCAAGACGTGATAAAGTAGGTTTCATGCAGGTTCATTCCCCTCTCCTAAATCTATTTCAAATAGTAGGAGAGGAATATGAACGGATGATGAATGGGAGATTACATTCGAGGGAGCCTAACAGTGAAAGTAGTTCCTTTACCGAGTTCACTCTGTACATGAATACTGCCACCGTGCAGCTCGATGATTTTCTGAACAATGGATAAACCAAGGCCCGTGCCGGCACTGGCACGGTTTCGAGAGCGATCCGCTTTGTAGAAGCGGGTGAAAATATGAGGCAGCTCCGCCTCCGACATGCCCTTCCCTGTGTCGCTTACCGTAACGGTGACTTCCGTCTCTGATGACAGAATCGCGAGGTGTAAGGAATCATGAGGGCGTGCGTATTTAATACCGTTCGTAATAAGGTTAAGCCAAACCTGATGCATCAATTGATGGTCTGCCGAGACGTCAGTTTCCGGTAAATTCAGCTCAATCGCTAGGTCTTTATCAGACAATTGCCACTCGGTATTAATGAGAATTTGACGAATTTGTTCGTCCAGCCTGTACAGAGTTCGCTTAACTACATGACTCTCTTTATCTAACGAGGCTAGTGTTAGGAGTTGTTTGCTGAGCGAGGACAACCTCTTGCTTTCGTCTAAAATGATATGAAGATAACGATCTTTCTCTTCTTCGGAGGTTGTCTGATCCAGTATGGATTGGGCAAAGCCTTGAATAGAGGTCAATGGAGACTGAATTTCATGGGAGACGTTACCCACGAATTCCTGCCGCATATCCTCAACTTGTTTGAGCGATTGCGCCATGTAGGTGAAATCTCGTGCAAGCTCTCCGATCTCGTCCTGCCGGGAAACGTCCATCGTTATTTCATAGCTGCCTCCAACGATTCGCTTTGTGGCTTCTCGTAATTTTTTGATAGGCTTTACGATAAGTTGGGAGAGAATGATGATGAGGACGATGCTGAAAAGGAAGGTAAGTCCGAGTAGAAAAGCCATCAGGACGCGAACGCCGCCGATCTGCTGTTCCAGAGCAGGCCGAACAAACAAGGCATACCTTTTCCCCTGCACCTGAACAGGAACACCGACACTGTTGTGCAGACTATTTTCAAAAAAGCCAATCACCATCAGCACATGACGCTCTTGTAGAATTCCGCGGTACGTTTCTCCTGCTAAAACACGCTGAATTTGTTCTGGATCGAACTGCGTATGTTTATATGGCATTCCATAGAAGGTCCCAGCCATCTGCTCATTCACAACGTAAAGCTGGAAGCCCATATTTGCGATATGGGTGAAATAGGTTGAGGGCTCTACACCCGGCATTTCCTCGTATAGTGTGCGAATTTCCGTTGTAATTTTCCAAATCTGCTCCTCGTTCTGATCTCTTAATTTCGTTAGATAATACCAATTCGAAAGAAAGAGTGCGAGCACGGAGCTGACCATTGCGATGAGAATAAACGTAACAACGATGCGAAAATATAAAGTTTTCACCTTTCTGTCACCTCAAGCTTGTAACCAAGTCCTCTCACCGTCGTAATTATAAAGTCACTAGTTTTCTCGTAAAAACGCTCCCTCAGTCGCTTGATATGAACATCGATGGTTCGACTGTCACCCTCATAATCTGTGCCCCACAGCATGTGAATCAGTTGCTCTCGCGTAAAAATGCGCCCTGGATGGCTCGCCAATTGCGCAAGCAGCTGGAATTCTTTGAGCGGTAGAAGCAGCGTTTCACCTGCGATCGTGACTTCATAGCTTTTGCGATTGATGACCGTGTGGCCAAGTGTAATCATTTCCGAGGAAACGAGCTGGTATCGCCGTAATAAGGCGCGCGCTCGGAAGAGCAGTTCCTTCGGCTCGAACGGTTTTACTACGTAATCATCGGTGCCTGAGGCAAAGCCTCGCTCTTTATCTTCAATCTCTCCTTTGGCCGTTACAAGAAGAACTGGAATGTCGTAGTGTTCGCGGATTTCAGCACACAGCTCCAAACCGTCACGAAGCGGCATCATGACATCAACAACAGCGAGATGGATTTGTTCCATTTCCAGCAGTCGCGAGGCTTGTTCACCATCACTTGCTTCAAAGACGGCATAACCTTCTTTGGAAAATAGGAAGCGCATCAATTCGCGTATATGGGCATCGTCATCGACCACGAGTACATGAGTTTTCAAAAAGGGAAGCACCTTCTTCGTTGGGATTCAATTGAGCTTGGCATCAGTGTAAACGAAAAAAAACCTTAATGCCACTTCTGATGTCGAGTCGCCTGTTGATGACGATTCGAGTTCGCAGAAGGATGGTTTAAGGTTTCGCTGGAGAGGCCATTTAATACACCTCGATATAACCGACCATCGGGCCATTATGAGCCATATCAGTATGCGTCATACAGATGAGGCGATACGTCCCTGCTTGATTGGCGGTAAAATGTACGATGGTTTCTTTGCCTTTTTTGATCTCACCACTGATATTGAGCCCTTCGATGAAAAAGGGGTGACTCTCACCATTGATGCCAAGGATGCTGAGCTTGATGTGTTCACCCTTCTTAACGGGAATGGAGCCAGGGTCCCAGCGGTAAGCCTCGATGGTTTTGCCATCAGCGGTAGTGGATTTGAACTCCCCAACAACCAAGTGAATAGTGCGTTCTGCCGTTGGTTCGGCTAATGTGGGCAGGATGGTATCGCGATTTACATACAGCCATCCAATGAGAAGGAGTAGAAGCGCGGCTGCTAGTTGAATGACATGCTTGCGTTTGATAATCCATACTCGGGACATAGGGTACGCCTCCTGTACAAGGGTCTTGTACATCTTATGCGGGGGCTTGTCAGCGCATGAATCGGATTATTGGGCTTATAGCAGCACTGACCGGAAAGAGCGAATCTGACTCAACATGGGGTGGTGTGCCAACATCAATTGGTGTATTTTAACGATGAGTTGCATACAAGTAGAGGATAAGAGCCTGTCTATGATAGAATGTGGATGAGATTAGAAAAGCAGAATGTCAGAATAGTCAACACAGTCAGCACAGATATATGAGCCCATGGGGGCAGGTTTTAAGGCAAAAGTAAGAAGCGAAGAGAGGGTTACGCATGCATGATTTGATTCAAAGTGTTTTGGTATATTTGGAAGGCTTGGGGTATTGGGGGATTTTCCTTGGACTTATGCTAGAAGTCATTCCGAACGAATTACTTTTAGCCTACGCTGGGTATCTTGTATCCAAAGGTCAAATTAACTTCGTAGGTGGCATGTTATGTGCGGTCGTCGGGGGGACGCTGGCTCAAGTTGTTTTGTATTGGATCGGACGTTACGGCGGTAGACCTTTCCTAGAAAGGTATGGGAAATATCTATTGATCAGTAAGCATCATATCGATGTAGCGGAAAGCTGGTTTAACCGGTATGGTACGGGGATGATTTTTACAGCGAGATTTATTCCAATTGTTCGTCATGCGATCTCATTGCCAGGCGGAATGGCCAAAATGCCATTAGGTAAGTTCACCTTGTATACGGGATTAGCCTTGATTCCTTACTCGTTTTTGTATATTTATTTGGGGATGAAATTGAAAGATAACTGGGAGACGATCGGCGAATACGCAGGGCCTTATATTAAACCATTGATTATCGCTGCGGTCGTCCTGACGATCTTGTATGCGGGCTATCAATTTTATCTCAAAAGAAAAACGAAAGCATAGCAACATATTGATTTGGCGGTTTCGTTTGCTTTTGATACAATGAATGAGAATATGGACGATCTAGGGAGGATGAAAACGATGGGTGCGAATCTTGCTAGTAAGTTAGGTACAGGCCTAAAGCCGAAACAGTTTATCGAGAGTATGGAGAAAAATAAAGAGCAATTTTTGGCGTATTACGATGGTTTTGCCTGGGATAATGAAGAGGACAAAGAATATTTTGAATCGTTGAATAATCGCGATGATCTTCGTTGCTTGATTATTGCTGCTGACTGGTGTGGCGATGTTGTTCGCAATGTGCCGGTAGTTTTCAAGGCTTTGGAAGATAGCGGTATTCCTACGGAAGTTCTTATCATTGAGCAAAACTATGATGTTATTGATCAGTTCCTGACAGGCGGCGGACGTGGGATTCCAATCGTCGTGTTCACGGATACTGGCGGCTTCTCGCTTGGACACTGGGGACCTCGTCCGAAGAACGTGCAAGCGGTGATGACGCAGTTCAAGAAAGAGAATCCAGATCGCGATGCGGCCGATTATAACGAAAAAATTCAAGTAGCCAGAGCCGAAATGGGCCGTCAATATGGCGAAGGTAACGGATATCATGCTGTTATTGTGAAGGAACTTCGTTCATTGATCGAATCGTTCTAAAAAGGTGAAGGTGGCATCACGATGATTAACATTCAATCCTTCGTCCTGGGTCCGGTTCAGACGAACGCGTACTTACTGTCGAATCCAGAGACGAATCAAGGTATTATTATCGATCCAGGCATGAATCCCAAGTCGTTGATTAAGAAAATTGCTGACATGGATATCGTGGCGATTCTGCTGACGCATGCGCATTTCGATCATATGGGTGGCGTGGATGAGATTCGTAAGCTCAAGGGGTGTCCGGTGTATCTTCATGACCTGGAAGCCGATTGGCTAACGAATCCGAAGAAAAACGGCTCCGCTCGCTGGCCTGATCTCGGTGCTCCAGTTGTGACGGATCCAGCAGAATTTTCTTTGGATGAGGGACAAGTGCTGGAGTTCCTGGGCATTAAGCTCAAAGTGTTCCACACCCCTGGTCATTCGCCAGGCAGTGTGAGCTTCCTGTATGACAATCACCTTTTCAGTGGTGATGTATTATTTAAATTATCGGTCGGTCGTACCGACCTACTTGGTGGAAACAACAATACCCTGTTGGATTCCATTCAGGATAAACTGTTCCTGCTGGATGACGATGTCATCGTCTATTCCGGGCATGGTGCGAAAACAACGATCGGCTTCGAACGTGAGAATAACCCATATGTGTAAAGAGAATAGGACTGCTCCCTCTGATGAGGTGGCGGTCCTTTTTTTTGTTTTGGAGGGGGAGAGAAGATAGTCGAAATCATCGAGTTAGGGGAAAGGAAGGCGGAGAAATGTCTGCTATATGCTCGTTCGCCCATGACACCCACCCAATTTATTCAGTAACTGGGTGTTTACCGTGTGCAACGTAGGTGCTTCCCCATAGACTGATGTTGTAAGCTATTCACCCAACTTCAACAATAACCTTCGAGTTAAACCGTAAGCTTGTGTAAGTCCCTTAAGGGAAAATATGAAGGAGGTGCTCTTCCATGGAATATGTTAAAGTTCCGAATTACCCAATGCAACCAATGCCAATGCCAATGCCAACTCCTATGCCGATGCCTACACCGCTTCCAGCGCCAGCGCCAATTATGCAACAACCGATCCACCTGCACGCGTCTTACCAACAAACTGAATATGTTTTCCCTAAACCAGTGACTACTCACGCAGTAGCTCCATGTCCACCAAAAAACAATTCAGCTGCTAGCATCCTAGTATTGTTCATTCTATTGGTTATCATTACACGCTGTATTTGTAGATACTAATTTCTGGAAGTGAAGGTATGGAAGAGGAAGGTAATCCCGCGGGACGAATGTCTACGTGGGGTTGCCTTTTTCTTTTTGAATGTGTTCGAGGATTTATCAATCTAGCAAACTACTAGACAAAAAAAGGATTACCCGCTAGTATGAAGCCATATAACTACATAAATTGCGAGTAAGGTGTACTTTTGATGCTTCAGTCGAAGGTACTTAAAAGGGAAGTCAGGTGTAAAACCTGCGCGGTCCCGCCACTGTAAATGCGGAGTTGCTTTTCTATCAGGCCACTGTCTCCTTGGGAGATGGGAAGGCGAAAAGTTAACGATGATGCATGAGCCAGGATACCTGCCTTATTTCGTTGTTGCTCTGATTCTCCGGGGGGTGGGAATTCAGTTAGCGTTTCTGTAGCCATTATGGCGCACGTATGTTTGTTTTTTTATGAATTAAGAAGGCCACCCCGCCTGAGGGATGGTCTTTTTTGTTTTGGCGTGCGATTAATCTAACCGATGTAAGGAGAGAAATCGAAAACATGTTTACGAAGTTACAACGCAAAATGATGTCGTCAATCCTAGCTATGATTATGGTACTCTCTGTGGTATTGACTACGATAGTGCCGACGAATCATGCATTCGCTGCAAGTCAGGATCCCGTTTCCGTCGCACTTCGCGTCGAAGGACCGCAAGGTCTCATCAAAGAGGAGAGCGGTGTAGGGTCGACTGCATTAGAAGTATTGCAATCTAAATTCCTGCCAGCCAATTTAATTGTCACTAGTTCGCAATATGGTCGCTATGTCTCTAGCATCAATGAGATACAAGAGGGACAATATGGACAATATAGCGGTTGGAATTTTGCCATTAAACGTCAAGGGCAGTGGATCATTCCTGATGTTGGGATAGATCAGTATCCATTAGAAAGTAATGATCAAGTTCTGGTTTATTATGGAGACCTCAATACGCAACTGTTGAAGTCAATCTCCATTTCAACTGCACCTGTTAGTGCGGATACCCCCTTTTCCGTAACTGTTACGAAATCAACCTATGACTGGGGAAACAACACAGGGTTTATAGATTCACCAGCTAATGGTATTAAGGTAAAAGTCGGTGCAGTTGATGCGATTACGAATGCAAATGGTGTAGCTGTATTTGACCATGGTGTAGCCGCAGGGAATTATTCTGTGGAAGCTACCGATTATCGTTCTGGTGCAGCTCCTGGCGTAGTAAGAGGTACGCAACCATTGATTGTGGAAGCGAAGCAAGAGCCTACCCCCATTGGCCATGTAACACTCTCTGTTGAGAAATTTACGATAGGGCAGGGTTATTATAAAGAACCTGTAAACGTACCTTTTTATACTGGAGATAGTGGTGCTTCCTTAATCGCACGTGAATTAGGTGCGGGGAATTATCGAAATGCAGGAGAAATTAATAATTCTTTCTATTTATCAAAGGTTAAGGATAATACGACGGTTATACAAGTACCTTCATTTATCCAGGAACAAATTGCATTAAATGGAGATCAGATTGGTACAAAAAACGATGTCAATTGGCTGGGCGAATTTGATTATACATCGATGTCTGGATGGATGTATGCTGTTAATAATGTTTTACCAGATGTAGGATTATCTGAGTATATCCCCCATGATGGGGATGTCATTCGCACGCAATTTTCCCTGTATGGATGGGGAGCTGATCTTGGAGTTAACGAGTGGAGTTATCTGCCAAACCCAGCAAACAAAGATGCGTTAGTTTCAAGAGTAGCTTTAATTAACAGCGACCCGAATAAATCAACTATTTTAGCGGATACAGCTGTTCGATTAGCATATGAGCACGCGTATACTGTGCTTACAAACTTGGAGAGTACGCAAGCAAGTGTAAATAGTGCGCTAGTTAATCTGAATAAGTCATTTGAAGATACGGAAAAGCCGAGCATTACGGTTACGGGTATTTCGAATAACCAAGAAGTAACTCAGGCCAACCTAAGTTTCAGCGTGGTCGTGACGGACAATCGTCCTGAGGCTATTGTATCCGTTGTTAAGTTGAATGGAACGGTGATAACGAAGCTAAACGAAACTTATTCAGTTGTTCTAGTTCCTGGCACGAATACGATTGCCATTTCTGCTACAGATGCAGCTGGAAATACTGCCGAGCAAACATATATAGTTATATATAAAGCTAGTATGGCTACGACTGCTAAAAACCATTTGAATAAGACTTTAGCTTATATGCTAAGAACAATTACTAGTCCGGGGTATGGAACAGGTAATGGTGAATGGTCGATTCTTTCTTTGGCAAGAGCTAACTACACAGTACCAGAAGGGTACTATCAATCGTATTACACGAAAGTAGTTACCGAAGTTGATCGCCGAATGACTTTGAATAATGGTTTATTGGATACAAATTATGGTACAGAGAACTCAAGAGTAATTCTTGGACTTAGTTCAATTGGAAAAGATATATCCAAAGTAGGGAACTATGATCTGAGATCAGCGCTTGCTGATTACGATTATGTCATTAAACAAGGATTTAATGGACCGGTCTTCGCTCTACTTGCATTTGATAGTCGGAACTATGTTATTGCCAAAGTAGGAGCAGGTAAAACACAAACAACGAGAGAGAATTTGATTTCCTATATTTTAGGCAAAGAAGTGAAAAAAGGTACGACAGACGCAGGCGGTTGGGGTTTCTCTACATCGAGCGCGTATGTCGACTATACTGCGATGGCCTTGCAGGCTCTCGCTCCCTACTATCAGTCTCAACCAGACGTGAAAAGTGCTGGAGACCGTGCCATTGCGTGGTTGTCAAAAACACAAGATAGCGAGGGTGGATTTGGATCGAGTAGCGAAAGCATTGCGCAGGTTATTACTGCATTAACAGCGTTAGGAATTGATCCAAGTACAGATGCAAGATTTATCAAGAATGGTAAGTCTGCAATGGATGCTATACTCACATTTGCTGAAGCTGATGGTGGTTTCAAACATCTTAGAACAGGACGTATTGATGGTCTCGCTACCGATCAAGGTGCCTATGCACTTGTTGCTTATGACAGGTTCGTAAATGGTAGCAAACGACTTTATGATATGACGGATGTAACGGTTGAAGATACCGAGAAACCTATTATGACAGTAACCGGGTTAATAAATAATGGGGAAGTATCTCAGCCTCAATTAAGCTTTAGTGTTGTGGTGACAGATAATTTACCAGCAGGAATAATCCCGGAAGTGAAGCTGAACGGTACCGCGATTACCCAAGTGAATGGACAATACACGATTGTTCTAAACGCTGGAGAAAACACGGTTACTGTAACTGCAAAGGATTTAACAGGTAATACGACAGAACAAGCTTTTACGATTACCTATAAAGTACCCGACACTGAGAAGCCTGTAATAACAGTAACCGGGGCTTCAGATAATCAGGAAGTAACGCAGCCTGAGTTAATTGTGGGCGTTGAGGTAACTGACAATTCCTCTTCAAGCATAACTAAGGTCGTAAAGTTGAATGGAACGATCATTTCCGAGGAGAATGGGAGCTATCATCTTGTCCTTCTTGAAGGAACAAATACGATTAACGTAACTGCAACTGACGAATCAGGCAATATAGCTGAACGTGCCATAACTGTTATCTATAGTGAGCCAGATCTCGGTGAGGTAACAATTTCTGTTATCGGAGATGCGGTGAAGGGCACCATTATTTCCGGGAAAACTGTAAAACTTAAAGCAGAAGATACCGTCTTTTCAGTTTTGCATAGAGAGCTAGGAGACAAGGTAAGTTTTGGTACTACTACAGGGTCGAGAATTCATGTAATAGGAATTGATGGACTTTCCGAATTTGATCGAGGTCCACAAAGTGCATGGATGTACGCTGTCAACGATATCTTTCCTAGTGTAGATCCAGGAAGTTATGTGCTTCATAATAGCGACAAAATTTCATGGCGATATACTTTAAATTTAGGAGAAGATCTGAAGTCAAACTCTCCAAAAGAACAATTGGATAAAAATTTAGCTTATATTTTAAAAACTGTCACTAATCCCACATTCGGAACAAGTGATGGCGAATGGTCAGTGCTTTCACTGGCAAGGGCTAAATATGATGTGCCAGAAGGCTATTATCAAGGGTATTACAACAATGTAGTAAAAAAAGTAAAAGAATTCATGGATAAGAATCAAGGTGTTCTTGATACAAACAAAGGAACTGAGCATTCAAGAGCCATTCTTGGACTTACGTCTATTGGTAAAGACCCAAGGAACGTGGGAGGATACGACCTTACTTCAGCTCTCGCGAACTATGATTATGTGAATAGACAAGGAATTAATGGTCCTATTTATGCTTTGCTAGCATTTGATAGTCACAACTATGCTATCCCTACCGTACAGGCGGAGAAGAAGCAAGCAGCGAGAGACAATTTAATCGAATACATTATAGGGAAAGAAATTAAAAAAGGAACGATTGATGCTGGTGGTTGGGGCCTCGGAACACTGAATGCCGATGTCGATTTGACTGCGATGGCGCTCCAAGCTCTTGCTCCTTATTATCAAACTTACCCTGATGTAAAAAGCGCTGGAGACCGAGCAGTTGCTTGGTTGGCGAAGACACAAGATGAATATGGCGGTTTTGGTACAAGCAGTGAAAGCATTGCACAGGTCGTTACTGCCCTATCGATATTAGGAATTAACCCGAATACGGATGAAAGATTTATTAAGAATGGCAAGTCGGCACTTAATGCTTTACTTTCCTTCGCTATAGCGGATGGAGGATTTCAGCATGTGAAGTCAGGGCCAGGATCTGGTGTCGATTCAATGGCTACGGATCAAGGAACTTATGCGCTTGTAGCCTATGACAGATTTGTAAATAAAAATAAATCGCTGTACGACATGACGGATGTAACGTTAGAGATACCGCTTCCAGGGGGGAATGAGATCCTTTTACCGGACGGGGATAAACCGGAAATAGTGATTCCTTCCGATAATAAGGATTACACGGTTACTGTAACGACTGCCGATACAAATAAAGAAATTACAATTGAAATTCTTAAGGATAACAATGCGAAAATTCAAGTTAAATTGCCATTTAACAGCAGTTTGCCGCAAATAAAGGCTGTAAAAGGCGATGTGTCATTGGCTATTCCAAAGGGCGCGCGGATTACCAATGGTGACTCATCAGCGATCGAGTTAATAACTTCTATAGATACGACGACATCCTCGTTGATTAATAAAGTTAACACGATTATTGCCAATGGAAAGAAATTGGATTCGGTTAACCAAGCGATCACACTTGGCGGTAACAATGGGATCGAGTTTGATCAATTCATCACGCTAACATTTACGGGTATGAAAGGGAAGCAAGCTGCCTATATCCAGAATGGCTCCATTCACGTTATTCAAAGTTATGCTAGCGATGCTGAAGGCTTAGCTGGCGGAAAACTTGAATATGCCTACGATAACGGTAATGATCTTATTGTTAAAACGAAGCATTTTACTGACTTTCTAGCTTACACGTCTAGTGTGGTCCAAACCCCTGGTGGTGGAATCCCTCCAACTTCCAAACGTGTAACACTATCCGTAGATAAGCTGACAATTGATAAAGGTTATGTTGTACCCAAATTAAGTGTTGAGTTGCAAAGCGGGGATTCTGTATGGAGTATTCTGAAGAGAGAACTTGATAAGCTTGGAATAACCTACGTATTGGGGCCAGAGAAATATGATAGTGTTTATGTAGCATCAATTGATGGTGATGGTGAATTTAATCATGGACCAGGTAGCGGCTGGATGTACAATGTCAATGGGAACTATCCTAAAGTTGGAGCAAGCAAAATATTCCCTAACAACGAAGATTCTATTGAATGGCGGTATACGACAAATCTCGGGGAAGATCTTGGGCAAAAGATACCAACAGGAGCACTGCCAATCAACAATCCAAACGATAAAAAACCAATCATTGATGTTCCATCTGATATCAAAGCAGATTATCCAGTAAACATCACGACAGACATGAAAGACAAAGAATTAATCACCATCAATATTCCTAATGTCACGTCTAAAGTGATCCTTAACCTAGAAGAAGTGAAAGGTAGCATTCCTATGATTTCCGCTGTGAAAGGCGACATTTCATTTGCCATCGATAAGGGAACCATTCTAAAATCGGGGAATGCAAATATCGAGTTACTCACTTCCTTGAATACAAACGATACAACACTTCAAGATTTGGTGAAGAAGGGTCTAAGCGAAGAGATTGCGAAACAGCTCAAGCTTGGTCAAGCTTTTGCAATGGGGAACGCGAAGGAATCCGTACTTTTCGATAGACCAGTAACCCTTGTTCTGAAAGGTGCGAAAGGGCAGCAAGTCGGATTTATCGAAGGCGACACGTTTACGCCAATCGAAGTTTATTCAACAGAAGCCGAAGGAATTGAGGCTACAAAAGGTAAGGAGAGAATCACTTACGCGTTTGTAAAAGACAATGATTTGATCATAAAAACGAATCATTTCACGAGCTTTGTTTCGTATACGAGTACCGAAAAAGCGCCTGAGGCATTCGATTTATATAAGGTGTACTCGGACGTGAACACGATCTCCCCTTGGGCTCTTGAAGCGATCAGCGAAGCGACAGAGAAAGCTCTTGTCGAAGGCAGCGATGGTAAATTTAGTCCGCAAACGACGGTTACACGAGCTGAGTTTACGAAAATGTTAGTAGGCGTTCTGGGGCTGGATGTGAAAATCACTAAGGCCATTAACTTTAACGACGTTACACAAGGCGATTGGTTCTATCCTTTCGTGAACGCTGCGTATCAAGCTGGATTTATTACAGGAACGAGCGCAGACCAGTTTAGTCCAAATGAAAAGCTGACGCGTGAGCAAATGGCGGTCATTATGGTTAATGCGCTTAAGCTTTCAAAAGTGGAACAAGCGATAGCGATTGACGATTTGGAACAAGTATCCGTTTGGGCTAAAGCGAGTGTGCAGAGTGTAATTGCGCAGGGGCTAATCTCAGGATGGGATAACCAATTCCACCCGAGCGATGAAGTAACCCGTGAGATGGCAATAGTTGTTGCGATGAGAGCTTATCATTCAATAAATAATCCGAAGTAGGAAGTAAAAAACAGCACCCCAATGGTTAGCTACTAACCCATGAGGTGCTGTTTTTATTTATGAAACTAACCCATACTTCTCCTTAATCCTATCTAATTTAGTAAGCATAGGTTTTGCAAGGACAGACAAGAATATCACCGTTGCAGCTGCATGAATCAAATCAAAGGGTACACCTCGGATGCATGCAAGCAGCAGCACGCTAATTGTAGGTTGAGTCTGTGTCATCACGACTGAGGAAAAGTTCATGATGATACCATAAATGATAAATGTAGCTATACCACCAAACATACAGAGAGCCATTCTATTTCTTCGTAAAATTCCCTTTTTAAAAAGTGCTCCAGCAAGAAAACCAATGATCCCGAAAGCGAACATTTGCCATGGTGTCCAAGGTCCTTGTCCAAAAAAGTAATTTGATACAAATCCTGTGACTGCACCAACTAGAAAGCCGGTTTCAGCTCCAAAGGCGATACCAGAAATAATAACAATGGCAACGACGGGTTTAAATTGCGGAACCATGAAAAAGGCCATCCTGCCAAAGACTCCTATTGCACATAGGACCGCTATGACCACAAGCTCTCTTGCCTGCGGCTTTCGTCCTTCAAAAATCAATGTAAACGGAAGCATGGTTTCGACTATGACTAGCATGCTAATAAAGTAATATTTTCTATCGTCAAGATAATAAATGCCGAACCAAATGGTTAACGGGATTAATAAAATGATCATCAGCATGGCAGTCCATGTACGTTTGGAAAGACTTCTTTGTTCCACAGGTGTTTGCTCTTTAGGGTCTGCTAGGCTTGTATGAGCAATCTGTTTATCCATGGAAAGCGGTAATTTTAATAGTGGTTTTGGTTCAAAATGAATAGATTCTTCCCTGCCATTAAAGGCCTTTATGATGTCATTGGTCGTAATGGCCTTTGGAATCAAATCTCTGGCCATTCGGCTTGCAGACGTCGTATAAAAGCTATTCCCAGCAAAGAATTCCCGAGGCTTGCCCTCCGATACGATCGCCCCATCAAAGAACAAAGCACATCTGTCGGCAAAGCTAGCGCAAAACTCGATATCATGACTGACCATAACAATGGTTGTACCTTGTAGCTTTAAATTGTTCAGAATCTCGGCAAACATCAATTTGTAATGTGCATCTAACCCTTTGGTCGGCTCGTCCAGCAGAAGAATAGAAGGCTGTAGAAGTAATATCTTAGCTAGAGCCGCTCGTTGTTGCTCGCCTCCAGACAGATCATAAGGGTGACGATCGAGAAGGTCCTGTAACATACACAACTCCGCAACCTCATGAATGGATTGTTGCACAGCATCCTTGCCCAACTTGCTGTCAGACAGCATCTCAAGGAGATCAGCCCTCACTGTTTTGTGTACAAAAAGCGCTTGTGGATTCTGAGGGAGAACGCCAAGGAGTCCATTGAACTTCTCACTGTCTGAATACTTGTCAATGGGTTTTCCGTTCATATGAACAGTTCCACGGTAGTGTTTGCGAAGTCCAGATATAAGGGAGAGGGTGGTTGTTTTGCCTGTTCCATTCCCACCTACAATCGTATAGAGTTCACCTGGATAGGCACGAAGGCTAAGCCCTTTCACAACATCAGCGGAATTCTTTTCATATTTAAACCATACTTCGTTTAACTCAAGTGTTGGTTCATTTGTTCGCTTTGGATTATCCTGAGCTTGAATGTCTTTCGTGTATGCTTGCTGCTGTGCAAGTATATGTAAGAATTCTCTTCCCTCACGAACCGTAAGGGGGCAAGAAAGCTGGTTTTCAATTCCCGCATAAACACGTATAGGTGCTGGCATCGCATAAAACATGTCGTGCTGTATATCCCGAAGTTGTTCACCGACCTTCTTTGGTGTGCCTGAATAGAGGATTTCCCCTCGATCCATCACGATAACGCGATCAGATAGTGGCATAACTTCCTCGAGCCGATGCTCAGAAATAAGAATAGTGACACCAAGTTCTCGATTAATTTTACCAATAGCAGCTAGAAATTCAGATGCAGCGATAGGATCAAGCTGGCTTGTGGGTTCATCCAGAATTAATACCTTGGGTTGCATGACCATAATTGAAGCAAGGTTCAGAAGCTGCTTCTGGCCGCCGGACAATTCACTCACTTGTTTATGAAACCATTCTTGTATTCCGAAAAAGCTTGCCATTTCAGCAACACGTCGACGAATTTCTAGCGTACTGTAACCAAGACTTTCAAGTCCAAAGGCAAGCTCATGCCAGACCTTGTCTGTCACAATTTGATTGTCAGGAGATTGCAGGACATAGCCTATTTGAGCGACTTGTATACGTCTTTCTAGCTCTTCTAGAGGCATCCCATCAAATGAAATCTCACCGCTCCGTGATCCATGAGGTGTAAGATCTGTTTTCATATGTCGCAAAAGGGTTGATTTACCGCATCCTGACTTTCCACAGATGGTTATAAACTCGCCTTGATTTATGCTTAACGATACATTAGTTAACGCGTTCTCTAAAGAATTAGGATAGGAGAACGTCAAATATTGGATTGTAAAGATTTCCACTTGTAGTCCTCCCAAACGTTGATGGATAGCGGTATTGCACAAAGAACGGCATAAGAAACAAAAACACTTATACTGAACACGGAGAGCTCTACACTCCGCATGGATGGGAAATATCGGAAATATAGTGCCTTTGTACATGCGCCAATGATGAGATAACCCCCAGTTAATACAATGGCTATAAGTGCTGCTTTATCGCGGCTATCGAATTTAAATATTGAAAACGCGGTTCTTCCTTGCAACCCGTAGCCTCTGCTTTTCATGGAATCAGCCGTTTCGATGGCATTCTCAAGCATCCAGGTCACCATGATAGACAATATTCGTATCCCATGCATGATTCTACGGATCACACTGCCGTTGGATATGTCTCTTCCGATACATCGTTGTGCATGGGAAACGATAGTAAGCTGCGCCTTGAATTTGGGTACAAATCGCAGCACCATGGAAAAAATAAGTGACATGGCAGGAATGATTCGACCAAACAAATAAATGAATTTATCCGAAGTCATAATGGCGTTATAGCAGGAGAACCAACAAATGACCGTTACGAACATGGTTGCTGCTGCTATACCATATGTAATGGATTCCAGTGTCAGGGGATTGCCATTATGTAAATAGGTTAAAATGGTAACCCCTTCATGATTAAAGGCAGGGTTGATTAATGCTGTCATGACAAGCAAAGGAAGCATGTACAGAAAATTAAATTTTAATGCTTTTCTCCCGTTAAGATAGATGGAATATGAGAAAGCAAAGGTAATGGAAATTGCTAGACATATCGGATGCATAAAAACCATGGAGAACAAGATAACCAATGTAAAATACAGAAAATTAACGATCGGGTGGAAGCTGGAAAAAGAATCTTTCATTGCTTCTTACCACCGCCTGCTGAATTATAGGTGTCCCCGACGTCACGTCCCAAATCACAGGTATATACCCATTCAATGACGTCACCTTGTTTAAGTTGATAACGACTTGCGCCATAATTAGGGAACCAACCATTTACCTTGTACATCCAACCAGAAAGCTCTCCACAATCGAATTCGTACAGATTATGAATGCCTTCAATGTAAGCGGAATTGTACATCGGTGTATTCACAAATTCCATATGAATTTTGTTTTTCTTCATCTCTCTTTGGAGCACATTAAATACCGATTCACCCTCATAAAATGTAACTTGTTGGGCTTTGTAAATAATGCCGTCTTTCGGTACAAGATCAATCTTTTCAGGATCTAGTAATTTCATGTTGCGCAGAATTGTTAGACAGCTTACGGAAAGCGTGACTGTCATTTGCTTGTCGGAAATTTTCGTATTCTGCGGCTCAATGGGAAGTGGCTTTCCCTCCGGCACAGGCTCAGTCAGGTAGGGGTCCTTACCCGTTGTTGGGTCAATCTCCATGGTTTTGGTTGGAGTAGGTTTCGCTTCCTCAGACTTATCTGTCTTTGGCGTTCCCTTGTTCAACGATGCAGCATCTGGAGTCGCAACAGGAACGGTTTTTTCCGTTGCTACTGGCTCGGATTTCTGGTCTGTTTCCGTCTTTCGATCTTCCACTGCTGGAGTTGAAGACGGTTGAGCAACTATGGGAGTGCTTGACGTCATTACGGCTGCATCAGATGATTTCGTATCCTTCGGCTCTAAAGGAGATGCCGTTAGCTCCGTAGATAATGCAGATGTCGTCGTTGTTGTTTGCTGCCGCGGCATGCCGCTACTGAAGAAAGCGATGACCAAAACAGTCATAATGATCGCCGCAGCAATGATTTTATTTTTGGTTAATCGCATTAGTTCGCCTCTTTAATAAGTTTCGCTGCAGTGAGTAAACGGTAAAGCATCTCTGCTATTTCAGCACGAGTGACAGCTGTAGAAGGCTCAATATTTAGCATATCCTGGGATAAAATATGTTCTTGATAGCTAAAGGCTAGCGCATTCCTCGACCACTCGGCAGTCTGTGTGTAATCCCCGAATTGAGCCAACATATCTCTCGTTTCAGCTGCGCTTAATGCTGTATCCATGCCAGAAAGCTTAGCCGCATTGGCGATCATAACGGCTGCTTCCTGTCTTGTAATGGTATTATTCGGTGTAAAAGTGGTCTCAGACGTTCCACTTACAATGCTATAAGAATAAGCTGTGCCCACATAGTCCGCATACCAGGCTGTCGAGACGACATCTTGGAATATTGTTGATTTTTGCATAGGAAGGCCGAGACTTTTGGTTACAATGGTCGCAAATTCGGCACGAGTCATTGTTTGATTTGGTGCAAACGTTGTGTCAGTCATACCGTTAATCATTCCTCTGGAGGCAAGCGATTCAATGGCTGTTTTGCTTTCATGATGGGAAATGTCCGAGAACGTCTTATTCGCTTCGATTACTGGCATAACTTTTATATCTTTGTGCTTGTTCGGTAAGCCGTTAGTGCTATCAGGCGTAATGGTGGTAGCAAGCTTTACATCGTTCATTCTGTAGAGGCTGCTCTTACTAACACTGATTCTTTGGACATTCACAAGTCCGTAAAATGCCTGTTCTGTCGACATGCCCGTTACTCCGCTGCCGTCAAAAGTATGCTGGAATCCCTGATCTTTTGAATAAAAGGATAGTAAATCATCAACAATGGTTTTGCCACTCTTTACAAAACGACTGTCGTGTAGGTCAATGCCAAGTTCGCATAGTGCCATCAGTACTTGTACGGTACTCTCTGAAGTTTTCTCACCCCAGCTTGCATAGCCGCCATCGGTGTCCTGTAATTTGGAAAGGCGGTCAATGGCCTTCTCTGTAGCTAGTTTTACTTTTTTGTAATGCTGATATTTAGCCAGAGCTTGCAGAGCCATGCCAGTAATATCCGGATCGGCAGTCTTTCCAGAAAGTGCAAAGCCTCCATCTTGTAATTGATGCGATAATATCTCATCGATATACATGTCTCGAGTAGCCTGCGTTTTTGCTTTGGAATTTACAGGTATATTGTAATTACCGCTATCTAGGGATATTAATGCGAAAATGGGACCGTTAATGCCTTGCCAAATGGTTTTATCGAAGTCACCGAGTGGCGTTAATAAATTATATCCAGCAACATTTGACGGATCTGCGCCGATGGCGGTTAATGCCATAATCAAGCGGGAGTATTCCGTGTATTTTTGATCATGAAGGTTGCCTTGTACATCTTTGACATAGGTTTCAACGCCTTTATAATAATCGTCGTAATAGCTTTGAGGTACGTTATAGTTGGAGCGGGCAAGCCCGATAATGGCCCATTCACCGCCTACAGAGCCTACCTGTGGCTTCTTGACAGTTTTAAGTAAATACTCAGCTGTAGCGTTTACAGCATCATCCACTGCGATAGTCGAGGTAGCCGATACAGGAACGATGCTTAGACTGCTTACAAATAGGAATAGAGCCATGAATAGGGTGAAAATCCTATAATTTAGTTTCATTATTATCCTCCTAATAAAATGATAGAGATGGTGAGCATACAAAAAAGCCCTTGAATTGAAAAATCAAGGGCTGTGATGTCAGTATTGGTCGTAGACAACAAAAAAAGCACCCCCTCCATCGTCCGTAGAGTTTGTGAATACACATTAAGGCTGGTCTCCTGACTCATGCGTCAACGCTTCTCTAACCTTCCCGGTATAGGAATACCAGTGGCAATTCATAGAGTCGCTCTTCATTTACAGTGGCGGGACCGTGCTGGAATTTCACCAGACTTCCCAATTAAGCATTACTTATTACTAATAAGCATGCACCTTAACTATTACTTATTCGATTAGTCTAATCATATATTCAGTTCAATTGTTTGTCTATGGAAGTTTACTCCGGAAGGCAATGTAGGCTTATGGATTATTTAAATGAGAGTGGTCTGTCTGAAATTGTTGGATAGAAGGGCGAGGATAGGAAGTAGTGATACCGCAAAGTAACGTCATTTTTGCACAAGATAGCGTCACATTTGTAACCGCATTCTTGCTATGCTTTGAGTAACAAATAGCAGGAGGCTGAACTACATGCTAAAGGTAGCAATTATTGGTGCGGGTGCGATCTCAAGGGCGCATATTGAAGCGTATTTGCAATTTCCAGAGCGCTGTACGATAGTCGCGATTAGTGATATTTATGCGGATAAAGCGCAGGAACGCATTGATCAGTTTGAGCTGAAAGATGCGAAGGCTGTGAAGGATTATAAAGAGTTGCTAGAAGCGGATATCGATCTTGTGTCCATCTGTACGCCACCGTATACGCATGCTTCGCTTACGGTTGAGTTTCTGGAGGCCGGCGCACATGTCATGGTGGAAAAGCCGATGGCTTCCTCACTTGAGGAATGCGACTTGATGAATGCAGCTGCGCAGCGAACAGGAAAGATTTTATCCGTTGTAGCGCAGAACCGTTTCAAGACGCCAATGATGAAAATGAAGTCCGTGCTGGAAAGCGGCCTCATGGGCAACATCGTCCACACCCAAGTCGATTCCTTCTGGTGGCGCGGTCATTGCTACTATGATCTTTGGTGGAGAGGTACGTGGGAGAAGGAAGGCGGAGGTCCGACACTGAACCATGCGGTACATCATATCGATGCCCTGCTCTGGATGATGGGCAGCCCGACGGAGGTCCAAGCCTTCATGAGCAATGTGTCGCATGACAATGCCGAGGTCGAGGACTTGTCCATCGGAATGCTGCGCTTCGCAAATGGGTCCTTAGGTCAAATTACGAGCTCAGTCGTTCACCACGGTGAGGAGCAGCAGTTGATTTTCCAAGGCTCGAAGGCACGTGTATCTGCGCCATGGAAGGTAAAGGCGTCGAACTCGACGTCGAACGGTTTCCCAGAACCGAACACGGAGCTAGAAGAAGAGCTGCAATCATTCTACGAAAACTTGCCAGAAGTGAAGTACGTAGGACACGCTGGTCAAATCGACAATGTGTTGACCGCGATTGAAAGCGGCACTCCTGTGCTTATCGATGGGATCAGTGGTCGTCAAACGTTGGAGCTCATTACGGGAATTTACAAATCAGCGAGCACAGGCGAGCTGGTGAAATTTCCCCTAGACGTGAATGATGCGTTCTACACAAGAAGCGGTGTGCAGGCGAATGCGACCCATTTTTATGAGAAGAACACTTCCATTGAAAATTTTGCGCCACAGACGATTACGACAGGCAGCACGTTTAAATAACCTCAACGAACAGACAGGAGATTGATGATTATGCAAAAAAGTGATGGAATGAATTACGCTCCACAAGGGAACTTCAAAAGGGTTTGTGAGCCAGGTGAGTTTATTTTTGCAGCGGCAGCTCTGGATCATGGTCATATATATGGGATGTGTAATGGACTTCGTGAAGCGGGCGGAGAGTTGAAATGGGTATATGATCCGGACCCAGCCAAGGTGGATAAATTCCTTAGCCAATATCCTGGTGTTCAAGCAGCAGCATCGCTAGACGAAATCCTTCAAGACGCAGAAGTGAAGCTTGTAGCGGCAGCGGCGATTCCGAGTGATCGTGGCCCACTAGGACTTCGCGTGATGGACAGCGGCAAGGATTATTTCACGGATAAAGCTCCGTTCACAACGCTGGAACAATTGGAAGCAGCACGTGCGAAAGTAGCAGAAACAGGACAAAAATATGCGGTTTATTACAGTGAGCGTCTGCATGTGGAAAGTGCCGTTTATGCGGGACAATTAATTGAACAAGGCGCGATCGGTCGCGTGCATCAAGTCATTGGTTTGGGGCCGCATCGAATTGGTTTGTCGAGCAGACCAGATTGGTTTTTTGAGAAGGAGAAATTCGGCGGCATTCTATGTGACATTGGCAGTCATCAGATCGAGCAGTTCCTGTATTTTACGGGGGCCAAAGATGCGAAGGTTGTACACAGTAAAGTAGCAAACTATAATTACCCGCAGTACCCGAACTTTGAGGATTTCGGAGATGCTACGTTGGTCGGAGACAATGGCGCTACAGGCTATTTCCGCGTGGATTGGATGACGCCGGATGGTTTAAGTACATGGGGCGACGGCCGCATGACGATTCTTGGGAGCGATGGCTACATAGAGCTTCGTAAATATGTGGATATTGCCAGAGAACAGACGAGTAATCATGTGTATCTGGTTAACAAGGATGGGGAGCAGCATTTTGCTGTCAGCGGCCAAGTTGGTTATCCTTACTTTGGTCAGCTAATCTTAGATTGCTTAAACCGTACGGAAGTGGCGATGACACAGGAGCATACTTTCAAAGCAGCGGAGCTGTGCCTTATCGCACAGCGCGACGCAATGAAGATCACGGTTGCCGAGTAACAGCTGCTGAATGATGTTTCTGCCATTGCTTGCGATATTGATAAGGCGTCACGCCGATTTGGCTTTTGAACATTTTGCAAAAGTAGGAGCAGTTCGTCACACCAATGGCTTCGCCAATGCGAGCAACGGGTTGATCCGTCGAAGTTAGCAGCTTCACGGCTTGCTGTAACCTTCTAGCTGTTACATAGTCCGAAAGGCTTGTACCGGTGCACTCCGTGAACAAATGAGATAAGTGATACGGGGATAAGTGCAGATCAGCTGACATCATCTCCAACCGCAGCGGTTCGGTGTAATGCTCTTCCAGCCAACTGAGAATACGCTCGGCCTGATGGGATTTGCGTGTAGGACCTGAGCGAATCTGGCCTTCGCGCTGCTCCCACAGCGGCATGAAGCTGCGGAAGAAAGCAACTAGAAAGAGGGAGTACTCTTCTAGCTCATCTTGCATGCTTTTGATAGGTAGTCTTCTCGCCAGACTTTGAAAAAGCGGATGAAACTGCTCTGCCTCACTTAACTCGTAAAGGCAAGGTGGCTGCAACTTGGTAGTAAGCATTTGCTTGAAAAAAGCCAACAATCGCGGCCAAGGCTCGAAGTAGGCTTCATATAGCGCGGGTTCAAAATGAACGATAGATCGTACGAATGGCGTATCGGGGTCCATCTGAATGTGGTGCAGCTGGTAGGGCTGAAAGACACATATCATACCCGAAGTCACTTCATAGCTTTTTTGATCAATAATGAGTGTGCCATGTCCTTGATGAACAATCAAGATTTCAATGCCTTGATGGGCGTGGAACGTCCCCTGATACTGTTCGGTTCCGATTGTTTTGCGCTGATAGGTAAAATAAATAGGGATAATGTTCAAACCGTTGTTTTGAACATAGGACATCAGGGTCACATCCTCTCCAACAGGGTGTTAGCAGGCGCTCTATACAGCCAAAGTATACAGGAATGCAGATTGAAACGGCAAGGCAAACAAGTAGTAGAAAGCTTTCAAATCCATGCGTTTAGCTGGGTTTGGGAGTTTTTTTATGTACACAATGTGCAAAGAGGAACGAGGATACACTATTTCGCGATTTTGGATAGTGCACTGACGTTCCCATTCGTACTAGGGCTGAGGGGATTTGAGTAATAGATATTGAGGAATAAGTCTATGACATCCGTCATGGGCTTATTTTGTCGTGGGTGTGATGAGTGCTGTGGGTGTCGTGCTTGAACCCTTGAACGCGATCTGCATTCCCCTTTCTAATCCATTTCTAATTTTCACATGAGAGAATGTGATCTGTAGGAAGGAGGAACGCATTTGTGCTGAGATGGTTACGAGGCAACGAGGGTCTTACAGCACTTCTATTTCTATGGCCAAGTCTGGCCGGATTTGCGGTGTTTTTCTTGATACCCTTTGGGATGGGGTTTTATTATTCGCTCATGGACAGCCCAATAGATGGCTCCTTCGTGGGGATAGCGAATTATCGCGAGCTGCTGGGTAATCCCATTTTTCGGCGAGCAGCCGTGAATACAAGTTTGTTTATGGCAGTCTGTGTACCGCTTAACATGTTGATTGCACTAGGACTAGCTTTGATGCTCAATCGTAAGCTGCCGATGCGCCAAACGTTCCGAATCTCGTTCTTGAGTCCACTTGTCGTACCCGTGGCTTCGGTGGTGCTCGTGTGGAATGCGCTGTTCGACCTTCATGGGACGATCAATGCATGGCTAGCAGGCTGGGGAATACGTCCGCATGACTGGATGGAAAGCGAGGCTTCCTTGTATGTGCTGATTATTGTCTACCTGTGGAAAAACATCGGCTACAATATGATTCTCTTCCTAGCAGGACTTCAAAACATTCCGGGCGATTATTACGAGGCAGCCTCGATGGATGGAGCGGGCAAATTTCGGCAGTGGCGATCCATTACCTTAGTCTATTTGACGCCAACCGCTTTCTTCGTTTTCATCATGTCGATTATTAACTCATTCAAAATGTTTCGAGAGACGTACTTAATTGCCGGAAATTACCCGGATGAAAACATTTATATGTTGCAGCATTACATGAACAATATGTTCAAGTCACTAGATTATCAGAAGCTCACTTCTGCTGCATTTCTAATGGCTGTGGTGATTGTACTCCTCGTCTTGACACTATTCGTGGTGGAGAGGCGCATCAGTAAAGCAATTGGATAGAGGAGAATTCACATTGGAAAGGAGTGTTTAAATGCAAGCAGCCCGTATGAAGCCGCTAACGGTCCGCATGGGACACAAAGCATCGCGATTCGTGCTAATCACTGTGCTCATTGTGCTTATGGCGGGATTTCTGTTCCCCATGGCGCTGACCATTGCGAACTCGTTCATGGCGGAAACGGAAATTACGAGCAATTACGCTGCGCTTTCGGGCGATACAGATGATGGCCAGTTCATCACGATGAAATGGATACCAGAGCGCGTAACCTTGTCGCAATTTTACGCTGTATTGGTTGGGAGACCGCAGTTCCTATTCATGTTCTGGAACTCGGTGAAAATGACAGTGCCGATCATCGCGGGTCAATTGGTTGTCGCTTCGCTCGCTGCGTATGCGTTTGCCCATTTACGTTTTCGTTTTCGTGAACCGCTCTTCTTCCTGTACATTGTCACGATGCTGATGCCCTTCCAGGTGACCCTTGTGCCCAACTTTATTGTCGCGGAAAAGCTAGGGCTGCTTGGTTCGTATGGGGCGATTATTTACCCGGGTATCTTCAGTGCCTTTGGCGTGTTCTTGCTGCGGCAGTTCATGATGGTCGTGCCTGCGAGTTATATCGAAGCGGCACGTGTGGATGGCGCGAGTCACTTTTACATATGGACACGGATTGTTCTGCCGATGTGCGGCACAGGAGTAGCGGCACTGTCGATCCTTGTTTTCATCGATAACTGGAATATGGTGGAGCAGCCGCTGATCTTTCTGAATGATGCGATTAAACAGCCGTTATCTGTGTACTTAGCCGTTATTGGTGACGAGGAGCGAGGCATCGCCTTTGCCGCTTCTGTGGTATATATGCTACCTCCGCTTCTAGTGGCTCTGTATGCAGAGAAGTATTTGGTTGAAGGCATCCAGTTGTCTGGCATAAAAGGGTGAGACGGATTACATATAGGAGGAACGTTGTATGGATGCATTAATGGCCGCCGCCGATGGCGAACGCGCCAAGAAAAAAGGAATTCGAAAGGCCATTATTACCTTCGTCATGGCCATGGTCACTTTGACGTTTTTCTCCAATACCCTGCTGGGTATCTCACTGGCTGAAGTGACCACGGAGAAGGCGCTCGCAGGCACATTGTCACACGAGGTCACAGGTTCGGGAACCGTGGAATCCGCAGAGACTGCAGATGTCTACGTGGAGACCAATTGGGTCGCAAGCGAGGTCGAAGTAAAGGTCGGGGATAAGGTGAAGGCTGGCCAAGAGCTGGTGGTTTTTAAAACAAGAGAGACAGAAGATTCGCTGAAAGATAATCAGGCGAGATATGCCCAGAAGCAGTTGAGCTTGGAGAAGCTCCAAGAAAACTATCAGGACACCTTCCGCAGCAATGATGAAAAGCAAATGCGCAGCATAGCACGCGATATCGATAGTACGCAGCTGGATATGCAAATCTTGGAGCGGCAGATGGCGAATCAACAGCGTCAGCTCAAGGAGTTTTCGCGGATTGTGGCACCAGTCAGCGGGATTGTAACGGCAGTGAATGCCATGAAAGGTGCTCCCGTAGCGAGTGGCAAAGCCGCTGTGAGCATCGCCGATTTGTCCAAAGGCCAGCAGATGAAGGCTACTATTGACGATGCTAAGGCGCCTTATGTCGCCGTGGGAGATAAAACGGAGCTCATTTTTCCCACGTTAAATAACGCCAGAATTTCCGCGCAAATCACCGATATTCGGGATGCAGTAAGCTCTTCCGGCACGGCTCAGTCCAACCAAGCCAATCCGTCCACTCCGAAGGGGAAGGAAATCACCTTCACACTGAAGGATGATCGATTGAAAGGCGGCGAAACCGGCGAATTCGATATTGCAAAAAAGACCGCCTCTTTCCGCTCACTCCTCCCTAATGATGCTGTACGGGAAGATGATCAAGGTACTTACGTTCTGCTCCTAAAAGAGAAGAAGGGTCCGCTTGGTACAGAATACGTCGCGCAACGGGCGAATGTACAGATTGGGGATGCGGATGATACGAAAACATCCATCGAGAATGGGATTACGCCGCTGGATAAAGTGATCGTGTCGAGCTCTAAGTCGATTGCGGAAGGTGACCGTGTCCGCGCAGATCAATAAAAGAAAGGAGCAGAGGAGATGCAGCGTTCCCGATTGGCCGCATGGATGGTATTTGCTGGCGTGCTGTTGCTGCTGACGAGCAGCGGATTAATCGCTTCCGTCGTAAGCGACTGGGAGCAGACAAACGGAGCCCACGGGGTGCAGCAGATCACGCTGAACGCGGATCCATCGGCTGCACGAGCAAGCCCGGCGGGCTTGAAGGTAAAGGATGCGGAGCTCTTGGCGAAAAAGTGGGCACCGCTGCCCATCGCTTATGAAGCGAGGGAGCAAACACGCGCCGCATATGGCGCTGCCCGGCTGAATGCCGATGTGTTCGGCGTCAATAGCGCCTACACGGATTTTAACGAGATGAAGCTGAAGGCAGGTGCTTCCTTCGGGCGAAACTCGGTGGAGGAACACAGCAGGGTCGCTATTGTGAGCGAAGCTGTTGCGCAGCAGCTCTTCCATGCCAATCAGGTCGTAGGGAAAACGATTGAGCTGTTTGGCGTTGCTTTTACAGTGATTGGCGTTCGCGAGGAGGAGAACTCTTTGCTTCGGCACATGTCCGATGACGGCAGTCCGAATGTGCTGATTCCCATCACGACGCTATTCGATATCCAGCCCGATACGAGCATTGAAACCGTGCAATTGGCTGGTAAGCCTAGCGCAGTCGCGGGCGGGGAAAGCCAAGTGAACGAAGCGCTTAATTCGATTGGTTCCATGCCTTCGCAATTCCACATGCTCAACCATGAGCTGACCTATACACGATTGTTGCAGTGGAGATTCATTCTATTGTTTGTATGCGGCATGGTTGCGATCTACATGTTCGTACGGTTAATTGTTCGACAATTAACAATCATCCAAGATGTTTTACGAAGCAGATTGGCCAGAGATAACTGGATCGATGCGGTGGTTCACGAACGATCAGCACTGCTAATCGGCACACTCGCTGTACTCGGTATGACCGCCTGCATCATGGCCCTCTGGAAGGGTATTCGGTTTCACCTCTACATTCCGCTGGAATGGGTGCCGGAGCAGATCATTGATCTGTCGTTTTATATGGAAAAGCTGCGCAGCTTATGGCAGCAGGAAGCAGCCCAGATGGGCTATGTCCCATCGCCACAGGAGTTGTTGATCGATGCCGCTAATCGGCTAACAGGCCGGTTGTTCGTAGGGGGCATGCTGTTCGGCTTACCGCTGCTCCTACTTGGCATCCGGTTATGGGTACTGGAACAAGTACCCGTGTATACCCAATTGCAACACATATTCATGTATGTGCCCGTTGCAGCTGTCTTCATTTTTGCCATGGCCCAGTGGGCAGGATTGTCTTACCAGATCGAGCTGCTGGACTATGCAGTACTAGGTGCGCTATGCACCGTGGCTATTATTTATTGGAACCCATCTAAAGGAGTGAAATTTTCTTATGCGCAAAATGTCAGTTAAACAATCGGTCATCGCTTGCTCGCTCGTTTCCATGTTATCTCTTACGGCTTGTTCGTCCAATACGACGACAACTACGGGGGATACAGGAAGTACATCCTCGCCAGCTGCGGGGAACAAAACAGTCACACTATCTGTGATGACATCCGATCGTTTTCTCGAGCTAGCCAAACAGAAATATGAGGCTCTGCATCCAGACACCAAAATTAACATTAAAGAGTATGCAGCAGCACCTCAAACGGCGCCACAAGGCCAAGCACAAGGTCAAGGGCAGCAGCAAATGATGATTATGCAAAAGCCAGATCCGAAAAACACGGAGAAATACGCCAGTTCAGTAGGAGCTGAGCTCATGAGCGGTAAAGCCTCGGATATCATCGTGACGAGTGGACTTCCGTATCAGAAATATGCGGACAAGAAGCTTCTGGAAAATATCAGCGACCTGATGAGTAAAGATGCTTCGTTCAAAAAGGATAACTATTACGCAGGTATTTTCGATGCTATGAAATATAAAGGTTCCTTATATGCGGTCCCAATTAAAGTGGGTTTGAATATGTGGCTCGGCAATCAAGCTGTATTAAGTAGCCAACAGATCGATGATAGCAAGTGGACTTGGGCGGATTTCAAGAAAAAGGCTAGTAGCATGGTCGCGGATAAAAACAATGACGGTAAGCCAGACACGTATCCCATGGGCAAAATAGAGCCTGCTGAGCTCATCACATCGATGCTCAATAGCAGCTTCTCGAAATTCGCTGATATCGGCGCGAAGAAAGCCAAGTTCGATTCACCTGATTTTATTAACATGCTTAAGCTTGCGAAATCCATGTATGACGATAAGGTCATTCTTGCGGATAATTCGGACCCGAACAATGTTATTTTCCAACCAAAAGGGAACGTCCTGATGTACACAGATATGTATACGATGCCGAAAATGAATTGGGATGGCAAAGGCGGGTACTACAATCTGCCTTCGGAGAGCGAGACCAAAGGAACTCAGTTTACTTCCTCATTACCACTTGCGATTAACAGCAAATCAGCTAACAAGAAGGAAGCTTGGGAATTTGTGAAGTACTTGTTGTCCGATGACATGCAATCGGCACGAGAGTTGACGGGGATTGCAGTGAACAAGACTGGAGCTAAAGCGCAAATCGATTTCTTGAAAACGCTCGGAACAGGCGGCGAAGGCGGCGGCAAAAGCATGAAGCTTATGATTAATGGCAAAGCAGCGACGGTTCAACCTGCCACGGAGCAGGATGTAACGGCCATGGAGAAGATCTTGAACAATGTTAGCGTATATGCAGAAAGCGATCTGAAAATCACGAATATCGTTGCGGAAGAAACGGCACCTTTCTTCCAAGGACAAAAGTCCGCTGAAGAAGTTGCGAAGGTCATTCAGAACAAGGTTAACACGTATTTGCAGGAGTAGCCGCCCGTCAAGGAGGATGTATGCATCATGGTAATTCGTCACCGTAAAATAATTCATTTGCTAGTGTTCCTCCTCCTCCTCGTCATCAGTGCTGCTTCCCCCGTTTCGGCTTCGGCCGGAGCTGGGGTTGCTTCGTCTACATCTGGTGAGCTCGAGAAGGAGCAGGTCGTTGGCTCTACCACGTTAGGAAAGGTTTCCATCGGCGAGGACAGTTACATCGAAGTTCAAGATGTCATGCTATTGCCTGGCGATCAGGACGGGATGGTCACCTTTAAGGTCAATGTCCATAACGGCGGTGTGAGCGAGCTTTCTTTTAAAAATTATTGGGTACGTCTGCAGTCCAAGGCTGGCAGTACGTTTACGGTCAACCCGTTAGCACAAAGCGGCGATACGAATCGGATCGCACCTGGTACTAGTGAATCGTATAGCTTCTATGCAAAAGTGAACGCGACAACCGAACTTCAAGATCTCGTCATGAAGCTGGTTCAGCTAGATTTCTCAGTTGCTGGCTATGAGCGTGTGGTGGGTCAAATGTCTCCATCAGCGGACTACACCGTGGTGACGCCAGCGGGAGCGAGGCGTTCGGTTGAGATCGACGGTACGCCATTCCATCTGAACATTAATCGTACGTCCATTAGTAGAAATGACGATTTCTATTTACCGTCCATTTATTTTCAAATGGAGAATAAAGGGACAGGCAGCATGAAGCTGCCGGATCTGAGCTATTTCATTCGAACTGCCCAGGGGCATATGTATCCGCTGCAAGCTGCAACTCTGGGGAAAGGGACCGAACTGCAACCTCTGGCTGAAAAAGAAGGACTTCTCAGCGGATCTATTCCTAGGGAAGCGGGAGCGGAGGGGTGGCAGCTTGTCATCACGGAAACGACGACTGGAAGTGACGGCAAGAGCAGCTTGAAGCTGCCAATCGCTTTTTTCGAAGTGCCGGAAGCTGTGGAAGTTGAGGTTTCGCTAGGTAACGATTACGAATTCTCCAATAAATCAGGTACCTATACTGCACGATTGACATCCCTGCAGCGATTGCCGTGGGAAGATCAGGACATTTTGGCGGCGAATATCACGATTACGAATAAAGGGAGTCAGGCGCTGCCTATTCCCGATTTGAAGGGTTATTTTGAACTAGATGATGCGGTCAATGTTGAAGCAAGTTTAATTCGGACAGACCGTGTGATCAGCCTTCAGCCTGGCAAGGAGATCAATCTACAATTAGCGGGGAAAATCCCGTATACGAGTGATTTCAAGGAATTGAATCTTATTTTGCAAGAGAAGGCTGCGGACAATAAAGTAAGTGATTTGCTAACTTTTCATCATAATAAAGAGCTGTTAGGCATGGTGGTAATTCCGGCTAATGGGACGAGAACGCTGACGAACATTGGGCAAAGCGCTGCTTATTCCTTGCGCTCCACGCAAACGTTCCAAGGGGAGGGCGCCGATTTATTTACCGTTCAGTTGCTTGTCGAAAATTTGGAAAAGCGGTTCACCGACCTGCGGAAGCAGGTTGCCCAATTTAAGGCAGAAGACGGCACGGTGTTCCCTGCTCATATGACAGTGGTCAATAATAAAGTGATTCCGGGTGGCAAGGCTCTTATTTATGTGTACGCAACCCTGCCCAAAGGGTATAAGAAGGCAGATTTACAGCTAATTCTTGGGGATGCGGTAACCTTCTCAGGCGTATCTTCGGATAAAGAAGGGGGCACGTCAGAGGAAGGCTACGTCAACGCTGCCGTTTTTGAGTTGCCTGATGAGATGGAAGAGCCGCTAGGTAGTTTCTCCGAACTAGACGTTTACCCGTATACGATTACCTTAAGTCATATCGGGACCCAGATCGATTTTACAAAAGGAACGGTTATGCTCGATTTCGATTATGATCTGAAAAGAGACACTTTAGTGGAAACGAGCATGAAGGATCATGCTTTGATTGTTGAGCTGAGAGATGAATTGAGTGAGAGTGGGAAGGAAATTATCGTTAGCCAAACGTACGAGCTGGATGGGATGGATCCGGTCAAATCTCTGGAAGTGGGCTTCCACGATGCCACAATCACGTACACGAACAAAGATATCATTTATAAAATTCGTGATATGAAGACGTATCAATTCAATGTCTACCATCAGTTTCAAAATGGACATAAAAAATTAATCGCAACCAAAGAACTGGATTGGTTCATTTATACAGATTAAAACTCAGCTAATTTTAAGCTAGCATTCATCTAATCCTTTTATACTAAAACCATGAGAGAGGCTGCGGCTACTAACTGGGAGGAAAGTCGATGAAAATACTCGTTGTAGAAGACGAGCTGCCGTTGCTGCAAACGATACGAACCTTACTGGTAGAAGAAGGCTACCAAGTGGATGCGACAGCCTGCGGCGAAGAGGGCTGCTATTTGGCAGAGCAAGGCATCTATGATTTGTTGGTGCTCGATCGGATGCTGCCTGGGATGGATGGTGTCAAAATTGTTCATACCTTGCGGGCGAAGCAAGTGCTGACGCCGATCCTGTTCCTCACGGCCAGAGATAGTGTTGAGGATATGGTGAAGGGACTCGATTCAGGTGCGGATGATTATATGACGAAGCCTTTTGGCGTACCGGAATTACTTGCCAGGGTGCGGGCTCTGCTGCGTAGACGCGGGGGAAGCGAGATCGAAGATCGTCTATCGTATGATCAGTTAGTACTCATAAGTAGAACGAAAGAAGTTGCGATTGCTGGGAAGCCGATGGAGCTTACGCTAAAAGAGTTCGAGCTGCTCGAATACTTGCTGCGGAATCGCGGTCAAATTCTGACGCGGGAGCAAATCTGTCTTCGTGTCTGGGGACTTGATTCCGATGTGGGGTCCAATGTCGTGGATGTGTATGTCTACTATTTGCGCAAAAAACTGAAGCCGTTCGATTATGATCATATGATCCATACGATTCGGAATGTCGGGTATATTTTGAAGGAGAATGCTGTATGTTCAAAAAGACCCGAATTCGTCTGACGGCGCTGAACGCGGTTGTTTTCTTCGTTATCATTGTCGGTTTGGGCATCATCGTCTATACCGAACTACGCCATCAATTGTATGCCAATGTGGATGAATCGTTACAGCAGAGAGTTCAGCAGGATGCGCAGTTCTTCTATGCGAAATCTGAAATGTTGTCGCCTATAGAGCCTGCTGAAGGAGTGACCAAGAAGACGTTAATTCAAGTTCAGGGGATCGATCCACGTGTGTTTCTGGTGCTATGGGATGATCAAGGGAATTCATATCCGATTCTAACAGGAGCAGGGATGCATAAAGAAGTGGATGCCTTCAAGGCTTATAGATCCATCCCCACGCCGCAAACGGTTAACATGGATGATCACTCTTACCGTATTTATGCTGTGCATTATGAGCAGCCCAAGATGATGAATCTGAAAGTGCTGACCGATATTTCTCAGGCAAAAGGGTTAAATAGCATCACGCCATCTTCGCTTTTCACCGAGGCAACGACCAAGATTGTGTCTATTCAAGCCATCAGCCTCATTGACTCTGAGCAAAATATGTTGAAGCAATTGTTTAAGCTTATTCTAATCGGTATAGTGGTCGGCGGCGCTATAACGGTGTTAGCGGGTATGTATCTAGCTAATCAAGCGCTGCGCCCGATCAAGCAATCCTGGGATAAACAGCAGCAATTTGTTGCGGATGCCTCCCATGAGCTGCGAATGCCGTTATCCATTATTCGAGCGAATGTAGAGCTCGCGTTTCGGCATCCAGATCGATCCATCCTGAATATGAGCGAGCCGCTGTCTGTGGTGCTGGAGGAGTCAAAACGGATGGGCAGGCTGACCGAACAATTGCTTACGCTCGCCAGAGCGGATTCCAATCAAGAGGAAATTATGCTCAAGCCTTTGCAGCTATCCGAGGTTATTCACGAAGTCGTGCAAAAGTTCGAACCGTTAGCGGAGTTGAAGGGGCAGAAGTTGGAATCGGATGTCGAGAGCGGGATTGAGCTGATGGGGGATGTGGAACGCATCCATCAGCTGCTGGTGATTCTGCTCGACAACAGCATGAAGTTTACGCCTGCGGATGGCACGATTCGCGTTGTTGCGAGCAAGAGAGGCCACGATGTTGAATTGGTGGTCGAAGACACGGGAGCTGGGATATCGGCAGAGGATCTGCCGCATATCTTCGACCGCTTCTACCACGGTGACAAATCACGGACCCGCAGCCATGGCGGTACGGGTCTCGGCCTCGCGATCGCGAAGTGGATCGTGACGAAGCACGGCGGAGAAATCGCACCAGCTAGTGTGCTGGGCCAATGGACGAAGATGATGCTTCGTTTCCCAGCGTGGCAGCGAAGGGCGTAGTTTTATGGACCCGTCAGGAAGGCAAGTTCTTCCTGGCGGTTTTTCCTTTTTAATCAACAATAATTTCAAAGTAATGCTCTAACTCCGAACATCTACATGAACCCTGACATAGTGTTGTCACGGTATATCGTTTACTATAGGGATTATAAGCCAAACTACCGTTTTTTTAGATGGGAGATATAAACATGAAGGAAGTGAATAAAGAGCAAAACCAAGGAAAGTCAACGGATAAAGAACCCAGCAACGTACTCACTAATCGTGAATTGAATCGTGCGTTGCTGGCAAGGCAAATGCTGCTTACCCGTGTGAAGCTCCCTGTCTTGGAGACCATCGAGAAGCTGGTTGGGATGCAGGCGCAATCCCCGAATGCACCTTACTTTAGTTTGTGGTCGCGAATAGACGCCTTTCGTCATGAGGAACTATCTGGGCTTTTGCGCTGTAAGCAGGTTGTCCGCATGGCGCTAATGCGATCGACATTGCACTTGGCATCTGCCAATGACGCCCTGCATCTGCGGCCTTTGTTACAGCCTGTCATGGATCGCACGCTGAAAGGAACCTTCGGTAAGCAGCTTCATGGTATAGACCAAGAAACACTTGCTGCCGCCGGGAGGGCGTGTGTTGAGAAGGAGCCAATGACTTTGAACGAATTGGGCATACGGCTATCCGAACACTGGTCTGGGCTCGATCCAGAAGCTATGGTGGGATTGGTTCGGAATAAAGTACCGTTAGTACAACTACCACCACGTGGAATTTGGGGAGAAAGCGGACAAGCTATACATACGTCAATCGAAGCATGGCTCGGCCAATCTCTAACCTCCCTCCCCGAGCCGGAGTGGCTCATCCGGAGGTACCTAGCCGCATTCGGACCAGCTACCGTCAAGGATATTCAGATGTGGTCAGGACTTACTCGTATTCTTGAAGTGATCAAAAACCTACGACCACAACTAATCACATTTCGAAACGAACGAGGCGAACAATTATTTGATCTGCCAGATGCCCCGCGTCCTGACGCAGCTACACCGTCCGCACCGAGATTCCTTGGTGAGTTCGATAATATACTGCTGTCTTATGCGGACCGCAACCGAATCTTGGATGAGGCGTACCGTAAACGTGTTTTCACGGTGAACGGCATCATCCGGGCAACGATTCTCGTAGACGGCTTCGTAACGGGAACCTGGAAGCTGATCAGCAAGCGGGATCATACTATTTTGCATATAGAACCATTTCGGATGCTTTCCAAGCAAGAGCAGGATGCTTTATCTGAAGAAGGAGCTCGAATGCTTCATTTTGCCGCTCCGAATGCGGCCACCTCTGAAATTAGGTTTGTGAGTGGAAAATAAGTGAAATACCCCTTCTCAAGACGAGGGGGTTTATGCTACACTCAACATGTCTGATAACCTGATAAGTTAACGAAAGAAAGTGGGGCTTCTCATGAAGGTTTCCTTATTTATTACGTGTTTAAGTGATGCATTATATCCGAAGGTTGGCGAAGCGATTGCACGTCTACTAGGGCATTACGGTGTTCTACTTGAATTGCCGACGGTGCAAACGTGCTGCGGGCAGCCTGCTTATAACAGCGGCTACTGGGATGAAGCGAGAGCAACTGCGAAGACAATTCTTACCGCATTTGAGGATAGTGATTTTGTGATTTCGCCTTCGGGCTCTTGCACGTATATGATTCATCACTATGCGAATTTGTTTAAGGATGAGCCGGAGTGGATGGAGAAAGCCACACAGCTTCAGAATAAAACGTACGAATTTACACAGTTCCTAGTCAATGTTCTCAATATTAAGGACATGGGTGCTGTGTTTCCACATAAAGTCACCTATCATCCGTCCTGCCACGGAAGCAGGCTGCTCGGCGTGAAGGAAGAGCCGCTTGCGCTGCTGCAAGGCGTCAAAGATTTGGAGTTGGTACCGCTGCCTTTTGCCGAGGATTGCTGCGGATTCGGTGGAACGTTCTCCGTGAAAATGGCGGATATTTCTGGTGCCATGGTGCAAGAGAAAGTAGATCACGTGAAGGAAACCGAGGCTGAGGTGTTGGTTGGGTTGGATTTGGCCTGCTTGATGAATATTGCGGGGAATTTGCGTTATCGAAACGAGCCGGTGAGAGTGATGCATTTGGCTGAGCTGCTATATGAAGGAGTGAAGCACGCATGAGCCACACAGCTGCGGGGAAAGCGACAACGGTTAAGGAACGGGCAGATATCGCGCTGAACGATGAATTTCTGCGCAAAGCGGTCAAGTTTACGACGGAACGGCTGCGCGGCGGGAAGCTGAAGGCAGCGGCCGATCATGGAAACTGGGACGATTGGCGTGAACGCGGCAGACAGATTCGTCTGCATACCATTGCGCATTTGGATTATTACTTAACGACGTTTGCGAACAATGCGCGAGCGAATGGGGTTCATGTACATTTTGCGGATACAGATGTCGAAGCGGTCAAAATTTCCCTGGAAATTGCCGCAGCCAAACAAGCCAAATCGGTCGTGAAATCGAAGTCGATGGTGACCGAGGAGCTGCACTTAAACAAAGCGCTGGCCTCCATCAATGTTGAAGCGATAGAGACCGATCTAGGCGAATACATCATTCAGCTGGCGGACGAAACCCCATCCCATATTATCATTCCAGCTATTCATAAAAATAGATATCAAATCGCTGAGCTCTTATCGAAAGATGCGGGGGAGACACTGGCCCCGGATACGACGATTCTGGCTGGCTATGTGCGCAAGAAATTAAGAGAGAAATTCCTGGAAGCTGACATCGGGATGACGGGCTGTAACTTTGCCATTGCAGAGAGCGGATCGATGGTCCTTTTTGAAAATGAAGGCAACGCACGTATGGTTACAACGGTGCCTAAGACGCAAATCACCCTCATGGGGATGGAGCGGATTATCCCTACATGGTCAGACCTCGAGGTCATGGCAACGCTGCTTCCTCGTTCAGCAACCGGCCAGAAGCTGACCGTGTACATGTCCGGCATCACAGGTCCGCGAAGAGATGAAGATGCGGATGGTCCGGAAGAGATGCATATCATCATCGTGGATAACGGGCGCTCGCAGCAGCTTGGCGATCCAGAGTTCCAAGAGCTGCTGAACTGCATCCGCTGCGGCGCATGCTTGAACGCGTGCCCGGTGTACCGCCATATCGGCGGTCATGCCTACGGGGGCACGTACAGCGGGCCGATCGGCGCTGTGCTCACGCCAGCGCTCAAGAAAAATGTGGCGGAATGGGACGACATCGCCAATGCTTCAAGTCTTTGCGGCGCCTGCTATGAAGCATGCCCCGTGAAGATTCCATTGCACGACATGCTGGTGTCACTGCGCAGGCGGAAGGTCGAGGCCGGCCACGGCGACAAGGTCGAGGCGGCGGGAATGAAGGGCTTTGCTGCGGTGATGGGGAACTCGAAGCGGTTTAATGCCGTTCTCAAGCTAGGCAGAATCGGGCAAAAGCTGGTCGTTCGCGACGGTGGCATTCGCTTAAAGGTGGGCCCGCTTAAAGGGTGGAACACCTACCGTGTAACACCAAGTCTTCCGAAGGCATCGTTCCGTGAAGGCTGGAAAACGCTGGAGCAAGAGATTCGCCATGGACTGACGGAGGCCGATCCTGCTATTCAAGCTAGGATGGCTGAGGTATTGGCAGCACGGAGCAAAAAGGGAGGACATCAACATGGGTAAACGAGACATAACGCCAGAGTGGCGGGAGAAGCTGCAAGTTCTGGATCAGCAGTCCCTAGCGGAGCAAGAACGTTTCATCCAAGGGATCGCCAACAAGCTTGGTCGTCCAAGGGTGACCGAGAAGCCCGCGCATCCTTTCCAAGGCGCTTCGGATAGCTGGAAAGCGTTCAACTGGTCCCCAGAAGAACGTGTCGAGAACTTCACGGCGAACTTCCATGCCGCAGGCGGATACGTAGTTAGGGTCCCTTCGATGGATGAAGCCAAGGCTAAAATCGAAGAACTCGTCAACACGTTAAGTGTCAAACGTGTGATTCACCAGGATCAAGCGGAGCTTCATGCGCTTGAATTGGGCGATGCCCTTCCAGAGGTCGACTTCTCGGTATGGAATACCGATGAAGATACCAACTGGAAGGCGAGCGCAGCAAATGCGGATCTCGGCATTGTCATGGCTGACCATGCGGCGGCTTACACCGGATCGCTAACTGTGTTATCATCGAAAGAAAAAGGTAGATCGGTGAGCCTGCTCCCTACGGCTTTGATCGTCCTGCTGCCGATTGAACGATTGCGAACGAGACTAGGCGAAATACTCGCCCCACTCGATCAGAAAGCAAGGAAAGATTTGCCTGCCGGCATTCACTTCATCTCGGGTCCAAGCCGCTCGGCGGATATTGAAAACGATTTGACGATTGGTGTTCACGGTCCAGGGATTGTGCACGTGCTACTTATCGGATAGAAGAGGTACTCATATGGAAGTTACGAAGCTGCAGAAACAAAATCACTATGATGAGATCGCCCAGCAGATCAAAGAAATGATTGTGCAGGGACAGTTGAAAATGGGGGATAAGCTCCCTTCCACCAAAGAGTTGTCCGAGCGATTCGGCGTCGGGCGTTCTACGACACGGGAAGCGCTTAGCGCTTTGAAAGCGATGGGACTTATCGAGATTCGGCAAGGGGGTGCGTGTCGCGTGATTCGGCAGGCCCCTTCCGAAGTTTCCCTGCCGGAGTGGACGTCGCTTCGCATGAATCGGACCACGCTTCTTGAGCTCATGGAAGTGCGGCAATCGCTGGAGATTTCGATTGCATCCATTGCTGCACGGAAACGAACGCCAGAGGACTTAGCACAGCTGCAGCGCATTATGCAAGACATGGGGAGCTCCGTGGGCAATGATGCGGAAGGGGAAAGAACGGACCTCGGATTCCATCAGTTGCTCGTTCAAGCGACGCATAACAGCATTATGGAGCAAACTTTTGAGTCCATCCGCAACGCGATGGAAATGATGATTCGCGATATCCGCCGTGCGGAGCTCTATGCGAATCAGGAAGTAGCGGTCAAGCTGCTGAAGGAACATAAAGTGATTTATGAAGCGATCGTCAGCGGTGATCCGGTGCAGGCCTCTGCGGCGATGCGCGAGCATTTGGAGCATGTCGAAAGTATTTTGATCAAATATATATGAATACACAGAGGGGCTTCCCACAACTCAATGAGGTGAGGGGGAAGGCCTTCTCTTTGTCATCTGTCAAAATCATACACGACATGCGACAAGAATATACACGCCCCCTCTATCGGCAATTCATTACAATGAAGGAAGTAAGGTACAACTTGAACATGAAGAGAGGGGATCTTCAATATGAAGAAATCATTAACGGTCAGCATAGCTATGCTGACTTGCGCAGCGCTAATCGCGGGTTGTTCATCCGGTAGCAAGACGGCGACAAGCAGCCCTAACGAAAGTGCAGCTACCCAAACCGCTAAGGCGCAAGCACCAGTGACGATTAATTATTTTACATGGGAAGAAAAGCCAGGATATAAAGAGAAGGTTGAGGCTTTCCAGAAGAAGTACCCGAACATTAAAGTCGATACCAAAGTGCTTGTTCCGAATGACTCGGCGGAAACGATTAAAAAGCTCGATGTCTTAATTGCAGCTGGAGAAAAGGTAGACGTGTTCAAACTTGCGAATATCGAGCAGGTTACACAGCGTGCAGCGAATGGTGCTATTGCTCCATTGGATGAATATTTCAAGAAGAACAACGTGAAGCCAGATGAAGAATATCATGCGACACCCAAATATAAGGATCACTATTACGGTGTTATGGATGCCCTTACATTCTGGTTTGTAGCCTTGAACAAGAAACATTTGGATGAAGCGGGCCTAAGTGTGCCGAAGATGGGCTGGACGTGGGATGATTTCCGTGACTATGCGAAAAAGCTGACTAAGGGTCCGCGTGCTGGTGCTTATTTCCATACATTTGGCGAATATGCGAATCCAACGGCTTTTAGCGAACGTGTAAATCCCTATGTAACGGCTAGTTTGGCGCCGAACTACAATGATCCATCGTTTAAGTCATTTTTCGAATTCAGACGCGCGCTGGAAAAAGAAGATAAATCCGTGAAGCCGATGGCAGACGTCGTAGCGTCCAAATATAACAGTGTTCAAGAGTTCCTGAACGGGAACGCAAGTATGCAGTTCGTCGGCAGTTTTATCTTAGCCAACGCGTTGGATGTTACGAAGTATCCGCATGATTTCCAAACGGTTTTCGCCCCAATGCCTAGAGCAACGAAGGATTCAGAGCTGGGCAATACCATTATGGGTGGCGAGTATATGGCGATTGGTGAGAAGTCTGAGAATAAAGAAGCGGCATTCACGTTCATTCGCTATATGACATCGGAAGCAGGCGGTACGAAGGAGGGTCTTCAAGGGTGGAAGAAAGGCGATGGGAAAACGGTTATTGCTAAGATTGTTGGTGATAAGAAGAATCTCATTGATGAGCAATCACTTTATGACACGGTATACGATAAAAATGTGAAAACGAAAGCAGATTCAGGTATCAGCATCTCATACGGCGCTCAGTTGAAGAAAGACGTGACAGAGAAGCTGTTCTCGAAATATATGTTAGATAATGCTCCATTCGATCAGATCCAGAAGGAAATGATGGCAGAAGCAGAAAAGATTGCAAAACAGAATACAAAATAGTGATGTGTAAGAGAGGGTATTCGCTACTCTCTCTTTTTTTCGATTGGGGGGGTGAGCGATGCTTCCCCCTTTTTTTGTTCCCATTAAGCGCTCGATATGAACAGAGAACTGCAAAAATACATCTTTTTCAGGGAGAATAGGCCGTTTATCGAAGAATTGCTGCGAAAATACATCCTTTTTTACCCAAATTCCATAAAAAGGATAAATTAGCTGGAAAAAGATATACATTTGCATCTTTCCTGATTGAGCGCAGCTTCTCTAGTAGAAAAAGATGCATATTCGCATCTTTTTTAGATTCTGACTGTTCGAGGACGGCGCAGCTGTGTTTTTTTATGGTCAAAATTATACACACAAGACGTCAAAATCTGAAAAAAGAAGCAGTCGTCCACCTTATATACTTGTTTTATAAGAACAATGGATGGAGTGAGCAGGATGAAAGGGAAGTATTGGACGAACCGCAGGAGAGAAGTGCTGGTGGGGTATGCATTTGCGACACCGGAGTTTCTAGGCATCTTGATGTTAGGTGTGTTTCCACTCGTATTTTCATTATATTTGAGCTTTTGCGAATGGAATTTGGTAGGTGGATTCTCTGCCATTAAATTCGTAGGGCTACAGAATTATATCGAGATGTTCCAGGATGACAAATTTTATTTGGCTGTTAAAAATAATTTGATCTACACCTTATTTACGGTGCCTCTAGGCATGCTGATCGCTTTATTATTTGCAATTCTCATTCATTCGCGCGTCTTTCTCAAGGATTACTTTAAAGTCAGCTTCTTTATCCCTTACATCTCTACAACGGTTGCCGTCGCTGCGGTATGGGGAGCTCTGCTGCATCCGTTTAAAGGGCCGGTTAATCAATTTCTGATCTCCATAGGCATAACCAATCCACCGAAATGGTTGGCAGACAGTTCATTCTCGCTATATAGCATTATCATCATCGCAATCTGGGTATCGATCGGCTACAAAATCATTATTTATTTAGCAGGGTTAACGAATATCCCGGCGGATTTATATGAAGCGGCAGATATCGATGGTGCCTCGCGGATTAAGCAATTTTGGACCATCACATTACCTCTGCTGAGTCCTACTTTATTTTTTCTCAGTATCACGTTGATCATCTCCTCCTTTAAAGTATTTGACCTCATTAAATTTCTCACAGATGGGGGTCCTAATGATTCTTCGCTAGTGCTTGTTTATTACTTATACGAAGAAGGGTTCCTACACTTTAGAATGGGCTATGCCTCTGCGCTATCATGGGCGTTGTTCCTGATTATCACACTCCTGACTTCCTTCACATGGGCAGCTCAGAATCGTAAAATACATTATTAATTGGAGGACCTTCACATGTTGCAAAACCGTCAGATCGATTATGGCAAATGGGTGATCACTATTCTGATGGGGATTATCTCCATCTTCATGTTGGCACCTCTCGTATGGATGCTTTCCGCTGCTGCGAAGTTCGAGAGTGATGTCATGACGTTCCCCATCCAATGGATTCCAACGCGTTGGAATTTGGTTCATAACTTCACAACCGTCTGGTTAGGGGATGTCCATTTCAGCCTTTACTATTTCAATTCAATTAAAATTGCACTCATCAAAACGTTTTTTACCATTCTATTTTCCTCCATGGCGGCCTATTCGTTCTCGAAACTGAGGTACCCGGGGCAAAACATCATCTTTGCGCTGCTGATTGGCTTCATGATTATTCCTGAGCAGTCGACGTTGGTGCCAAGGTATGTACTGATTAAGACGCTTGGCTTGTATAACACACATGCTGGATTAATTCTCATGGGGATGTTCTCAACGTACTTCACGTTCATGCTCCGACAATTCATGCTGGGTATTCATCAAGAGTATGTTGAAGCAGCCAAAATGGATGGAGCGGGTTTCCTGCGTATCTATTGGAATCTCATGTTGCCTTTATGTAAGCCGATTATCGCAACGGTCGGTATTATTAAGTTCATTTGGGTGTGGAACGATTTCCAGAATCCACTCATTTTCTTGTATACAGATACCCTCTATACAATCCCGCTTGGTATTTTAAAATTTAAAGAAGAATTTAGCGCGAACTACTCCATTACGATGATGGCTTCTCTCTCAGCTATTATTCCAGTCATTGCCGTATTCATTTTATTACAAAGGCAAGTTATTAATGGCATTGCACTCGGAGGCGTGAAAGGGTAAGGAGAGGTGAAATGAGCTTCCAGTTCTCTACCTTCCTCCCAGAATCAACCTAAGCTACAATGGAAAGTAATAATCAAGCGAGCGAGGTTGAAGAACCGATGAGCCTATTCAGAAATGTATCCTACTATCAGAAGCTGCAGCTGCTGCTCATTCTCTTTGTGCTCTTGCCTGTGCTCTTGATTTCTATGCTTTCCTACTCCGTGTTGAAGAATGTCATTACGGATAAGGTTGAAAACAATAATCAACGCTTACTTGAAGTCATTGGCATTCAGGTCAGTAAGATGGTCGATGAAATCGCGTATTTATCGATACAATTAAATCAAGATCCTATTCTTCTTGAGGGGATCAGTGAGCTGAATCGCGTTAAGAAGATTGCAGGCTTTAGAGAATACATGTATTTGGAAAATATTCAAAAGGAACTCACTACGCTGACGACCAAGCTGGCGCAAGTTAATGTGAGGACCTTTATCGTCACACCGGGTGGTTACATTATCAAAACCGAAGCAGGCTCTTCCGATTATACGGAGTTGCAGGATCTCATTTCGCAGGATCTGAATGAGCTTGTACAGGAAGATATGGGAGGCGCACGCTACTCCATTAAGTGGCAGAACACTGCGCTGAATCGCACGCCGACAGCCAATGATAATGGCAGAAGGCATCACTATGTGGCGCAATTGCTGCGTAATACCAAGACGAATGAGACGCTCGGTGTATTGTATATTGGTATTCCTTTCAACTATTTCGCAGAAGTGATTGGTGATCTGAGTAACAGCCAGTTTAAGATTGAAGATCAATTCGGCGGTGATATTTATCATACGGGGGATTCGGTTAAAGAAGCTGCTGATGATCAGGCTCTGATGCGGAATGACTATCAGATTCCCAAATCGAAATGGCAATTAACGCTGCAGACACCACAACGGGAAATAACAGGGGAAATATCCAGAGTTTTCTTCTCGGTCGTCTTGTTAATTATCTTGTGTATCCTGCTATTTATAGTGGCATCCATGTGGATGGCCAGAAGACTTCATATTCCGATAACAACGCTGAAAAACGTCGTTGCCAAGTTCGGTACGGGTGATCGCACAGTTCGTTTCGAGGTGCAAGGAAAGGATGAAATTGCTTTCTTGGGCAGCTCCTTTAACAGCATGCTTGATGAGATCACGCAATTAATTATGGATATCGAGAAAGAGCAGGAAGCGAAGCGATTCATAGAGTTGAAAGCGCTCTATGCGCAGATTCATCCGCATTTTTTGCTGAACACATTAACGTCCATTAAGTGTAACCTCATGTTGGATGGGGATAACGTGCATAGCGGGCAGATTGATTCGTTAATTAGGCTATTGAGAGCCTATATGAATGTCTATACGATGAACTCACTGGAGCAGGAATGTGCACTCTTAAAGGATTACGTGAAGATCATGCAAATGCGTAATGGACTCGATATCGAATTTAGTGTAGAGCTGGATGAGGATGTTCGGGCGATGCGTGTTCCTTCCCTTTTGCTGCAGCCGGTGGTAGAAAACGCGATTGTACATGGTTTCATTGATGCGCCGGAGTATCCTCGCATTGCCGTCCAAGCGAGCAAGATGGGGGAGGTGGTCTCCATCCGGATAGCGAACAATGGTGCAGCCCTTACACAAGCTGATATGGCTGCCTTACAGGAAATGATCCAGACAGGTGGTCAAGATGAGATGTTTAATGGTCAAGAGCATGTTGGGATGAAGAACACGATCTCCAGAATGAGACTCACCTATGGGACTCAGGCGGAGATCGTGATTCAGCAAGGGGATATGGTTAGTGTGATGCTAATGATTCCAATAACGAAGGAGGAGGAACGCTTATGAAGAAATTGATGCTCGTCGACGATGATGTTCCTATCCTTCGTTTCTTGGAGAGGCTGCTTCCGTGGAAGGATATGGGCTTCAGTGAAGTGAGAGTGTGCCAATCTGGGGTTAAAGCACTCCAACAGGCTGAGACTTGGATCCCTGATGTCCTCATTACGGATATCGGGATGCCGCAGCTCGATGGGATCGCGCTCGCTGACCAGGTGAAAAGGCTGAACCCGGACGTGCTCCTCATTTTTCTAACACATCATGAGAACTTTCAATATGCGAAGAAGGCGCTGCAGTTAGATGCACTCGATTATATTAACAAGGATGAGTTAAGCGCTGAACGCATGCTGCAAGCCGTACATAAGGTGATTCAAGCGCTTGAAAGCAAGCATCGAATCCTAGCGCATAATGACTATATGTCGGATATGCAGCGGAATCTGATTTTGCTCAAACAGGGTTTCATGGAGGATTTGATGAAAGGTTTCCACTCTGTTGATAGCGTGATTCGATTCGGTTCGAGGCTTGGTGTGGACTGGGTATATGCCGATTTCATATTAGGACTTGTTCATCTGGACGGAGCTTCTTTTCGTCTGAAATACGCTCGTCAGGATACGCCTACTATGCGATATGCGGTCTATAACATTGCGCAGGAAATAGCAGACAAATTTAATATGAAGAACAATTACATGAAGCTGACGTCATTTCTACCTGGCCGATATATGACTGATCATGATGAGAATGCTTGCTTTATCGTCATTATGAATTATAGGCAAAGTGATCTACAACTGAAACCGTTTGAGAATCTGATCTGTTATTTGGATGAGGTGAACCAGCTGGTGGAGCGTTATTTACAGCTGACCTTGCGAGGTATGTATTCAAACTCGTTCACCAATGTTGAAGAAGTGCCTGCTTCGTATAAGAAATTGCGTGAAGCGAATAGGACTTGTTTTTACGAGTCCAGTCCATTTGTGCGCCTGTCTATGTCGCAGGTGAAAGCTTGGAAATCTTCAACACCGCCTCGGTTTGAGGAGGAGCTTCAACTTTTTCAAGAAGCTTTGGAACGCAGAGATGGGGATACAGCACAGCAGCTGTTAAGGAGTCTACTTACAATAAGCCGAGAGGCGGACATGAATCCTGCGTTAGTCATTGAGCATTTTGTACAAAGACTACAAGTACTTCATATTCCTATGGATCCAGAGATGATTCAGGATGTGAAGCAGGCTCAGAGAGTAAATGAGATCGCGTCTCTAATTGAGGCACTCATTTGTCGCAGTTTTGCCAAGACGGAACAGGCCGCAGTGAGCTCCAGAGAAATTAAACTGCATGCGATTGAAACATATATTTTAGAAAGGTTGACGGAGAATGTGACTTCCGGTGAGGTGGCTCAACATTTATTCCTGAATCCTAGTTACTTTTCCAGACAATTTAAGAAGCTAACTGGTGAGAATTTTACAGATTACGTGCACAAACTCAAGTTGAATTTAGCCGCACAAATGATTAAGAACGGTTCAGATTCCACGGAGACGATTGCACAAAAATTAGGCTATTATGATCGACCCTATTTCTCCCGTCTCTTTAAGAAGTACATGGGGATAACCCCTTCCGAGTTTCGCGAGAAGTACGGAAGAATCTAGCGGTGCCGCTTGCTCACTATCTGTAGTACAAGTGCAACAAAATAATACACGAAAGGAGTAAAAATCTTACCCTTTTTTTGAGGGTGAGATCGTTACAATATAAATTGTAAGCGATATCATTTTAGGAGAGGAGTATACGATTTGACTACCAAACGAATGAGGAGGGTACATGATGTATAAAAAAAGAACATGGGCTAACCTGGTGCTTAGCTTATCCATTTCTTTTGTCACTTTCGCTAGTGCACTTGCCTTGCCACCTGTAGTTTCCGCTGCAGGAAATACCTACTATGTGGATTCATCTAGACCGGATGATAGTGGGAATGGGCTGAGTGCGGCGTCCGCCTGGAAGACGTTGACTAAGGTGAATAGTGTAACCTTTCAACCTGGTGACCAGATTCTCTTTAAAGCAGGTGGGATATGGACCGGACAGTTGCACCCAGGTGGATCTGGAAGCGCAGCGGGCGGAGCTATTTCTATTGATATGTTTGGATCGGGTTCAAAGCCAGTTATTGACGGGAATGGGATGACGGGGCAAGGCGTTGTTTATTTCTCCAACCAACAATATTGGGAAATTAATAATCTCGATATTACGAATAATGCGGCAACGGAAGGGGATCGTCGAGGAATTGAAGTTGTAGCGGATACTTCGGGGACGATTAACCATTTCTACATTCGCAATAATGTGATTCATGATATTGAGGGATCTGTCGGTGGCACGCTTGCGAACAAGAAAACAGCAGGCATTTATTTTGAAGGAAAGTCAGCAACGACGGGGTGGAATGATATCCGCATTGAAGATAACTTGATTCACGATGTGAAGAATGAAGGAATCGTCACTTACAACTCAGTGATTGATTTCGATGCACCTGCCTATTACCCTGGTGAAGCCGACTGGAGTAACGTGAAGTATGCCAATTTGGCTATCCGCAACAATACGCTGTATAACATTTCTAAGAACGCGATGATCATACGTCTGGCAGACGGTGGCGTGGTCGAGAATAACGTTGCGCATGATACAGCGACGGGAACAACGGGGAATACCTTCTTTACAAGAAGCTCCAGAAATACGGTTCTGCAATATAACGAAGGCTATCTCAACAGAAGTACGGGTGTCGATGGTAACATGTATGATCCCGATCTCATGAGCCCGGGAACGATATGGCAGTACAGCTACAGTCATGATAATCATCATGGTCTCGTATGGTTCTGTACAGTTGCAGAAGACACAGGCTTAGTGGTGAGGTATAACATTTCGCAGAATGATTTGGGCAATATCGTTTATTTGAATTATGCTTTTGCCGGTGCCTCTATCTATAACAATACCTTTTATATTGGTGCAGGGTTGTCACCTACGATTGTGAACGAATCAACGAACCCACATACCTACTCGTTCTATAACAACATTATCTACAACAATAGTACAACGGCAAAATATCAGTTTGGCTCTGTGAACAATACGCGTACTTGGGATTCGAATACGTTCTATGGTCAACATCCGTCTAATGAGCCTTCTGCTACGATGGATGTGCATAAGTCAACAGCCGATCCGAAGTTAGTTGGACCGGGGACAGGCGGCATTGGGCGTAATAGCGTGGACGGCTATAAGCTGCTTGCTGGTTCACCAGCTATTGGCAGCGGAACGCTAATCTCAGGTAACGGCGGGAAAGATTACTGGGGCAACACGGTTTCGGCTACAGCAGCACCGAACCGTGGAGCTTATGGCGGAGCGGGTGTCGCGTACACAGGCTTTACGCGTGAAACCGAGGATTTAGTGGCTTATGACAGCTCAGGTGATCGTCATATTTCGTTCGATGATGCAACGTGCAGCAATGATTTATGTACCAAATATTCTTCGAATGAAGTCAATGATTTTGTGACGTATCGCATCAATGTACCTAAAGCAGGAACGTATCGTGTGAAGGTTGGCGTTAAGAAATACTATGACCGCGGTAAGTTCCAATTAATGGGTGCCGGTGTTAATGTGGGTACGGAGCAGGATCTCTACTCGGCTAGTGCTAGTGTTGTTGAGCTCGATGTGGGTACCGTTACTTATAACCAAACCGGGGATAAAGGATTGAAATTTATCGTGACAGGCAAAAACGCCGCAAGCACAGACTATTTATTATCCTTTGATTACATTAAATTAACCCTGCAGTAATCATTGTAGGCGGGATTGGCAGACAGAGATAGACAGGCGGACAGAGGCAGCTTCGGCTGCCTCATCTAGCTGTTTTTGAAACTGTATGGAAGAGAGATGAATGCGATGAAGGCTAATCGAAAAGGCAGTAATAGCAGTAAAAGACTCTTTGCTTGGATTTGTGTGTGCGTGTTCTTCGTAGGCGTTGTTGGAGCCTCGATCTTCTATAAAACATCAGAAGCTTCCAATGATGAGGCTTATGTCATGCGGATTAACGAAACAGAGGTTGATTTGCGTGAGTTTAATTTGATTCTCTCCCAGGAGCGTGTCGCTACGGCGCAGTATTTTAAAAATAAATATCAAGCGACAATGAATGCCTCGTTCTGGAAGACGGATTACAGTGGTGTGAATCCGGCTGAATATGCAAAAGAGGCTGCGGTGGAACGATTAATCACATTAAAAGTTCAGCAGCAGCTTGCACGTGAACATGATATCGAGGTGCCCACGAGCTATGCAGATTTCGTGAAGCAGTGGCAACAAGAAAACGTACGTAGAAAGGCTGCCGTATCAGAGGGAAGTCCAATCTATGGCCCCACACAGTACGAAGAGTGGAATTATTACGACTATTTGCATTCGAATTGGATGATTGCGTTGAAAGATAAGATGAGGGACAAAGAACTAAGCGTAGGACAAGACGAGGTTCAAGCTGCTTATGAGACATGGAAAGAAACCCGATATCGACTGCCGGATGAAGTAACGATGAATATAATGACATTCCCTATCAGTCTTAAGGCGAAGGCGGAAGAAGCGGTGTCTATGATACAAAATGGTGCCTCTTTCGGGGACACACGCAAGAAATTCTCGGCTGATGTGCTGTTGCGAGGGCGGAATCAAGAGGGAATGAAGCTAGGAGCCAAAGGCTCAGAGGATCCATCCGCCATTGATGAGCTTCTCCTTACCGAATCTAGCAAGCTTACTAAGGGGGATGTTGTTCAATTAACGAACGGGAATAACATTTATGTACTGCAATTTATTGGGAAAATAGTGCAAGGCTATGTGAGTTTCGATGATGTGAAAGAAGCGATCAAAAGTGATCTTATGAAAAAACAATTCGATTTCATAATTGAGCAGTTGAAGAAGCAAGCGAAAGTTGAGCGCAATGAAAGTGTCTATAACCGAGTAGTGGTGAATTAGAAAGATAGGAAGGACGAAGAGATGATGAAGAGCAAATATCTGGATATGTTGGAGCTTAGCTTGGATGCGTATCCCATTGCCCATCTAGAGAAGCGACTGGCTGCTGACGGTCAGACCCGCTTGGATTTACATTCCTATTCGCGCATTCTTACCGTAGTCGCTTGTTTGATTCACGGGGGAAGACGACTGCAACTGGTACCGCTATGGGAACAAATCATGACAGATTGCTGCCTTGAAATTGTCACGATTCAGAGGGATTACCCTGCTGATTTTGCCATAAAGGAAGTGATGTTCGCTTATCATATGATGCATGAGACAGGAAGGCTCCGCGCGGATGATGTTATCCGCTGGGATACACTGCTGAGAGAAATTTGTCCAAGCCAACACTATAAATCGGTTGCTCGTGAAGATGTTCCCATCGAAAAGCTTCACAACATTAATGTTTATAATATGGTTGGTGAGTTTTTGCGTGAGAAAAGAGGACTTACTGATGTGACGTCTTATTTTGATCAACATTGGCCGATCCAGCTTGGCCGGTTCGATGAATCGACAGGCATGTATAAGGACCCAGGCTGCCCGATGCTCTATGACTTAACAACGCGCACTCATATTCAGCTGATGATTGGGCTGGGCTATGAGGGGAAATATGCTGAGCAACTCGATGGTTATTTGAAAAAAGGTGGGTTAACCACCTTATACACACAATCTGCCGCTTATGAATTTGCATTTGGAGGGAGAAGCAACCAATTCTTGTTCAACGAGGCGTTGGTCGCCGCGAATGCGGAATACGAGGCTGTTCGTTATGATCGTATGCATAACAGCGAACTTGCTGGTGCCTTCAAACGTTGCGCACACTTGGCAGTCACTTCTATTACACGTTGGCTGACCCAAGTTCCGCCGCGGCACATCAAAAACAATTTCCCTGTGGCTTCCAAGCATGGGACGGAAGAGTATGGTTACTATGATAAATATATGATTACGATGGGAGCTTTCTTAGCGATTGCCTATTGGTTCGCTGATGATGGGATACCAGAAGCAAGCTGCCCTGCAGAGGCAGGAGGCTATGTTTGGCAATCGCCGGAATGCTTTCATCAAATCGTTGCTAACGCAGGCGGGTACTCCTTACAAATTGACACCTCCGCCAATGCTAGTTACGATGCCACGGGGTTAGGAAGATTACATAAGCGAGGGGCACCAACGGAACTTGCCTTATCTACGCCACTGACAATCGGGGAGCACTATCAGATTAGCCCGGGTCTGGAACGAATCGCCGCGGCTATAGGTCCAGGCTGGCGAGGGGATAAAGAGTCGATCCAGTATCTGGCGGCATGCAGCGGTCTGGGGCATGAGCTTACGATCGTGAGTCAACAGGAAGATCTTGTTCATTTTAGTGTGACGTACACGGGGGATGGATTGGTTGGTTGTGATGCCGTCATAGAAACATATGAATTAGATGCGACAGGACTGCGTCTGAGATTCGAGCTGCTGGATTCGAAGCATGATGAAATTTATGTCCAAATCCCGTTGCTGGTGGATAACGGCGAAGATCGAACAACCATCACAGCGAATGAGGGAGACATTCGTGTTTCATTAGGTGAGTACGCGTATCGCATGAAAGCTTCGGATGATAGCGTTAGTGTGATATCGGAGAACTGCTATGGTAACCGAAATGGTGCTTATCGAATGGCGGTTCTACGTTTCCCGGGGAATAAGGCAGAGATACAATTGGAAATTATGTCTGGATAAATGAGAAGGGAGCGCGCAAGTCGAAAAAATCGACTTACGGGCTCCGAAAGCGCGAGCATCGCTCCCGTAAGTCGAAAAAATCGACTTACGCGCTGCCAGAGCTCAAGCATCGCCCCCGCAAGTCGAAAAAATCGACTTACAGGCTCCGAAAGCTCGAGCATCGCTCGCGCAAGTCGAAAAAATCGACTTACGCGCTCCGAAAGCTCAAGCATCGCTCGCGCAAGTCGAAAAAATCGACTTACGCGCTCCGAAAGCTCGAGCAGCGCTCCCGCAAGTCGAAAAAATCGACTTACGGGCTCCGAAAGCTCGAGCATCGCTCGCGTAAGTCGAAAAAATCGACTTACACGCTCCCAAGGCTCAACCTGCACTCCCGCAAGTCAGGTCGCTCTTTTCCAAGCTCTCCTGCGCCACGCAGCCTAATGTACCAATCCTGTGCCTTGGATTTTAACATGCGTTTCTACCTCGAACTTCACCTCTGGATATACGGACTGCCAGTACTCCCAATCCTTCTCTTTGCCAAAGTGTTGGCCCAAGTAGTGAAGCCCCAAGCCATACGGGTCAACCTTGGCATCTCTGATCTTGTAGAGGAGCGCCTCTACAGTTTGATTGACATGCTGCTCAAGCTGCGGTTGTACCTTGTGAATGTCTAAACCCAAAGTGCCCTGTTCAACCATGCCAGTCAGATGGAGTTGCATCTTAACAACGGGAATATCCGCTTTGGGAATCGAGATATGTTGGGTAACTTTCGCTACGTAGAAGGCGAGCGGTTTCTCATTATAAGTGATAGCGATCCCTGCCTTGCTGAACTCATTTGCACTCATATTATAAAGCTGTGTCTCCTGCGGATTGAGGACGAGACACTGGTTGCTTTTATTCAGCAAAGCAAGATGTTCAACGACGTAAGAATCACCATCAAAGCTAATGATTGGAAAATAGGGATCTAACCCTTTTTCCTTAAAGCGTCGGAAGGTGTCGAACAATAACTCAGTTACTGTGTAAGGAGAAACCGTTCCCTCTTTTCCGAAGGTGAGAAAAAAGGAGTTTCCCGCAAGTCTTTCGGTTGTTGGGTTGGATTCAAGCAGCTTACGTGCACTAGGTTCGGCGATGGCAGTATAAGAAATTAATTGAATGTCGCGTCTTCGGGTAAGCCAATTCAATGGCTCTTCGAGGGTTTTATTCGCTAAGTTAGCTCCGAATAAGAACATGCGGCAATGGCCGAAATCAAGCTCTTTATCGACATGTGCTTTGAGGTTCCTTACGGCTTCTGCAATACTTTTGGCTTCTTGGTGTTCGATCTGGCTTTCGGCGAGCCCCTCGCCGACTTTTGAAGCGGGAATAGCGAGCCGCAGTGTGACGAGATAAGGTTTATCCTCATTGCCTGTCCAATCGACACCCATGGCGACGACGAAGAAGCGCTTGTCAATATCCTTAAAGCTGCATCCGCCAAGACACGAACAGATAAGTAGAAGGGATAGACAGGTGAGAAATAGTTTATTTCTCATAGCTGGATCTGTTCCTTTTTTTGCTTCCATACGAAATACATCATGAGGAAAAGGAAATAGATTTCTAGGAAAAATCGAAGTATTAACCAGCCTTCGGAGAGATACTGATTTCGTTCCAGATTCATAACCCGCATGAAAAGAAGAGCAATGAAACCGATGCCTAATCCGAGCCATACGTTCACCCAAGGAGCAGGGTCTTCTTCAACTTCAATGGAGCCATTGATCATGTAGCGCAGCAACATAATCGTCGTGTGCCAGGTATTCATGACGAACAATAGTGATAGACCTGTGAAGAGGAGTAGAAAGGCAAACAAAACACGGTTAATAAACCCGTACTCGGTCACCATAGAATCCGCAGTCATACTCCATAGGTAAACATAATCCTCAACCCCAACTGTCCCATGAAAACCGATAGGCACAAAAAAAGTAATCAGCAGGAATAAAACACCGAATAACGGCACAATCCAGCGGAAATTAAATCTAAACCCCACTGTATACAGCCGATTGAAAATGAGGAGGCTGAGATAGCCAGAGAATAAGAAGGTAGAGGCTGCGATCGTTGTGAAAGAAGGAGGTTTATTCACATAGCCTGCCACATAGCGTATCGCATCCCAATTAATATTTTCATTGAAAATGGCTTTTATGATAAACAAAATGAGCATGGGGGAACTAAGAATAACCACGGTTTCATGAATGAATTGGACAGTCCTTGTAGATCGAGTGCAAGCCCACACGGCCGCGGTTGCCATGAGAAACAAATTCATATAGGGGTTGATATCTGGATAGAAGAACATACGAACCGTTTCTGAATAAGCATAAATCACGATAATGCCAGCTGGTAACCATAGGATTAGCGCAGCAAATAAGATATTGGCTTGCGTAAACCACCTGGGGGTATACCGATCACAGATCTCAGGAAAGCCGAGTCCCGGAAACCGCTCAAAGCATGCCATGGTACCAAGCGAAAGAATGGTGCCAATCACCATCGCGATAAGCATACCCGACACAGCACCATTGAACCGATCTCGGATCAGCAACGAGGGAACAAACATCATGATATTAATCATGCCGACATAGAGCACGTGATAGTAGGTATACCGCGACATGACTTATTTTGACCCCTTTCTAAGGTTATAGTGGTGTGCTTTCGCCTCAAGTTTGGGGATATAGAATGCCAGATAAGGTTGACCAAAGCTTCGAAGACTGCACCAATAGGAAATTAAGATGAAGCCTAGAACGACGACACCTAGTAACCCAAAGAATATGGCAGCTATGACAAAGATATATTTAACGAAGCGTACCGAGTAGCCAAAACCGTTATTAGGTATGACGAAATTGGAAATCGCAACAACGGAGGTCACGATAATCATAATGGAGCTGACTAACCCCGCCTGTTGGATGGATTGCCCCAGAATAAGACCCCCGACGGTTGTTGCGGTCGAGCCCACATAGCGTGGCAGCCTGAGGCTAGCCTCGTTCAAGGCTTCAATCATGAACAACATGATGAAGACTTCGATAAAGGACGGATAGGGGACGACAACACGGCTTCCTGCAATCGAAAGTGTCAATTGAACGCGAAGCACCTCAGGATTATAGGAGACAATTGCAATATACAGGGCTGGCAGTGTAATCGTTAAAAACATAGCCAAATAGCGAAGAATGAGTAAGCATTTGCTCATCCAATAGGATTCGTAGTCATCATCCATGGCATGCAGGAAATCAAAGAGCCGAACCGGAAGAATGAGCCCAAAGCGGCTGCCATCCTGAAGAAGAGCGATTTTACCGCGTTCCATCATGGCTGCGATACGATCCGGCCGCTCGGTTTGGATAATGACAGGGAAAAAACGATGTCTTCGTCCCGATAGCAATTGCGTAAGCTGGCCGGCCGCTTGGAGAAGTTTGATTTGTATGTTGGAAATCCGTTCATTTAATAATCCCAGAACATCTTCATTGACCAGATCTTTGTCATAAAGAACGGTAACGCGTGTGTTCGAAATTTGTCCAATCGTATGCGTTTCTACGCAAAGGGATGGCGCATTATAGCGCATCCGAACGAGGCTAATATTTAAATCCAAGTCTTCGGTTAAGGCACTTTGTGGTCCTTGAATCGCGACTTCGACCTGAACGGTGTCGGGCTTGTCCTGAAATTTCCGCTGCACGTCGTATCGATAAACTTGATCTTCAATTTGAAAAAGGACAGCCCCTTTAAGTAGCAAAGGTGTCCAATAATCGGATTGATCCACTAACCCAAAAGCTGGATTCGCGTTAAGCATCCGTTCGAATTCTTCCGGTTTAAAGCAATAAGAGTAAGGAATGGTTAATCCATTCTTGATTAAAGCAAGATCGCAGAGAGACGGGAAGTAGATCACTTCCATCGGCATATAGCCGTTGTCTAGGGTGTCATAGAATAGGTCAGCTGGATTGTTCAATTCAGCACGGATTTGTTCGATCATGCCAATTCCCCCAATTCCCCCAATTCCCTTACATTACCATGCGGTTTAGCGTGCCCTGAAAGGGGGGAGAATAAACAGAAGTGGAAGTTATCCTTGCAAATATTGTTCAAATCCAGTTCGCTGCGCATATTTCATTTGCATGCCTGGCCTATAAAATTGGTAATTGTTTCGACCTAGTTCTTTGGCGGCATACATGGCATGATCGGCATGTTTGAGCAATTGCTCCAAGGTTTCGCCATCGTTGGGATACATGGAAATCCCCATATTTGTAGATACGAAAATATCACCAATGTCCATACGGAAAGGTATTTTCAACAAGGTAATGATGGTTTGAGCTTGTTCAATTAGGGTTACTTGATTCCCTTGGGGAAGTAAGATGACGAATTCATCCCCGCTAAGTCGGAAGGCGGAGCCCTTCTCAGGTAAGCAACTCGTAAGTAAGGAAGCAAATTTATGTAAGGTTTGGTCCCCAACCAGGTGACCGAAATTGTCATTAATCCATTTGAAGCGGTAAATATCCAAATACAATACGCCTATGGTTTCCTGATGTCGCTGGGCATAAGATAGTGCGAGTTGGAACTGCTCATTAAATTGATTGCGATTCGGCAATCCAGTCAAATGATCGAAGTATGCTAACTGATGTATGAGTGCTTCGGATTTTCTTTTTTCAGTTAAATCTCTGAGGTAGGCCGTGAAAATCGTTTTTCCTCCATACATCATATTCGTGATGATAATTTCTGCAGGAAAGGTCGTGCGATTAGCGCGGTATGCTGTAATTTCAAATCGTTTGCCGATGACGGAATCAGCCTTTTGACTTAAAAGCTGATACAATAAAGCAGCTTCTTGTCCGTTTTGATCGAAGGGGAATAGAAGATCGAAAAACGTACGTTTCAGCGCTTCTTGGCGCGTGTAACCGAAGATCGTTTCTGCCGCAGGGTTGAATTCAATAATCCAGCCTTGCGATTTAAACATGAAAATACAGTCAATAGCTGATTCCAAAATGGAAGCTTTGAGCGCAATCTGTTCAGATAGTCGTCGATCTACGGATAAAGAACTAATGAAACTGATTGCAAAGATGAGCAAGGCTCCGAAGGCCACGTACATAGCTACGACGTAGAAGTCCATATTTATCGCATTGCCACTATGAGAATGGGTTTCCGTAGGGAACGACATGACAGCAGCTACCATGCCCATATAATGCATGCCAGTAATTGCGGCACCCATAATCAAAGTGCTCATTAACAGTCTCTGATGGTTGCGTTTAAAAAAGAAATAGAGTGCTGTGATGGAAGCGAAGATGGCAATTATAATGGATAGTATGAACGGTACGGGCTTGTATTGAATCGTCACATTTTGTAGAGCTGCCATACCGATATAATGCATGCCACTGATCGCGAGTCCCATGATGGTACCCCCAATAAGGAAGCTGGAACGAATCGAGCCTGCTTGAAAGGCGACGAGGAGACCAATTAGTGCCCCACCGACCGCCACAAGAACAGAGATACTGACGATTGATATATGATACGTGATGCCACTAGGCAAATGATAAGCCAGCATCGCGATGAAATGCATAGACCATATGCCTACACCCATGACAAGGGCACTACACAGAATCCAGCTTTTCTGGTGCCATCCGACTGAATTGGACACCTTCCGAGCTAAATTTAAAGCCGTGTAAGACGCAAGCAACGCAATAACAAAAGAAAGCAGAACTAGGACATAATTATAACTTTCCGATAGCGAATGATGCATGAGAGCCCTCCTACCCGTTTCCCAGAATAAAAAAAGGATCATCCCGAATAAAGGATCATCCCTTTTTATTCGGCAACCTGTCAACCATAGCATTCGGGTAAGGAATGCGTTAGGCCATGGCTTTGCGTCTCATCGTTTCCGATGATTTGCCTTTTCAATTTGATCGTCACATAGAGGCATAATACCCACTAAATCTATTACTATTTAATCATTATAGAGTAGGGAAAAAATAACTGTATATAGCGATAATTGCGGGCTTTTGTCGAATTCGATAAAGAAAGGTAAAGTTGACCCATTTATTTACTTTATAGGTAAAATACAAGGAAATGGCACGATTCATCAGATAAAGCCTTGTGTTAACCTTAGGGCCAGTGCTGCAAGGCGTAGATATCTCTGTAGTTTTTGACATGGCGGTTAGAAGAAGGAAAGTCAATGGATGGATTAGCAATATCAGGAGCAGGATAAAGAAGATGGCATGATTGGAAGTAATTTGCACCTAATAATGACTATTGTAAGACTTCTTCAACGCACTTCTTGTCGTATGGCTTATAACTATCATATAATAGTAAGTAATAATTTTCGTTTGGCTTATTAATGATCTGGAAAAGGTGTCTCATTAGGCCGCGACCTGGCTTGCTGTAACGCTTAAGCAGGCGCGCCTTTATCTTTTCTGCAAACTTCAGGGTATAAGGATGGTAAAAATGAGCAACAGACAAACTAAAACAGACGTCATTTTGATTGGTGCTGGCATCATGAGTGCGACTTTAGGTACACTGCTGAAAGAATTAGTGCCGGAATGGGAAATTAAAGTCTTTGAGAAACTTGAAAATGCTGGTGAGGAAAGCTCTAACGAATGGAATAATGCGGGTACAGGCCACGCGGCACTGTGCGAGCTTAACTACACGTCTGAGAAATCAGACGGATCTGTAGATATAAGTAAAGCTATCCAAATTAATGAACAGTTTCAGCATTCTATGCAGTTTTGGTCCTATCTTGTAAACAGCAAGCTTATCCAAGATCCTCAGGACTTTATCATGCCACTGCCTCATATGAGTATGGTTCTTGGGAATCAAAATGTATCGTTTTTAAGAAAACGTTATGAAGCCATGTCGAACAACTCCTTGTTCAAAGGAATGGAATTCTCTGATGATCCCAAGAAATTAATGGAATGGATTCCACTTATTATCAAGGATCGTCCATCGAATGAACCAATCGCGGCAACCAAAATTGACTCCGGTACGGACGTTAACTTTGGCGCTTTAACGCGTATACTATTTGAACATTTACAGAAGAAGAACGTTGATATTAAATATAAACACAGTGTTGATAATCTAAGACGTACTGGCGATGGCTCGTGGGAATTGAAAATACGCAATATCAACAGCGGCAGTGTTGAGCGCCATACGGCTAAATTTGTATTTATCGGTGGTGGAGGTGGAAGCCTGCATCTTCTGCAAAAGTCCGGTATTCCTGAAGGCCGAAATATTGGAGGCTTCCCAGTTAGCGGAATATTCATGGTGTGTAATAATCCAAGTGTTGTCGCACAGCATCATGCCAAAGTTTACGGTAAAGCGAAGCTTGGAGCTCCGCCAATGTCTGTACCGCATCTGGATACGCGATTCATTGAAAATAAAAAATCGTTATTGTTTGGACCTTTTGCCGGGTTCTCACCAAAGTTTCTTAAAACAGGTTCCATGTTTGATTTGGTAACTTCAGTTAAACCGAATAACCTAGTGACGATGTTGTCGGCAGGTGCCAAGAACATGTCATTGACCAAATACCTCATCGAGCAAGTCATGTTATCGAAAGAGAAACGAATGGAAGAACTGCGGGAGTTTATCCCTAGTGCCAAAAGTGAAGATTGGGATCTTGTTGTAGCTGGTCAACGTGTACAAGTCATTAAAGATACAGCTGCTGGCAAAGGAACACTGCAATTTGGTACAGAAGTCATTAGTTCAGCTGACGGCTCATTAGCAGCTTTGCTCGGCGCTTCTCCAGGAGCTTCTACGGCAGTATCGGTTATGCTTGAGCTAGTATCGAAATGTTTCCCAGAGCGTATTAAAGAATGGGAACCGAAAATCAAAGAAATGATACCGAGTTATGGTGTGTCACTTCTGAAGCATCCAGAGCTTATTGATGAAATTCATTCTTCAACAACTCGGATTCTTGGTCTGAGCGAAAAGAAAACGTTACAGGCAGCACGTCAAACTTAATGATTTGTTATAACTTTGAATAAACGGCACAAACAGGCTGTAATCCGACAAGGGCGTCGGGATTGCGGCCTGTTTTTTTATATATAACTTAGTTAATGATAGTAAGTAATTCACAATAATAGACTCCCAAAATAACCCAATCTTATAAACTATTGAAAAATATGTGCTTTTACTAGGGTGAATGTACAAGAGTTAGGGGTGCATTTTGATTATATTATATAGATCTCAAAAACTATTGAATAGGGAGGAAAAGACATTGCCAACAAAACGGTCACAAGTTGAAAGTCTACTAAATCAACTCGATATCGAAGATATTGAGAAGCTCAAGATTGAGTACTACAACGAACAAAAAGTAAAGTTAGAACTAGATGAAGATCTGGGACCAGTTGAAAGACAACTAATGATTACACAGTTTTTGGACAGCATCAATTGGTTTTTCGCAAAGGAATTTGAAGTTCAGATGTATGACGGGTCTGAAATGGAAATGGAATTTGAAGAAGGTGGCGAAACAGGAGCAACAGGCCCAACAGGAGCGACAGGTGCAACAGGAGCAACAGGTGCGACAGGATCGACAGGAGCAACAGGAGGAACTGGAGCAACTGGAGCAACTGGAGGAACAGGATCAACAGGAGGAACTGGAGCGACAGGAGCAACAGGAGCGACTGGTACTGCAGGTTTAGCAGGAGCTACGGGTGCAACAGGAGCAACTGGTATTACAGGTGCAACTGGTCTTACAGGTGCAACAGGAGCTTCAGGTATTACCGGAGCGACTGGAGCGACTGGCGCAACTGGTATTACGGGTGCAAGTGGAGCTACAGGTATGACAGGTATCACTGGAGCATCCGGAATCACTGGTGCAACAGGGGCTACAGGAGCAACAGGAGCTACAGGTGGAACAGGAGCAACGGGTGCAACTGGTGAAACAGGAGCTCCAGGCCCTGAAGGTGGTGCAACTGGCGCAACAGGAGCAACAGGAGCAACAGGAGCAACTGGAGATACAGGAGCAACAGGAGATGCAGGGGTAACAGGAGCGACTGGAGAAACTGGCCCAATTGGCCCAACAGGACCAACGGGTGCAACAGGAACTGCAGGTTTAACAGGAGCAACAGGTGCGACTGGAGGAACAGGCCCAACAGGAGCAACAGGTGTAACAGGAACTGCAGGATTAACTGGCCCAGCAGGATCAACAGGTCCAACAGGTGCAACAGGAGCAACAGGTGCAACAGGAACTGCAGGTTTAACAGGAGCAACAGGTGCGACTGGAGGAACTGGCCCAACAGGAGCAACGGGTGCAACAGGAACTGCAGGTTTAACAGGAGCAACAGGTGCGACTGGAGGAACTGGCCCAACAGGATCTACAGGTGCAACTGGTGATGCTGGTTTAGCAGGAGCAACAGGTGCGACTGGAGGAACTGGCCCAACAGGACCAACGGGTGCAACAGGAACTGCAGGTTTAACAGGAGCAACAGGTGCGACTGGAGGAACTGGCCCAACAGGACCAACGGGTGCAACAGGAACTGCAGGTTTAACAGGAGCAACAGGTGCGACTGGTGGGACAGGCCCAACAGGACCGACAGGTGCAACAGGTGACGCTGGTCTAGCAGGAGCAACCGGAGCGACTGGAGTAACTGGTCCAACAGGCCCAACAGGACTAACGGGTGCAACAGGAACTGCAGGTCTAGCAGGAGCGACTGGTGGAACAGGTCCAACAGGACCTACGGGTGCAACTGGAGCAACAGGAGATGCAGGATTAGCTGGAGCAACAGGAGCAACAGGTTTAACAGGAGCAACAGGTTCTACTGGAGCAACAGGAGCGACAGGAGCAACAGGTTTAACAGGAGCAACAGGTTCTACTGGGGCTACTGGAGCCACAGGTATTACAGGCGCTACTGGCACAACCGGAGCAACTGGTGCAACTGGTGCAACTGGTGCAACAGGAGAGGGAGCTATTGTTCCTTTCGCATCCGGCTTACCTGTTACGTTAACAACAATTGCAGGCGGTTTGGTCGGTACGACAAGTTTAGTTGCTTTTGGTACTAGTACAGCAGGTGTTTCTCTGATTGGTGGTCTCATTGATACGGTGGCTGTTGCCAATATGGCCTTCTCCGTACCGCGTGATGGCACGATTACCTCGATGGCTGCATTCTTGAGTAATACAGTTGCACTTGCTCTAGTTGGCACAACGATTACTGTAACAGCACAATTGTATGAATCAACTGCACCAGATAACTCGTTCTCGCCTATCCTGGGAACAGCAGTCACACTTGCTCCAGCTCTCACCGGAGCAGTAGCTATTGGAACTGTCTCAGATGGTTTATTAACAGGGCTTTCCATACCAGTTACTGCTGGCACACGACTGCTCATGGTATTCTCTTGTTCGGCTACTGGCTTGACACTGATTAATACAGTTGTTGGTTATGCAAGCGGTGGCGTTAATATCGTATAACACATTGCACGCAGAATTAGTGGAAAGAGGCATCCCTTTAAAGGGTGCTTCTTTTTATTGGAGTTTGAATAAAACTAATCTTTCCATAGACCATGTACATACTTGGAAATAGAATGGAAATAGAATAAGATGCATGTGAAATTAAACTTAAAGGAATGAAACCAATTGACTCAAGAAGAAGTGCTGCAAGGCGGTAATGTAAATCACATTGTCCGCAAGGAGAATACGGTTCGCCGACCCATAGGCTATTGGAGTGCGAATGTGCATGAATTACTCCTACATTTAGAAAAACAAGGATTTGAAGCAGCGCCAAGATTTCTTGGAATCGATGACTCTGGTCGTGAAATAGTAACGTTTATAACGGGAGAAGTTCCGGGGAACAATTATCCAAAGCTTGACCCATACATGTGGTCGGACGAAACTTTACGGGGTTTGGCCTGCCTCTTGCGTCGTTTCCATGATGCGACTACAGCTTTCATTCCTAATACGGAGGCAAGATGGCAGCTTAGTTATCCTGATGTTACTGATCACGAAGTGATCTGTCATAATGACGCGGCGTTGTATAATGTTGCTTTTCAAAATGGAGCTCCTGTGGCGCTAATTGATTTTGATATGGCGGGTCCAGGTCCGCGCATGTGGGACATTGCTTACTCTCTATACACATCGGTTCCGCTTGCGAGTTTCGCAGCAGACCCATCTTCAGGAACAATAGCGGCCTACCAATGTGACATACATGCCTCAGAGCGCCGTCGGCGAATTCAATTATTCTTTGAATCTTATGGAATTCCGGTCCCTGCTAATCTGCAACAGTGGATTATTCAACGGTTAATTGTACTATGTGATACGCTGAGAAATGGTGCTGCAGACGGGAATCCTGCTTTTCAAAAAATGGTGGATGAGGGTCACTTGGCGCACTATGAGAGAGAAATTCGTTTTGTGACAGAGCATTTCGAAGAATGGATATAAAGTTGGCCGGGAAACACCATGTTATAGTCAAGTATTCCCTATTCCCTCTGACGGTTAACGGAGCTCCAACGAACGTCGTCATAGGGAAGTTATTGCTTATACATGCTATAGCATGTATAATACGGAGTGAATCAGGCTGAGTACCAAAGGAGAGAACGATGGAGCTATTCGAAATTACAGGATTCCAGGTTAATCGTACGAATGTCAAAATGAACAATTACTTTACCAAACAATTAAAGCAGTTTGAAATTACTCCTGAACAATGGGGGATTCTTAGTGTTCTTGACAGTGATAAAGCAACGACTCAAAAAGATCTAACGGAAACGATCGACCGGGATCAGACGACGATTGTTCGAATGATTCATTCCTTAGAAAAAAAAGATATCGTAAAACGCGTAGTAAATGATACGGATAAACGATCACATAACTTATACTTAACCGCTAAAGGAGTAAGTTTGAAATCAAAGGTTCTTCCCGTTGTGCTCGAAGCCCATAATCATGTGACCAGATATTTGAGCATATCTGAAATCAATGAGTTGAAAGTTATTCTTGAAAAGCTATACGCGAGTGTGAAAGATGAATAATTTGAAAGGAGGTGAGTAGTTAGAAAGAGGTAGATTCGTTAATAGGTCATATGTATGCTATAGCATATATATGTTAAAAACAAAAAGATGGGAGTGAAAACGATGGTTATTTTGATTTTGCAAGTCATAGTTGGCGTGTTTTTTATGTTTACGGGGGTCAGAATTATTAGTGGCAAAATGGCAAATGAATTCAAACGTTTGGGCATGCCACCTGTTTTTAATTTTTTGACGGGGCTTATTGAGATTGTCTGCTCAATTGGTATGATTGTGGGAATCTGGGTATCTATTGTCGCAACCGTAACAGGACTTCTTTTAGGAGGAACAATGCTGGTAGCGGCAGGTATGTTGCTTTTTGTGGCAAAAGATCCGTTCTCGAAGGCAATTCCAGCAATCATTCTCTGCTTATTGTCCTTGGTTATCAGTACAAGCCACTTGTTTGGAGCGGCCGCATTGTAGCTGAGAATTGTCCTAGTCGCATTTTTTTGGACTTACTCAACATTGTTTGTTTGAACTTACTTTTAAAGATGTTAGCAAAACTGTTTCTCTAGACCCACACAACTTTCGTCTAGTATGATAATCATCGACATAGATAGAGAGTGGTGTATGCATGGAAAACACATATGATGACATCAAGCTAGGTGAAAAAGGTGCTTGGTTAAGTATAATCGCTTACATTATTCTTTCCGCTTTGAAGCTAACCATCGGGTATTTCTCCAATTCTGAAGCGTTATCGGCGGATGGTTTAAATAATGCCACAGATATTATTGCGTCCATTGCGGTTTTAGTCGGGCTAAGGATATCGCGAAAGCCACCCGATAAAGATCACCGGTACGGTCATTATCGAGCGGAAACGGTGGCGGCGTTAGTTGCCTCTTTTATTATGTTCGCGGTAGGTATTCAAGTACTCTATCAAGCATTTACGAAGTTTTGGGTGGAGCGCATAGAGACCCCTGATATGGTTGCGGCATGGACGGCTGTTTTTTGTGCCGTAATTATGTACTTGGTCTATCTGTATAATGTTCGTTTGGCTAGGAAAATAAACAGTCATGCGATGATGGCGGCTGCACAGGATAATCGTTCGGATGCGTTTGTGAGTATCGGTGCTTTTGTCGGTATCGTTGGTTCTCAATTTGGATTGCCATGGCTTGATCCTATAACAGCACTTATTGTTGGATTTATTATTTGCAAAACAGCATGGGATATTTTCCGCGATTCTACGCACGCGCTAACGGATGGCTTTGACGATGCTGAGCTTCAAACCATTAAAAAGACGATACGCGAGATACCTGGCGTGGAAAAAGTCATTGATGTTAAAGCCCGCATTCATGGAAACAATAAGCTGGTTGATGTGACTATCGGTGTAGATCATGAGCTTAACGTAAGCGAAAGTCATGACATTACAGAGCATATTGAGAATAGAATGAATGAACTTCATAACATATCCCATGTCCATATTCACATTGAACCCATCGAGGTATCTAGTAGTCCGAAAAATGACAAGGTAGAGGCTCGCACTTAGTGCGGCCTCTTTTGCTATTCGTAAGTAGGGGTTTACCAGGGAAACGAGAAGCGGTGGCGTGTACTTTTCCGGTTCAATGCACCGGTGAATACGAGAGCTGTGAAATAGAGGAACAAGGAAAAGACGATGGAAGTGACTACGCACCATGCCGGCGGAAAACCTAGGCTCACAACATAAGCATAGGCCCAGTGTCCGCAAATCAACATCAGCATCATACAGATCGCAACCTTGACATAAGGTCGAATACTCCAATAAAATCCGATCGAGCTTGAGATGGAAAAGAAGTTCAGCAGTGTTTGAACTACAATGCCGATACCAATACCGTACGCAACACCAATAATGCCATATTGGCTGCCGAACACAAAGATAGAGACACCTTTAACTAAGGTGGCAATGATGTAATTCCACAGCGTAGCTTTCGCGCGGCCAAGCCCTAGTAGTATCGCATGAAGCGGAGCATCGAAATAATGTAGAAAAAACATCGGCGCCAGTATTTTGAGCAGTAAGCCTGCTTCTGGTGAATGATAGACAAGTGTTGTAAGCGGTGTTGCCCACTCGTACAGGATAACGGTCGCCGGTGCGCCAATCAGGAGCCCCAAGGTCAACGCTTGATTCATCCGCTCATGAATGAGCAGACTGTTCTTGTTCGCCGCTGCCTCGCCTATTGCAGGAATGAGCGCGGTGGACAAGGATTGCGTAATAAAGCTTGGCATGAACAACAGCGGGAACGCATAACCGGCTAGCATACCGAATTGTTTCGTGGCTAACGCTGTGCCGACGCCAGCCAGCGCGAGGCTGGTTGTAATGAGAAGTGGTTGAAAGGTGCTGTATAACGAATGAATGACTCCGTGCCCTGTCGTCGGGAGTCCGATTTGTAGCAGCTCGCCAAGTGTCCCCTTTCCTTTCTTCAGGTTGCTTGCCCACGTCTCTCCAGGCCTCTTCGATTCACCGTGAAGCTTGTAGCTCGCCATCAGGAAGAGGAGGCTAATCGCTTCGCTGACAACAGACGCAGCCATTGCACCAGCGGCGGCATAAGCGACGCCATATGGCAGCAAGAGGTGAACCAGCGCAAGTACACATGCGATTTGCACGGTATGTTCCAGCACATCGGAAGCGGCAATGGTTTTCATCTGCTGCATACCGCGGAAATATCCCTTTAATACAGCGGAGACAGCGACGATTGGCGCGATCGGTGTGATCGCGAGCATCGCGTAATAAGCGCGTTGATCGCTAAGCAGAATGGATGCGATCCACTCCGATCCAAATAACGATAAGGTCGTCAGCGTTACACTCAAAAAGCCAGTGACCGCGAGAGAGACATGCAGGATGCGTCTCACTTTGGTCCGTTCACCGCGAGCGTGTGCTTCTGCGACCAGCTTTGAAATGGCGACGGGTAATCCAAGCTCCGTAATCGTTATGACGAGCGGGACGAGCGGATGAGCCATCATTAAGATGCCAATCCCCTCTGCGCCCAGTACGCGAGCGATATACATGCCGCTGATAAAACCGAGAATACGGTTAATGAAAGCAGCGACAGACAAGACTAGCGTACCTCTCATGAACGATTGCCCATGTTGTGACATGATTGTTGCCCTCCTGTTTATCGAATACTTAAATGTATTCAATAATTGGAAAAGCATGCGAACAAGCCGATCTTGATGTCGGTGAAATCGATGTGCCAAGAGCTCAGTGTGAAAGCATTGTGGCTGCCAATACGCGTTTAGATGTATAAACTACAGCTAATTTCTCCGAATTTGACCTGTCTGTATGATTAAATGGAAAAGTTACATCTAATTTGTACGAAGTTTAGAGAATCGAGCAAAACGAAGGGATTTAACTACAGGAAATACAGTTAACCTTTCGAATTCTGGAAATCCGTTTCAAATAGATGGAGAAAATCCAGTTAGATTGAAGGAAGCAGAGGAAGCAGAGGAAGCAGGTTCATTACTCAAAGGTCATTAACGAAAAAAGAGGTTGTTTCAAAAAGTCGATATCGACTTTTGAGACTACCTCTTTTTTCTAATGGGGGTACGAAACGCCCCGATGCTCGCCAAACTTAACGATGTTCTACGAGATCAATCGCTCCAAGAATCACATGAGCAACTCCGAAACCAAGGACACCGACACCAAGAAGCTTGTACTTGCTTTTCAGCATTGAAGCTCCAGATGCAGAAACGACAGTCCCCAGAACAGCCGGAATCAATCCTTCGCGCATGAATACCACTCCTTCAGGTTTGTTTGGCAAGACAACCTTTAGTTTGCTTCAAAATAACTAGCTTATGCAGTGCGGTTGATACGAAGAAACCTAGTGAAAATGCGGATATTTTCAAATATGGTATTTAATTTAACAAAGTACCTTGACAGTCATAGTAGTGTATCGTATTATGTGTATATGGAGGTGACGATATGAGCGAGAACAAAATCACATCCGACCTGCTTCGCGGACATACGGATACAATGATTCTACGGCTTTTGTCTGAAGCGGATCGCTACGGATACGAGATTGTTAAGCTGATTGCCGAGCGCTCGGGCGGCGAGTATGAATTAAAGGAAGCTACGATGTACTCCAGTGTCCGGCGGCTTGAGACAGACGGCGATATCGAGTGGTATTGGGGCGATGAGACGCAGGGCGGAAGGCGCAAGTATTTTAGGATAACTGAAAAAGGCAGAAACGCTTACGTTCGCAACAAGAACAATTGGGAATATTCGAAACGTGTACTAGAAAACTTATTATAAGGAGATGGGATTATGAATAAGAAATTGACGAGTTATTTAAACGGTGTTTTCACGCCATACGATGGGGTAAAAAGCGTAACCGAATTGAAGACGGACCTGCACTCTGATTTGCAGGAGCGATATCGTGAACTCAAAGCTGAGGGCAAAGACGATGATACTGCATTTCAAATGACGATTGAAAGCATCGGCGACATCGAACAAACGATATTGGAAGTTGCGAACCTCTCCCGCTCACTCGAGCGACAACTCGTAACCAACTTTAGCGCAAGCAACCTAGCAATGGGCGACTTTGCAGGCGTTAAAGCCCACAAAGGTCAATTTAATGCTAGCGCATTACGCGGTGCCGACTTTGCTGGTGCTGACTTGACCGGAAGTTCGTTTAAGAGCAGTGATTTACGAGATGCCAATTTTGACGGTTCCAATCTGACGGACTGTACCTTAATGGCAACCGACCTTACGAATGTAAGCTTCAATGAGTCGACGCTTGTACGCACCAACTTCAGCGTTTCCGGGATGGAAGGAGCCAAATTCACTGGTATCAAATTGACCGACGTCACGATAAGCAAGATTGATCTTAGAAAGACAATCTTTGAGAATTGTATCTTTGACGGCGTGGACTTTGAATATTCCGACCTAAGCGGGCAATGTTTTGACGGGCAAACCTTTATCGGCGTTAAGTTTGATAAATCGGCAGTAAACGAAGTTTCTTTCAAAGGCGCAATCCTTAAAAATGTATCTTTTCAGGCGTTCTTCTCGTTGACCAATAAGTATTACCGTGCATTCAAAACCATTAGCTTTGACGGTGCAGTTATGGATAAACTGACCTATGCTTCGCTTAAAGGCATGGGGGCCGATTTGTCCAAGGTTACTATACGATAAGGAGGGGAAGTTTATGCCGACTACATCTATTCAAGTAAAAGGACTGCAAAAATCCTATAAGCAGCTTCAAGTTTTAAAGGGTGTTGATTTTGAGGTTGAAACAGGCAGTATTTTCGCCCTACTCGGCTCTAACGGGGCGGGCAAGACAACGGTCGTGAGAATTCTCAGCACATTGCTGAAACAAGACAGCGGAACCGCCTCCATTAACGGATTCGACGTTGCGACCAAACCGGAGAATGTGCGGCAGTCGATCAGCTTAACCGGACAGTTTGCCGCGGTGGATGAAATTTTGACCGGACGGGAAAATCTCGTCTTGATTGCTAAGCTTCGTTATCTCAAAAATCCGCATCAGGTCGCGGACGATTTGCTTAAAAGCTTCGGCCTAACAGACGCCGCAGATCGCAGGGTCTCTACGTACTCAGGCGGTATGCGCCGCAGGCTCGACATCGCTTTGAGCCTCGTGGGAAAACCGAAAATTATCTTCCTTGACGAGCCGACTACAGGTCTTGATCCGGAGGCACGTATTGAAGTTTGGAAGATCGTTAAGGAACTTGCTGACGGAGGGACTACGGTACTTCTGACCACGCAGTATCTGGAGGAAGCTGAACAGCTTGCCGATCGAATTGCCATTTTGCATGAGGGTAAAATTATCGCCAACGGCACACTTTCAGATCTGAAAAAGATGTTCCCATCTACGAAGGTGGAGTACGTTGAAAAGCAGCCGACATTGGAAGAGATCTTCCTCGCAATCGTAGGCAAAAAGGAGGCCATATAAATGGAAACGACAAAAAATCACTTCTTCAGTGACCTGAGCGTTATGCTTGGACGGTCGATGCGCCATATTTTCCGCAGTGTGGACACCATTATCACCGTTACTATCATGCCAATCGCGATGATGCTGCTGTTCGTCTATGTGTTAGGCGGTGCCATTCAAACAGGAACGGATAACTATGTGAATTACTTGTTACCAGGTATCCTTATCATTGCTATTGCTAGCGGCATATCCTACACAGCTTTCCGCTTGTTTACAGATGTACAAAAGGGCATATTCGAACGTTTTCACTCTATGCCGATATCACGTTCCACCCTACTTTGGGGGCATGTGATGACCTCGCTGGTATCCAACGCAATTTCGGTTGTCATCATCATTCTTGTCGCGTTGCTTATGGGTTTTCGTTCGACCGCAGGGATACTGCCATGGCTTGCAGTTGCTGGTATTCTCGCGTTGTTTACGCTGGCATTAACGTGGGTAGCAGTCATTCCTGGACTGACGGCCAAAACGATTGATGGAGCAAGTGCCTTTTCTTATCCGCTTATCTTCCTGCCATTTATCAGCTCAGCCTTTGTGCCTACCGAGTCAATGCCGCGCGTCGTTCGGGCTTTTGCTGAAAACCAGCCAGTAACTTCGATTGTGAATGCGATTCGTGCGCTGCTGTCGGGTCAGCCAGTGGGCAGTGGTATATGGATTGCGCTTGCATGGTGCGTTGGAATCATGATTGTGGCTTATTTCTTTGCTATGAGGGTTTATAAAAATCGGGTGTAAATGTATAAAAAGGGATCTCCATATTCGATTTAACATCAGTGAGGACTGTAACTAAAGTATGCTAAAAAATAAAAGTAACTATTCATACCGATGCCAATACCGATGTAAGTCGGAAGAGGTTTCGGTATATTTATTTTTATTTAATGCTAGAGGCTTTTTACATCACAATACAACAACATTTTAACAAAAAACACGGCAAAGACATTAGGATAGAAAGGGGTTACAATGGAATCACAATGATAGAGGAGTGGACAAATATGGATAAAGCCCAAAATCAGTTTGAACGAATTTCACCTGAAAAGGCTGGGATTGCATCAGATGCCGTATTGGCCTTTGTGGAAAAGGTGGAGGAATTAGGAATCCCTTTGCATAGCTTCATGCTTCTTCGGAGCGGACGACTTGTTGCTGATGGTTATTACAGCCCCTTCCAAGCAGATCATTTGCACCCAATTTTTTCGGTAAGCAAAAGTGTAACCTCTGCCGCTATAGGCATTGCTATAGGTGAGGGGCTTCTGAAACTTACTGACCGTGTTGTGGATTTCTTTCCGGAAAAACTTGAAGATGAGGTCCATCCCTTCACAGCGATGATGACTATAGAACATTTACTGCTTATGGCTACGGTACACCCCAAATCTACACACAAGCAGCAAGAAGAAGACTGGGTCCAAGTCTTTCTAAATACGCCGCCTTCCAAAATGCCGGGTACAAGCTTCTCTTATGATACGACGGGGACTCATACGTTAGCTGCAATTGTGCAAAAGGTAACAGGAACTTCCGTCCTGGCCTATCTTCGCCCCCGGTTGTTTGATCCGCTCGGAATGGGGGAACTATGGTGGGAAAACTGCCCATCCGGTATTAACAAGGGCGGCAGCGGCCTCCACTGCACAACGGATGCATTAGCACGGTTTGGCCAGCTTTACCTTCAGGATGGCGTGTGGAATAACGTCCGTATACTTCCTGAAGGATGGGTAGAACGCAGCACAGGCAATCGAATCGGCACTTACGGCACTCGTTTCATGCTGGACGGTAAGCTGGGCTATGGCTATAAATTCTGGAGGATCCGTAACAACGGCTATTGTGCGTTTGGCATGGGCGGTCAACTTGTCATCGTGCTGCCAGATCAAGAGGTCGTGCTTGTAACTACTGCTAATACACTCGAGTACAAGGATGGGCAAGCGCTCATTTTTGAATGCTTTTGGTCTACTATCTATGCCTCGCTCATAGAGAACGATGGTGCTTGTCTTGCCCCCCATTTGGCAGCGGAAAAAGCATTTCAAGATCGTCTTACTACTTTGAAATTATTCATGCCGGAAGGGAAAGCGAGTTCACCGCTTCTCGGGAATATATCGGGAAGGCGATGGGTTCTGGAGCCTAATCAGTACGATTACGAAGCATGTGAGTTCGAGTTGGAGGGAGAGGAGCCGGGACTTTACTTCTACAAAGAGGGCAAACGAGTGGATTTGCGGTTCGGCTTAGGGGATTGGACGCCAGGAGTGGACCCTATCATGCATACAGATGCAACCTCTTATGGTGCTGCAGTATGGACGGATGAACGAACATTGGTTGTGACTGTTCACATTGTCCATCCACTTCAAATGTTTACTTTTACTTGTCGGTTCCTCGAACAAGACAGTTTAAGCGTTCAGATTGTTCCCGCTGGCGTTCAGATGAACGAACATGATGGGCATCTTAACGGGTACTTGAGGTAGCGGCTAGGTGAATACATACATATGAACGAATAACCCACCTTGTGAGATAAGGTGGGTTATTCGTTCACTCGTCTGAACAGTGAAAATATATAACTAGACTTAGGGCATTGTATAGATTCGTATGTCTATTTGATTCGTCCATGCATTCCAATCTCGCAATCATATAATGAAGAGATGCTAGAAATACGATGAGCTGAAGCATTATTAACTAGGGGGTGCAAATTATGAGTAATGGCGCAACAGGACCGACAGGTACCACAGGAGCAACGGGGGCAACGGGAGCAACAGGTACGACAGGAGCAAAAGGATCGACTGGAGCTATTGGAGCAACAGGACCGACAGGTACCACAGGAGCAACCGGTGCAACGGGAGCAACAGGTACGACAGGAGCAAAAGGATCCACTGGAGCTATTGGAGCAACAGGACCGACTGGTACAACCGGTGCAACAGGAGTAACTGGTGGAACAGGATCGACAGGAGCAACAGGAACAGCAGGATTGGCAGGCGCAACTGGCGCTACGGGTGGAACGGGTAGTACAGGAGCAACAGGACCAACAGGTGAAACGGGTACGGCAGGAGTGGCAGGAACAACGGGCGCTACAGGGGTAACGGGCAGTACAGGAGCTACAGGACCGACAGGTGAAACAGGTACGGCAGGATTGGCAGGCGCGACTGGCGCAACTGGCGCTACGGGGGGAACGGGTAGTACAGGAACAACAGGACCGACAGGTGAAACAGGAACAGCGGGATTGCCAGGAGAAACTGGTGCTACAGGGGTAACTGGCAGTACAGGAGCAACAGGACCGACAGGACCGACAGGACCGACAGGACCGACAGGTTCAACGGGTACGGCAGGATTGGCAGGAGCAACTGGCGCTACGGGGGTAACGGGTAGTACAGGATCGACAGGTGCAACAGGAGCGTCAGCGAATAGCACTCCTACTTCTATTAACCGTATTTACGTATCAAACGCAAACAGCAACACGGTCTCAGTAATCAATGGTTTTACAAATAGCGTTATTACAAGTATTCCAGTTGGAACTCAGCCAGCTGGTGTCGCTGTGAATTCTATCACGAACCGAATTTACGTAGCGAACACAATCAGTTCCACTGTGTCGGTAATAGATGGAGTTACCAATACGGTCATAGCTACGATTAATGTCGGAACATTGCCAATATATCTCGCGGTAAATACGAATACGAACCGTATCTACGTAGTAGCATCAGGGGCCAACGTTGTATATGTGATTAACGGAAGTACCAATTTGGTGGTAAATTTGATCGCAGTAGGAGATAATCCAATCGGAATCGCTATTAATCCTATTACAAATCATATTTACGTGGCGAATCAAAATGGTAACACGCTTACCATTATTGATAGTGTTACGGAAACTGTGATAAGTACAACATCAGGATTTTTTACGCCAAGAGGTGTTGGAGTCAATCGTAATACGAATGCGATATACGTAGCAAACTCTGCTAACGGCACGGTCACTGTAGTAAATGGAATTAACTTCTCTATTGTAGCTGTCCCTGTAGTAGGAACGATTCCAGAAACTGTGGACACTAACCCTATTACGAATGCTATTTATGTCACGAACAGGGGAGGAAACAATATCACAGTTATAGAGGGGGTTACTGCAGTAACTTCTACTACAGTAGCGAACTTTCCAGCTGGTGTTGGTGTCAATCCTTTAACAAATGCAATTTACGTGGCAAACGGTGGAAACACCACAGTTTCAGTTATTAACGGAATTACAAATACGCTTTTATTTAATATTGCTGTTGGATTCTCCCCATTTGGTGTCGCTGTGAATCCCTAAAGATTAACAACATGAATCATCAGATATTCTATCGTCAAGACGATATTTCAAAATAGAAAGGGAGCTGTTTACCATAGTCGGTAACAGCTCTCTTTTGCATTGTTTCTGAACCTCATCGATTTTTACACAATTTAGCAACATCCCTGTATAAACAAAGGTTTTAAAAATTGGTATGATGGGGAGTAACGAAAGCGATTTCAAAGCGGAAGGTGGGAGTTTGATGTCAGAAAAACCGATAAGCGTGCTCATCGTCGATGATGAGCTGCCGTTACGACAGGAGCTTCGCTCCCTGCCGTGGTCGACCTTGGGGGCGCGGCTCGTAGGGGAAGCAGAGAATGGAGAAGAGGCAGTGGCGCTCTGCGAGGAGCTGCAGCCTGATCTGGTCATCACAGACATTACGATGCCCATTATGAATGGGATGGAGCTGTTCCGCACCTTGCGGAACAAATGGCCGCAGACCCAGGTTGTGCTTCTCACCTGCCACAGCGATTTTCATTATGCGCAGGAGGCCGTGAAGCTCGGCGCTTTAGACTACTTCACGAAGCTGTCGTTCGATGAAGACGATATGCAGGCTTTGATTGATAAAACCCGAGCAGCCATGAGTCGGCAATTGGATCTTCGCCACTACGGTCAAGATCAGCAACGAAGACAACTGGCGAAGCTCGTTAATACGCTTACGAAAGAAGGCAGCGTCTCAGCCTTAGAGCTGCAGACGATTTGGGAAGCTTGGCAAACGGAGGCGCCGCTCTACTTGAACCGTTTAGCTATCGATGTGAAAGAAACCGACCGCTTCCACCTCATGACCGAGCTAGAGCAAATATTAAAGCAGTGGGAGCACGCACCGAACGACCACCACACACACGCGTTCCAATGGTGCCTGACCGGCGACCGCGAGGTGCTGCTCGTGTTCCGCCAAGCCGGAAGCGAAGCGGACGCGATGCTCCGCATGGATCAGCTGCTAGCCGAGCTGCATGCTGCGCTAGAAGGGGCGCTGCCGTACATGAGCGGCGCTTTTCAGCTCCTGGCTGTCACTGGCGAAGCCGTCCGACAGCCCCAAGATCTGCTCTCTTCGCTGCGCTCGATCGCGGTGACGCCGGCGCTGCTCTTTTACGGCCGGCTGCTGACGACAACCGCTGCGCGCGACGCCGCGCAGGGTGAGACCGAGCCGGACGCGCACCAAGATGCGCTACTGATCCGGCAGCGCTGGCTGCAAGCAGCGAAGGACAAAACGGAGCTGCAGCGTTTTTATCAGGAAGAGTTCGGCCCGTGGGCGCTTCAGAATCGCTTCAACCCGGCCAAGCTGATCGCTTACTTCCTCCGCGTGCGCGAGGAAGCGATAGCGGCACATTCACATCTGCGGCACAGCGGGCAGGAAGCCATGACCGCGCAGCACCTAGCCGCCGGGACACTGACGGAACTCATTAGCCTCTGCACACGAGAGCTCGCGTACGGGGAAGGCGATACACGGAAAGTACGCAAAGAAGTCCAGCTCGCCCGCAAGATCATCATGGAAAAACTCGGCGAACCGATAACGCTGACTTCCGTCTCGGAAGAGGTCGGGCTCAGCTCCTACTATTTGAGCCGGCTATTTAAAGAAGTAACAGGGGAATCCTTTAACGACTATGTCACCCGGCTGCGCATGGAAAAAGCCGTCCAGCTGCTGCAGACGACGCAGATGAAGGTATATGAAGTCGCCGAGCAGGTAGGTATCCCGAGCTATCGTTACTTTTCCCAGTTGTTCCGCAACTGGACTGGTGTAGCGCCGACAGAATACAAAAAGGGATGATGACCGCATGAAAGCAATTCTATCGTGGTTCAGCAGTTGGACGATGCTGGCGAAGCACTTTTTATTCTTATCAATCGCAACGGTCGCCTTGTTAGGTGGCTTGGCATGGAGCAACCTGCGGGAAGCTGAACATTTGTTCCGCATGCAGGTAGTGACAGATGCGCAGGTCATTATTGACCGGACGAATCTCTATATGAATGCCTATCTGGACAACGTGCAGAACATTCTCCTCCTGATCTCGACGCGGGATGACTTGTTTGACGACGGTAAAGAGAAGGAAGCCTCTGAGGTGCTTCGCAACTATGCTAATAAGAACAGCACGCTGTATAAAAACCTGTACTTGGTGCGGGAGGATGGCAACGTCATTACGAATTCGCAGACGACGTTTGATATCATCGGCAATCCCTACATGCAGTCGCTGCTTACCAAAGCCAAACAGACCTACGGTATGTTTATTACAGAGCCTTACCAATCCCCAATGTCAGGCAAAACGGTTGCGTTCGTCCTGCCGATTCAAGCGGCGCAGTCGAAGGATTTTCGAGGGATTGCCGTTGTCGAAATTGACCTTGTACAGCTGACGAATTTGCTTGCGCAATTTATGAATACGAAAAATCAAACGTTTGCCATCATCACCAATAAAAACAATGTGGTTCACTCCTTCGATACGACGCTTCCGCCCAGCTCTTACCGGCTGCTGCCCTATAACACGTCGGTGTTTCCACCGGAGCTTGGTGAAGACTTCGTGACGCAGATCGCGGATTTGCCGGTAGGTGCCTCAGAACTACAGGGCCCGCAGGGAGGACTGGTGGCGGTCAAGTCAGGCATGAACAAGCTGGGATGGTATTTTATAGCCTTTTATGAAAATAGTTATTTCTACCACAACATTCAAAGCCTATACCGCAACTTCAGTACGGCCGGTCTGTTCTGGATTGTCATTATTTTGCTCAGTACCTACATGATTTCGAGATACATTACGCTGCCGGTGCGCACCTTAGTGGCCAAGATGGACCGGGTACGTGACGTCGACGTTCAGCATACCATCCATGTGACGGGCAACGATGAAATTGGCCGCTTGACGCGAAGCTACAATGCCATGATGGAGCGGATCCATTACCTGCTGCTGGAGACGAGGGAGGCAGAACGGCGGAAAAAACAATTCGAGCTGAAAATGCTTCAGAGCCAGATTGCTCCCCATTTTTTATACAATACACTTGCCTGTATTTCGAGCTTAGCCAAACAGCATAAAATTCATGAAGTGCGAGAGACGATTAAGGCTTTGGTCGGTCTGCTGTCCTTGAGCTTTGATAAAAGCTCCGAATTTGTTACGTTGGAGGACGAGCTGGAAGGGCTGCGCATGTATGCGTATATTCAGAAGATTCGATACGGGGATAAATTTACAATGTCAATTGACGCGGCGCCGGAAACACGCAAATTGCGGATCTTGAAGCTGACGCTGCAGCCACTGGTGGAGAATGCGATTTTTCACGGCTTGGTGCCGCTCAAACGAACGGGGAGTATTTGGATTCGGGCAAAATGCGTGAGGGAAAAACTCATCATTACGATTCGGGATGATGGTCTAGGCATGAGCGCCGACCAGCTCGACAGCTTATTCGCTGAGCGCACGAAAGCTCCGAATAAACACAGGTTTACCGGCATCGGCGTCATGAACGTGCATGAGCGGATTGGGCTTAATTTTGGACCGACTTATGGGCTCTCTATATTCAGTGTACCGGAGGTCGGAACCCTCATCCGAATGGAGCTTCCGGCAGATCTATATACAGAAAATCAATAATAAAGCGTTTGCAAGAATTCGTACATTTTAGCAGGATCACTGTATATTTTCCGAAGAAAGCGCTTGCTATACTGAGATCAACACTTAGGAGCAAGCGATTTAACGGAAAGAAGGTGGCCTCATGGACCAACAGATGGTTGCACATCGAGAGACGAAGGCCGGAAGCAAGATAAGAGAAACGAGGGCAAAATTGTCAGCGAAGCAGATATGGGCGTTCCGAGCTTTTTACCTTATGCTGCTGCCGGGCATTGTTTATTTTATTATCTTCCGCTACGTCCCGATGTACGGCATTATTATCGCATTCAAGGATTATCAGATGCTGGATGGTATCTGGAAGAGCGGCTGGGCCGATCCTTGGTACAAGCATTTTCAAATCTTTTTCAACTCCCCGTACTTCGGGCAATTAATGGCCAATACGCTCATCATCAGCGTTTACAAGCTCGTTTTCGGCACGATACCGCCGATCATTATGGCGCTGCTGCTCAATGAATGCCGGCTGAAGTGGTTTAAGACAACCGTACAGACCTTGACCTACATGCCACATTTCTTGTCTTGGGTCATTATTTACGGGGTGCTCATCGCGCTGTTCTCGCAAAGCTCGGGTCTCGTCAACAACTGGATCGAAGGCGCTGGCGGGAAGGCAATCGGCTTTATGACGTCGACGGATTACTTCCGGGTGATCCTGGTTGGTTCGGAAATTTGGAAGGATCTCGGCTGGGGCGCGATCATTTATCTCGCAGCGATGGCGGCCATAGATCCAACCTTGTATGAAGCCGCAAGAGTCGACGGTGCGAGTCGTCTACGGATGGTATGGCACATTACCTTGCCGGGCATTCGCAATGTGATTGTGCTGCTCCTGATTCTGAAGCTGGGGCATATTATGGATGCCGGCTTTGATCAGATCTACATTTTATACAATATTCAAGTGTACGCCGTTGCCGATATTCTGGATACTTGGGTGTTCCGGACAGGGCTTCAGCAGCTGAATTTCTCGCTGGGTGCCGCAGTCGGATTGTTCAAATCATTGATTGGCCTGGTGCTTGTGCTTGGTTCCAATCATTTATCCAAGAAGTGGGGTGAGGGCATATGGTAAGAGGCTGGGAGGATCGAATTGTAAACGCTGTCGTAGTCATTATATTGAGTCTTGCAGGCTTGGCAGCCATTTTCCCGCTCATGTATGTCGTGTCTGTCTCTATCACCCCGTTCTCTGAGGTACTGAAAAATGGCGGTTTTATCCTAATTCCGAAGTCCATCACTTTCTCAGCTTATCATAAGCTTCTGACGGAAACGGAGATTCCCCGGGCATTCTGGGTAACCATATTTATTACCGTCGTCGGAACTGCGGTCAATCTGGTGCTGACGCTGCTCATGGCGTATCCGCTCAGCCGCCGCAATCTGCCGGGAAGAAGCCTGTTCTTGCTCTTGGTTGTGTTCACGATGTTATTTAGTGGCGGTATTATTCCCACGTATCTAATCGTGAAATCGTTAGGTTTGCTTGACTCCGTGTGGTCGATGATTTTACCGAATGCCATTTGGAGCTTTAACGTTCTGATTATGAAAAGCTTTTTCGAAAATCTGCCCGAAGAACTGTTTGAATCGGCAAGAATGGATGGCGCGAAGGAATTCCGCATTCTGTGGCAAATTGTACTGCCGCTTTCTGTACCTTCCATGATGACAATCGGACTTTTCTATATGGTTGGCCATTGGAATGAGTTTTTCCAAGCCATTATGTATGTGACGGACCGCAGCTTATTTCCGCTCCAGGTCATCATTCGTGAAATTTTGATGCTAACGCAGCAGCCGCTTGAGAATGCGGAAAACATGCTGCCGACCGAAACCATGCAAATGGCGGCCGTTGTTTCAGCCAGCTTGCCGATTATTCTAGTGTATCCGTTCATCCAAAAGCATTTTGCCAAAGGCATGCTGATGGGCGCTGTCAAAGGTTGATCCCGTTCCCTAGATGCTCGGGACTGCAGCCTGCGCATTCGGTGACGGCAACATATAGCCAAACATATCTTTCATTTTACAGAAAGAAGGGGTTTAGATGAAAAAGAAATTGTTCGTTCCAGCTCTACTCGCTATGACGTTTGCAGGAGGCACACTGATTGCTGGTTGCGGATCATCCACGACGGGCACAACAGAGACGAATAAACCGGCGGAAAGCGCCAAAGCAGCTGCGACATCCAACGGCAAGCCTGTTAAAATCGACATTATCGAGACAGGAAGCGGGTTGCCTACACCTGATCAGGACATCATTAAGCAGGAGCTGGATAAAGCGCTGAATACGGAAATTAATTTGACCGTATACGCTTCCGGCGACGACTATAAAAATCAACTCAACGTACGGATGGCATCAGCGAACTTCCCTGATTTGTTTGCGGTGGATCGCCAACAGCTGAAACAGTTCTCGGATCAAGGCTTGCTGCTTGACCTTACACCTTACATGGATAAGCTGAAGCCTACGAAGGATTTTATCGGTGATGCTTCCTTGAAGAAAGGCGCTCTAAACGGCAAGACATTTGCCATTGCCAAGTCGCCTACGGTTCCTTACAACACGTACTGGATTCGTAAGGATTGGTTGGATAAGCTTAATTTGAAAGTGCCGACGACACCAGAAGAGCTTTATAATGTTGCAAAGGCTTTCACTGAGCAGGATCCGGACGGCAACGGGAAGAAGGATACTTTCGGTCTGACGGGTGGTAAATTTGGCGCGTTTGAGCCGGTCTTTGGCGCATATGGTATCGCTTATTCGGGAGTACCGAGCTTATATGTAAAAGATAATAAGATGGTGAACTCCCTTTATGATCCTAATATGAAGGATGCGCTCGAATTCATTCAAAAAATGGTGGCATCAGGTGAAGTTGATCCTGAGCTCATGGCGAATACAGGAACGCAGCATCAGCAAAAGGCGATTAAAGGACAGGCAGGTATTGTGTACCTAGACTGGCCGAATGTTACCAAGGATCAGTTCGTTGAACAGATTAAAGCTGTGAATCCGAATGCGAACTGGATACAGGTAGAAGCAATGAAAGGTGTTGGCGGTCAATTCGTCAGCGGAAATGACATCGGTGCGACCGCAGGCATGTATGCGATTCCGAAATCGCTCGAAAAGAGCCCGGAAAAACTGCAAAAAGTGCTGGATCTCTTGAACTACGTTTCCGGTAAAGACGGCTCTCCGCTTGTCCAATACGGTGTGAAAGGTAAGCACTACAACCTGGACGGAACGAAAGTCGTGCCGACAGACCTGATGGGGAAAGAAGGCGGCTACTTCTGGCTCTACCAATTTACAGGTCGTCCGGAAATGGATTATTTGACAGTGAAGTTCGCACCGCAGTCCAAATTCATTGAATTTGCAAGCAAGCAGCCGCGGATCGAAGTCTTGAACGGCTTCGTGGACTTCCCGAACGGTTACAACGCAGCGGATGCGAATCGTTACATTGAAGAAGAATTGTCGAAATTCATTTATGGCAAGCGTCCGCTTAGCGAGTATGACAGCTTCATCAAAACGCTGGAAGGCTCCATGAATTATAAAGCGTATTTAGACGCTGCAGAGAAACGCATTAAAGAGCTTGGTTATATTAAATAAGATTCGGATCGAAAGCAAAGGCGGCTGTCCCACAAGTCATAATATGACTGACGGGGGCAGCCCTTTTGTTTTGCCTGTTAGTGGGTTGACAAAAAAGCGTACCGCCCTTATTATTTAAACGAATGTTTTAAATGATCGTTTAATAATGAGGAGTGGTAACATGAGACAGTCGATAGCTACATTTTTGAAGCCCGCGACAACGAAGGTAGGGATTATTACAGCGATTACGTTTCAATTGCTGTTTAGTATTATATGGATGACCGGCTATTCCGGGGTTTCGGATAATACGAAGAATTTGAAGATTGCAATCGTTAATGAGGATCAAGCAATGGGTGGCAAAATTGTTCAAAGCTTGCAGAGTAATCTGCCCTTTAAGACAGAAGTCATCTCTTCCAATGAGGAAGCACAGAGCAAGCTAAATAATCGTGAAGTACAGATGGTCATGCATATTTCACCGGATTTTTCGAAAAAATTACAAACACCAGGACAGACATCACCAATTAGCTATACAGTAAATGAGTCTAATCCGTCTATGACGAAGTCGATCATGCAGGCTGTGGCCGCGAACATTACTTCAACAGTGAATAAAGAGGCAGTAGCGGCAGGTGCATCAGCTGTTCTAACACAGATGAATCCACAGCTTCCTGCGGAGCAAGCGACTCAGATTGCACAAGGTCTGGCGAGTAAGGTAAGTTCCGATATACAAAGCACGAATAAAGTAAAGGATATGCCGAATCAAATGTTACCGATGATGCTCGTACTTGCCTCGATCGTAGGTACGATGATTATGGGAATGAACTTCAGCGTAACTAGCAATGTACTTGGTGCATCTCTAACTAAAACGCAAAAAATGGCTGCACGTACCAGTATAACTGTGATTGCTGCGGTTGTTGTTGGTCTCATTAGTGCAACTATGGTTGTTTCATTAGGTGGATCCGTAGAAAAAGGATTTGCAGAGCTTTGGGGCTTTGAGTCATTATTCTTATTAACGTTTGCATTGGTTGCACAAATGTTTTTGACATTGTTTGGGAACGCAGGTATGCTATTTAACATTGCTATGTTATCCTTGCAGTTGGTGTCATCCGGTGCGATTGTACCGAGAGAACTTTTGTCACATTTCTATCATTCTATCAGTAATTTCTTCCCGGCAACGTATGCGGTGAACGGGTTGATGAATATTTTGTTCGGTGGGCCTGGGGTAGGCCACGAAGTTGGTTTCTTATTTTTAATTGCCGCAGTAGCATTTGCGATTGATATGCTCGTTGTGGTCGCTAAAAAAGCCAAGCCGGCTCTATCCACAAATCAAGTTCAATCAAATGCGTAACTATTGAGGAGGCCGCTAGGCATGGGTCATCAAGATTCAGATATGAAAATGAAAATTGTGTTAGCAGCTAAGAAATTATTTGCAAAACATGGTTATGATGCAACTAGCGTACGTCAAATATGTGAGGAGGCCGGGGCCAATGTGGCTCTGGTTTCCTATTATTTTGGCGGAAAAGAGAGCGTTTTCCATGAGGTGTTTAAACAGTTTTTTCCTTCAAATGATCTGAGAGAGTTCTATGGTATTTATGATCCGTACCTCGGTATCCAAATGGTCATTAGAGAAGTTCTGAAGATTCGAACAGATGATCCGGAGCTAATTAGCATAATTCAAATGGAGATCATCACGATTACCCCGCGTGTGGATAAAATGAGAGAGATTTTTTTCCCACTGTGGCAAAAGGTTCGTGATTTATTGGACAAGGGCAGACAAGACGGGGTTTATGAGTTTGAATCGCTGGATAGTACGCTCATGTTTGTTTTGGGAGCCATGTTTTTTTACAAGCAACGCGAGTTTTTTGAACCGATTTTTACGGAAGAACGGCCGGATATGGAAACATTGATAGGGCAAACAACGGCGTTCATTATGCGTGCGCTCGGATATAACAAATAGAGGGGAATTGGGGATATGGGCAAAACAACTATCGTCTGCTTGGGAGAGCTGTTGATTGATTTTGTGCCGGAGGAGAATGGCCAAGCTTTGGCTGACGTCGACAAGTTTGGTCGGGCGGCGGGCGGAGCGCCGGCCAATGTAGCTGCTGCAGTCGCCAAACTAGGCGGCGACGCTAGGTTTATTGGCAAAATCGGCCGAGATCCTTTCGGCGATTATTTAGTACGCACGCTGCAGTACGTAGGCGTGCAAACGGCGGTATTACAGACCGATGAGGCGAAGACCGGTCTGGCTTTTGTTTCGCTGCGCGCGGACGGTGAGCGCGATTTCTTGTTTTTCCGCGACCCGGCGGCGGACATGCTGCTACGCGCAGACGAAGTCGAGTCGCAGTGGCTGGAAGACGCAGCGGTCTATCACTTTGGCTCGGTATCACTGATCGCCGAGCCTTGCCGTACAGCTACGCTCGACGCTGCGAAGCGAGCGAGAGACCTTGGTGCATTGGTGTCGTACGACCCCAATGTTCGGTTAGCCCTGTGGCCGAGCGCGGATGCGGCTCGGGCTGAAATCCTTGCGCAGCTTCCGCTTGCGGATGTGGTCAAGGTCAGCGAGGAGGAAATTGAATTCCTACTCGGTGTGGACGCGACCACGGGTGCGCAGCAGCTGCTGCAGCGCGGGCCCAAGGTGATCGTTATCACCTTGGGAGCGCAGGGCTGCCGCGTGGTTACCGCGCGGCAGGATGTTGTGATCGCCGGCGTGCCTGTGGCAGCCGTCGATACGACCGGCGCCGGCGACAGCTTTGTCGGCGGCATGCTCTTTCAGCTGGCGCGGATAGGCGTTACGCCAGCTACGGTTGTGGATGCGCTGGCTGAAGCCGGAGCTGCTGAACGTATCTTTGCCTTCGCGAATCGCGTCGGCGCAATGACCACGACGCGCAGGGGAGCAATTCCTGCGCTGCCAACACTCGCAGAAGTTAATGAGGGGATCCAGCTGTAAGCTGGGTCTCTTTTTTTGCTGAATTCTGAGGTATCTACAACTTGAAGATGCACCAAGTGGAGTGGACATCGCGCATGATCCGATTTTCTGAGGTATCTACAATTTCCTGAGTCAAAGGGATAGTACGCATAGATGGAGGTCCTTGGAGTAGCAAGGGAGTGCCTATTTAGTAGTAACTGGATACTGTGGAAGTTAGAATGTCGATTTAGCAGAGCGCTTCAATGGTAGTGCCCATTAATTTGTAAATAGCTGTTGAAAATTGGAAGTTTATGTGATACTTTTATTATATTGTTTCGAACTTAAGTTAATAGAGTTTGGTTTGCGAAGAACGCAAATTTCGGAGATGAATTTTCCGAGGTTTGCGTTTTTTGTTGTGTTTAAAGGATCAGATAGAAAGGAGGTGATCAATTGAACCACAGGAGAAGCCTGCTTATTAGTGTGGTTGCTGCATTGCTTGCCGGGGCGCTCGTATACGGTGTGTATGTGTTACAAGTGAACCAGGTAGAACTGCAGCAGACGGTACAGGTTGTGGTTCCGAAGGATTTTATTCGCGCGGGCCAGTTTATTCGTGATGATATGCTCGAGTTCAAGTCGATTCAGAAAGGGAGTTACACCTCGGAGATGATGACGAAGTTTACTGATGTTGTCGGGCAGGAATCCATGATTCCTCTAGGGACACTGGAACCTATTTTAAAGTGGAAAGTGAATCGTTATCATCTTTTACCGAATGAGGGACAGGCCACTTTTCAAATTCCTAAAGAGTATCTGCTTTCGGTTTCGAATGGCATACGGGCGGGAGATCGGGTTCACATGTATGTATCGGGGGCGGATGGGAGCTCGCGCAGGTTGTTCGATGCGAAGGAAGTGACTGTTGCTTCAGTGAAGTCATCAGCCAATGTGGAGGTAGACAATCCGAAGAACTCCAATTTGCTATCCAAAGTTGAGGGGGATGAGCAGAAGATGTATATTTCCAGACTGGAAGCTAATGCGGCAATCGATCAGATCAATTTGAATTTGACGGAAAGCGAATGGCTCCAGATCGACCAATTATGTTCAGCGAAAAAGGCGAAGCTAGTGATTGCTTTTAGCTCCACGTCGATTCTGGAATCAGGTAGTTGATGGCATAGAGGAAGTACGTGTGCGGCAGTAATATGGCAAAAAGAGAGGTGAAAGCATATGCAAATTGCTTTAGTTTCGACGGATCAACGGTTAATCGATGAGCTTACGAATGTGGTGTATGAGAAGCCGTTTGGGTGGCAAATATTTACGGATGCGAATAATTTAGAGCCTAAATTAAAGGAGCATGCTTACTCACATGTCATTCTATCGGATCGGGAGCTATTATACGGGGAGCTTGAGGAGTTGCTTGAAAGCTTGCAGGGGCAGAGCAAAGTGATGAAGATCATCGTGTTACTCTCGAATTACCATGATGGCTCAATCAATGAGAAGTATTTGAAAATGTGCAAACTGATGAAGTTGGATTATATTCTTCCGGGCCGCAGTACAGCTGCGATTGCAGATGAAATTCGCGCATGGGTGGATGGAGCAAGCGAGGGGGTCTCGAAGAAGGTACCTCCTGGTAAGTTAATTACGTTCGTTGGTTCCACACCGAATATTGGAACGACGTTGGCGTCCTTTGGTGTAGCTGCCATGTTAGCGATGGAGACATCGAAAAAGGTTGGATATCTGTGTTTGAATCTCAAAAGTTCAAAACTTCATCGATATCTCGGACGCGAAGAGCACTTTTTTACATTAGATGGCTTGAGAGCGGAACTGAAGGCCCAAAGCTTAACGCCCGAGAGGCTGCTCCACGTCTGTGATAAGCCGAAAGAGGCGCATGGCTTGCATATCCTTTATGGGAATATGCTGCGTGAGCAGGCGGAGTTTTTTACGCCATCGGAAATTATTCATTTGCTGCGGGTGGCGCGTGGCGCTTTCGACATCTGTATTATTGAAGTCAGCGCGTATTGGGATAATGCGGCGACCGTTAGCGGGTTGCTTGAAGCTGACAGCAAAATTGTCGTCACGACCGGGGATATTGCCCATTTTCAGGAGGACTTCTCGAGGTGGATTCGGCAGGTTGGAGCAGTGTTTGGCTTGCAGCCGGATGCATTTGAGCTGATGGCCGTACAAACGGATCGCAATGCGAAGCAAAGTGAATTCACGATCAAGGATATTCGAAAAGAAACGCAGCTGCACTTAATTGGACATGTCAGTAGACATGGAGATGCCCTCGCTCGTTGTAACCAAGGTAAGCTCATAGAGATGTTAATCCCAACGCATCCTATGCATCAAGAGGTAAGGGTGGTGGCGCGGAAATTTGTTGATTTTTATAAGCTTCCTTCCAGAGGAAATATCCAGCATAATACTTGGTTCCAGAAGCTTATCACAGGTAAACGCGTGGTTAGCTAATCCATTTTAGGAGGGTAAGGGAGTGAGTGGGAAGAGGTTTTCGATGATTACCTACATGCATGAACGTAGGACGGAAGAAGCTGTGGTAGGTTTAAATCACCATCTGAAACAACAGGTTGCTGGTAGTAGGCATCCCGATGATGAAGTCGATGAATGGAACAATAGTGTGCGTGTAAACGTGAACGATCAAGATTATGTAGGCTCAGGTGAGGATGCATTTTTTCAGCAATGGGTACAGGAGATTCGGAGTGAGCTTGTGGCCTTAAAAGGCAGATCTGAGATTGAAAAACAGTTGTATAATGAGACGCTAAATCGCGCAATTCTGGGCTATGAAGAGGACCGTGGCAAGCTGCTGGCGATCATTCATGATCTTGTATCAAAAAGAAGACTTTCAGATATTCCACCTCGGACCAGTGGGTATACGACGTTACCTGAAGCGATTTTTGCCGAAATTATCGGCTTAAATGTGCTTGAGCTTGTCCTCAAACAAAAAGAAGGATTAGAAGAGATTCAAGTTGTGGGGAAGCGGATTTTTGAAGTGCGTGGAGGAATGGCTAGACCTTCTGCGTATGAGCTTCCATCCCTCCGAGAATTAGAAAGAATTCAACAAAATTTGGTGTTATTCAACCATGACACACTTAATCCTAGGAAGCGTTGGGCTGAGGTGGTTTTGCAAGATGGCTCGCGTGTAACGATGACGGGCTTCGGATTTACGGCTGAACCCACGTTGACAATACGCTTTTACACGGTAAAAAGATTCGATTTATCCTCCCTTACCTCGCCAGATCTGGCCACAATGGATGCCCGCATGGAGCTATTACTTCGTTGTTTTATCCACACATACTTCAATATGGTAGTTATTGGACCGACAAACTCAGGAAAAACGAATCTACTCAAGGCAATTATTGCCGAGATGGACGATAACGAGCGAATAATCACGATTGAATCGCGATTCGAGTTGCACTTAAAGCGAGATTTCCCCCATAAAAATATCGTCGAATACGAAATAGACGAGGAAGATCCGAGACATTCGGGCTTGCAGGCTTTTAAACTTGCCTTAAGGCAGTCTCCTAAACGCATATGTCACGCAGAAATTAGGGACGAAGATGCTAATTTGTATGTTCGTGCTTGTACACGTGGTCATGAGGGCAGTTTGACGACGGTTCATGTCAGTGAGCTGGAGGATGTGCCAGATGCGATTACAGATATGTGTATGTTGGATGGCAGAGGGATGGATTCTAAGCGTTTGACGAAACGAATTACTGAATTTGTGACACATATCGGCATTGAAATGCAGGTTGTTCAAGGGAAAAGAAAGATTGTGCGAATCGTCGAATATCGTTATGAAAATGAATGCGTTTTCGTCACGAATCTAGCACTTTATGACAACTCGACAGACAAATGGACATTTCCCGGGAAATTGTCGCTTCATGCTTCGCGTAGAATAAGAAAAGTGGATGAAGCTTGTTTCACGCTGTTGATGGAGCACGGATTTATTGAAAATGAAGGGAAAGAAGGCGGTTTAGAGCAGTGATTTTCGCTAAATATGTCTTTCTCTTGTTGTTATTTGTGCTCGTTTATGTGGGTTTTCAAGCACTGCTACAGCTGTTTATCCGACAACGCAAGGCGAGGTTTAGGCTTTACTATGTAAGAAACGCTACTTTTAGCGCGAGATTAACTTCTTATTTGGAGACAAGGGGCTGGATATCTAAGCATATTAAGGAGTTGTTGGAAGCCGTCGAATCAAAAATAAGTATACAGGTGATGCTGACAATTAGTCTAGTGGGGTTATTATTCGGCTTGTTGACTGGTGGTTTGTTTTTCCAATCCGTAAAAGGTGCGCTTATGATGACGATGATTGGTGCTTCGATGCCTTATTTGCTGCTTCGAGTGAAGCTGGTGAGTGTCCGTTTGCGAACAAGGCTTGAGTTTCTTCCTGCTGTCGAAGTCTTTTACCAGTCTTACTTAATTGACCCTAATCAAAATATCAAAATTGCGCTGAAGTATTGTATAGAGGAAAATCGAATTTTGTATCCGATTAAGCCTGTTTTCGAGCAATTATATCGTCATTTGATGACGCAAAGGGACACAGAGGAAAGCTTGCGCATCTTCGCTTTGTCGTTGGGTCACATCTGGGCAGATTATTTTACCGGGATTATGCGAGTGGCATTGAAAGAAGGAAGCTTTGTGGGGGATAGCCTGAAAGAGCTTATTACAGATATGCGTAAAGCGCAGCGTTTTGATCAAATGGAAAGAAATCGACTATTGGAAATTCGTATTGCTAATTTTACGCCAATTGGTTTTATGGTCTTATTTATGTGGATTAATTTCAAAGTAAATGCAGATAACGCTTATTTATATTATGTGATCGACCCTGCTGGTCGGAATATGATTTTGGATGCGTTGTTGTTGATATTTGTATCTTTTTTGATGGGAATTTACTTGTCTATGCGAAGAATGTGAGGAGGTGAATACCTTGGTCATGGTCAATGCCCAGCTGCTTATACTGCAGTATGCTACACGTTTTGTATTATTTATGCTTCTAATGCTGATGATCTATCATGTCCTAAAGCTCATACCTGTTCGCAAAAGGAGATGGCGATCCTTACATGTAAAAAGCACGCTGAAAGAGATTAGAATCCCCTCGCAATTGTATAACTTGCTGGGCATGAGTACGAAAGTTGTAGAGACGAAGCAACAGTTGCTGCTAGGTTGCGGAATTTGGATGAATGCGAACCTATATGAGGGTGCCAGGAGGTTGCTTTTAGTTATAGCGATGCTAATCGGAGTTATGGGATACGCAGCTTTCAAGCATCCATGGCTCGGTCTGCATATACAGCCTGCGTATGTACTTGTGAGCGCGGTGGTGTTGTCGATTTTTCTAATGTGGGATCGAAAAGTACTAACAATGCTAAAAGAAAAGCGATCACAGCGCATCGTGCGGGATATTTATGCGATCAGTCGACAGCTCTTATACTATAATGATTCAAAATTGAATTTGCATGACAAATTGTCTTTATGTGTCGGTCAAACGACGTCGATTCGAGCTCATGTCGAGCTGCTGCTGAATGAGTGGTATCAGGGAGCTGAGGATGCGATTGTTCATTTTAAAAAGAGACTAGGGACCGATGAAGCGCATAGCTTTGGTGAGACGCTGAATGCGTTAAGGTTGAATGAGCATGGGGACTATTATGAGCTGTTAAAACAACGCATTCAGGACTATAAAGAAAAAATGGAATTAATTCGCGAGAGCAAGAAAGAAACGGTGTCTTATGTGCTTTTCGTACTTGCAGGATTGCCGATATTGAATACATTTCGGGTATTTATGTACCCGTGGATTGCAGAAGGGCAACGATTATTTGATGCTATTAACTAATTACACTAGGAGCGCGAAAATATGAGAAATATTTTGGTAACGGTAATGATGCTGATTGTGGTCGCTTATTTGTTTACTACGATTATTAATGACGGGTCCACGGGAATGAGACGGAATATAAGCACGCATGGGACGACAGCGAATACTAACATTTCCTCACTTCAACCGTAGTACGGTGGGGAAAGGATGAGGTCGATTCTTGTTACGGTGCTGTTGGTGATGGTCATTATCGGTATTTATTTCGATGTTGTTGGAGGAAGTACGGGGACGCGCAGGCAAGTGAGTGATAGCGGAGCGAGAATAAATGAGTCAATTGAGCGGATTAATCCATGAAGCAGATTTTGGTGTTTATCTTGTTTGCTACGATGCTTTGTTGGTTTATGTTCTCACCAGTGTATAAGCATGTCATTATTGTTCGGCAGGCTGTGCTGCAAAAAGAAGTCGATTATTTGCTCGAGGTCGGAGCGAATGGCAGCCATGGGTATATCAATGCAGCGATGATTGCCGAGTCCAGAATGCGTATGGCGGAAAGAGGTTTCGTACCTGTAGACATTACGTATGTGGTTGGGACCAACTCTGGCGTTGGCGGAATGGATGCGAGCGCACCCGTTTGGAGAGGAACGGGCTTGCGGCTAACGATCACCTATCCGTATCAGCGGCTTTTTGTAATTGATCAACTTATCGGGATACCGGTACCTTCTGCATCAGATCGCATGGGGGCAACCGGTATGAAGATGAGTGAATATGTACCTTGAGAGTTGAGGGAACGGCGTGTATAAGTTGCTTTTAATGATGTTAATGAGCGTGGTGTTTATGTCTTTGTATGCCTTACAAACGGATGAGGAATTAGCGATGCATACCGTTTTTCAAGGAAAGCATGGGCTGAACCATGCGGTACATGCTGCTGCACAGCAAAGTGATGTGGTAAAGCTTGCACAAGGAATTCATGCCATTGATGAGGTGAAAGCTAGAGAGGCTGCGATGGCGTATTTGCAGGTTAATTTACGCTTAGATGCAGATAATGAGCCCTTGCCGGATACTTTTTTACAAAGCACGGTGGTTGTTGACTTCTTTAAGGTGGTTAATGAGGGGGAAATATTTCCCTACACGTATCGAGATGATGCGAGGGACTATACGGTTACGTTGGAACGCCCTGGCGTCATTATGTTTATTCGTCTGGCGTTTCCGCGAACGTACGCGGTGTTGCAGCCGATTACGTGGACGATTAAGTCTTCTGCGGAGATGGTGTATTGAGGGGGAAGTGAGAGTGGCAAGGGTGATGCGGGATGTGAAGTGAGGTTAAGTGGAATGAGGTGAAGTGGAATGAGGTGAAGTGAGGTGAGGTGAAGATGAGGATGAGGATGAGGATGAGGTCGCTTTTGTCAGCAACGTTTAACTGGAAAATATACAGCTAAATGGCGTGTAAAAGATGATTTTTTGCGAATAGATGGAAAATGTACAGGTAATTCCTCCGTAATCGCTCTAAGCGTTGGTTTTGGAACAAAATAGCTGGAGGGAATCCAGTTATTCTGCAATTTAGTCCATAAGTGAACAAATTAGATACAGGAAATCCATCTATTTATGTGGAGTAGGGTGAAGGGGCTCGAAACAGAGCCAGTGGAAGAGTGATGTTATAGCGGCAATAGAACTCGTTAGAATGTCGTTAGAGTCCCCATAGAGCGATAGCGGTTATTTCCATGTATAATGTGAAAGTGAGGTGTTAATCTACGGCGTATAGGAGTTGAGTTCTATGACAATTTTTCAGCAAAGGCAGCAGTGGCTGCAAGATGAGATGCGTAAGCGAGGGTGGTCAGGCTTCCTGGTCACGCACCATGTCGATATATATTATTACTGTGGCTCGATGCAGACGGGGTATTTGTTCATTCCAACTGAGGGAGAGGCGATTTATCTCGTTCGTCGCAGTTTGATACGCGCGGAGGAGGAAGCGGCAGCGGAGGTTGAAGCGCTCGGTTCTTGGAAGACGCTCGGCGAGCGGCTTCGCGCGCGAGCGGGGGGCGTGGACGCAGCGGCTGGTGGGGCGCTGCGTGTGGCGACGGAGCTGGACGTGTTACCCGTCCAGCTGTACGTGCGTTTGCAGACTGCGCTGCCCGGCGCGGTCTGGGAGGACGGCTCGCTGCTCGTGCGAGAGCAGCGCATGATCAAATCGCCGGACGAAGTCGCGGCGATTCGGGCAGCAGCGCGCGTCGTGGACGGCGCGCTGGAGGCGGTCATCCCCCACATTCGTGAGGGGATGGCGGAATTTGAGCTGATGGCGCTCATTGAGCATCAGCTAAGGCTACGCGGGCACCAAGGGCTGATGCGCATGCGCGCGTACAATTCCGAGTTGATAACTGGAATGGTCGCGGCAGGCGCGTCGGCAGCGGTGCCGACGTATTTTGACGGGCCGGCCGGGGGCACGGGGCTTCACCCGTCCAGCCCGCAAAGCTCGGGCCGCGCGCTGATTCAGCGCGGCGAACCGATCCTCGTCGATATCGGTTGCACCATCGACGGGTACTTGATCGATCAGACGCGTACGCTGGTGATCGGTGATCTAGACCCTGAGCTGCAGCGAGCCTATGACGTGGCGGAGGCGGTCCTCCGCGCCACGGAAGCCAGGCTACAGCCAGGCATGATCGCCGAGCATCTGTATCTGCTCGCGCTGGATCAAGTGCAGGAAGCTGGGCTGAGCGCCCACTTCATGGGGTACGGCGCTGACCAAGTGAAATTCCTTGGTCACGGCATTGGGCTCGAGATCGATGAGTTACCCGTTCTCGCCAAGGGTTTTAAATATCCGCTGGCACCGGGTATGGTTATTGCGATCGAGCCCAAGTTCACTTTCCCCGGGCGCGGAGTCGTGGGTATCGAAGATACGTATCTAATTACCGAAGGGGGATACGAGAAATTAACCGTATCCCGGGATGGGATACGCCAGATATAGGAAAGAGCCCCGCGGCATGTCGCGGGGCTCTTTTGTAATCACCAACTTACTACCGCCGGATCGCGAAAGCGCATAATACCGCCCTTGTTCCTGCAACCTCTATTCATTCGAAAGCTTCAAAACCTCCAACAATTTAAAAAACAAACTGAGTACAATCGTGGCAACCGTAGCTAAGGCCATTCCTTTCATCTCAAAATGCCCCCATTTCAACGTTGCCCCGCTGAGCCCGATGACGAGTACAACAGTGGTTAGAATTAAGTTGATTGGTTTGGAGTAATCGACTTTAGTTTCTACGAGCATTCGAATTCCGGAGGAAGCGATAACTCCAAAAAGCAACAAGGATACCCCGCCCATGACGGGGGTTGGAATCGTTTGAATGAGAATGGCTATTTTACCGACGAAAGAAAGGATAATCGCCAGAATGGCGGCGCCTCCGATCACCCACACAGAGTAAATGCGGCTGATAGCCATGACACCGATGTTTTCGCCGTATGTGGTGTTGGGCGTTGAGCCGACGAAGGAGGAAAGGATTGTAGAGACGCCATTTCCGAGCAAAGATCTGCTCAGGCCAGGGTCTTTGGACAGATCCTTACCGACCATATTCCCAGTGACGATCAAATGTCCGATATGCTCCGCAATGACGACTAAGGCGGCAGGTGCGATAATGAATATACTGGGCCAATCGAAAGAGGGGCTGTAAAAGGTAGGGATTTTAAACCAATCTGCGGCTCGTAGCGTGTCTCCAATATGTATCAAACCTAAGATGGCTGCGAGCACGTATCCAGCTATTATAGCTATCAATATCGGAATAACCTTCAATATCCCGCGAAATACAACTGAACCAATAACGCCGACTAGTAATGTGACAATGGATACTGTTGCAACGGTAGGATCTGGTGACCAGCCCGCTGGAGCACCGCTTGGGGCAATAAGACCCGCCATGCCAGCTGCTGTTGGCACTAGCTCTAGTCCGATCACCGCAACGATTGCGCCCATGGCAGCATGGGGAAAAACTACATCAATCCAGCTCGTGCCAACGACTCGAATTAGTAAAGCCACAACGGTAAAAATCAATCCAACCACTAGAAATCCACCTAATGCAGCACTATAACCTTTGGATGCCAGCACGATGAAAACGGGCGATAGAAACGCGAAACTTGACCCTAAGAAAGCGGGTATTTTGCCTTTTGTAATAAAAATATAAATTAACGTACCGATTCCATTCATGAGCAGGATAGTGGCAGGATCGACTTTGAATAATATGGGAACCAGCACGGTGGAACCAAACATCGCAAATAAATGCTGCAGACTAAGTACAATACTTTCTCCGATGGGTGGGCGTTCATCAACTTGAACGATGCGAGACACGCTGTAACCTCCTTGTTGTTAACTTCATATCGGATATATTACCCATATTTTGATATTTAAAAAAAGGGCAGCCCCGAAAGTCAGATAAATGACCTTAGGTGCTACCCTATTTTAATAGTTGCGTGCTGTTAAATGCGTTCAATGACCTTATCGATTAATCCATACGCTTGTGCATCTTTTGCATCTAAGAAGTAATCACGGTCGGAATCTAATTCGATTTTTTCAATCGGTTGCTTGGTCGTTTGTGAGAGGATGCCGTTGAGAACGCGACGCGTTTTGAGAATGTGCTGCGCACGAATGTGGATATCACTTGCTTGCCCTTGAGCGCCTCCCCAAGGTTGATGAATCATGACTTCTGCATTGGGAAGCGCAAAACGTTTACCAGGAGCACCGGCTGTTAGAAGAATAGCACCCATGGATGCGGCCATCCCGACACAAATGGTGGAGACATCAGGCTTGATGAAGTTCATCGTATCATAAATCGCAAGTCCCGCTGAGGTAGATCCACCTGGTGAATTGATGTAGAGGGAGATGTCTTTCTCAGGGTCTTCTGCGGAAAGGAACAATAGCTGGGCAATAATCGCGTTCGCAACTTGATCATTTACTTCTGTACCAAGAAATACGATGCGGTCTTTGAGCAAACGGGAATAAATATCATACGAGCGCTCGCCGCGCGCGGTTTGTTCGACAACCATAGGAATAAAGCTCATTGCAATCATCCTTTCATATATGGAAATTAGGTTCTTTTTGTTTAATGGACTACATGGTTTAGCTGATTAAGCAGCTTGGCAATGAATCGTATTGGCTTGCACAGCATGCTTCTGGCCAAAACCAGAGGAAATAATGATCAGACGAACGGGTTCTTCCTTCAAAAGAGTGGGCAATTCGCGCACGGTCACTGTAGCTTCGGTGTCTATGGTAGTAGCATCCAATCTGCGGTAAGTTTCCATGTCGATCACATTACTGTTTGAGGAATCTGGTTTATGTTCAGTTAGGTGTGGCTGTTCCCAAGTGATAACAGGTGTTTGTTTGGAAATTGAAGCTGGGCGGGACTTGGCTTCTTGATTATCTTGATTTTCTTGACCCATGCAAATACCTCCTCATGCTTTCGGTTTGGGGTATACGGCAAGCAAAACATGGTAAGCTTCCTGTTCTTTGCTGCTTGAATAGCGTTCCACCAGTTGCCCAACCATTGCGGTGTATTCTTCAATGAATGACTGCCGCTCCTGTTCGGTGCATAGATGGACTTGAAACTGCAAGGTTGCACTCGGAATGACGTCCCCGACATCGGACTCTTCCATAAGCAGCATCGCATCTCGCCGAATTCGCTCGGAGGTCGTTATAAGATGTGCGAGTGAGCTTTGATCCTTCAGTTTTTGCAACGTTTCAGGCTTCATGCTGAGAGACTCGGCGAGCACGAAGGTTTTGGCGATGGATCGGTACAGCACCTCGACTAAATTACGAACCTGACGTGTGCCTACTCGTTGTACCAAGCCGGCTTTTTCCAACGCTTTGAGGTGATAATTAATACGCTGAGCGGTCTCGCCCAAAGTGCGCGCGACTTCTGTTGCGGACCCAGGTTCCAAAAGCTGAGCGATAATTTCACCACGAAGTGGATTAAGCAGCACCGTTGCCTGTTCAGGCGAATTGATGCAATAGCTGTCTTGGATATCTTTTTCTTGTGGCATGGAGAGGACAGCCTCCGTGTACAAAGTATTTATTACGTAAAAATATTTTATTACGTGGAGAGTGGAAAGTCAATGGGCGAGAGAGGGAAGAAGAAGAGAAGAAGAAGAAGAGATCTGAGACTATCTATTAGTTGGAGGACAAATAAGTTTTGAAGTAACAACATGGGCCCAAGTAGGCAATGAACTAGAGAAAATAATAATTTGAGGAAGCCTATAAAAAAGCATATCCGTAAGATCTCTTGTTTCTGGTAGGTAGGTGCGAGAGAGAATTCTCGGGGGATGGCGAAAGCATAAGGGAGGGAACTGTAACTAGTTTATAATGAAGGAGGAACCCAAGGGTGCAGCACAATACTTTTTATAACGACAGACCAACAACGAATTGACAGTATTCGGGCATACGGCTTTGATAAGGCGAAAACTCCTAACCTAGACAGGTTGTGTGAAAATCCATTTAAGAGTAATTACAAAAAAGCTGGTGAAAACTGCTTTTTTCGCATTTTCATCAAAAGTAAGTACAAGGTTGGGCTTGTGTCATCGCAATGATATACTATTTAAATAGTTGCAAATTGAAAGGGGCAAGAAAGATGGCACTACAATCAAAAATGATGCGGATGATTGCATGGTTAGCCGCAATCGCATTACTTGCCCTAATAGCGGCAGGATGCACAAGTGCTGGTTCAGATAGTAAGGATACTGCTGCTGGAAAAACTTCTGAGAGTGAACAGAAACATGAAGTTAAGACAGTTAACCTTCTCATGTTCAGCGATTATGGAAGAATGCCCGGACCGAACGATAAGCAGATGAAATATGTGACAGAGCAAACAGGTATATCAGTAAACACATCAACCCTCCCCTGGAATGGTGGCACCGACTTTACAAAGGGTCTAAATGTTAAGATTGCTGCTAATGAACTACCGGATCTGTTCTTACCTCACGGTGTTGAAGATACGCTACTCAAGCAAGGTGCTTTACTTGCCTTGGATGATTTGCTGCCACAGTATGCGCCTACCTTATGGAAGGCAATCCCACAAGATGTGTGGGATAGTGTACGAGCCAACTCTCCAGATGGAAAAATTTATTTTATCCCAAGAGTTAATTTGTATCCAAGATATAGTTCATTGATTCGCAAAGATTGGCTAGACAAGGTAAATATGACAATCCCAACTACAAAGGATGAATATGTTACTGTCCTTAAGGCATTTCTTGATCAAGATCCTAACGGCAACGGTATAAAGGATGAGATTCCTACCAGCGGACGTGAAGCGGGGCGATGGATGGATGACATATTTTTGATGTACGGAGTTGCTATGGTAGAAGGGTATCCTGTTTGGGACTTGTATAACAATGAACTGACGTACTCAGCGGTCACTCCGAATATGAAAGCAGCCCTTACATTTGCAAGAGAACTTTATAAAGACAAATTGCTGGATAATGAAACATTTTTGAATAAAGAATTGACCTGGAAAGCAAAGATTCAGCAAGATAAAGTAGGCGTCTGGTATCATGTTCCGTATGGTATTAAGCAAAACTTCTTTGAAAATTTGCCTAAAATAAATCCGAATGCCTATATTGTCGGAATGCCGGTCCCCAAGGTAGAAGGGTTTGATGGTTTTACGCCGAGACCGCTCATCAATAATATGGAGTGGGCCATTCCCAAATCGTCCAAAAACGCAGTGGAAGCTATGAAGCTACTTGAGTTTTATGCGAAGCCCGAGAATCGTAATTTCGCTTCTTTTGGAATTGAAGGCGAACATTATGAAATGAAGGATGGCAAAAAGAAGAGGCTGCCTATCAGTTCGGATCAAACGTATCTAATCGACTTATTTCCAGTTATAACAACGGAGCAGATGGCAATGACGCTTCAGGATCAGTATGAACCGAAGGTTGCCCAGATGATGATAGATGCGATGATGATAGCTGGAAGAGATGGTAAACGGATTGCCGGCGATGGCATTCCTATATCGATCTATGATGGCTTTCCGGACATTAAATCGAATAAGCTCTATCAAGAATACATGACCAAAATTATTGTCGGTGATTGGCCGATTGAAAAATTTGATGAATTTATTCAAAGATGGAAAAGTAGCGGCGGAGACGAAGTCACGAAGCGGGCGCGTGAGTGGTATGCGAAGAAGAAATAATGAGGGAAAACGGCAGGGGAAAGCATGAATGTATATAAGTACAAAGTGAAACTGATTTTTTCGAATATCAAAACAAGATTAATTCTCATTTTAACTTTGGTCATTTGCTTCGCAATTGCTTTGGTTGGTACTGTCATGTACAGCCTCGCTAGACATTCACTACTCGAGGAGATTAAAGTTCCGCACCAACAGATGGTGACCTTCGTCAGGGATGATGTTGACAGGAAAATGAACGATATTATGACAACGTCTATTTATGCAGTTCTCGACCCGCTAACGATCGATTTCTTGCGTTATAGCAATCATAAAAGTATGGATACCATACTTGGCGTTGTGTCCATGTTGGATACATTAACTCAAAATAGTTCGATCATTGACAGTATCTATCTATATGATGAAAAAAATCGCCATGTTGTTGGTAGTTCGCCTTATGGATTTAATTCCAGTATTGATACCTTTGGTGACAAGGGTTGGTTATCTCAACTGTCATTAGCTGAACAGGATGCAAACAATGTGACTTTCGCTAAAAGGATGAAGGATCAAGGCGAAATGATAAGTTTCATTAAGCGGATATATGAAGATAACAAAATATCCGGATACCTTATCATAAACTTGAAATCCACGAAACTATTTTCGCAGATCATTCCAGAAGGTTCAACTAACAATGAGGCAGTTCGAATCATTCAAGATGCAAATGGAGAAACGTTATTTTCAATTGGTCAAAATAATAAAGAGCAGATGAACCCTGATAAGTATTTCATTACTCGCCTGACTTCAAATGCAACGTCATGGAATTACGTTTATGCAGTTCCTCAAAAGCAAATTTTCGGGAAATTATATTGGATTCGAACCATGACTTTCGTAGTATCCGCGGTTACCATATTAATCGGAATGCTCATTATCTTCCAAGTTAATCGTATTACGTTTAGGCCTATTGAACGATTGATTAAAACAGTTCGGAGCCATCGAAATGAGGCGTTAGAGGTTGACTTCACTCAGTTAGAATCTTATGTCGGCAGACTGCTCACGCAACTAAATTTCTTGCATGGCAGCAACAAGGAACTAAAAGCCAAATTTATTCAAGATATGGTTTACGGTAGACTACGGCGTAAGGAATTTGATCCAAAATGGCGATTGCTGTACTCAGAATGGCGTTCTGACTTACCAGTTTATGCGGTTATTGTTTCGGTGGATGCCTACTACAATTGGTTGAACGGGTACAAGCAAGATGATCAATTATTACTTAAGTTTGCAGTAGGTAATATTTTCGAGGAAATTCTGGGAGAGAGTTTTAGGGTGCAGTTTGAAGATCTCACTCAGGATCGAAGTGCCCTGATCGTACAGCCCTTGTCTTCCGATATGGATTTGCAAATGCTTTATGATAAGCTTTTAAATGGGATTGAAGTCACGGATAAACTATTGAAAATTTCATTATCAGTAGCAGTTGCCGAATCGCTCTATCCGATAAGTGGTGATCTTAGCAGTCGCTACAAGAAAGCTGAAGTGTTACTACTAGATCGCTTGTATATAGGATATAAAAAACTTCATGTGCCGGAGCAAGAATTGCCCTATTCAGAAGCGCAAGGCCCTGGTTCAAAAAATGAAACCATTCATGAAATCGCTCAAGGCATTAAAGAAGGAAAGACCGAATATATAACCAATATTTTAGAAAAAATACGTATGGAGTGGGAAACGTCAAATGCAAAGCCTCTTCACGTATACCGGTGGTATTCTCATGTAATTAAGGAAATGATAACGAAATTCAGAGACCCAGAAGATGAACAGTTCCAGGAAATCATGGATGCGTTGGATTCCCTTCAAACGTTGACGTTTTCAGATTTGCATCAAATGGCATTGGATGAAGCTAGCTATCTAGCAGAAGAAGTGAAGAGACGCAAACCAACAAAGCATGAGAATTATTTTAGGAAGATGATCGAGTACATTCAAGAACATTATCCAGAAAATATTGGCGTGTCGCACGTAGCGGAGGCAGGAAGCATTAGTCAGTCGCAGGCAAACGTCCTCTTTAAACAAGAAACCGGAACTTCGATTTACGATTATATTACACAAGTACGAATTGAGAAAGCGGAAGACTTACTTAAGAATACGAATTTGAAGGTCATTGAGATTTCTGAGAAGGTTGGATACGCTAGCGAAAACAGTTTTATTCGTAACTTTAAAAAAATTAAAGGGATTACACCAGGTAAATTTAAAGAATAAAAAGACTCATATTAGAAGCGGAGAAGCTGAAAAAGCGCTCCGCTTCTATTTTTTTATCTTCATTTTCAATAAATCATATCTATATCCACCATTAAACCGGTAATTTGCTGGATTTAGTGATGGATTGAGGAACTTCGAGGTTGAGTCCAGATACAGAATGGCCGTATTGTTGGATCAAATAGAAATGGAGCAGTCAGTTAGAGCTGAAGCTAATCACATTTCTAACATCAGGGGGGAAATAAGTTGAAAGCAGTTGCATCTCATCGAATGAAGGTGTTTTGGCCGCTATATGTCATGGCCATACCAGGTATAGTTTTTCTCATTATATTTAAGTACATTCCACTTGCGGGCTCCGTAATCGCATTTCAAGATTATTCTGTGTTTAAAGGTTTCTTGGATAGCCCATGGGTTGGCTTTAAAAATTTTGAAACGCTATTCCATTATCCCGATTTTATGAGGGTGTTCAGTAATACATTGGTACTTGGATTTCTACGAATTGTAATCGTATTTCCAATCCCCATTGTTTTGGCACTCATGATCAATGAAATTCGAAAATCGGCCCTGAAGAAGGGAGTCCAAACGGCTCTGTATGTACCACATTTTCTATCATGGGTCATCGTATCTGGTATTGTGTTTGATTTATTCTCAGTAAGCGGATTGTTTAACATTGTAATGGGATGGTTTCACCGTGAACCTACTTTGGTTATGCAGGAAAGCTCCTATTTTCGTGTTGTATATGTGTTGACTTCCATTTGGAAAGACGCGGGATGGGGAACAGTTGTCTACATGGCAGCCATCAGTTCAATAGATCCACAGTTATACGAATCAGCGATGATCGACGGAGCATCTAGATTCAAGCAAATCCGGCACGTTACATTTCCGCTGCTGCTGCCGACTGTGTTGGTGTTGCTATTACTTGAAATCGGCAACTTCTTGGATTTAGGTTTTGACCAAGTATTTAATTTACAGACGCCAATGACTTATAGCGTAGGGGATATCTTAGATACTTACGTGTTCCGGACAGGCATACAGCAAGGGCAATATAGCTTCGCGACTGCCGTCGGACTATTTCAATCGTTAATCGGATTCATTCTGGTATTTACGTTCAACAAGTTATCTAAAAAAGTGTCAGACGGGGGGTTGTGGTAAGCATGCTTGAATCTAGAGGGGAAAAACTATTCGGTTCAGTCGTCACAATTATCCTCCTGCTTGTATCCGTTATTGCAATGATACCACTACTTTCTGTGCTATCGACATCGTTCAGTTCTAAACGGATGGTGGATATGAATCTGGTCACCATTTGGCCGAAGGAATTTACGTTCGCTTCCTGGGATTTTATGATGTATCGTCCGGACCTATGGAAGTCGTTCTTTTTGACGCTGGGCACAACCGTAATTGGAACGATTTTGGCGCTGCTGGTCACGGCTCTTCTTGCATACCCACTGTCGAAAACGGAATTTCGCTGGGGGCCAGTCATTATGATTGGTGTCGTGATTGCGATGATCTTCAAAGCGCCGCTTGTTCCTTATTTTCTGACAGTTAAAGGTATCGGGCTTTACAATAACCCATTGGTATTAATCATACCCCATATCTTAAATCCATTTAATTTAATCATTATGCGCACATTCTTCAAGCAGTTTTCTAAGGAGTTGGAGGAAGCTGCGTTCATAGAAGGATGCGGATATTTCCGCATGCTGTTCCAATTTGTACTTCCGCTTTCTAAGGCCGTGTTAGCTACGTTGGCTTTATTCTACGGTGTTGTGTTGTGGAACCAGTTCCAGCATCCACTGATGTTCTTGCAAGATACGAATTTATTTCCGCTGCAAATCAAGATCCGTCAATTTATCACGGACGATAACGTCTTGGTTACGGGAGCCGTCTCTACAGCTGGTTTAGCTTATAATGAGCGCACACTTCGGGCGGTAACGGTTATTTTTGCCATGATTCCTGTTGTCGCGGTATATCCGTTCTTGCAAAAGTATTTCGTTAAAGGGGCTATGCTCGGTTCTGTGAAAGGGTAAGCTTACATTGGTTTTACGGCTCATAGAGTCTTAGAACATATACGATTTCAACTACTAGGGGGAAACATGGAATGATCAAAAAGATTGTGACACTTGCGGCACTCAGTGCTCTTTCGTTTACAGTCGTGACAGGCTGTAGCGACAAAACGAATTCATCCGAAAGTGCAGCTACTTCGTCGGCTAAGCCGAACCAGGAGGCAACTGCGAAAGCCGATGAGATTGTAGATATTGAAGTTTGGGGAACAAACATCGGCTATAAACCAACCGAAAAAGGCAGTAAATTGTATGAATTTTATAAAGAAAAGTTAGGCGTAGGCGTAATTAGCCCGTATGTGGAATGGAACGGTGGAACAGCTTATTTAAATCAGTTAAATCTAAAGATCGCATCTGGTGAGTTGCCTGATTTGTTTTTACCCCAGCAGGGTCTTGAAAATAGTTTAGCAAAAAACGGAGCTATCGCCGATCTGACCGATTTGCTGCCGAAATATGCACCTAATTTATGGGCAGCTATTCCGAAGGATATGTGGGACATTGTGAAAGCGAATGACCCCACAGGTCAAGGTAAAATTTATTATATTCCTGGCATGGTCGATTACGGAAGATATTCAGGTATGATCCGCCAAGATTGGTTAGACAAATTGGGCTTACAGATGCCGAAGACGCAAGACGAATATGTTAAGGTTTTGGAAGCATTCCGGGATAAGGATCCTAATGGCAATGGACAGAAAGATGAGCTTCCAGCTGGCGGCCGTCAGGAAGCACGCTGGATGGATCAACTGTTTGCGATGTACGGTGTAGCGATGTTTGAAGGTTATCCGGATTGGGATCTTTATGACGGCAAACTGACCTATTCCGCAGTATCACCGAACATGAAGTCTGCCTTGGAGTTTATCTCTAAGCTGTATAAGGACGGATTAATCGACAAAGAATCCCTACTGAACGATAAAGCGAAGTGGGACGGCAAGGTAGCAGCTAACAAAGTCGGAAACTACTTCCACTGGGCAGAACAAACCAATCTTTATTTGGATAATTTGCAAAAGAACAGCGGTGTGAAAGGTACTTTTGCTTCACTTCCACTACCAGAAGTTCAAGGATACAAGGGCTTCTATACCTGGAAGCGGTTTACACCTCCAGCATGGGTTGTGAAGAATAACAAGGATCAGAAGAAATTAATGGCTACTTTGAAGTTATTGAACAACATGTATGACAAGAAGAATTGGAATGCTTTGTACCTTGGTGTAGAAGGTATGCACTATACGATGAAAGACGGCAAAGCCGTCAAATTACCGGATGACAAGAGTACTCAAGAAAATCTTATCCTTGATCCTTATTCCAAAATCTCAACGCTTGATTTTACAAGTAATCTCTTAAAGAGCACTGCATCAGAAGACAGAATGTGGGAGATTGATCAAACCGTTCAAATCATGAAGGATGCTCAGAAGAATGCGAAAGTCATTGCTGGAGATGGAATGCCGGCGAGCGTCTATGATGGGTTCCCAGATATCAATAATCGTACACTCTATATTGAGTACGCTAGTAAGATCATTACAGGACAGTTCCCGATCAGCAAATTTGATGAATTTGTAGAGAAATGGAACAAATCCGGCGGTGAAGAGGTTACGAAGCGTGCAAGAGAATGGTATGCAAAAGTAAAAAAATAATATTGATTGACGCGATCCGCTCGGCTTCATATTGAAGTCGGGCGGATCTTGTTAGAAATGGGAGGCAAATATGAGTAATCGTATAAAAGAAGTGCTTAATGGACGGGAGCTTAATTACATTCTTCCTTTTCTCTGGCAACACGGTGAGGAAGAAGACGTGATACGTGAAGAGATTGCCCGCGTGCATGAATCTGGCATTGGTGCCGTATGCATAGAGGCTCGGCCTCATCCGGATTTTCTCGGACCGAAATGGTGGACGGATATGGACATCATCATGGAGGAAGCACGCAACCGCGGTATGAAGGTATGGCTGCTGGATGATGACCATTTTCCAACGGGGCATGCGGCTGGCAAAGTAAAAGAAGCTCCTGAAGAGCTCCATCGCAAGTTTTTAGCTGAACGCTACATCGATACGCTCGGTCCTGCCAAAGGCGCATCTCTACTGCTGAATACCTTGCTGATGCGTGGACTTCGGCCAACGATCTCACATCCGGAGCGGGCAACTGGAAAAAATAAACTAATCTCCGTTGTCGCAGTTCGCCGTAATCCAACTAGTGGAGATTTGCTCAGCGATTGTATCGATATCACGGATCTTGTGCAAGACGGTATCCTGTACTGGGATATTCCCGAAGGATATTGGCGCATATTCATTATTACAGAAAATAAGGATGGCGGCAGCCTGCAACAGGAAGATTATTTGAATCCGTTGGATCGAGATTCTGTACGGATCTTGCTCGACACGGTGTATGAGGCCGTATATGAAAGATACAAGGCTGATTTCGGCAAGACGTTTGCCGGTTTTTTCTCAGATGAACCTGGGTTTTACAATGACAAGACCACGTTTGACTTCCAATCAAGACCTGGCAAAATAGGTGTACCGCTACCTTGGTGCAGCGAAATACCAGCCTTGTTTGAGCAGTCATTAGGTGCAGATTACCGCAAACATCTCCATCTTCTCTGGCATGAAGCGGGAGAACATACACATATCGTGCGGTATGCCTATATGAATATCGTGAGCAAGCTCTACGCGGACAACTTTTGTAATCAAATCGGAGAGTGGTGCAGAGCCCGTGGGGTAGCATACATCGGACATATCCTCGAAGACAACAACGTGCATGCAAGGCTTGGTCCCGGCCCAGGACACTTCTTCCGATCCATGTGGGGACAAGATATGTCTGGCCTCGATGTGGTACTGTGGCAAATTGTTCCCGGGTTTGATGAATTGTCTTACAGCAAGCCAGGCGGGGACACAGATAGTGAGTTTTTTCACTATGGCCTCGCTAAGCTGGGTGTATCACTTGCACACATCGATCCGAAAAAACAAGGTAGAACCATGTGCGAGGTATATGGGGCTTATGGCTGGGCAGAAGGCTTGAAACTAATGAAATGGCTCACCGATCATATGCTTGTTCGCGGTGTTAATTATTTTGTCCCACATGCTTTTTCTCAGAAAGCACCTGACCCGGATTGTCCACCGCATATGTATGCAGGCGGGAAAAATCCGCAGTATCGCTATTACAAACATTTAAATGAATATATGAATAGGATTAGTCACCTAATCTCAGGCGGAAGACATGTGGCGACTGCAGGTGTCGTATACCATGCTGAAGCTGAATGGGCTGGGGAAGCGATGTATTTCCAGAAGCCCGTAAAGCAATTGATGCAGCATCAGATCGATTGCGATGTGCTTCCTATCGACATTCTTCTAGGAGCAGCAAGCGTGATAAACAACAAGCTGCATGTTAATAATGAGGATTTCCAATGCCTTATCGTACCCTATGCTGAAGCTCTTCCCACGGAGATGATTCGTCGTTTGGTGACGTTTTCGGAACAAGGGCTAGCAGTTCGCTTTGTAGACGGACTACCGGTACGAGCTAGCGAGGGCACTGAGGTTACTGCCGAAATAGCTTTCCTTGCCAATCACCAGAATGTAAAGGTTGTTACTTTAGAAGATCTGGCACAGGTGCTTACTACTGACGGACATTATGAGATTAGCGTCGACGAACACGCGCCGTATCTTCGGAACTACCACTATGTGCATGACGGGTTAGATGTTTTTATGTTCTTTAACGAGCATCCGCACCAAACGATTCGTAGGCAAGTAACTTTGCCTGTCCAAGGTGATGTATATGCTTATGATGCATTTAGTAATCAGTTAACTCGTTTACAAGCAACTTGGGAAAATGTGGTGGAGATCGGTCTTCATCCGTATGAATCCATCGTACTGCTGCACGGTACTGCTCTTGAAGGTTATGATGCATTGCCGCAGAGTACAGTTGGCTCTGGAATTGAGTTAAAGGACGAGTGGATGGTATCCACTGCAGAGTCTGAGTATTATCCTCATTTTAAAGAATGGGGAAAACTGGGTGCTTTAACGAATATGAGTGGGCCTAGTTATTTACCTCGATTTACAGGCACATTCCGTTATGAGACGGAATTTGAGTGGAACGAGTCTGCTGACCAAGTAATTTTAGACTTAGGTGAGGTCTATGAGACGGCGCAAGTGTGGATCAACGGTGAGGAAGCAGGCGTACGCATTTGTCCGCCTTACCGCGTTGAGATTCATGGCTTAATCAAAGAGGGCAAAAACAAACTAGTTATCGAGGTTACGAATACATTGGTGAAAGAGCAGCCCGATTTCTTATCTGCATTTGCGCAGCAAGAACCTAGTGGACTTCTTGGACCTGTGAGATTGATCTGATTACGATAAAGATATAGGAGATTTCAGATGAATACCATTTTCCTTGGAGTTAGGCCAGTAAGTCATGGTTATGAAAGCTTTGATGTGGAGCCCAAACTTGGCGGTCTGGCGTGGTTAAAAGGAGCGGTTCCAACGGCCAAAGGGAAGGTTGAGATCGAAATGAATGAAGAGCGTATCCGTGTAAGGGCAACGCAGGGGCAGGGCGTCCTTCGATATCACAAACAAGGTGAGGAGTTGGAAGCGACGATTCCAAGTGACGGAAGTTGGCTGGAGGTTCGGCTGTCTAACGAGAAGTAAATAAATTTGTTACTGATGATCAATAAATCTATTCCTTATTTGAAGCACGGTTGTAAGTGATAATGGAGTCACGACTTGCGCGATTAAAGGAGAATAGATTCGTATGAGAAATAGAAGTCATCAAACAGATTTGTGTATTATCGGCGGAGGTATGACAGGCATGTGTGCGGCCATAGCGGCAGCAAGACATGGTGTGAAGGTTGTGTTGATGCAAGATAGACCTGTTCTGGGTGGAAATGCCTCTTCAGAGATCAGGATGAATATAGGCGGTGCCCATGGCAAGAACAACCGTGAATCGGGACTGCTGGAAGAGATTGAACTGGAGAACCTCTACCGAAATAACACCCCAAACTTTTCGATATGGGATAGTGTGCTTTATGAAAAAGTACGCTTCGAAGAAAATATTACCTTATTGCTAAATTGCAGCTGTCTGGGGGCTGAAATGGAAGGTACTACCATTAAGTCGGTAAAAGGTTGGCAATTAACGACCGAAACTTGGCATACCGTTGAAGCTGCCTACTTTGCAGACTGTTCAGGAGATGGCATTCTAGCTCCATTAACTGGCGCGGAGTATCGGATTGGCAGAGAAGCGGCAAGTGAATTTAATGAATCCATCGAACCCGAAATCGCAGATGAAAAAACGATGGGATTAAGCTGCCTCTTTCAAATCCGTGAAACAGATAAGCCGCAGCCTTTTATCCCGCCTACATGGGCGCATACATTTACAAGTGATGACGACCTTCCGCATCGACCGCACGATAAACGAACAAACTTCTGGTGGATTGAACTGGGAGGCGATCGTGACTCCATTCATGATACGGAAAAGATTCGGGATGAGCTGTTGAAAGTCGTGTTTGGCGTCTGGGATCATATGAAGAATCAGGGCGATCATGGTGTAGAGAACTGGGTGATTGATTGGATCGGGTTCTTGCCTGGTAAAAGGGAGAGCCGCCGTTATATCGGGGATCATATTCTAACGCAAAATGACATCGAAGCAGAAGGAAAGTTTGATGATCTGGTCGCCTATGGCGGCTGGAGCATGGATGATCACTTCCCTGAAGGTTTTTATTACAAAGGCGGGCATCCTACGATTTACCATCGTGCTCCCTCGCCGTATGGCATTCCGTATCGAAGCCTGTATTCGCGAAATATCGATAACTTATTTTTCGCAGGCAGAAATCTTAGCGCAACCCATGCGGCACTCAGCTCGACCCGCGTTATGGGAACCTGTTCCATGTTGGGGCAGGCGATTGGCACCGCAGCAGCGCTTGCCGTTAAGGAAAATCTGACTCCACGGGGCATTTATCAAACGAGAATCCCACAACTGCAGCAGATGCTGATGGACGATGACAGTTACCTTCCTTGGCACCAGAGAACACGATCTCCACTAACAGAGAGAGCGAGTTTACAAGCCTCCAACGGAGAAGCCGAAGCCCTAAGAAACGGCTATGATAGATCGATAGGCGATGCTGATAACGGATGGACAGGAACTGTGGGGGACTGGATTACCTACAGTTTTGATCCCCCTCAGCACATAGGGGAATTGCGGTTTGTTTTTGACAGCAACTTGAACCGGATCATCAGAAATATGCCTAACAGCTACCCGCTAAATAATAATAAATGGCATGTACCTTCAACCATGTTAAAGGATTTTAAAGTGGAGTTTCAGGATAGCAACAGCGATTGGACGGAACTTCTGACGGTGACCAATAACTATCAAAGGCTTCGGAAACTAAAAGTCGATATTCAAACAAAAGCTCTACGCCTTACTCCTATACGTACATGGGGATCTGACCACGTACACATTTTTTCATGGGATATTAACGAGTGAAAGAAAGGAGTGAGGGGGTTCGTATGAGTAAAAACATGAAAATTGATGCAACAACGTTGCCTGAAACACAGGTTAGTTACACTACAGACAATCGTTCTTTGCAAAGATTGTTTGACCTATGCGAGGAAATGGCCAAGAAAAATATTCAAGTCTTTTTAGATAAAAAAGTACTGGTTGAGGGGTCCTATTATCCGAACGTGTGGTTGGAAACGCAGCCGATGGGCGGCGAAATGTATGCGAAGCGCAATATGGAGGTAGCTCTTAATAACCAATTAATCTTTATGGAAAATCAAAGGGAGGATGGCCGGATACCGGGGATGGTTTCTGTTGTTGAAGGGAAATTGCACGCGGACTTTGCTTGGTTCCAGGGGTACTGTTTTCCATTACCAGCGTTGAAAATGTATTACTGGATGAAGAAGGATAAGGGGTATCTTCAACAACTATATGATGTACTAGAGGGATTTGATAGCTACCTCTGGAAATACCGGGATTCCGATGGGGATGGATGTCTGGAAACCTGGTGTGTTTGGGACACGGGTGAAGATCACTGCACACGCTTGGCAGGTGCTCCAGATAGTTGGGATGGCGAAACGCCTCCATCTGGCCTAGGACAAGTCCCCTACGCCTCGATGGATGTCATGAGCTATTCCTGTAGCGGTAGGGATGTGCTTGCTCTCATTTCTCAAGAGTTAGGGAACGGAAAAGAGGCTTATTGGCAGGAAAAAGCGAACGAAGTACGTGAAAAAATAAACTCCTATTTATGGCGTCCAGAAAAGCATGCTTGTTATGACAGGGATTGTAATAACGAATTCATGGATGTTCTGACGCATAATAATTTGCGAGTCATGTATTTCGGAGGGTTTTCGCAGGAGATGGCTGATGAATTTATTGCCTTCCATATGCTGAATCCTGATGAATTCTGGACAACGATGCCGTTGCCCTCCATTGCCGCCAATGATCCGCTTTTCAGGAATATTGCGAGTAATGACTGGAGCGGTCAACCGCAAGGTCTTACCTATCAAAGAGCGATTCAGGCGCTGGAGAACTATGGACATTATGCGGAAATTACGTTGTTAGGCAAAATTTATTTGAGCGTGCTGGAAAAGCATTTATTTTTCCCACAGCAATTTGACCCCTTCACAGCGGAACCAAGCAAGGCAAAAGACGGGTACGGGCCTGCCATTCTTTCGGTACTGGAATACCATTCGCGGCTTTATGGCGTAAGCATCTCGATGGATGACGTGTTTTGGGGCGGCCTTCAGGACGGGGAATTTGAACGGACATATACCCAGCAATGGGGGCAGGACAATTTTACACTTGAGAGTAAAGACGGCTTTTTCAGCGGATATATCAATGGCAAAAAAGTGTTCCACGCTACCCATGGCGTACGAATTGTCACTGATCTGCACGGGAATACCAAAGAAATCATCGGGATTGATACGGTATCGACAGCGGTTTATCTGGAAGTTGAGGATCAAGTCTACTCGTTTACGATCAAGCCTAATGAAGTTTGTGTCATACAAAACGATGGCGTAATAAGCAAGCAGCAAGTACCTTTTGACTACCCATTTGCCCAATAAAAGGATTCCCGTATAGACCTCTCCCAGTACATCTGGCGGGGGTCTTTTGCATATGGAGTAAACCATGTTTGTTTCCTAAAAAGTAAGTAAATTTGTTACTGATGATGAGTAATTCTATTCCTTATTTGATGAAGGGCGCCATGTGATAATGAAGGTACAACAAAGAGTTGATGGAGGTTATGCCAATTGGCAGCATTGTGGAAGAATAGAGTGCTTTACCTTATGCTCATACCGTTGATAGCGTGGTACGTCATTTTCAAGTATATCCCGATGTACGGTGCGATTATCGCGTTTAAGGACTACAACATTTTGTCGGGGATCGGAGGTTCGGATTGGGCACATCCCTGGTATAAATACTTTAACATGTTCTATAGTTCACCGTATTTCTCCCGATTGTTTGGCAATACGCTATTGATCAGCTGCTACAAGTTAATCTTCGGCATGGTGCCGTCGATCCTGCTTGCAATATTGCTGAATGAGAGTCGAAGTCTTCTGCTAAAAAGATGGATTCAAACCTTGAGCTACATGCCACATTTTCTCTCGTGGGTTATTGTGTATGGGATCGCTGTGGCTTTCTTTTCCGAGACAAATGGATTAGTCAACCGCTGGATCAGCGACTTAGGGTACAATGCCATTTCGTTCCTTGGTGAACCTGAGTGGTTTCGTTCTGTCCTGGTTGGGACTGATATTTGGAAAGATCTCGGCTGGGGAGCCATTATCTATATCGCTGCTATTGCAGGCATAGATCCATCGCTTTATGAAGCGGCCATGATGGATGGGGCGGGACGTCTTAGAAGGATTTGGAGTATTACATTACCGGGTATATCGAATGTCATCATGCTGCTTTTGATTTTAAAATTGGGATACATCTTGGATGCAGGGTTCGATCAAATATTTATCTTCTATAACATCCGGGTCTACGCCGTTGGCGATATCATCGATACGTGGGTCTATCGCACGGGGCTAGAACAGCTGAACTTCAGTTTGGCATCTGCAGTAGGACTATTTAAATCGGTTATTGGTTTGGTGCTTGTCCTATCCGCCAATAAGATTGCAAGAAGATGGGGTGGCGGCATATGGTAATCAATCGCGGGGAGCGGGCAGCAGGAGCAGTTATCAATGTGATCCTATGTATCGTAGGTGTTGTAAGTCTTTTCCCACTTCTGTTTGTGGTATCGATGTCGCTCACGCCTTATGGTGAAGTGATTAAAAATGGGGGATTTCTTATTTTTCCCAAATCGATCACGTTTGAAGCTTACAAATATCTTTTTCAAACCAAAGAGGTGCCGCAAGCGATGTTGGTCTCGTTATTTACGGCCACGGTAGGGACAGCGATCAACTTGCTGATTACGATGCTTGGTGCCTATCCGCTTAGTCGGAAAGCTCTGCGGGGACGTACTTTCATTTTGCTTATCATCGTATTTACGATGCTGTTCAGTGGCGGCTTAATTCCGACATATTTACTGGTCAAATCTCTAGGCATGTTAAATTCCATCTGGGCATTGGTGATTCCAAGCGCAGTTGCCACCTATAACCTGTTGATTATGAAAACGTTTTTTGAAGGACTCCCTGAGGAGCTGTTCGAGTCTGCAAGAATCGATGGAGCGGGCGATATGAGCATTTTGTTCCGAATCGTCGTTCCGTTGTCGGTGCCTTCACTTATGACCATCGGTTTGTTCTATGCCGTGTCGAATTGGAACAGCTTCTTCCCAGCTGTTCTATACATCACAGACGCGAACCTGAATCCGCTGCAAATTGTAGTGCGCAAACTGCTGCTCTTGAGCAATTCCGTGGACAACGCAACGGAGAACATCGTACCGACGCCGACTTTGCAGATGGCTTCTGTCATAACCGCTAGTTTGCCTATTTTGGTGGTGTATCCGTTTATTCAGAAATATTTCACTAAAGGCGTCTTAATCGGAGCTATTAAGGGATGATTCACCAGCGTCGTGTATAGCAAGCTCTCGGATTAAGATAGACGAGACATTGCCTTCACATATAAAATAATAAAGAAAGAAGGGGTAAACATGAAAAAGCAATCTGTAACCGCTATTTTGCTTGCAATGAGCGTACTTGCAGCATGTTCGAACAACAAATCAGCTTCAACACCCGCAGCTACAGGGGAGGCATCAGCGAAACCGGCAGCTTCAGCCAAACCAGCTGCAGCTCCTGTGAAGCTTGAAATTATGCAAGAAGGCTCTGTCACATCTGCGGATGGACCAGGTTTTCCCAAGGACGATTTTGTGAAAAACGAGCTGAATAAAAAGCTGAATACTGATTTGACGATGACAATGGAAGCCAATGATTTTGTAACTAAACTTAACACTCGGATCGCTGGAGGAAATCCGCCTGACCTCATGCTGATTTCGAAAGATCTCGTGCAGAAACTCAGCCAAAGCGGTGTATTGCTGGACATGGCACCTTATCTCGACAAGTTGGGGGATTACAAGAAATTTGTAACTGCCGACCAATTGCCGAAAGGTGTTGTTGGTGGCAAGCAGATCGCTCTGCCTAAGGCACCTGGCATTACCATTTTTACCTATTGGATCCGGAAGGATTGGCTTGATAAACTGCAACTGAAAGCACCGACAACGGTAGATGAATTATTCAATGTTGCGAAAGCGTTTACCGAGAATGATCCGGATGGCAATGGCAAGAAGGATACGCTCGGAATTACAGGAACGGGCATGGATACGTTCGCGCCTGTATTTGGAGCTTATGGGGTTACCAATAGTTCCTCTTCGCTAACGCCGAGTATTTTATTGAACGGCAAGCTGACGAATGCGCTTTATGATCCAGCCATGAAAGATGCTTTAACATCCGTGAAAAAGTTTGTTGATGCTGGCGTCGTCGATCCAGAGTTCCTAAGCAACAAAGGGAATGCTTCGAAGGATAAAGCGTACCAAGGAAAAGTTGGTATTATTTATGATGGCTGGAGCGGTATCGTTCGAGATGAGCAGGTGAAAATATGGAAGCAAGCGAATCCGAACGCAGATTGGGTTCAACTGTCTGCACTAAAAGGACCGAACGGTTTACAATTTGCCGGTACCAAGGATGTAGGGGCTTCGGGCGCTATGATCGCCCTGCCCAAATCGCTCGAGAAACAACCGGAAAAGCTGAATAAAATCATCGAGCTGCTCAATTATGTGTCAACAACAGAAGGTAATAACCTAGTAGATTACGGGGTTAAAGATGTACATTTTAAAGTAGACGGCGATAAAATCAGTATTACAGATCAAGGCAAGAAGGAAAATGGGTATACATTTGTTTACCAATTCACGGGTCGCCCGGAACTTCCGTATTTGAAAACAAAATTCCCTGGGCAAGCCTCCTTTATTGATCTTGAAGCTAATTTGCCACGTTTGCCTGTCGTAGATAAGATGATTGACCTGCCTGCAGGCTTCAATAAAGCCGATGCCGACACCTTCATTCAAGAAGAAATGACGAAATTTGTTTATGGCAAAACGCCAATCACGGATTACAGCAAATTCCTTGCTACCTTAGAAGGGACATACAATTATAAGCTGTATACCGATGCGGTGACGAAGCAAGCTGCGGCACTCGGATTAACGAAATAAATGGAGGAGCCCCCATCGCACGTGGAGTGGTGGGGGACTTTTTCACCGGGTGTGCGTCAATAGCAAAATACAGGAGATGATACGCCCATGAAGCCATATCCATGCACACACGAACCGATTAAGATTTACGGATTACAAAATCAATTATTACCTCACCGTTTCTGGCGGCTTCCCGAGGAAATACTTGCGATAGCGTCAGAGGGTGTAGCGAAGAGAGCAAAATCCCCTGTAGGTGGACGTATCCGGTTTCGGACCGATTCCAAGAAGATTACGATAAGCATCACGATAAAGAACAATAACGTTGACTGGGCCATACCTTTATCCGGTTCCGCAGGTGCCGATGTGTACATCGGTACGAAGATGAACATCCGGTATGCAGGTCTAGTTGGGCCTAAGAATTATGAAGAGACATCAGCTGCTTTAACTTTTGAGAAAAATAATGAGTTAGAAGATATCACCATCCATTTGCCTAGAAATATCGAACTGGAAGATGTACAAATTGAACTTGAAGATGATGCCAGGCTGGAAGCACCAACGCCGTATACCTTCGAAATCCCAATGGTATTCTACGGATCTTCCATTACCGAGGGAGGCTGTGCGACCCGACCGGCTAATGCCTACACGGCACTGCTGTCCAGATGGTTGGACGCGGACTATATAAATCTTGGCTTTTCAGGCTCCGCCAAAGGGGAACCCGAACTCGCATCTTACATTGCGGGATTAGAAATGAGCGTATTTATTATGGATTACGATCATAATGCGCCGACAGTGGATCATCTTGAACGCACGCATGAGCCTTTTTTCAAGGAAATCCGCAGAGCACAACCCGAACTTCCGGTCCTCTTTCTTACTAAGCCTGACTTCGATTTGAAGCCAGAGGAGGCGGCACAGAGAAGAGCAATTATTCAAAGAACGTATGACAATGCAAAAGCGGCAGGCGATGAATTCGTCCATTTTATGGACGGTGAACGGTTCTTTGGCGAAACGAATCGCGAGTCTTGCACGATTGAGGGATGTCATCCCAATGATCTCGGATTCATGCGGATGGCTGAAGTCATTTACCCTAATCTTGATGACATGCTAAGATATCCAAAAAAGATCTAGTGATACGCTGGATCTAGAGGGGGGGACCGCATGTTTCAACGAATTCGGAGGCTATGGCCAGCCAAATTGCAGAATCGGATTTTCCTTACCTTTCTCTTAGTTATTTTCATTCCGTTCTCTATTCTGCAAATTCACAATTACAACCAAATTGAAACCATTATTGGGGAAAAAATCAGTGAGCAGAACGTCATTCAGCTAAGCCAAATGAAATCTCAGCTGGACGAGTTGCGTCTGACTGCATTGAATTCAGTTTTGCAAATCGAGCGTAACAGCAGTATTCCAGAGTTGATTGCTGGGGCAAATCGCTCGCCGGGAGCCGAACAGACCCGTATCGTCGAAGAAAAGCTCGACGCGATGAAAAGTACTTTTTTACCCAATAGTGTCTATATTCAGTATACGTTGGGCGATGAGCAAGGAAGAGCCTATACCTCACTTCCACTCGCAGAAAATAACGAAGGACCGCAGCATATTCGGATGGCTGGTGAGTTGTCCGCCAAGCTCCCGTTAGGGGGTTCGTTGATCAAGTGGGAGTTCGAACAGGAACTCAGTGGAACGTTAAATGAGACCAAGAGGAAGAATGTTCTTTCCTTATATTCACTTTCGCAAGTGTCCGGTGGTGCTTGGTTGCGGGTGCATGCTAGCGTCGATATCGATCAATGGTTGTTGAATTCAGCAAGCGGCATACAGGTCAAGCAAAATTACTATATGGTTGATCAACAAGGCAAAGTTATTTCGCAAACCAATACGGCATTCGCCATAGATCCGGCATTGAAACTCGGCATTCTGAATCAAGGAAAAATAAAGCCCAATGAATATACCATTGATAAGTCGGGGCAATTCGTTTATAACGCTACCTACGTCCCTTCCATCTCGTCTTACTTGGTCAGTCAGTTTCCGCTTGATTTTTTCTTTGGTGACATCCAAGCGCTCAAGCGCCAGGTATTTCTTACGTATCTGTTGATTATCGCTTTTTTTATAGGCATTTCTTTCCTAACGCTATCGACGTTGACCCGTCCGCTTCGACTTCTTGAGGCGCGCATGAAGGAAGCTGCGGAGAAAAGGATGAATATCAAACAGCCCGAGCATCCTCATAGGGGCGAGATTTTGTCATTCGTCCGTGCTTTTAATGGGATGGTCGACGATGTTACAGGGTTAATTGGGCAGCTCAAATTAGAAGAGAGGCAGAAAGAAGCGATTCGTTTTCAAATGCTCTTAACTCAGATGAATCCGCACTTCTTGCTCAACACGATCAATACGATCAAATGGACGGCAAGCAATGCCGGTAACGAAACGACGGCGGAAATGTGCAAAGCGCTTGCCAAGCTGCTGGAAAGCAGTCTAAACACGGACAGAGATCTGGTTTTTCTACAGGATGAGATGCAGTTATTGCATTCTTATGTGTATATACAATCGTTTCGGTATGATCACCGCTTTGAGGTGCAATATGATGTTCAGTCGGATTTGAACTATGCGTTAGTTCCCAAACTCAGCCTACAACCGCTTGTCGAGAATGCCATTCAGCATGGGCTTGTCTATCGTAAACAAGGCGGGATTATTAAGGTGACCGTTGCTAGCGAAGATCGCTTTCTACTGCTAGATGTTCAGGATAACGGCGTAGGTATGCAAAATCATAGGACTAATATGCCACGCGCGCGTAAGGGAATCGGCATAAGCAATCTCAAGGAGCGCCTATCACTTCTCTATAAGGATGAGGGCAAGCTCGAGTTAGTTCCCCAAGAGGAAGGGACGCATGTACGAATTTCCATACCTTTATTGCTATCGAATCCGTATCAGCCTGAATCTATCGAATAACGGTGAAGAAGGGAGTGTCTAGCATGTGGAATTTATTACTTCTGGAAGATGAACCCTTTGTGCGTCGCTCCATTCGCCAAGCTATGGATTGGGAGGCGCTAGGTTTTAGAGTCGTGGCGGAGGCGGAGGATGGCAGCGAAGCGTGGGAGTTTATGCAAACACATCCAGTGGATGTGGTCTTGTCTGACATCATGATGCCCGTCATGAATGGTATTGAGCTGCTTCGATTGGCGAAGGAGAAAGGTCACGAAGTGGAGTTTATTATGCTTACCTGCGTGAACGAGTTTGAATACGCGAGATTAGCGCTCCAGTACGGAGCTGCGGGGTATTTGCTCAAAGCTTCTATGGATACGGAAGAGTTGCAAGTCATTTTACAAAAGACCAAGCAGAGTTTAATCAAAAAGCGTGAGGAACGCACCAAAGCGCCTATGTTTAACTTATATCTGAAAGCTTGGAGATCCATACATGGCAAGGAGGAACTAGAGTCAAACGAGGTTGAGGTAGGTGGCTTTCCGCTTCCCGCCTATGTTCGCCTATTTGTCGGTTTGGCAACGGATGCAGACTTAGGAAAAGAGCAGATTATCGGCCGATTCAATTTGGACTGTCAGGACAAATTACTAGTGCACCGTTTTGTCGATGGGGGGATTGCGACGGTATTTGTTTGGTCGGATGAGCCGGATATTTCTTTGCATTCATCAGTCACGGAAACCGTATCTACGTCATGGCTTACCTCATCTGCATGGAAAGAAGGTTGGGTATCGGCGCTTCAGCAAATCGGCCTAACTTGGTATGGTTTGGATCCCACGCTTCATATAGTTGGCGAATTGCCTGTTGAGAGCTTTTCCTGGAAACAAGAGCGTTACATTCTTCAACTATTCGAAGCTATGCAATGGGTGGAGTGTGAGAAAGCGTTAGAGCTCGCATGGCATGATTTCAAGGATCAACAAACAGCAACTGCTATTGTGAAGGAAACCGCCGATCGATTGGATCGGTCGTTAGCTCGATTATCCAACCAAGCGCCTGCTGGAAAAGCTGTCTGGGCCGAAGCGGCAAGTCATCAGCAAGCTTTAGATCTTTTGTTAGCGCGTATCCGCTTATATTCCAATCACCGCATGAAGCCGACCATTTCCGAGCATCCTGAGGTCACCAAAATTATTGAGTATGTGAATAGTAATTATGACAAGGAACTTACACTCAAAGGTATGGCGAAATACGTCAACATGGGCGAGCAGTATTTGAGTGGCTTGTTTAAAAAGAAAACCGGTGAGCAATTCATCCAATATGTGCAGCGTATTCGCATTGAAAGGGCTTGTTTTTACTTGGCTACGACCGAAATGCGCGTTGCGGACATTTGTGAGCAAACAGGTTTTGTTCATCTGAATTACTTCCTGAAACAGTTCAAAAAACGAACAGGTGTAACCCCATCGGAATTCCGTGAAAGTAGTAAGACCGATCCGAAAAAACAGCAGGATTATTTGGAACAGTTATGAGTTGTAATAAGCTCAAAGCTTGTTCTTCAACGATAATGAAAGCGCTTAAATTTTGAGAGGGGTGATAGCAGAGAAGGAAGCAAGGGGACGATTGGTAAGTTCTTGCATTGAATGAAACGAAAGTGACAACTATCTTAAAGGAGGAATTTCGTAATGATGAACAAATGGTTGTCCAAGTGTCTTGTAGGCGCTCTTCTAGCAACCTTGATTACACCTGTCTTCCAAGGAATTGGCGGAAAGAAAGCATACGCTGCAACGCCAGCGAATCCGAACGCGACGCAAGCGGTAAAGGACGTGCTGAATTATTTTGATACCGTATATACGAATAATCAGATTATATCCGGACAAATGGTAACGGGTGATAAATATGGCTATAACGAAATCGATCGCATAGCCGAACTGACAGGCAAATACCCTGCTATGATTGGTTATGATTTTGGATATAAACATTCGTACGGGACTCTTACCGATTTAAGTACAGAGCGGAGTACGATTGTCGAACAGTCAGTAGATTACTGGAAAAAGGGAGGACTTGTCCAGATTTCATGGCATGAGACCAATCCTCTTGACACAATACCCGATGATGTCGGCTGGAATAGTGTCATCAGTTCCATGTCACAAACGGATTTTGATGCCATGACGACCCCAGGAACCCCTCTATATAACAAGTGGCTGACACATGTCGATATGATCGCGGATTATTTGAAAATGATGCGGGATCAAGGGGTTGTCGTTCTCTGGAGACCCTATCATGAGATGAACATTGGCTTCTGGTGGGGCGGGAAGACAGCGGCAAGTTACAAGAAGCTATGGCAGAATATGTATGATCGCTACACGAATTATCACGGCTTGAATAACCTGATTTGGGTGTGGTCTCCGGCTCGGGATGACGGTCATGCGGTAAACAGCAATTATTACCCGGGGGCGTCTTACGTAGATCTTGGTGGGGCTGATGTTTATGCAGATACACGTGCGAATGCGAAATTTACGAATGCTAACAGTGAACTGACATCCGTCATGGGCAGTAAACGTTACGGCTTGTCTGAAGTGGGCTTGCTACCGAATGAAAGCGCGATTCAAACCAATTTTGATTATACCTGGTTCCTTATATGGGCATCGAATTGGGTGGATAATCTGTTCTACGGCTTCCCAGGCGCCAATGGACCCGGCAATGATCCCTATTTTACTACGCAATTTTATAATCATGCCGTTACGATTACGAGAGATGAAGTACCTGCACTTGGACGGACGATCGATCCTGGAACGTTCATCTTCAAAGATACCATGAACACCTATCCGGCAGCAGGCGGAGCTCCGACGAACTGGACAACAACCGCTACTGGGGGCACCGTTACTGTGGAGAACGTACCTTCCGTGGGATTGGCGGGGCCGGACCGCAGCATGAAAATTAACAAAACCGTCAATACGAATGATACGAACGCGAAGAAAACAATCGGCTCGCAAACAGGCGTGGTGACCTTCAAAGCTACGCTGCGCACAGAGGAAGTCAGTTGGAAAGATTATCTGATCGTGGACAGCACCAGCAAAATTGCCGTACATATTGGCTTGAATAACGGTTACCTGAGAGCGTACGACGGTACAACACTTACGGCTTTAGAGCCGATTACGAATGGCAAATGGTACGATGTTAAGGTGGTACTGAATACCACTACTAAAAAGTACGATGTGTATGTGGGCGGTGCGAAAAAGGCTAATCAGTTCAGCTTCAAAGATACGACAGCGGTGGATGTCAACAAAGTGGCGTTTGGCGTTGCTGGAAGTGAAACGGGCATCTTATATGTTGATAATGTAAGAATAACGAAGTAATACTATTGTAAGAAGTACTTCAAAACTTATTTGTATTCAGGTATTTTGCCCGAAAACACCACTTCAAAACTTAATTTGTAAAACGATTTTATAAGAAAAAGCCAGCAAACCCTTGAGTTTGCTGGCTTCTTTCACTTCAAAACTTATTTGTCACCCAACAAGAAGAAGAAGAAGACACCTGAAACTCGCAACGAACAAAAGGGAGGGATAATTTCCTGAAAATGGGTAAGTATATAAAAACCAAGATCATTTCATCTCAGAGGGGGATTCATGCATGATTCAAAAGAATTTGCCCTTTGCGCTCGTCATGATGACTTTAATGATGTCTGTCGGTCTAATGAATCACGTTCAAATGGTCCCTTTATTATTGGAAACGGTACAAAGGGACGCTTGGATCAGCATAGTAATATTGGCTGTACCCATCTGCTTATTCATGATTCCGGTTTACTACATCTGTAAAAAAACGAGTGGACGTAACATTCAAGACTGGATAAAGATCAATTATGGCTTTCTACCGTCCCTTCTATTTCGGGGTTCATGGATTGTATATTTTACTTTTTTTATCTTCGTCGCGGTTAAAGATACGGTCATGTGGACCCATGTCTCCTATTTACCACATACCCCCGTGCTTGTTATTGCCTTATTCTTATGTGGTTTATCCGCGATTGTCAGCGTTTTTGGTGTACGCATGATTATGATTGCATGCGGCATTTTTTTGCCGACCGTATCTTTGCTCGGTTTCTATATTTCTTTTGCGAACATTCCGAATAAGGATTACTCCAGTATATTTCCAGTCCTTGAAAACGGTTGGAGTCCTATTCTGAAAGGGCTGATTTATGTAGGAGGCGGATTGTCGGAGTTGGTCATCATCATATTTCTAAATCAGCAAGCTTCAAAAAAATCATTATTGTATTATTTTTTACTTGCTCTTCTGTTAGTCTGCCTGGCTTTTGGTCCGACTTTAGGCTCAATCAGTGAGTTTGGTCCTGTGGAGGCTGCTAAACAACGATATCCATCTTTTGAAGAATGGCGGCTTCTACGTATTGGACATTTTATTGAGCATATGGATTATTTGTCCATTTATCAGTGGGTCACCGGTGCAACCGTTCGAATTTCACTTGGCATCTGTCTAATTCTCGATCTTGCGAATTTGAATAAGCGGCGTACTCGAGCATTAGCTGCTTCATTGATTGGTGCAGGATTCATTCTGGCTAGCCTACTACATATCAGCGATTATGATTTTTTGTTTTTTTTACGGCATTGGTATTTTCCAGCGGTATTACTATTCCATTTACTGATCGTCGTGATCCTGCTCGGTCTTATCGCTTTATGGAGGCAAAAGAACGCAACAACGTAGTCTAAAAAGGTGGTACAACTATGCGCCAGTCAGACAAGATCACCATCGGTTCTTTAGAAGAGCACTCTATCAAGGAGCTGTTCAAAAACAGCCACGATGTTCAAATTGATAACGTATTAATGAAATTTCGTCATTCAACGCATAGCGTGATTTTAATCTATTGCATCGGCATAGCCGATTCCAAGCAAATCAATAATTATGTCCTGCTTCATTTAGAGGGCATGATAGAGCGTCATCAGGACGAACAATCCCTCGAGTACTTCGGTCCTTTACGATTAAAAAAGCTGAATGGGAATGACAACATTGATACACTGACAGCTGATGTTTTTACTGGAACCTTAATTATATATTTAGAAAAATCACAAACCTTTTATTCTCTGGAAATCGCCGATGCTCCGAAACGAAATCCTGAGGAATCAGCATCAGAGGTCTCAGTTAAAGGGCCGCGTGACGGTTTTACCGAAGACTTGACAACCAACGTCGCCTTGGTTCGACGCAGAATTAAATCAGCCACATTGTGTGTTGAATATTTCACTGTCGGCAGAAGAAGTCAAACCAAGGTAGCATTATTGTATGTAAATGATATTGCAAATCCCGATTTGATCCAAGAAGCCAAAGAACGTCTTTGTAAAATTGATGTGGATGTGCTGCATAATAGCAGCCAATTGGAGGTCATGCTTGCTGATAGTTCGATTTCTTTATTTCCTTTAATCGATTATATCGGGCGTCCGGATTATGTGACTGAAAGCTTAATGGTCGGTCGGTTTGTTTTTTTAGCTGATGGCTCCCCTAACGCCATTATTGCTCCAGTCACGTTTACCGAGATTCTCAAAACACCAGAGGATCTCTATTTACCTTTTCAATTTGTTACCCTTGAAAGACTCCTTAGAATATTTGGATTTATTATAGGTACACTATTGCCGGGCTTCTGGGTCGCACTTTCCGCCTTCAATGTCGACCAGCTCCCTTTCTCCCTTTTGGCTTCAGCAAAAATAAACAGAACTGGTCTTCCTATGCCGTCCACACTCGAAGCGTTTCTAGTGGTTAGTCTTTTTGAAGTGTTCCGGGAAGCAGGCATTCGTTTGCCCAAATCGGTCGGTCAGACGGTTGCTGTTGTCGGTGGGCTGATCATTGGTGACATGTCTGTAAAAGCCGGTCTTACCTCGCCAATCATGATCGTGATCGTATCGATATCTACAGTTGCATCGTTTATGCTGATCAACCAAAATTTAAATGGGACTGCTACCATTTTTAGATTTTATGTTCTCCTCATGTCCTGCTTTTTTGGCATATTTGGGTTTATCCTTTCCGTAATCTGTATTGTCTTTTATATGTCCGGCTTGGAATCCTTCGGCATCCCTTACTTGACTCCAATGTCTCCACCGATTTGGAAGGAATTGATACCTGCTTTAGTGAGAAAACCACTATCTCAAATGAAAAAGAGACCAGGTTCTCTGCAACCAAAAGATGCCACCCGTCAAGGAGATGATGCTTCTTGAACTTCGGACGTATCGTTGTATTGATTCTAAGCTGTAGCCTGCTCCTCACCGGTTGTTGGGATCGAAGAGAGCTTCAAGATACCGTGTTCGTAGCTGCAATTGGCGTTGATTATAAAGACGGACAATATCTCGTATCTTCCCAACTTATTAATTTCGGTAGCGTTGCCAAGCGAGGGACTGGAAAAAGTGCTGGAGAGAGCACATGGATAGGTACAGCATCCGGTAGTAACCCGTTTGTCGCTTTTCAAAATTTAAATCAAATGACTTCCCAGCAGCAGTTATATTTAGGACAGGTGACAGCTCTTGTCTTAACCAGCCGCGCACTTGAGCACGATGTAGAGGATATCTTAGAAGCGTTATACCGTTATCGGGAGCTTCGTTATACTGTCTGGTTATTTGGGACCGAAGAGCCCATCACGCCATTGTTTGGTTCAGATGCTCTACTTGGGCTCTCGCCTGAGCTAACCGTCATCCACAATCCTAGACCCGCTGCCGCAAAAGTAGCACGAACTCGGCCAGTTTCTGTGAGACAATTCCTTAAGGCTTATAGAGAGCCCGGGGAAACGGCGTTTATTCCCTCTTTATCGTTACATAACAATTGGGAGACAAAAGAAAAACCGATACCCGTAGCCTATATCGATGGACTCTATGCTTTTTATCAAAAAAAGTATAAAAATAAATTCCTGCTTTCCAATGTCAAAGGACTTCGTTGGATGTACAAACCTTCAGATGAGGTCATGCTGCAGGTAAATGGACAGCAATTTCAAGCGACGTGTATGGTGAGAAGTAGTCATCGGAGTGTAAAGTGGACATATGCGAAAGATCAGCTTCAATATATTCTAGACTTAAAAATAAAAGCCAGTATGGAAATGGGGAATGGTCAGTTCTCCAAAGAAGAGCTGAGGGCGGCTGTGGACAAAACGCTACGCAATGAAATTATGGAAACTTTTCAATTGGGAGAAAACTCTAATGTCGACTTGCTGAATTTGGGGAAGGAAATGTTTAAATATGATCTTCGCCAATGGCGTGAAATTTACCATTCACCAGAAGTCAAACCTGCCTTGAAGGTGAATATCCATTTGTTCCTAGAGCATTCGGGAACTTATAAGGTGGGATGATATAGTAAATTGTAGAGAAGTCAATGTCATTCAACGCAGAATGTTAGTGGAATGCAGTCCCTTACGATCAAACGCAAAGTGCGGGACGGACGGAATATGGAACTGAGAAAAAAGGGCAAGATCAAATTGAAGTTCTGAATCAAAAATAATCAGCCGTTACCTAAGGCTGGTTATTTTTTGATTCATTGTTTACATGATTGGTCTCTTGCGTAGTTCAATGAACTGTTTGCTTTTTTGGTGTCAGTCTATTTTGAACACCATAACCACTTCAAAACTTTATTTTCCCAACAAGGGGTTTATCGGGTGACAAATAAGTTCTGAAGTAGACAATAAAGTATTGAAGGGTTCTGTTCTTACAACTTGCACATCCTCGACGAGGGTCATATTTTCTTGCACAGTCAGATAAGGTCTTGTCGGCTGTCGCTCTCAGCGTAGATGGAGATAAGTACGATTGCCGTCTCTTCCCCTATATTTCTTACCACATGGGGTGTGCATGCGTTCCAGCTGAAGGAATCGCCTTCTCCGAATTCAACCCCATCCTCACCCTGCTCCGCATATATGCTACCTTTAATAACTAAATGGACCTCCTCACCTTCATGTGCATGAGGTGTATCTCCAGTTGAGGCTCCGATCGGGAACTCTACCAGGATCATTCTAACGTTCTTCGTAGAGCTCAGGTGCTCGACCTTCAGATATTCGGATCCGCTTGTTGTGGTCCTTCGTTCATGCTTTCGAACAATATTCATTCGATCTTCTTTTTTTAGGAGCAAATAAGCTAATGGCACATTCAAAGCCTGCGCTATGTGTTCCAACGTTGCTATAGAGGGGGAAGTTTTATTTGTTTCAACCTGACTCATAAAACCTTGGGACAAGCCAGTTTCTTCGCAAATTTGGGCGATGGTGATATTTTTTCTCTTCCGAATCGCTCGAATAGTTGAGCCGATATCCATCTAAATACACCCCTTAAATATTAGTAATAAGAATTATAATTTTATATTAGCAATTTTCATATTGACAAGTCAATGTGTTGTAAATTAAATTAGTCATATAAACTTTATTTCTTTATTGCTAATATTTTAAAGGGAGGGAGAATACGAATGACGAAAACAGCAGCAGTTATTTCAATCATTATGCGTGTTGCGATAGGAATCATATTTATGATGCATGTAGGACTTTTGGGAGATGGGCAGATGGCTGGTTATGAATTGGATCTTGGATTTATATTGGTTTTGTTGTATCTGGTTGTTGGTGAACAATCGTTGTTCTCATTCGACCGTCTTATTATGAACAAACGCTGTGCATAACTTACAGTTAAGGGGAATCATTATGAAACCATTTTATCATTATGACATTCATTTACCGGTCAATATGGATCCGGATAAGAAATATCCAGTCGTCTTTACCCTGCATGGTAAAGGCTCTAATGAAAAAAATATGTTCGGTTTGGTTGCTCCGTTGGCAGATGATTTCATCATAATTGGTATCCGCGGCAACCTACTACTTGGCTCGGGATATCAGTATTATGATTTGAAAAGTTTAGGCAATCCTATCCGTGAGATGTTTGATGAAGCGGCAAAACAACTCGAATCTTTCATTTATTATGCGACAGAAAAGTATCCAATTGATCCAAGCAAACGCTATCTACTGGGCTTTAGCCAAGGCGCGATCCTGTCGATGACACTAGCACTTACGATGGGAGAGCAGGTGAAGGGAATCGTTTCCTTGAACGGGTACGTTCCTGACTTTGTGAAGGCGGAGTATCCGCTGCGAAGTGTTAAGAATGTATCGGTATTTATTTCACATGGCGAGTATGATTCTGTATTCCCCGTTCGGATTGGTCACGAGACGGCGTCATTTTTCAAGGATCTAGCGCCGCGCCTAACATTTAACCTATATCCTACCGACCACGGCGTTTCGGAAGAGAACCAAATTGATTTTCTGAACTGGCTTAAGCAAGATGCTGGTTTAACTACAACTAAGGAGTGAGAAGCGATATGATGCCTTCCTATTTTTTCGCGCATGGCGCCCCGTCGATCGTGCTTGAGGATAACGCATACACACAACTGCTTAAAAACTTTAAAGAAAATACACCGAGACCGAAAGCAATCGTGCTCTTTAGCGCTCACTGGGAAGAATCGGTACAGACGGTCAGCGCTGCTGAGACGTATGAAACCATCTATGATTTTGGGGGATTTCAAGATGAGCTTTATACGATGACCTACCCGGCTAAAAGCGACCGTTCACTAAGCGAGCATGTTCGAGCGCTGTTTGAAAAACAAGGCATTCAGAGTGTTCTCAATGAGAGTAGAGGACTTGATCACGGAGCCTGGGCGGTTTTGAAGCTGCTGTATCCGGAGGCGGATATCCCGGTTGTCGCTTTATCCGTGAATCGTCATCTGAGTAACGAGCAGCAGTATCAGATTGGCAAAGCACTGGGAGAGCTCAGGGAACAAGATGTTCTCATTATTGGAAGCGGAGGAACCGTTCATAATTTAAGAAGATTGAATTGGCAGTCTGATGGTAACGACGATTGGGCTGAGCAGTTCGATAACTGGCTTCAAAATAAGCTGGAGTCATGGGATACAGAAGCGTTATTTCAATATCAAGAGCTAGCTCCCAATGCCCAAGCAGCCGTGCCAACGAATGAACACTTTATTCCGCTGTTTCTAGCAATGGGTTCTGGTGACGCCAATCGTCAGGCGAAACTGCTTCACCGCAGCTATCAATACGGCAACCTAAGCTTAAGCTGTTGGCAATTTAATTAATGATGTTAAGTGAAAGAGGGCGGATCGGATGAAATCCGCAGGTAGAGCGGCAATGGAGAGGAAGATTATTTTCTCCATTGCCGCGGTTTATATTGTTCAGCAACTGACACAACTGGAGATGCTGACTCCTGTGCTGGGAGGCCTTGTCTTTTTGGCAATCGCTCTATTGTTGCCGAATCTGAAGGGGATAACTTTCTGGCTTACAGTATCCTTTATGGTTGTCGGAACTGTCCTCATGTTGTTTCAAAAAGTGGAGGCTTCGGTTTGGTTTGAGTCAGCGGGAATCAACGTGACGATCGTAACGCTTTTTCTATTCGCTCCGCTGTTCGGGATTCCAGTCCGAATTCCCGAATACGTTGAAGCTCTGAAGCGTTTCTACGAAGAGAACTTTCGCAGCAAAGCAGCTTTATTCATAGGAACGCAATTTCTTACACAAATTATGGGTGTGTTTATCAACGTCGGTTCGATTCCTGTCGTATATCAAATGGTGTTTGTAAAGCCTCAAACCGGTATGTCTCGACTACTTGCCAATGCGTTAAACAGGGGATTTGCGGGGGCGATACTATGGTCACCGTATTTCGCTGCGATGACGCTTGTGACATCGGCTCTGCATCTGTCTTGGTCTTACGTTCTTCCTTATATGCTCGGATTAGCTGTCCTAAGTCTTGTCGTAAGTTTAGCGGTCGATTTCCGAGAGCTGCGGGCGGCTGAAACGGAGCCACCTCAACAGGAAATGGCTGAGAAGCAGGGGAGGGCGGTGTTTCCGAAAGGGCTTGGCATATATTTAATATCCGCAATAATTGCCATACTGATTTTGGAACGGTTAGTCCAGTTGCCAATGGTGTTGTTAATTTGTGTGGCAGCGGTATTATTTCCGCTAATTTGGTGCATGGCTAAAGGAGCGATGGCCGTGTACAGACATGGGTTGAAGAATCATGTTACTGTTACACTACCGGCCTTGCAGAAGGAAATCACACTATTTTTGGCTGCAGGCTTTTTTAGCGGTTCAATCGGCGCAACCAGTTTCGGATCCTCAATTCCGGCAATGCTCGAGCAAATACCACTGTCAGTAACCATAACATTCTCGCTATTCACGGTGGTTCTCATTGCGGGATCATCGTTAATTGGTCTTCACCCGATTGTACCGGTAACCATTCTTGCAGGCGGCATAGATCCGGCGAGCGTGCAGATAAGTCCGTTGTATTTCGGAGTGCTGCTGCTCGGAAGCTGGAGCTTATCCAATCCCATATCACCAGCCTCGGCCGTGAACAATTTACTGGCGGGTTTGTTTAAGAAGCCGGTGTTTGAGGTGGCCGTGCCAAATTATAAATTTGCTGGCTGTATGGCAATCGTGCTTATTATTTATTTGATGGTTGTGTTAGGGAATTAAGAAAGATAGATGATCATGTGTCGGAAATCCCAATTGCAAATTGAAAAGGAGAAGTATCCATGCCAGTGGTTCAAAGATTTGATCCTAAAGTGATTTCACTTTTACAAGAGAAAATAAAACTGATCAAAACCGACGAAGGGGCGGTATATCTTGTCGGACCCATTAAGCTGCCGGTTAACATATTTGGGGAGACAATCCAGTTTAATTGGTACTGCTGGCTCAATTGCAATGAAGTGACGGAAGACTTTGAGCGTATTGTCGCCAAGTTATCTTCTGCTAATTTAGCGGAATTTCAACAATCTAGTGTACTTGTTCATGGAGATTTTCAACATACAGATCATGCTTTGATTCGGTTTCACTCCATCTGTCATACCGGAGATATTTTCGGAAGTAAGCGATGTGACTGTGGCTATCAGCTTCATCAGTCGCTGAAACATATTGCCGATTATGGAAGCGGAGCGTTATTTTATCTGGCTAATCATGAAGGAAGAGGTATCGGGCTCTTCAGCAAAGCGCTTGCCTATATTTTACAAGAGAACGGATACGATACCGTGGATGCCAATCTTCAGCTTGGATTTGTTGATGATTCACGTGATTATAGCGACGCTATAAAGGTTTTAAAAGCACTTCGAACAAAGCCGGTTACACTAATCACAAATAATCCTAAAAAATTAGATGCGCTTAGTAAAGCGGGTCTGGATGTAGAGGATCGTGTGCAGCTTTGGGGAGATGTCTCCGAGTATAACGAGAAGTATTTGAAAACGAAAATCGAGCGGTCTGGGCACTTGAACGGAGAAAAAGGCTGTTGTAATAATGACTGACTACAGGTTAGTCAGATAGATCCTAACCCGCTTGTTGACTCTGTCATTTTGTACAAAAGCTCCCCAAGGAATTACTTAATGTACCTGGATCATAGGGACTGGGACCGCAATTTAAAATTTCGCTTAGGCGTGCCGTTACAGACAGCATGGTAAAACATATCTAAATCATTAGTTGATCTATCACCAAATACGGACAGACAAAGGCGCCGTGAACGATTATGCAATTTTGCATAGTAGTTCACAGCGCCTTTATTGTGTCTATGGAAGAATTACGTATCTTCGTTCTCCTGAGTGTAAAGCTCGCTCGGCACGATCTTATGTCTGCTTTCGCTAACGATTCGCGGCAAGCGTCCTAGTCGAGCAGCCAACTGGGACAGCGACTGTTCGTAGAAATAAGCAAGACCCGTGCGAATTGTGTCCTGGTATGGTGCAGTCCAGCGCTCGCTGTCAAAGCCCTCGGGGCCAAACCAGGCACCGAGCAAGGAGCCGACGCTTGCACCGAAGCTGTCCGTATCGTTGCCTTGCGCGACTTGCTTGCATATTCCATCGCCAACATTCTCGGCAAACAGGAATGTGTTAATGAGTGTGCCGATTTCCTGATGGATGCCGCAATGCTGGAACTCGCCGTATCGCGTGTGAATGGCGTCATACGCTTCAAGCCAATCGCCAGCTTTTATGACAATGTCTCGACAAGTCGAGGCCGATTCGTAGAAGCGACTTCGCTGCGGGACGAACTGCAGAGCGGTGTCAATGACCGCTATCCGGTCATCCAACACCTGAGCGGCAGCAATCGCAGCGGCCAAGAACATTGTTGCATATACACCAGTCCGGCGGTGTGTGAAGCTCGCGTCGCGCCAAGCAAGTTCAGCCGCGAGAGCGGGATTGCCCGGGCAGGCGTAACCGTAGGCATCTGCGCGGATAGCAGCGCCGCATAGCTCACTGTCCGGCGTCAGCACATCTGCCCAACGCGTAATCTCATCGAGCGGGATAGGCGACTTGTCATGCTCCCAGTAACTAAGTCCAGATCGGAGCAGCATGATGCGCTCTGGTCCCCAAGTCGTGCTGATAGGGAGGTGATTGAGCCAAAGATTACGCAGATCTAGCTGCGTGAAAGCTGTCCCGAACTGCTCTAGTGCGAGCATACCCATCAGTGTGTAGTTGATGTCATCGTCTGGTGCCACGAAGTGTATGCGATCACGTGCTGTTTCAAACCAGGACCAGTGGCGTCTGCCGAGCGCATGAAGCATTTCATCAGATATGTAATCGCGGATTGGCCATTCTCCGACTTTCGAGAAGGCTACACGCATCTCGTACAAATTCGGATTTACCTCCAACGGCTTTCCAAGCATGGAGCCGCACACGGAAGAGAGAAATGCCGTCTCCACGCGGCGTGAGCTATCTTCAAAATTCACCTCACTCAGGAGGCCTAGCGGTCTCGCCGGATCGCATTCATTCCAAATCTCTTCAATTGTATCGGGTTCATAGTAAGGCCAGTCGTGCCGCAGTGGCATTTCTGCGAGAGATTGTGCGAATGAGAGATAAGCGTCATAGCTCGTCGGTAGCTCTTCAAGACGTTGCAAATAACCAGATGTGTCATGGCCTTGAGCAAATTTATTGCGAAGAATAGTGGAGAGCTGGGCTTTCAGGAAAGGAAGGGATACTAGCATGATTGGAATCTGCCTCCAATGTTGTTTTGCTCTCATTATAACGAAAAGCAAAAGATGACTGCTTCCCAGAACGTACTGAAACCTTCTCGATTTCAACTGAAAATACCGCTTAATTGATTGCGGTAATCAGAAGGTTTCATACCTACTAGATCTTCAAATGCACGGTAGAAGGCGGCTTGACTCTGAAAACCGCTTTGTTGGTAAATTTCCGTTATGGGCAGAGACGTGCGAATGAGGAGATTCTTCGCGGCATGTACACGGACAGAGCGTAGATATTGGGCGAAGCCCATGCCAACAGCTTCCCGAAAGAGGGCTTGCGTCCGAGAGGGACTTAGATGCAACAAAGAAGAAACATCGTTTACTGTGAGAACGTCATGGTATTGCTGCTCTAAAAACTGAATAACCGGCTTAAGTGTACGGTATGCACTAAGAACATTGCTTGCTTCTAACCGATCTGGCGACGGATTGTAGTAACGAAGGAGGGAGGCGCAGACATTCATCAGGTGGCCTTTTAGCATATAGTGGAAACCAGGTTCTCTGCGGCAGTATTCGTCCCACATCGTCAAAAACGCTTCTTTCATCCCGGTTACGCACTCCACCGAAGCTGGAATTCGATTCTCGAAACCCTCTGGGCGATACAGGAATGGCAACAGCAGTTCTTTATCGGTGTGTAGCCAGATGGACGGTTCGAAGAATGCGAACAAAAATTGCGCTGGCTGATCCGGATCGGATTGGGCGCGGTGCGGTTCGACCGGATTCACGACGAAAAAATCACCTGGCTTGATGGGATAGCTCTTATGACCAAAATGAAAAATACCTTCTCCCTTTAAGCAACACCCGATTTCCAGCATACTGTGCCGGTGGAACGGCTCGAGTCGATAATCGGGCACGTGCATCATCATCTCGATTGGCAAATCCGTACGGTCATATTTATCCATATTGCAGGAGCTTCTTAAAGACAGGCTGAAGTCTCTCTGCCATATGCTTATAGCCTAAATCGGAAGGATGGATCCCGTCGGCCGTACATTCTTGATAGTCAGGGCCCAGAAGCTCAGAGCCGTCACAGAAATGAATATGGGTATCGCCTTCATGATTCAGACGCTCTACGATTTCACGTTGAATTGCTTTTCGTGCTTCCCGGCGCTGACGTAGCTCTTCATCGAAAGATTCCTTGGCAAAACGAATTTGTGAGATTACGAGAATGGGGATATTGGGATGAACGTCGCGATAGATGCGAATGAAGGCCGGAAGTGATTGTGCCAGATGCTCTGTGCTGGGCGTATTTCCTTCATAATCGAGTACAAGCATGGCAGGATCGCTGATTTGACTAATGAGATGAGCTAATTCGGGCTCACCCTGTGCGTTTCCAGAGAAACTGAGGCTTACGAACTCTAGTGGAAACATTCGGCTTAATTGATTTGGATACGCCATGCCGGGGCGAGATGCACAAGCGCCGTGGGTGATGGAGGTACCGTAAAGGAGTACTTTTTTGTCCGAAGAGAACCCTTGGAATTCTACGACTGAAGCATTTGGCGCAATCCCAATCCATAGCTCTTTGACTCCTTGATAGAGCGGAAGGTTTAGCGTAATTTCCTTCATATTATTGGAAAAGGATTCAAAGAGAACGCTCTGATAGTCAGATTGTGCCAGTTCGAAGCGTGTAGTGTTGACATATTGCTGCTCTCCAGTCAAGCCGATATAACAATCTACGCCACATTGCGCAGTAGCGGGCATTTGGTACATCGTGGCTTTGTCGGCCAATACGATTCTAACAGCAAGTTTGGAGGAGTCTGTTTTAAAACGAATTTGAACGCCGGTAGGATAATTGGCCAGACGATCCACTTCCGATCGAATAGGGTGACTCGGATTTACTGGCAATCTTCGATAGAGCCCGTCCTGTGCAAGCCAAGGCAGACCTGTTATGCGGTAAGGTGAGGCAAGCGGTGAATGCCATTCCCATTGGTCTTGGCGAGGGGCATCCAGCAGCATGTTCGCATCAAGTTTGTGTATAGGATTAACGGATTTTTCCATAGCTATTTCCTCCAGTCAATGGGGGTTTGATGATCTAAATAACTTTCATTTTAGGAAAAATACGCTGTGGAAACAAGGAACGCTGGGATGATTTTTTGAGTCATACTACGATTTTCAAAAGGTTATTGGATAGGCGTAGGTAATTATTTCCATACTTTTAATCGCTCTTTTACGTAAGCGGAGGGCATAGTGCCTGTTACCTTTTTGAATACTTTATTAAAATAGGACTGCTCGCAAAATCCAAGAAAATCAGAGATTTCCCCGATGCTCATCTGAGATCCGGTCAAGAGATCGCACGCAGCAGCTATGCGAATTTGTTGTATATAGTCCGTAATTGTTTGACCAGTCGTTTCTCGAAAGACGGTGCTGATATAGTTTGGTGTTCGGTCTACATGATTAGCCAGTTCTTTCATGTCGATCGGTACACGGTAATGATACAAGATGTAGTCCTTCAGCTGCATCGTAATCCCATGAGCCTTAGGATGTGTAATAGGGCCTGAATTGGCTTCTTCGTTGATGATCGCGATGATTTCTAGAAGTACACTGTGGCACAGTGTTTGCGTGTGTATTGATTTTTGAAGCCAGTACTGTGTAAGGGAAGAGAAACGTTGCTTAATGTAATCGAAGTTGTACGGCCTTGTGAGTTGACAAGCTGGCTCAGCAAGCAGAGGCAATCCGTCCCCAATTCCCGAATACTTGAAGTGTGCAACATACATGTCGTGAATTCGCTTTGATTGATTTAGTGCACTGCGAATGTGTCCCTCCGGTACGAAGAGAAGATCACCTTTTGTCAGATGAAATGAATGGGATCCGACGGTATAAGTGATTTCACCGCCTGTCATCAAAATGAGAATATGATTATTGGCCGCCGCACGAGGGACGTGCCAGTCCGGCTCACAATGCTCGAAGTAAATCGCGATCGGGTGAATCATCGTGCAATTCTCCTTTCATTTCCAATCAACGGAAGTCAAGCCGATTATATCAAAATCGTAGCTTACCTCCAATAATAATTGTCATACTCATAGCCAAATTTATGCAAATGTGACTATGCTGAAAGAAACAGACCATATTCGATATACCTAGTCTCTTATATAATAAAAAGAAAAGAAAGATGCGGGTGAATCTGTGCGAAACGGCTGGAAAAATAGAAGGTTCTCGATTCTGGGTAAATTGATTGTGACGTTCTTGATCGTCATCTCGCCGATGTATGTCGTCGGTACGCGAATTAACGATTGGGGATCCACACTCGTACGCCAAGAAATTTTCAAATCGCTCCAATTCCAGCTGCTCTTCTATCGAACGTCGCTTGAGAATGAAATCGATCGATTGCTTCGTCTGCAGCGCGAGTATGTGAACGATGAAGATTTAGAATCACTTAGTATTACGAGCGAAAGCTTAACGGACTTCCAAAAGCTTGTCGCCATCAAGCGGTTTCAGGCCAGATTGAATGTCATGAAACAGTCGAGCCTCTACATTGCTAGGGCAAGCGTCTATATACCGCCGATTAGCAGGACTATTTCAACAGATGAACTGTCTGGTAATTTGTTACCAGATAAGCTGTCGCAGTTGAAGAAAGACGCTTCGGTTCCGCATCGCGGACTCTTTTATCATGATGGGGAAAAAGTGCTGCTGCGGGAGTATTACCCGACAACACAAGTAGTTGAGGGACGCGACCCGATGTTCGTTTTGGAGCTTGAGCTATCCATTCCAAAGATCAAACAATATTTGTCCCAAACGTCCGATAGTAAGCTCGGAGGAGCTGCGGTTATCCACCCAGATTGGGCGATCGTTAGTACTAGCAACCAAGAAGCCTATGAATCGATCAGTGGTCCGTTGCGCGAACAATCCTTACAACTGGAGAAAGCGGGAACGAGGGATGCTCCAGCTGAAATGAAAACCGTCTCCTTCGACAAGCAGCCGTATTTAACGGTTTCAGCCTATTCGCCTATGCTTGGGGTAACGCTGCTGGCGTTTGTTCCCGAGAAAGCGGTGATGGGAGCGCTTGATCGGTATCGGTTATACATGTGGCTGATCACGCTCGTTGCCATCGTGGTCGTTGTGCTCTTTTCATTTTATATGTACCGTATCATCCACAGACCGCTCCAAAAACTTATTCGCGCTTTCCGTAAGGTTGAATCTGGAGATCTACAGGTCTCACTCGCCTACAAGAGCAGCGATGAATTCCACGACTTATACGAACAATTCAACTATATGGTGTCACATTTAAATAAACTTGTGTTTGAAGTCTATGAGCACAAAATTCACGTCCAGCAATCTGAGCTGAAGCAGCTTCAATCTCAAATTAATCCGCATTTTTTGTATAACAGTTTCTACTTACTCTACCGGATGACGAAGGCGCATGATTTCGACAATTCGACCCGGTTTACGAAATATTTGGGTGATTACTTCCAATATGTAACTCGAAACGGAGAAGATGAAGTACCGCTAGAAATGGAGATGCAGCATGTCCGTGCGCTTTGTGAAATTCAAACGATCCGGTTTGCAGGACATATTACATTCTCGATTGATGAGTTGCAGAAATCGTTTAACAGGGTCAAAGTCCCACGGCTCATTCTGCAGCCGCTTGTGGAGAATTCGTACCAGCACGGTTTCGAGCAAGGACATGAGAATCGGCATATGAGCATTCATTTCACTACTGTCACGCACGATAATGGGAGCAAACTGTTGCTCATTGGCGTCGAAGATAACGGTAAGGGAATGACGAAAGAAGAGCTCGAACGTTGGCACGGTTGGCTGAATGGAAAAAACCAATCAACTGAAATAACAGGAGTGCTGAATGTGCATCGACGGCTCCGGCTCAAATATGGTGAACTGGCGGGGGTTCGTATCGAATCGAGACCGGGTGGAGGGCTGCGTGTGGAGATCGTGTTACCGCTGCCTGAATCGGCTGAGAGTGAAATGGAGGAGTAACTGATGATCAGGCTATTGCTTGTAGATGATGAACCACTTGCTGTTAACTATTTGGCGGATGCACTGATGGAGTTGGAATGGTTGGATGCTGAGATTATAAAGGCATATTCTGGCATGGAAGCGCTAAATAAGTTTGGAGATGGGAAGATAGACTTACTCCTTACAGATATTCGTATGCCTGGCATGAGTGGGATGGAATTGGCAGATCTTACACGTGAAAAATGGCCTCGCTGTCGTGTCATCTTCTTGACCGGTTATAACGATTTCAGTTACGCCCAGACGGCGATCCGCAAGGGCGGCATCGACTATGTCCTCAAGACGGAGGGGGATGAAGCGATCATAAGTGCGATTCGAAAGGCACTTGACGATATCGCACGGGAACTCGACAGTGAAGAAATCTTGAAAAGATCTCGCGAACAACTGCATGTGGCCGTACCGTCACTCCAGCGTGATTATTTGTTGCAGCTCGCACAGGGGGAAGTTGATTCGCTGGATGCACGGATACGACGGTTCGCGGAGCTTGAGATTGGACTAGATGCTAGGCGTCCGGTGCACATCGCTTTGGGACGGATCGACGAGTGGGGTTCCTTTGTCCTACCGGGGGATAGAGCGCTGCTGTACTATTCCATTCAAAATATTGCAGAAGAATATCTGAAGGAATCGTTGAACTTTGCTGCGTTCCCTTATGACCGTGGTAGGTACGTTTGGCTTGTACAGAGCCGAGCTAGCGAAGAGCAGACGTTTGCAGAAGAGCATGCATACAAGTTGCTTGCAGGTCATGCCGAACTTATTCAAGCTGCAACAAAAAGCTTATTGAAAGTTCCCATCTCACTCATACTAGCTTCTACTCCATGCTTGTGGGAAGACTTGGCTATTCGCGCAGATAGCCTCAAAATTCAGCTGGCTGGCGGAGCCTTTAACGGACAAGAGGTTTTGATGAGAGAACTTCCCGATGCCATCGGCGAGGAGCGAAGGTCAAGTAAAGATTTTTTTGCAGAGAATGACCTGCGCGCTTACCTAAGGAACCTCGATTTGCTTGAAACGTATCTCGATAAAGGCGAAAGAGAAGCTTGTCGCAACTTGTTTGCCGAACTCGCTGTTAAGTCGTCCGTCCTGCCGGTTGGTCAAGAAGGAGAATTACTTAAACTAGAGCTGGTCGTCAATTTATCTGCTTTTTTAATCACTTATGTAAATAAGCGGCGTTTAGCTTCATTAATTGGTTCCGCTTTTAGCTTAGAAGCATTGATTCAACTGCCAGTACAAACCGATCTGACGGCGACGGTACGGCATTTGGCTACCATGGCGGATTCACTGGCGGAGTATAACGGACGGAAGCAAGCGGAGCAGACGACGGATATGATCGGACGGATCAGGCAATATGTAAGCGAATTCCTGAACGAGGAGTTGTCTTTGACGAAGCTTTCTGAGCTAGTCCACTTAAGTCCTCCCTATTTATCGCGTATGTACAAACAGATTACGGGGCAAGGGCTACTAGAGTATGTGACGGAAGTTAGAATGAATAGAAGTAAGCAACTGCTCAGGACAACCGAACATAAAATTCAAGATATAGCCGGTCTTGTGGGATTAGATTCAGCGGCCTATTTTACAAGGCTTTTTAAGAAGGAGACTGGGGTAACTCCGTTGGAATACCGTGAATCTGTTGTGAAATAATCGTTAGGCGATCATAGACATGGTCGCCTTTTCCAATTAGATATGATTGCTTTTAAACTCGTTAATAAAAGTCAACTGCCGCAAGAATGTCCCGTTTCGAAGGGGGCCTACCTCAATCTATAATAAAAATGTACCGCAAAGGAACTATTTAACAAATAGGGGGAAACGGAAATGTACATTGGAAATAAAAAGTTTGGAGCTGCTTCCGTGGGGACGCTCCTAGCCTTATCGCTCATTGCAAGCGCTTGTAGTAAGTCAGAAGATCTCCCTGCTCCATCAAGTAGTGCATCGGGAAATCCGTCGGGAAGTCCGTCACCTTCGGCTGCGGCAAGCGTGGGACCCCTGGGCAAATACAATCCGCCAATCGAAGTTTCTACGGTTCGCTCTGTTGATGCAACGATGAAATACGCCGAAGGGGACTCCATTGATAGTAACATTTGGACAAAGATCTTTGAGAATGACTATGGCATTAAAGTTAAAAATGTATGGTCTGTCGATGCTTCTCAGTATCATCAGAAGCTCAATGTCTCGGTAGCATCTGGCGATCTTCCTGACTTTCTGGAAGTCAATAAAGAAGAAATGAAACGGCTTATTGATGCCGACATGTTGGAAGATCTCACGAAAGTGTGGGCACAATATGCGACCCCTTACTTGAAAAACGTCCTCAATCAGGACGGCAGTGTAGGGTTCAAAGCTGCAACAGTAGGCGGCAAACTACTCGGTATCCCAAGAACATATTCCAACGGCGGTACTAGCACAGCGCCGATGCTTTATGTTCGAACCGATTGGCTGCAAAAGCTTAATTTGCCAGAGCCAAAAACGATGGACGACGTGTTCAAAACTGCAACAGCATTTGCTAAGCAGGATCCAGATGGCAACGGTAAAGCTGATACGATCGGTCTTGCGCTCAACAAGGACTTCATGGATGGGGGACATGGATCGCTAAACGGCTTTTTTAACAGCTATCATGCCTATGTCGATCTGTTCATCAAGGATGCAGGAGGCAAGCTTGTATACAGCTCTGTTCAGAAAGAGCTAAAGGAGCCTCTCAAAAAGCTGCAGCAGTTGTATAAGGATGGCGTGCTTGATAAGGAATTCGGCGTAAAACCGGCAACAAAAATTCAAGAGGATGTGGCTGCCGGACGTGTTGGCTTGGCTTATGGGACTGTAGCAGATGGCGGCTATATTCAAAAAGAGAACCATACGAAGGATCCGAAAGCGCAATGGAAGGGGTATCCGCTCATTTCCGCTGATGCACAGCCCGCTATTCCGCAACTTAATGATACTGCCAACACATTCTTTGTAGTGAAGAAAGGCTCGAAACACCCAGAAGCTGTCATTCAGTTGGCTAATATTTATATGAATCGTTATTACGAAACTTCTTATGCCCCTAATCCGAATCCATTTATTACGGACAGCAAAACGGGGATTTTTCCAGGTAAATATGCACCAGTTGTGATTGATCCGCTGAATACGAATCTCGAGGCGTTCCGCAAAGTACAAGAAGCGCTTAAGAAAGGTGACGGAAGCAAGCTCGATTTCCCAGCGACCATTCACTTCGAACGCTTGTCGAAATTTAAAGCAGGTGACGATACCATGTGGTTTTCGAATATGGTATTTGGAGCTGATGGTACTTTCAGTGTGATTGATAAATACGAACAGGCTAAACTTGGTCAGTATAACTTGTTCCTGGGTTCTGCAACACCTGCGATGTCGGAGAAACTGCCAACCCTCAAAAAGAAAATATACGAGACGTATACAAAAATTATTATGGGTGACGCATCCATCGACGACTTTGATAAATTCGCTGATGAGTTTAAGAAATTGGGCGGCGAAACCATTGAGAAAGAAGTAAACGATTGGTACAGCAAAAATAAATAGGAAACAACAGGGGGCGGAGCTCAGGCTCTGCCCTTTAATTTCGAATTACGGAGGGATGACAGAATGAAGAGCAGATCGTGGAGAATCCAGATCCCCCTGCACGCCATGTTGATTCCAGGTTTGGCAGCGATCTTACTATTTAGTTATTATCCGATGGCAGGAGCGGCCATTGCCTTTCAAAAGTTTATACCGACGAAAGGGTTATTCCATTCGAAATGGATTGGTTTAGATAATTTTCGCTACGTCATGGAGCTCCCGGATTTTTATCAAGTGCTGTGGAATACGGTTTACATTGCCGTTATGAAAATTATTGTTGGGCTCATTATACCGATTGTTGTAGCGTTGCTGCTAAATGAAGTTCGTAAAGAAGCGATGAAACGATTCATGCAAACACTGATTTATTTGCCGCATTTCTTATCGTGGGTCATCCTGAGCGGCATTTTACTCGACGTGCTCTCACCGAAAACGGGGATCGTGAACGCAGGGCTTCGGGGTTTAGGAATGGAACCTATTTTTTTCCTTGGCGACAACCGTTGGTTCCCGTTCACACTGGTCATCTCGAATGAGTGGAAGGAATTTGGATTCAGCACGATTGTTTATTTAGCTGCTATCCTCGGTATTAATCCTGCACTGTACGAAGCTGCAAAAGTAGACGGGGCAGGCCGATGGAAGCAAACGCTCCACATTACACTGCCCGGCATGGCGCCGATTATCGTGTTGTTAGCTACGCTTAGCATTGGCAACGTACTTAATGCCGGTTTTGACCAGGTATTTAACTTATATAGCCCTATCGTTTACCAAAGTGGGGATATTATCGACACCTTTGTATATCGAATCGGGATGGTTGATGCGCAATATGGGGTTGCAACAGCCGTGGGGCTATTTAAATCACTCGTGTCACTTATCCTCATATCGACTTCTTATTTCTTAGCTTACCGATTTGCCAACTACCGCATTTTTTAAAAAGGAGGACTCGTGATGCTCGAATCTACATCCTGGCCGCGAAAAGTGTTCGTTATCTCGAACTACACGGTTCTTTTGGGCTTATCTATCTTGTGTATCTTGCCGCTTATCCACCTGCTGTCGATGTCGCTCAGCTCGAATAACGCGGTGGCAGCAGGCGACGTGAGATTTTGGCCGGTCGATTTCACATGGAAATCGTACGATTTTATTTTAAGTAAACCGGAATTTCTGACATCATTATTCGTCACCCTCAAGAGGGTTGCACTCGGTGTTACACTGAATATGGTACTGACGATCATGGTTGCTTACCCGCTCTCTAAAGAAGCGGCTGCGCTGAAAGGTCGAACGATTTACGTCTGGCTATTCGTTTTTACGATGCTGTTTAGCGGAGGCATTATTCCGCTCTATATGACAATACGCTCACTTGGACTGCTTGATTCGATCTGGGCACTCGTGCTGCACCATGCTGTTCCCGTATTCAACGTCGTAATCCTGCTCAACTTCTTCCGCGGTTTACCGAAAGAATTGGAGGAAGCAGCCTTGATGGACGGAGCCGGACATTGGCGCATTCTGTGGCGCATTTATGTGCCGTTGTCTACGCCATCTTTAGCAACATTGACGCTATTTGCCATTGTTTCACATTGGAATTCTTGGTTTGACGGCATCCTCTTCATGAATTCACCATCGCATTATCCGCTTCAAAGTTACTTGTACACGATCGTGGTCGGCCTCGACTCGCTGGTTAAGAGTAATATCGATCTGGAGGTGATAGCGCTCGTTTCCGATAGAACGGCCCGCGCAGCGCAAATCTTTCTTGGGGCGTTGCCAATCTTGATTGTATATCCTTTTTTGCAAAGGTATTTTACGAAAGGGATTGTTCTGGGAAGTGTGAAGGAGTAGGGGGAGAAGTGTATTTCTAGGAACTGTGCTGGTATTCTCCGAAGAATAAGCGATAAACAATCAGCAGAGGCAAGGGCTGATTGTTTTTTATGCTTGATAATTCGTAGAATTACTCTAATAATAATTGTTCTGTTCATTGTTAAAAAAGCGCTGATTTAATACTCTATAAGTGTAGTCATTACCAATTAAAGGGGAACTGAAAATGAGTGTATCATTCAAACGTGCATCAGCGCGCGTAGGCGTCATGAACGTAGGGCATGAGCCCTATTGGGAGCAATTTCCTGGTCTTCGGGAAGAATTGATCGGTTACGGTAAAGAGTTCGAAGCGATGCTAGGCGTTCATGAGGTTGAAGTCGTTTCGGCTGGCTTTGTAGATAATGTTGATAAATCATTCGCGGCTGCTTCGCATTTAAAGCGTCAAGATATCGATTTCCTGTTTGTCTTTTTGAGCACTTATGTAACCTCATCATCGGCAGCAACTGCCATTCTGAATGTCGGCGTGCCAACGGTTCTGGTAGCGCTTCAGCCGAGAAAACGGCTTGATTATAGAAACACAACAACGTATATGCAGCTAGCCAACGATAATATTTGTTCGCTTCCGGAAATCGGCGGGGTACTCATCCGCGCAGGAAAACCTGCAGCTGGCATGATTGTTGGCACACTGCATGATGATCCACGAGCTGCGAGTGAGCTAAAGTCATGGTGCCAGGTCGCGAATGCGCGTCGTGCTTTCAAGCATGCACGAATTGGCTACTTGGGTCATACCTACGAGGGTATGTATGATATGAATTCGGACCCGACAGCATTTACAGCTGCATTTGGCTCCCATGTGCAGATGCTGGAAATGTGCGATTTGGCTAAGCTGGTTAACGGGGTAACCGCCGCTGAAACAGCAAATAAGCTCGATGAGATTAAGAGCATATTTACGATCTCTGATCCGTTCATCGATCCTGTGACAAGACCAATTAAGCCGGAAGATTTGGATTGGTCAGCCAAGGTTGCTGTTGGGCTCGATAAGCTTGTAGCGGAGAATGGTTTAACGGGACTCGCGTATTATTACCGAGGATTGGATGGAAATGAATACGAACGAATCGGTTCCAATATGGTGCTGGGGAATTCCCTGCTGACAGGTAAAGGCATCCCACTTGCAGGCGAAGCGGATCTCAAAACTTGCGCAGCAATGCTGATCATGGACAGGCTCGAAGCAGGAGGATCATTCGCAGAGCTGCACCCTTGCGATTTCGTAGATGACATCGTGTTAGTGGGCCATGACGGACCGCATAACATTAAAATCAGCGATGGCAGTCCGATTATTCGGGGACTAGATTTGTTCCACGGGAAGCGCGGCTCCGGCATCGGCGTTGAGTTCAGCATCAAGTCAGGCCCAGTCACTTTGCTGGGGATTTCACAGACGGTAGACGGCAAGTTCAAGATGATCGCCACGGAAGGTGAGTCGATCAAAGGAGAAATTCCACAGACAGGCAACACGAACACACGCTGTAGTTTCGGCTGCTCCGTTGCCGAATTCGTTGAGAAATGGTGCTCCGCTGGCCCAACTCACCATTTCGCGCTTGGCGTTGGGCATGTCGCTCCGAAAATCCGCAATGTTGCCAAAGTGCTGGGCATTGAACTGGAAATCGTATAAGGGAGAGTGAGCTGGCTTGAATAAGGTGACACATGAAGCAAACAGCGGTGCTAAACAGTTGAAGCGCGCTACGTTGGAAATGAGTCTTAAACCGTTCAAAAGTCTGGAACAGGCTGCGATTGATGAAGTTTGTACGGAAGCACTGCGACAATGGCAACCGCTCATCGGCATGGCAGATTCAGCTTCGGTGCTGCTGTGGGTTTCGGATGGCAGTGAAATACTGACCTGGAACGGACAGTACGAAGATGAATTCGAGTGGGCTCGGTATATCGGTTTTGCAAATGAAGAGATGTTCAGCCATGTCAAGGACAAAAACGATCCTCATATAGCTCGTCTATATATAGATAACCCAGTTCGTTTCACGTACGGCGATCTGCGCAAAGTCGTCGATTCCTTCAAACGAATAGCGCTGGATCAGTTCAATGTTCAGCTGGAGGTTGGTGTTCCTTTTGACGCGGGTCCGGAGTTTGCTTACTCTGATTTCAAATATAAAGATCACCCCGAAATCAATCGCGCGGAGCTTGGTGGAAATTTCGTGTCGCTGAAGGCCGATTATACGGTCGTCTGTTCCTGGTCCAAGCTGAAGGCGGATACCGATGCTTATGCTGCCTATCCTGGCGGCATCCCAGAAGGCACGCCGTTCGGGGAGTTTCTAGGGCGCCAATGCGCGAGTTTCCTGCCTGCGTTAGGTTTCGATTATATCTGGTTCTCAAATGGCTTCGCATTGTCATATTTCCCATGGACGTACTTAGGTGCTAACTATAATGGGACTGACCTCCCGTTAGCTGATTACAATGAGCTTTCATCCAAAGTTATGTCGTTCTGGGACTTATTCAAGCAGGAATGTCCTGGTGTGAGGACAGAGGTGCGTGGGACGAATTACGGAACCGGCATGGATTTAGCGAAGGATTACATTCCGCTGCTCGAGCTATATGAAAAGAAGTATCTTGATTTCCCTCCGCCTAACTCTCCATGGGGAGCGCTTAACTACGATTTTGGGCTGGAATTAACAGGGTACATGTCCAGAATCGCGGAGCTGCCAGGAGAAACATATCCGTACCGTTTTTATGTGAATGATCCATGGTTTTGGCAAAATCCTTGGTGGGACTACTATGACCACGAACCGCACGACATTTACGGGCCGTTGTCGGTCGCACGCATGAATGCGGCTGGAGCCCTTGAAATGCCTGGCATCGTAGAAATCTTGACAATTGATACAGAGAAGGGCGAGTTGTGGGCGGACGGACCTGCGGAAGTGATTCCCTATATACAAAAAGCGTTCCGTGAAGCGCCCGATGAACCGGGTCTCCTCACTTGGCTGTATCCGTTCCGTGAGCTGCATGAGGCAGTTCAAGGGGATAACGAGGCTTCTGGCCGCGTGTTTTTCCATGATTGGTTCGTGCGCTGCGCCATTAATCATGGTTTTCCGCTCAACACCGTACTCGGCACGGACACGTTCCGCGCGATGTCATCTGAAGCCCGGCGAAAGCTCAACAGTACGATATTGTTTGTGTCCGCGATGTGGCTAGACGACGCCAGCATTACTGAGCTGACAGACATTATCCGCGGTGGCGGCAAAGTCCTGGTGTACGGCGATGTAAGACAGCCGTCGCTGCTAGAGCTGTTGAATTTACAACCAACCGAGGGTGTGGGGCTGGAGGGGGATTTTGCCCTCGCGCTATCGTTCGAGGAGGACGACATTTACGGAGATAAGGGTGAGCGTAAGTTACGTCATCGCGCGGACATTGGCGACGGTTCGCTGAATGTTTTGCTGCGGAATAAGGCAGATGCAGGGACGCGGGTCGGTGCCGTTGCTATACAGGAAGGTGAAGAACGCATATTCGCACTTTCACGTACACTGGCAGAATGGAATGGCGGTCGAATCGGTTGGGTGCGCGGCTCGCTGCCTTTCGCCGAGACAGGTGTCACCCATCTGCCGGTTCGGCAGGAGAACGATTGGATGGATACGTCGATTTTGCTGAGGTATATGCTTCAAGACTTCGGCATTTTGATGAAGCAAGTAAAGCAAGATCAGGATTCACAATCTGTCCTTACCTTCGTTTCCCGGCACCTGAATGGTTTCATCATGACAGGCTGCAAGCAGGATCCGTCGGTGCAGTTGAAGCTGCGATTCCCGGATGGGGTACCGCTATTCCCAGGCCAATCGATTGTTCTTGGCGAGGGCGAAGCGGAACTGTATTCGCTCGATCGAACGTTCCGGGACGAGTGCCGTGTTTTCGTGAACCAGCAAGAGCGGAGCCGAGTATCGTGCCGAGAGAATGCGCCAACTCCGTCTAAGATGAAGCGAATGGTCCGAACTTTGAGCATCAGTAATTTGCTAAACGCAGATGTGACCATTTATCCGCCGCCAGAGATGTTAGCGTTGGGAGCCATAGAAATTAAACAAGGTAATGGCAGCATTGTGGATTGGCGTGGCATGCAGACAGGAAATCGGCTGCGACTTGTCGGCATAACGGGAACGATTCACATTTCATGGTAATGAATAAAAAATATTGTTAATATTTGAAAAATTTATATTAAATCAATTTTATATGAGAAGCCAGCAATCGCGAATTTGCTGGCTTTTTGTACTTTGGAACTATGACAATTCTATTCCTTGACTATGAACCACAGGAATCAACCATTGATATCGCAGCGTATCATGAAGCTGATAACGCTCAATATTTGGTCCAGCTGGCTCGAATCCGAACGATTGCAAGACAAGCATTAAACTAAAACATGCATAAGGGTCGTTCGATAAGCAATCCAGTGAAACGAACAGTGTAGGTTGCAAAACTTCAAACTCGATTTCAAACTCCGCTTCATGATGCCAATCATCCTTCAAGACCGTATTTGCAGGCAGCCGAAAACCAATTTTGCCAATCATCTCATCGCGAATGATTTGTTCCTGCTGCACAAATGCCTCTTTCGCATGCAAAAGCCCTTGCTTGTTCAAGTAAGCCGCACTTTCCTCAATAGCCTGAGCAAACGGATGAAGTTGCCGCTTTACGCGATGACGGAACCAGAGCATCCTCGAAGAATGAGTCCATCTGACTAACCGAATCTGCTCATCTACAGAGTCGACGCCATCTAGATATTGTTTGGCCACATTAAGCGCCAACAACTTCGTATCAATATCCTGACGCCATTTGTTTAACCAGACAGTCTGCTCATCGGAATCCGCAACAAGAAATTGACGGATCTCAGACAGGCTGATGTCTGCTTGGCGCAGGGTATGAATCTTCATAGCGCTTGAAATTTGATCTTCTTGATAAAATCGATAATCATTTTCCGTCCTATAAATGGGCTTCAATAGTCCTTCTTTATCGTAATAGCGAAGTGTGCTGGCGGGAAGACCCGTTCGCTGGGCAAAACTTTGTATGGTCATATGGCTTGTCAACAGATCTCCTCCTACCAGACTTTTAATAATAACTCCACACATTCAATCGATTCCCGTCTGGATCATAGAAATGGAATCCCTGCCAACGCTCCCCTATGATTTCAGATGTTTCGATATCCTGCCCTTTAAGCCATTCATGCGTCTTGCGCAGATCTTCTTGCTTTTTGATCCTGAAGTATAACCTGGCTCCAGGATTAGCCTTTTTCAATGATTGCTCTGTATGTATTTCTTCCAGCCAGACGAAGTCCCATGTTCCACGCATCAAACCAAATCCAAGATTATGATGATTTTTCTTCGAACGTTCCCAACCACATATCCGCTCATACCAATTGATTGAAGTCTGCAAATTGGAGACACCTAACCATAGTGGTTTGGCAGCGTATTGAATGACGCGTGATTCAGGGAATTTACCTTCCAGCTTCCTGTCTTCGCTTAGCGTCAGGCGAACATTTCCGAATGCGAGAATGTCAGCAGACCGCGTGCCATCCGGCATTTTTAGCGGCGCAGTGCACTCGATGCCTTGATTAACGAAGTATTCCAGTGTCCGATCCAGATTAGCCGTACGAAAACAAAATCTGCAATTTCCTTCGTTATAATCTTTGGACGTGAAATGGTCAAGTTCGCTTTCAAACGATTTCAAATTAGCTTGTCCAGACCCTGGCATCTTAAAAAATGCTTTTCTGCCGACGGGCCCATTGCCTGTGCCTAGCAATTTCCAACCCATTTTATCACGATACCATTCTGTTGCCTCATCGAATTGTTCCCAAGGTACCATAATAAAACCGCCGTCAAACTTAAAGTTAGGTGTCAGCACGTAGGCAACCTCCATTTTTTGGAATATAACTTGAGATTACTATACACCTTAAAGTTACTTTAAGGTCAATAGCTTTTTTTCATGTTAAGGTGTAAGGTTGTTTTTTGATCGATGTGTTGGTTATTGTATGATGGATAATAGAACTAGCGCCTCAATGGGTGTTTTATCATGTGAAACATAGGAGGAAGAAATGGCCTGGAGCAAATTGAAACAACAACTGGAGAGTTTTCTTAGTCCTGCGCTAAATGGAAGGGTCGAATATCTTTCAGCTAGCTACCGTTATTTACCAGATAAAACAGGGCTTTGTTATATTGCGGTAGATAAAAAGAAAGTACTCAATATGAGTGATAACTTAGTCAGATGGTATCAGACGGAGTTAGAAATTAAGAATGATTCAGATATCTATATTCCTATCAATAATGAAGAAATCGAAGCAGTCAGAAAAGATACCAAAGGAAGTGTTCCCGAGGATCGTTTAAAAGTAATAGCAAGAAACAGAAAAATATCGGAATATGCAAAAGAGCTTTTGTCAGCACAGTCATCATTGAGTAAATCAAATTTTGTCGTTATAGCTAACAAGTTTTTATCCACTTCTATAGAGGAAAGCCTAGAAAGTAACGATATCTTGTTGAATATTCTAGCTTTGGTTGACAGACGCGTTGGGAAAAAGCGCATTTTAAACATGACCGAGAAGATGCAGTTAAAGCATCCAATTGTACAGTATTTTTTTGAACTACGACTTCAAACATTTGATAATAAATAACTCATTCATCTCCAAACGGGGTGTTGTATGAGGGCCGCGACTACTGTTTGAGCGGATAACTGTTATCGAAATGCTTATATGGAATTATTAGGGGAATGACACAACGAAATAGCCTGTATACACGTCTAATAGATGAAGAAACGAGGTGTATGCATGATACGAGCTAAGATAACGATCGGTGTGCTGATTGGTATCATCGGGGCGTTGGTAATGATCATGGTTATTCATTTAACGTCTGACAAACATGCACTTGAAAGAAACGATATTATTCTTCACCATTTCAATAAGGTGGATGTAGACCGTTTAAATGAGATGGTTCAGCGTCATAAAAATGGAAAAGGCGACTATCTCGTGCTCATCCCACCGATTGTTGACGGTGGCTACTGGATACATGATGTGCAATCAAACGGCAGAGAAATCACCTGGACCATTGATAATACCAGGGATGGAATGAGTTCTGAACATGGCAAACAGGTTTACAGTTGCAAAAGGATTAGCATGGATGAGACAAAAGATCATTACTTATATACGCTTTATCAATGTGACAATGAAGGTGAAAAGAGCATACCCATTTTCGGGCTACTCAAGGAAAATGTTTTGTTACGTTAACGGGTAACGATAGTACAAAAAATGGGAGCATATCACGTGAATTTGCTCTGCAACAATACCAACCAGTTATACGGTTGAGGTACTGTAAGCGAAAACTCAACGAGGTTACAAAAAAAGGTTACCCTAAGCCGAATACGGCATAGGGTAACCTTTTTTTTGTCTTTGGAATTTTAACGGTGCTTAACAGGCTGCCGCATTGCGGCCCTTCCTCCCGCTGGTTGGCAGGAAAATTGAGTTCACATATGGAATATTAAGGGAATTATGTTTCTTTTTAGGGAGTGATTTCTATGAAGTGGCTCTCTTTTACGAGTAAGTCCAAAACCAACATGAAAAAGCAAATTAACTGGAATAGCCATTTACCAAAACATATAGCAATTATGATGGATGGAAACGGTCGTTGGGCAAAAAGGAGAGGGTTACCCCGAACTGCTGGACATTATGCAGGCATGCAGGCTATGCGAGAAACAATAAGAATATGCCGTGAAAATGGAATTGAATCTCTTATCTTATACGCTTTTTCTACTGAAACTGGAAAAGACCAAAGGATGAAGTGGACTATATTATTAGCCTAGTGGTCGAATTTCTACAAGATACAACAGTTCAAGAATTAATAAAAAATAGTATTAAAGTCAGCTTTATCGGGGATATCTCGAGATTCCCACATGAAACTCAAGAAGTGATGCGAAGAGTATTAAAATGGTTTGATCGCAAAAGGAGAACGGGAATGGGGGCAGTCCATGCAAGAAAGCGAATTGTATGTTTATCACATTGTCACTAGGAAAAAAATGGATCTTGGTCAGATCATATGCTTTGACAAAAACCAAAAAAACACATTATATCACTTCTTTTTTGAGAAGGAACAGGTGAATTTAAAGGGTGAGGACTTTATTCAAATTTTGCATGATCATCATACAAATGACGGCTTGAAGATGGATAAAGAAAATGCAGATGTAGCTATTAGATATGTAGGTCAAACAATCCGAGCTATTAGAGAAGTGATTGTTGAAATGATTAGACTTCAAGAATATCCTGAATATCCCTCACGATTGTCTTGCTTATACGCTGCGAAAAGTTATGAAGATGCTTTGCGATGGAAAGAACTGTTTGATTCGTACCACCGAAAAGTTTTGCAGATAGTAAAACTTCGGGTTATTGGGAATATCTTTGAGGGGGATGGGAATCTTTTACCAAAAGAAGATGGAATTCCTTTCTCTCGGAAAATCGAACAAGCCAGAGAATATTGGAAGGGCAATGTGAAAAACGAACTTCCTGAGTTATTAATTAACGGAAAGATCGAAGTAGTAGAAATAATTGATGAGTACTACCTTTAATGTTAACAAAAGCGCTTGATAGACCATTAACGGTGAACGAGTTAAACAGTTAAGGACTGCTATGTGGCAGTCCTTTACCCAGCTAACGGACGAATTTATTTAACTCTAGAAAATAAACAGGACCGCATATGTTTAGGTTATGGAGGTGACTTGAGATTTGAAATATTTAAAGATTGTGATGATAGCAACGGTCGTATTTACTTTATTGGGATGTCAAGGGAAATTAAGTGCGGAGCCTACTGGGCAAGGATATATCTTTGAAGTAACTGATAGCGGAGTATTAGTGCTGGATAATATAAAAGACACCGATTTGGGTAAAAATTGGCGAGATATATCAGGGAGTTATTCAGGAAACGCTATTTGGCTAAAAACTTCGACCTCACAACTTTCAGTAGGACAAAAAGTAAGATATTGGGTTAATGGTGGAATTAATGAATCTTTTCCAGCACAGGCAAGTGCCAAAAAGATAGAAATAATTAATGATTAAACTATCGCAAACATTCTTAGGGAATACACGTTGAACGGTAATATAAGATTCGCCTGTGCGGGCGGTTCTTTTTAATGAGCGATCCGAGACCGCCAGCTCGATAGACTAAACCTGCATAGTGATAATATACATCAAGTATATTGTGGCGGTTTAACCGTCGGATGAGGAGCGTTCACTATGAAAGTGGCTGAGCTTAAGCGATTTATCATTTTAATCGAGATTAAAGCATTAGAGAAAGCATTAGTTAATGGAGAGGGTGAGAGTCAAATCGCTGATTTGATCCGAGAGAGGATCGAAAACCTCAAGCGAGAAGGAGAGTGGATTACTCAGTTTGACGATGGGGTGCCGACCTCACGACTCATATCGTCTGACCTCGTCATTCGGAGCGCGGCCACGGGCGACGTCGACACAATACGTGACGTCTATCGCCGAGCTTCGCTGACAAATAAAGCCGATCACCAGCTAGTCGCCGCTCATCCCGAGTGGCTTGTGTGGGACGTCGCGATGCTGCCATTCGCGAAAGTTGCTGTTGTTGACGGGCGGGTCGTCGGCTTCGCATCGGCACGTCCGGTCGACGACTTCCTCGAACTCGAGGATCTGTTCACTGATCCTGACTATAAGAGACAAGGCGTTGCCCGCACGCTAATCGCTGACATTACACGTCGCAATTTGCGAATAGAGGTGTCTACCAAACACGCGAAGGCGTTTTATGAATCGGTGGGGTTTGTCGTCATCGGTGTCGCCAACTCAAACGGTGGACCTCTGCTACGGATGTGCCTCGATGTTACACGTAATCGGTCTTGACGAGTATTTGATGAGGTTATATAAAGGGGGAGGTTAGATATGAGGGAAATTGATTTCAGACACTATTTTTGGCAGGATGAAGAAATAAAATTGCGTGCAATCGAGCCTGAAGATTGGGAGAGTCACTACATAAACCGTTTCGATTCTCTTGCACGGCGTTTTTTAGAGTGTGCTGTTGAATTACCACCTACGATTGCAGAAGCAAAAAAATTCTCTGAAACATACGCTGATTTCTCTTCAGGTCGGCTTATGTTTACTATTGAAAATTCTAATAGAGAAAATGTTGGGGGTATTAATTTAAACAGCATCGACGAAAAAAACGGCACATTTAGTATAGGTATTCAAATCGACATGAACCACCGAGGTAAGGGGTATGGTACAAGAGCTGTTAAAATACTTCTGAAGTATGCTTTCTTCGAACGAAGGCTTAATAAATTCAATGATCATGTACTTGAAGGAAACGATGCATCTATTAAAATGATGAAGAATCTAGGATGTATCCAAGAGGGTGTTCGGCGAAAAGTCATATACACAAATGGGCAATATTTAGATAGCATTTTGTTTGGTTTAACGAAAGATGAATTTATTGAGATACAAAAAAAGATGGATGTTGAAGTCTAACGGGGCACGTTAGCACAATAAACAGGGATCAGTTTGCCGCGGCAGCTGCTTCGTGTACCAAGTTTAACGCCTGAACAGATCCAAACATAAGTAGAGAAGCTGCCGTTACGATTGGCGGCTTCATTACGTTAACGGGCAGATTTCTCCAATGATTCTTGGTAAAATCATTCTTTACATTCGAACATATATTCGCTATATTTTATATGGGTATATTTTCCAATAGGGGGGAGTGGTTAAGTAGTGGCGGAAATAGTCAAAGCGAAAATTGAAAATTCTCTTACTGTGTTGTTAGTTTCAAATTTAGAAAAGTCCATGAAGTATTACCAAGATGCCTTAGGATGTGATGTTAACGAACACTGGGCAACTCGGGATAATTTCGGTTTAGGCTTTAAATTAATTCAAGCAAAAAGCATGGAAGATGTTAAACCTAATAAAGGAACATGGAATACATATGCTTACGTAAACTCTCATGACGAACTTGATACTCTATTTCTTGAACTAAAAACGAATGGGGCAATTATTGTCTCCGAACCAAAAGTAATCGAACAAGACTGGGGTTCATGGAAAGATTTCTCTGTTCGAGATTTAGATGGGTACGAAATAGGTTTCGGTTCAGGAAAGAAAAATAGCTGAAGAGAACTTACGAACTTATTTAAGGTTGCCGCGTGAGTAATCAGCAGCTATGCTGCGATCACGGGCAGAATTCTCGAATGGAAATGCCTTAAATAAACATTGTGAATGCTTTGTAATGACAGTAAATACGAGCCCCTTATTTGGAGGTTATCAAATTGGAAACTGCTCAACTTATCACTCATGATAATCGTAAGATTTATCCTCATGTTTACTCTGTGAAACCAGGACCAGTACAAATTTTGAGTGTTCCTAAGATGCAATATGTATCCCAAGAAATGAGAACAGCTTTCCATATGAACTGGGCTGGACGCCCAGAACCATTAGATGAACAGTGGATTGTATGGAAAGTAGTGAACCAGTTGAAGCAAATAACAAAGAAATCAATGGGATATAAGTTTAAGTTAATGCCCCCGGAGATTATTTGGCGTAGTAAAAGTGATGATGATAAATATAACATTACTCATATGATGCAAGTTCCAGATTGTATTTCTTCGGAAATTTACGAAGAGGCAAGAGCAAATGTCGAGAAGAATTTACGTGGACAAACAGTTCCTAGGACCAAGTTTGTAGGAGAAGAGTTAACTATATGTGCTCAAAAACTTCATGTTGGACATTATCGTGATACACAGTCAACTCTACAAGAAATTGAAAATCATATTGAAGAGCAAGGGTATCGAATCAAAGGCAACCGAAGAGAAATTTATCTGACACCAGCTATGCTGTGTCATCTACCCGAAACATGGAAAACGATTGTAAGGGTCGATATCGAAAAACTTGACTGAGCTAACGGGACACGATAGCACAATAACAGGGAGCAAACTGCCGTGACAGTTGCTCCCTGTTTTCTTTAAATTCGAACCCCATTCATTCCTTCTAATCAATAAGTATATAACATGAAATGCGTTGGAATAAATAAAAGAGATCCAGTATGATGGCATTATTAATTCCGGGAAGGGTACCGGAAGCCTATTGACGGTATCCAGTCTGGGAAACCAGTTCAGATTAAACGATCTCGATCATGTTAAAGCTATAACTAGAAGACGAGCTTGGTCATACCGGTATTTTATAAAAGCACATCACTGTAAAAGGAGAAATAAAAATGATCCTTATAACTGGAGCAAACGGGAAAACTGGTCGTGCAGTAATTAAAGCTTTGCTTTCTAAAGGAGAGCGGATAAGAGCTTTTGTTCGAAGAACTGAACAAATCGAGGATATTAAATCATTAGGTGAGATGGAAGTCGTTACAGGAGATATGCTGGATCAAAAGGCTGTAAATGAGGCATTAGTCGGAATTAGGGCTGTATACCACATTTGTTCAGCTATGAATCCCGATGAAGTTCAAATCGGACAAGTAATCATACAAGCAGCTCGCTTGGCTGAAGTTGAACATTTTGTGTTCCATTCCGTCATACATCCCGTCATTCAAGAAATGCCGCATCATCAGAAAAAACTCATGGTGGAAGAGCTCCTAGTGAATTCAGATATCCCATATACGATTATTCAGCCAGGTGTATTTATGCAGAATATACTCGAGTCTTGGAAGATACTTAGTGAAAAAGGTATCTTTCAACAAAAGTATTTTACGACTCAAGAAACTCGCATATGCATGATTGACTTAGAAGACTTAGCCGAGGCAGCTGCAATCATTCTTACTCATCCGGGACATACATGGGCTTCATATGAACTTTCTGGGCCTCAAAATTTATCATTGTCTGATATGACAGCAACAATGGAACAGCATTTTGGCCATGAAATCAAAGTTGAAACGCCTCAAGACGAAATGTTCGCAGCACAATTAAAAAAGCGTGGATCAGGAGACTATCAAATAAATACAACATTAAAGATGTTTCAACATTACAATGAACATGGATCTATCGGTAATTCTAATGTTTTAACTTGGATATTAGGTCGTAAGCCGAATGATTTTTCATCCTTCATTATTAGAACATTAAAAAGCAACAACCCAGGTAACGTTAAATAAATACAAAGAAGCGGCAGCCTGCATAATGATGGGCTGCCTTTTCTGAATTTATTAGGTCATAAAAGTAAGTCCAAAATGCGCGCCGACCGCGAATAACACCGTCCAGAAAGCCAGGCTGACGGTCATCCAGATCAGAACTCTGCGGCGCGGGGCTTTAAAAAGCATGCCGAAGGCGGCGGCGACCTCCGTCCCGATGAGGAGGGGGCCAATAATGGACAGACCGGGCAGCCCGTATTTGACGAAAAGACTATTGGCGCGTTTGCTTTTTTTGCTATCCTGAGACGTAACATGATCCTCTCCACTGGCGGCACGCTTCCGTTCTTTCCATCGCTGCCAGCGGTCGAACAAGAACACGACGAGCAGAACGGTCATCCAGTTACCGGCAAATGCCAGAATCGTGGAGAGTACTGAGTTCAACCCAAATGCAATGGCCACTACCACAATCGCGGACGATTCGACCCAAGGCAAGGCTGATAAGACGAATACGGCCAAGTAAGACCATTCTTGTAAATACTCCTCAATATTCATTTACTTCCTCCTCCTATCTAGTTGGCAACAATGGGTCAACTACGCTCCCAATCTCGTAGCCCTTTCCAATACAAAATCTGCTGAAGAGCTCCTAAAAGACTTAATCCCCCAATCGCCGCAGCCTTGCCGTCTGGTATCAACACGATCAGCCCGATCAGCAGTGGAATTGCCGTGTAGTACAGCATATACACCCGCCGGGTAACCTTGTAATTGATCCATTGCTGGCCTTCATCTTCCTCGCGAAACTCCGGCGGGATGAAAGTCGCGAGTCGAATGCGGCGCTTTGGGTAACGATTGTTATGAAAGAGAACCAGTGCCGTCCAAATTACAACCAAACTGACAGTACAGGTGGTCATCGTATAACGCAGCCACTCCGGTGAAACTTCCCGGTAATGAAGGACCAGCATAGCGACACCGACGAGAAGAAAAATAACCGCGCCTAATAGCGGAGAACGGAGCAATCGTTCCAGCTTCATTCCATGATCCCTCCTTCAGGCTCCTCATGTGCTTCCAGGTAGAACACATCTTCAACCGACACCTTGAACACTCGAGCTATTTTCAAGGCCAGCAAGGTGGAAGGCGAGTAATCGCTCTTCTCGATCATTCCGACCGTCTGGCGGGTGATGCCGGTTCGTTTGGCTAAATCCTCCTGCGTCCAATCGAAGCGGGCACGCAATTCTTTTACGCGGTTCTTCACGAGACAGCCGCCTCTCTATATAGCATGGAAATGGAGTTCAAAAATGCAACTTATATATTACAAAATGTAAAGGATCGTTGTCATTATGTCAAGCATCATTTACGGAAGATGAGGAAGGTTTTAACGATCATGATACAATAATTTATGATGGTTAATCAGCAAATATCTGGTTAGCCTTTTTTAATTATCTCAATTGAAAATGTTAATATAATCGTTCGCAACGTGGGGTTGCGCAGTCGGTTTCGAAATGGGAGAATGGTCAAAACTACCCAAGCATTGAAATCATTATTAAAATTAGCGATCTGTTTGGGTTAACTATCGATGAGTTACTAAGGAGTGACGAGGAGTTGACAAAAAAGGTGATCAAAGAAAGCAAGCAATTGGCTTATCCGAAAATAAAGTTTCTATTTGATGTTTTCGTTGTAATTGGCCTTGTGTTGTTAGTACTCAAACTCGTTGTCCTCTTTCTTAATAAAGTAACAACACTGGAGATTACCTTGTATGGAGGGTCATTCTTCTGGAACTTCGGTTCACTGATACTCATGGTTGTCGGGGGAATCGGCTCGAGTATGATGAAAGAGAAATACAAACAAGACTAATCAAATGACAAGCGCTAGGGTTCGCGGCAGGAGCAAGCACAACTGTGCCATAGTACAAGTATCGCGTGAACCACAAGGATTATCGCGAATCATGTCGAATATTTCTCGTGGAATATTATGTAAGTAAATAGGGGGTAACAAAGTGAAAAAAATGATTGTTTCTATGGCGATTATTGGAGGTGCCATGCTTACCTTCGCCACTGGTATCTATGCAGGAGCTTCGATTGAGAGCATTCAGGCCTATATTAACCGGGATATCAAATTTAGTGTAGACAAAGCTGCATGGGTACCTAAAGATCCTGATGGGAAAGTTTTAGCTCCTATTATTTATGACGGATCCTCCTATCTCCCAGTAAGGGCTCTGGCAAATGCAACTGGAATGAGTATCGACTGGGAATCCGAAACAAATACGATTGTCATCGATACTAAGCGTACTTCTTCCACCGCCGGTATACCATATAAAGATTCTTCCTCATACCAACCTGGTACCAATCCAAACGCGCAACCTACACCAGCTGTTCCACCGAAATCGAATGAACCTTCCAGTAGTGACACGGAATTCTCGAAGCTGCCAACATCAAGTGTTCCTAATTCCATTCTTAACTTTCTAGTCAAAGTAGAGAACCCTCTGGTGGTTTACAACTATTATGATAAAATGTTTTGGCTTAGGTCAGATAATCCAGGAAAAGGGTTGCAAGAAAATCAGAAGTTAGTATTTAATGTGGCTAACCAAGATTTCAAATCGTTCATAGTTCGGTATTGGCCCTCAGAAAGTGCAGGCTATCATAACTATATCGTAAAAGATCAAAACGGGAATGTTTACCCGATCGAAAATACAAGTCAATCCTACCCATATGAAACGAACCAACCTCCTGATTCAGAAAGTCGGTTTAGGACTGCTTGGCAGGGGACCGTTCATTTCAACAAAGGGCCTGTAACTCAGGTTTATCTGTATTATACGCCGCTTAGTAGCAAGCATGATTCGGAGCATTTGTTGGTGGATTCGTATTTTAGTAAGGCTAACTGATGTTGACATTTATTAATTTTGATGCAAGAATGAATTAACTGAATGTTCGAATAAAATTCATTGACGAGAAAGAGTAAGCTAATCCCCTTGTTCCACAGAGAGTTGGCACATGCTGAAAGCCAACGTTCAAGACTTAGCCGAAAATCCTCTCCGAGAAGGAAAGCTGAAGTTGTTCAGTAAGCTGACCCGGGATCCAGCCGTTACAATGGACGCGTATGATGGTACGTAGTGAGAGGTGTCGTAAGATCATGGTTTCATGATCATTACGGAACTAGGGTGGTATCGCGAGATGAAATCTCGTCCCTTATGGGGCGGGATTTTTTTGCGTTTTTCCACGGTCCCATCAATGAATGAACTTCAAGTTGTAACTAGAGAGAGGATGAGAAGTATGAGAAAAGTGGATGTGAAAGAGATGGCAAGGACCCGTGAGCTTCGTGTTCTTGATCAGTGGAAACAAAACGATACATTTCGCAAATCGATTGAAAACCGGGAGAATAAACCGAATTTTGTCTTCTACGAAGGTCCACCAACTGCGAATGGGGAGCCTCATATTGGGCATGTGCTTGGTCGTGTCATCAAAGACTTTATCGGCCGTTACAAAACGATGTCTGGTTACCGCGTCGTTCGTAAAGCGGGTTGGGATACACACGGTCTTCCTGTCGAGCTAGGTGTGGAAAAAAGATTAGGTATCTCCGGGAAACAGGAAATCGAGACGTACGGAGTCGCCGAATTTGTGGAGAAGTGCAAAAGTAGTGTTTTTGAATATGAGAAACAGTGGCGTGAAATGACCGAAGCGATCGGCTACTGGACGGATATGGAGAACCCGTATGTTACACTGACCAATGATTATATCGAGAGTGTATGGCATATTTTATCCACCATTCATCGAAAAGGGCTGCTGTATAAAGGGCATCGCGTCAGCCCGTATTGTCCTGATTGCCAGACAACGCTTAGCTCTCACGAAGTTGCGCAAGGTTATGAAGATGTTAAAGATCTGAGTGCCACCGTGAAATTCACAAGTAGCAATGGTCAGGAACATTTTCTGGCATGGACGACAACCCCGTGGACGCTGCCTGCGAACGTTGCTTTGGCTGTCAATAAAGATCTGAATTACGTCAAAGTAAAACAGAACAGTGAAGTTTATATTGTAGCCAGCAATCTAGTTGAAAAGGTCATGAAAGAGAACTATGAAATCCTTTCCACGCATAAAGGTTCTGAATTTGTAGGCACTAGCTATGTTGCTCCATTTAGCTATTTAAGTGTCAATAAAGGACATATCGTTGTAGATGCAGACTATGTTAGCGACACCAGCGGTACTGGCATCGTGCATATTGCTCCAGCTCATGGAGAAGATGACTATCGTACTGTTCGCCAGCACGAATTGGATTTCGTGAATGTCGTAAACGCAGCCGGTCGTTATACCGATCAGATCACTGATTTTGCAGGACGGTTTGTGAAAGAGTGCGACATCGATATTGTTAAAAACTTGTCTGAGCGTCATTTATTGTTTTCGAAAGAACGTTATGAGCATAGCTATCCATTCTGCTGGCGCTGTAAATCACCGCTTCTCTATTACGCGACGGAGAGTTGGTTCATCAAAACGACCGCCATCAAAGAACAGTTGATCGAGAACAATAGTAAAGTCACCTGGTATCCTTCGCATCTTCGTGAAGGTCGATTTGGTAAATTTCTGGAAGATCTCGTTGATTGGAATATCAGTCGGAATCGCTATTGGGGGACTCCTCTCAATGTATGGGTATGCCAAGACTGTTCAGTGGAATATGCACCAGACAGCCATAAGGATCTTCGTGAGCGGTCAATCGATCCAATCGAGGAAAGTCTTGAGTTGCATAAACCCTATGTGGATAAAGTAAAGCTACGGTGCTCATGTGGTGGTGTTATGGAAAGAACTTCAGAGGTGATTGACGTCTGGTTCGATAGCGGGTCCATGCCATTTGCCCAGTATCATCAGCCTTTTGAACACACAGAGCAATTCCAGGAACAGTATCCTGCTGATATGATCTGTGAGGGGATCGATCAAACGAGGGGTTGGTTTTTCAGCTTACTGGCCGTCTCCACCCTATATAATGGGAAAGCTCCCTATAAGGCTGTTTTATCAACAGGTCATGTCCTCGATGTAAATGGTCAAAAAATGTCCAAAAGCAAGGGCAATGGTATTGATCCTTGGGAAATCATTAACGAATATGGCGCTGATGCCTTCCGGTGGGCATTGTTATCTGATAGCGCACCATGGAATAGCAAACGTTTCTCCAAACAAATCGTGGCTGAAGCAAAATCCAAGGTCATCGATACGATCAATAACACACATGCTTTCTATGCGTTGTATGCGACGATTGATGGATATAAACCCGAAGAGCATCCGCGGCAGGTTAGTACGCATGTATTGGACCGTTGGATACTGTCGAGATTGAATAGCACCTTGCAGCATGTTGTAAAAGGGTTGGAGGTCTACGATTTCTTAAATCCAGCGAAGCAAATGGAGTCTTTTGTAGATGAACTAAGCAACTGGTATATAAGGCGTTCGCGGGATCGTTTTTGGGGGAGTGGATTAACTGCTGATAAATTAGCAGCGTACCAAACGTTAAGTGACGTTCTAGTGTCGCTTGCACGAATGATAGCACCGTATGCACCGCTCATCGCAGATGATTTGTATGCTAATTTGGGAGGGATGGAAAGTGTTCATCTCACCGATTATCCAACAATGAACGAGACTGTACGTGATGTATCACTTGAAAATGATATGGAAGCTGTGCGACGAATCGTAGAATTGGCTCGCAATATCCGGAATGAAACAGGAATCAAGACCCGGATGCCACTGTCCGAGTTGCTCATCTCATTTGATGGTGACGGTAATTTGAGTCAATTCGAAGATATCATTAAAGATGAGATCAACGTCAAAGAAATCCGAGTTGTACAAAGTGATGTGGGCTTCGTACACTACAATTTCAAATTAAATTTGAAGTCTGCAGGTAAAAAGTACGGTAAATTCGTTGCGCCTGTCCAAAATCATTTGAAGCAGCTTTCCGCTGAACAAACAAAAGAGGCCTTGGACAATGGCCACCTGGATGTTACGATCGATGGTGAAAAGCTGCATATCCAGCTTGAAGATTTGCTTGTGGAAAAACTAGCGAATGATGGCTTTGCATCAGCAACCGGTTACCAAATGACAGTCGCGTTAAATACGACAATGACCGAAGAACTGGAACAGGAAGGTATCGTAAGAGAAGTCATCCGTACCGTTCAAGACTATCGTAAAAAGCTAGGACTCCCTATCGAAAAACATGTTAATCTCGTTCTCGATGTGGAAGAGAAGCTGAAAGCAGCGTTAATGCGTTTTGAGCATGTTTTGAAGGAAAATGTGTTACTATCCCGTGTTAGATATGCAAACGAAACCGACATGGAAGAAGCTTCGTTCGGGGAATATCAATTCGGTTTGCTGATTGAGTAGTGTAAAGTAAAATAATTAGGTGGGCTGCCTGGATTAATACTGGGCAGCCTGTTAAATTAATGTATGATATCTTAATCTCGTGAACAGGAGTGAATCTTATGGAAATCTATATATCAAATGAACCGAATAATGATGACAAGTCCTATATAGTAAACAGATTGATTGAATTTAATATGAGGCATTTCCCTGATGACTTGAAGGGCAAGTACCAAGTAGTTAATCTGTTTTTAAAAAGTGCTGACAATAAAACTTATGGTGGGCTTATTGGGGAAATATTTATGAATTTTCTCGAGATAAAGTATCTTTTTGTAGAAGATGAATTGCGAAAATTAGGTTATGGAAAGAAACTACTAGCAGAAGCTGAAAAATTGGCTGAAGCAAACTCGTGTGATTTTATCAAGTTAGATACTTTGAGTTTTCAGGCATTAGATTTTTACAAAAAACAAGGTTTTGAAGTGTTTGGAACTTTAGAAAATGTTGGTGGACATACTCATTATTATTTAAAGAAGGACATTTAACACTTGGCGAAGGGGATTATACGTTTATTCAACATTGAACTGAAATGACACGGTTGGATAGTCCGAGAAGCTGAGTCGATTGGAAGCTACCCCCGATCATTTGATCATTATAATGAGTCAAATAAAACGAGAGTGAAATATGATTGGGAAGAACAAGCTGGCCCCATTGACCCTTGCAAGCCTCTGCCTGTAGTGAATTTTGAATGGTAGTCCCGTTGCAAACGAATGAATGATAGGATTGGCGGGTTAAAAATCCTCTTGCATAGTTGAAATCGGCAGAGGTTACGTTTACTTGCAAATTGGTCCCATCATCTAACTGAATGGTCACCCATTTATTCATACATTGTAAAATGTTTGAAATCCCTCGTCTGTTATCGGGATATGATGGGAAGCTATTCCACATATGATTATCTCCTTTGAAATTAAAGTTCGGACGTTACTCCTCCGAGTGATCGGATCATACATTGTTTTCACCATATGCTAGGGAATGGGCATTTGTGCACAGGTTGAACAGAACCACACGTGGGCTCAGGGTAAATCAATATTTTTTGATTAAGTGATTGACCTCTTATGAAAAAGATGGTAAATTGATATTATGAAATTAAATCAAAAAAAATTGATTAATCGTACTATTAATGCTAAAGAAGGTGTAGACAATGATTAAAGAAATACCGATTACATCAGTGAATGAGCCAATTCTATCCTTAAAAGAGTATGAATCAAAATTCAAAGCTCTTGCCGATGAGAAGCGATTACAAATCATGTATGAACTTACTCAGCGTGGTAACACCTGTGTGTGTGATCTTACTGAAATTGTAGATATGCCTCAATCTAAACTATCTTATCATTTGAAAATTTTGTTGGATGCGGGGATGATTACAAAGGAGACACGCGGTACTTGGAGTTACTACGAAATCAATCAAACTGAAGTAAGTCGAATCCTTTCTGAGCAATTGTGTTGTATTTTTAAACCTGCTCGGAATGACGGCAGTGATTGTTGCTAAATTTTTTTTTTTTTTTTTGGTTTATAAATCAATTTTATTTGATTAATACTCAGGGAGAAACAATGAAGAAGAGGTTAATTGCTGAATTTATTGGCACTTATTTTTTGGTCTTTGCTGGCCCAGGAGCGATGGTAATTGACGACATCACCAAGAGTATCACGCATGTGGGGGTCGCCCTCACCTTCGGACTTGTTGTTATGGCTCTTATCTATTCGTTCGGGCATATTTCCGGTGCTCATTTTAATCCCGCGGTTACCATCGGTTTTTGCGTGAGGGGCGATATGACTCTAAGAGACGGCCTATACTATATCGTCATACAGTTTGCTGCAGCGGCTGCGGCCAGTTACACCCTGCTTTTGCTATTTGGGAATGTTGCGAATTTAGGAGCCACGCTTCCGCTTTCAACCGAGAGTCAATCATTTTTTCTTGAGTTTATTTTAACGTTTGTCCTAATGATGGTCATTTTAGGATCTGCTGTACACGGTAAAGCCGTTAAAAGCTTTGCCGGGATTGCAATCGGCGGTACAGTTGGACTCATGGCAATGTTCGCAGGTCCTATAAGCGGTGCCTCAATGAACCCAGCACGGTCGTTTGGACCAGCAATCGTTTCCGGTGTCACGCAGCATTTATGGTTATATGTAGTGGCAACAGTCCTTGGAGCTATAGTAGCATCACTAACATACAAACTTTTACATGAAGAAGGAGATACAGAAAATGGATAAGAAACTTGTGTACTTTCTTTGTACAGGAAATTCTTGCAGAAGCCAAATGGCAGATGGATTTTTAAAAGCATTAGGTAGTGATAAATATGATGTCAAAAGTGCTGGCTTGGAAGCACACGGGCTTAACCCCCGCGCTGTGACTGTAATGAAAGAGGCTGGTGTCGACATTTCCCATCACACTTCTGATGTAATCGATCCAGAGATCTTACAGCAAGCAGATTACATCATCACACTTTGCGGTCATGCTAACGATAATTGTCCGGTCGTACACAATGATAAAGCGGAGCGATGGCACTGGGGATTTGATGATCCAGCAAAAGCAAACGGTACAGAAGATGAAATCATGGCTACATTTCGAGAGGTCAGAGATTCCATTAAAAACCGCATGGAGCGGTTTGTGAAAGAAGGTAAATGAATTTGATAAAAAGAATGCACGTAGCGGTAAACTGTAGCAACCTCGAAAAATCACTCGATTTTTATAAAGCCTTTTTTGGAGAAGAGCCAACCAAGGTGAAAGACAATTACGCTAAATTCGAGCTTGTAGACCCAGCACTTCACTTTTCAATAAACGTTCGTCCATTCGAGAAAAATGGCGTGCTTAATCATATGGGGTTCCAGGTGAATGACACCGGAGAGGTGCTGGCAATTGGTGAGCGTCTCCGCCATGCTGGGCTCCTTTTAATTGATGAGATGAACACGACCTGCTGCTATGCCGTTCAGGATAAAGTCTGGGTTTATGACCCAGACGGAAATGCGTGGGAAATATTTTATACGAAAGAAGACTCGGTATTTGAAAGTGCTGGTGAATCACGTGACATATCACTCTGCTGTGCCCCAGTTGAATCAACAAGTGAGGCTTGCTGTTCGCCTGTATCCGGGCAGACTGTGATTACATTGGATTCATTTTCGAAAAACAGAGTCTGACGGATAGGGTTACGCAAGAACGCTAAACCCCTGCAGATGAATATAATGAAGAAGTTTTAAGTGTTGGGTAGCTGCGACTGATTTCGGAAATGCTGCGGAGATATCCCCTCAAACTTTTTGAATATCCGACTGAAATAAAAACTGTCTTGAATCCCTACTTCTTCCCCAATTTCTCCGATCGTCTTGTCAGAGCTAAGCAGCAAATGCTTGGCTCTTTGCACTTGTAATTGATGTACATAATGGACAATTGTGGTTCCGGAATACTTCTTGAATACTTGGCATAAATACTCATATTTTCGGTCCAAGCTCGTTTCTAAATTTCCTCTATTTATATCTTTATCAAAGTAATTATTCAATTGGTTAACTAGTTTGCGATAAGTAATATAGGACACTGGAAAGGTGGTGTCATGGTGGCTTTGCTCTAGGAAGTCATTGGCGATTGAGCGTAGGATTTCCCCGAGTAACAGAGTTTGGTGAAAACGAAAATAGCCTTTTGGCGAATTCGATTCGCTAACAAGTTTCTCAAATAGCTCAAGCAAATGAAACCTGCGTTTAGATAAATGGAGCTTAGGAATAACAAGAAGATCCTCATGACTGTTAGCAGTTGTCCGCAACTCCGTTTTTTCCCTATGGACAATATTAAGGTCAGGTACGCTAGTATTGTTAAATGGGCTGAGCTCAGGATCCGATGAGAATTGCGTCCAAAAAAACAAACCCTGTCGCTCTCCTCGGTCCCATCCCGTATGTTTTTCCCAAGGGAGTAGAAGAAGCGATTCTCCTGATTGCAAGGTGTACCGTTGATGATTTGCCTCAATCCTAATCGGTCCTTCAACGGCAACAATGAGCTGATAAAATGGATTTTCATGCGTTCTTTGGAAGGATGCTGAATTCGCATCGAATAAATCAGCCCATTTCACATCAAGTGCGGAGAGCCTTGATAACGAATAATACATGTCAACTGCCTCTTTTTTTCTCTGCGACATATCAATATCCTCCATGGTATCGGCTTGCACACGATATTATAATTACGTTGAATTCCGATCGAGCAGTTTACCGTCATTATAGCAAATTGGAGGAGACAAACCTATGAGCATCAGTATCTTAAACGAAAATGATTATTATAGAACCGTGTATGGGGGTTGGCTGGGTAAAAATATTGGAGGTACATTAGGAGCTCCAGTAGAAGGAAAAAAAGAGCTATTACAGCTAGATTTCTATCCTGTACTTCCAGATGGTCCACTTGAGAACGATGATTTGGATTTACAACTCGTATGGCTACATGCACTTGAGCAATACGGACCGAAGCTCACCTGTAAGGAACTAGGTCAAGAATGGGTAGAGCACATTTTCTTTCCTTTCGACGAGTATGGGTATGCACTAACGAATTTGAGAAGAGGTCTCGTGCCACCTGTTGCCGGAGTGTTCAACAACCCATTTATCGATTGCATGGGGTCTCCTATTCGATCTGAAATCTGGGGGATGGTCTCGCCAGGTGCTCCTCACGTTGCTGCTCATTTTGCCTACCAAGATGCTGTTGTAGATCATGCGGGAGGAGAAGGGGTCTACGGTGAGATGTTTTTCGCTGCGATTGAAAGCGCAATCTTCATGGAGAAAGACAGAGACAAACTGATTGCCATCGGTATGTCCTATATCCCTCCGTCTTGCCGAACTGCGAAAGCATTGGTTGATCTACTAAAATGGCATCGTGAAGGGAAAGATTGGTTGGAAGCGCGCGAACTGATCTTGGAACATCATGGTCACGATAACTTCACCGATGCCCCTCAGAACATCGCATTTACGATCTTGGGTTGGTTATATGGGAGCAACTTTGAAGATGCAATCTTAAAAGCAGTTAATTGTGGATACGATACGGATTGTACGGCGGCTACCCTTGGTGCAATACTCGGTATGATCGTCGGACCAGAAGGATTACCTGAGAAATGGGTGAAGCCTGTAGGTGATCGTGTCGTTGTTAGCCCACCTATCAAAGGATTTCCAGCTCCAACTAATCTGGACGAGTTGACGAACCGAACGATTCGTATAGGGAAGCAGGTTCTGGCCGTCTGGGATACGAATATCGTTGTACTTCCAGGGCATCCTACTGATTTCGGAGATAAGGCATTAGGAATGAATTTGAACGATTCCCTTAACGAATTAGTGAACAGGAATGTGTTACTAGATCGCAGATTGCTGCCGAACCATTCAATTGAAGCAGTCAGTCTTGTCCTAGAAGTAGATTATGGCGAGAACGGGCCTTCCATAGGTCGGAATCAGCGTAAGCAACTTAACCTAACGATCACCAACCGTTCGACAGAAGCGTGGCAAGGAAACTTAGCCCTAGAACTACCTAATGGCTGGGAGGGTACGAAAGAACAATCGTTTAGAATCACAGCAGGTAATTCCTCCAGTTTTACCTTTGATGTATGTTCCACTAGCATGGCCACTTCTACTTACGAACTGGCAGCAGTGGTTACAAGAATACATGACAATTCTATTTGGTCTCAGTGGAAGGAACCGATACACTTAGTTTCTGCTACAGAATGGACAATATGGGGCCCTAATGACGAAAAAGGCGTCCATGCGATATGCCAAGGAAATCGTATTGAATGGGAAACGATCTTGAATACGGAGAATAACGGCGTATATCGTGCTCAAACATTGCTTTGTAATCCATCAGAGCGTAAGGTCAAGCTCATCGTGGCTTCCAATGGGCTCGTTTCTGCAAAGCTTAACGGTAACACCGTCATTCATTGTAGTAAGATAGAAGAATTTATGCCGGCATATCACAGAGCTCCGGAGAGCCAGCGGATAGAAATAACCTTACCTGCCGGAAGCCATGAGCTTGAAATTGTTGCACATAGAGAGAACGCACCTCTATTGGTATACGTATTACCAGTTGCCATTCATAAAACAGAGCAATCAGGACCGTGCTACTATTATACGGATATATTGTTATGCAACTAAAACATCGTTAACTTCATGGTCTGCCCCGTATGTCTGATAAAGACTGCTGGGCAGGCTATTTGTTTTTACGGGAAACCTTATATAAATAATTTCTATACATTTGAGCTAGGAATCAGAAGGTTATGGCTACCAGAAGAAGGTTGAGGTCAGTATAATTTTAAAAAAAGACATATCAGTCCATCATTTATCAGTAACTACAGGAGGTTTTTATGAACAAGCTAGCCCAACCCAAGAAGCTAGGAGCAATCAGCGCCAGAACTCGGCAGAGCAATGAGCTGCTATCGTATTTAAAGAGCAACTACGATATGTATCTGCTGCTTATTCCCGGATTGTTGTTTATTCTTGTGTTCAATTATTTACCTATGTATGGAATTGTATTGGCGTTTAAAGACTTTGACATGTTTGCTGGCAGTAACCCGTTTACTTCTTTAATCAAGAGTGAATGGGTAGGGTTCGAGCATTTTGACAACCTATTTGGGCGAGCTGATTTCAGACATGTGTTGGGAAATACACTCATTATTAGTTTCTACAAGTTGGTTTTTTTGTTTCCGCTTCCGATTATTCTCGCTGTTATGTTGAATGAACTTCGCATTGCGGTTTACAAAAAAGTATTACAGACCGTGATCTATTTACCACATTTTCTTTCATGGGCAGTTGTAAGCGGTATCTTCGTCACCTTGCTCGGCACCAATGGTATCGTCAACCAGTTTCTTGATCTTCTCACTGGTCATACAATCAGCTTTCTAATGGATAAATCCGTGTTCCGCTCCGTATTGGTAGTAACAGACGGTTGGAAGGACATCGGTTGGAGCTCGATTGTATATTTGGCCGCCATATCGGCTATTGATCAGGAACAATACGAAGCTGCTACTGTCGACGGAGCTAGTAAATTCCAGAAAATCTATTATGTTACGCTCCCAGGCATTGCGCCGACGATTCTGCTTCTGCTCATCTTGAAGGTTGGACATATTCTGGAAGCTGGCTTTGAGCAAATTTTTATTATGTATAATCCAACCGTGTATGATGTTGCGGATATTATTGGCACCTATGTCTACCGTATAGGATTAGGGCGAATGGATTTCAGCCTCGGAACGGCAGTGGGCTTATTTAATTCGGTTGTCGCTTTTATACTCATCGTATCGGCTAACGGGCTGGCAAGAAAATGGTTGAAAAAAAGTATATGGTAAAGGGGGTGTCTGCCAATGATTAAAACGAGTATTGGTGAAAAAATATTTAATGGTATTAATATAATAGTGTTATTTCTATTAGGGCTCTTAACATTGCTTCCATTCCTTCATGTGGTAGCGAAATCGATGAGCAGTCAAGTCGCAATCAATTTGGGTAAAGTTATTTTTTGGCCGGTCAATTTGCAGTTTAAGACGTATGTATACGTAATGAGCGATCCTCAGTTTTTGAATTCGTTTCGCAACTCTCTTGTCATCACAGTGGTGGGAACGATGTTGGCACTTACTCTGACCGTCATGATTGCTTACCCGCTGTCGAAGCCAAAGCTGAAAGGTAGAAAGTTTTTTCTGCTCTGTTTTGTATTCATCATGTTATTCAGTGGCGGTATGGTTCCCAATTATTTGTTGTACAAAACGTTAGGGATGATCAACACATTGTGGGCGCTTATTGTACCTGGTCTTATGTCCGTATTTAATATTTTGTTGGTCAAAACCTTCTTCGAGGGGTTACCGGAAAGTGTGGAGGAATCTGCGCGAATAGACGGAGCCAGCAATTTCACGGTGTTGTTCCGCATTGTGCTGCCAATGGCGATGCCCGTGTTGGCTGCGGTTGGATTGTTTTTTGCAGTTAGCTATTGGAATAGTTACTTCTCAGGTGTGCTGTATATTACCAAGCCGCATCTGAAGCCGTTACAGCTTTATCTGTACGAACTGATCAGCCAATCGACGCCGGATTCGGGGGGCGAAATCGATGTTGAACGTATGATGAATATCGATCCGGAGTCTATTCGCGCAACGACGATCATTTTGTCAACACTGCCTATATTATGCCTCTATCCTTTTCTGCAAAAATATTTTGTGAAAGGAATTACGATTGGTTCAGTCAAAGGTTAAGAGATAAAAGGATATAGATTTGAACTAGAAACCATAAGTTCATCATCTTCCCAAAAGAAACAAGGTTCACGATAATGTAAATAGGATCAGAAGAAAATAAAAAAGAAGAGGTGTCTACTTTGCGCAAAGAAAAGTATGGGGTCGTTCTATTGACAGTAGCAGCATTGACGGGGTCATTATTGGCGGGATGCAGTTCGAACGGAACAAATGCACCAGCAGCAAGCTCAACCGTTGCCCCGAAGGCGGAAGAGAAAAAACCAGTGTTGAAAGTTCTAATTCCCTTCCAGTCGTTTGATCCAAACACAGACCCTGCGGCATTACGCATGGAGAAAGAAACGGGCTACAAGGTAGAATACTTTACGTTACCTAAAGATAATGCGAATCAGAAGTTGATGTTGGAGCTTGCTTCAGGAGAAGAGTACGATATTATTAAAGTAAGCAATCAGCAGTTCACTGAGCTTCTCGGCAATGGCTCATTACGAGAGCTGGATAGTCTGTTAGCTGCAGATGGCAAGCATATTATGAATGCGGTTTCACAACAAGGATGGAGTTCAGCTATATCGAATGGCAAGAAATACGGCGTGCCGCTTGAAGGCGGTGGCGACATTAACGATCCCTATGGCCTGATTCAAGGTGGAATAGGCATAAGAACGGACATCCGTGATGATTTGAAACTGCAGACACCAAAAACGGTTGACGAGTTCTACAATACGCTGAAGGCCATTAAGGAGTCCAAGGGAATCATTCCACTAACAGCGAGCGGATCGGACGGGTTTAACGCAACTATTGGAAGCGCGTTTGGACTCGGGGCAACTCCTTGGTACGAGACAGGGGGCAAGTTAACTGCGCGCGTAAAGACACCGCAATATTTTGAGTACGTGACATTTATGAATAAAATATATCAAGAAGGTTTACTCGACAAAGACTTCCCAATCAACAAAGCTGCCACAACGTTGCAGAAATTTAATTCAGGCCAGGCTGCGATGTTTTCACCGACTTACTTCTGGGACATTCCGACGATATTACCAGCATTAAAGGAGAACAACGCAAAGGCAAACTTGGATATTATTACACCATTGGTTGGTAAGAACGGTAAGCCGTTTGTGTCTCAAAGAATGCAGGCGTCGGTTTACGAAGTTATTCCGAAGACAGCGAAAAACCCTGAACATGCCATGAAATATATGAATCTTCGCGCTGAACCGGGAATCTTCCTGTCGACCTACTTGGGAGAGAAAGGAAAGCATTTTGAGATTAAGGACGGTAAATACTTCCCGATTCTTCCAGCATTCGATGAATTGAAAAACTCGAAACAATTCACTGGAGCACCGAAGGCTGGCGAGGAATATAAACTGTGGATGGCACGGGCTAGAAAAACACCGGAGATGGCGGTTGCATTTGAGAAGATGAATGCGGATTTGAAAAAGGACTGGTTTCATATCGACTATACGGGTTACGCGACAAGTTTGAAAGAATCGCAGCAATATCAAGTGTCTTTAAGCAACATGGAGAAGGATTTTCTGATTAAAGCTGTTGTAGAAAAAGGCGATTTGAAAAAGCTGTATGAGACGTTTCTAGCTGAGTATGACAAGCAAGGCGGCGTAGTGCTGGCGGACGCGATGAATGCGTGGTACGCGAAAAATAAGTAAAACGGCAAGGAAATTAATACCAAGCATACCTGGCTTTTTGGCCGGGCTTGCTTGGTATATTCCATAATTACGGGGAGTGAAATTGACATGCAACGAATGATTATTGTGGATGATGAGATGTCGACCCGGACGGGCTTGCGTGATTATATGGATTGGTTCAGCTACGGTATTGAGGTTGTTGGCGAAGCTGCGGACGGTGAGAGCGGTTATGAACTCTACGAGAGACTTCGTCCTGATATTGTTATTACGGATATTAAAATGCCGAAATTGGATGGCATAGGGTTGGCGAAACGGCTGCGACAGGCGAATGCAAACGTCAAGATCGTGTTCATTAGCGGGTACGACGATGTGGATTATTTGAAGTCAGCGATGAAGATGGATGCGATTGATTATATTCTAAAACCAATCGACCGCAAGGAGCTTGGCGCCGTATTCAGTAAAATTGCTAAGCTTGCCGATTCAGAAAGGCAGCAGCGCGAGTTGATGAATGAAATGACGGCGAAGCTCCAGCAAAGCGTACCGTTGCTGAAGGAAAAGTTTCTGCTGCGTTTAATTACGGAGCGGGATCATAATGCCGTTGAGCTGCAAAGACAAATCGACTTTTTGGAGTTGAATTTGCCCCTCGAAGGGGAGTATGTCGTTTGTGTTATCGCGATCGATGACCGGCAGTTGCTAGTTGAGCATATGGTGCAGAAGGACATCGAGTTGATCTCGTTCTCCATCCAAAATATTTGTCAGGAAACCATCGATCGGGTAATCAATGGTTATGTGTTCGAGTGCCGGAAAGGTATATTTGCCGCCATTCTTAGATTTCGGACAGAATCGGAAGTAGAACTGCTCTATGAAACGTTGGTTGACTTGAAGGAGAAGCTGGACGATTTCCTGACTAGGATGATGAATATCAGCGTATCGATTGGCGTAGGCAATCCAGTTCGGCAGTTGAAGTTACTGCACCAGTCGTTCGGTCAGGCGGAGGATGCGCTGCTGCAGAAGCTGTTTCTGGGCAAAAATAAGCTTATCATGATCGATCAATTGGATTCGGAGGACTCCTTCGACTACATGGCCATTCGGGAAGAGTTGTATAAGTTCGACGCGATGTTAAAGTCGGCTGAAATTACTAGAATTAATCAGTTCCTCGAGGAACTGGCGAATCGGATGTCTCGGACGCGTCATGTCTCGGTCAAATATTGCCGTATGATCTTTCATGACATCGTCTCCGGCTCATCCCGTTTTCTTGCGGGCATTCATGCTTGGACGGATCAGCAAGAGGGACAGGAGGCAATCGTCAGGAAAAGTATCTCCAATCTGGAGACGATTAGTGAAATGAAATCTGCCGTGCAGCAGTATATGGCTGGCGTGGCTCAAAGTATTTTTGATAAAAAATATAAAAAATCTCGCAATGTGATCGAAAAAATTAAAGCGTTGATTGAAGCGCGCTACAATGAAAATCTGACAATTGCCCATATCGCAGATGAAATTCATTTGACGACCACCTATGTATGTCTGATTTTTAAGCAAGAGACGGGTTATACGTTGAACGAATATGTCACGAAGGTGAGAATGGAGATGGCGATGGAACTGCTGAAGGATTCCGATAATCGTCTATACGACATTTGCCACGCTATTGGTTATTCGGAGCCGGGGTATTTCAGTAAAATGTTCAAGCGACATACGGGCTTAAGTCCCAGTGAATTCCGCACTCTACAAGTAGCGTTTGAACCGGAGGGAAATTAAGTGGGGAAACGGTTGAGAGCAGCGCTTCAGTGGCACAAACATTCCTTGATGTCCCTGCTAGTTGGTATGAAACAGAAGAAAATATGGGGAGTGTATCTGCTAATTATCATCGTGCCGACACTCCTGTTTGTCCGACATTACTTTGAGAAAACGTCTGCCATTATGCAGGACGAAGTGGCCGATTCGATGTTGCAGGCCGTGCGACAAGTGGAATCGAATATCGCCTACCGGTTGTCCAAAGTAAAGGAGACTTCTGATAGTTTGGCGAAAAATATCGAGCTTTACAAACGCTTGGGCAGACCGCCGGAGGAGGACACGTTTCAGGCGCAGATTGAGGATATGACGCAGTTGAACAATATGATTCAATCGCTGGAGAGACGTAACGAGGTGTTAAAAATAAGGTTGTATGTCGAGGATCGCAAGCTGTATGCATCTGAGAATCTGACCTACTATAGTTTGCAAGCTATGAAGAATGAAGATTGGTTCGGGCAGGTGGAACAAAAACAGGGAGCAGCGGTCTGGCTCCAGACGCAGCAACTTTATTATCTGAACGCGGTTGGGAGTGCGCAAGTTATTCCACTTGTTCGAACGATCAAACATCCGGATGATTTCTCCTATATTATCGGGGGGCTTGCAGTCGATATGCCGGAAAAGCTTATCTCTTCCGTGCTGGACAGCGTAAGTTTCGAAGGAGACGATATTGCGGTATATGACAAAGTAGGTCATATTGTGTCGCATGCTAATAGCGCGAAAATTGGGCAGTCCATGGACGATGAGAGCTGGAAACTGATAAGCGGAGTCGAGGAAGGAATTGTAAGCGTTCCCAGAGGAGAGTATCTGATTTTCAAATCAGTAAGAGGAACGGATTGGAAGGTAGCTGTACGAATTCCGTTGGCGAACATCTCAGCAGGCAACGAGAGGTACGCCACGATCTCAACGCTTGTTATCGTGATTAGTTGTTTAATTATCTTTATTGTTTTAGTCATTTTTATTTTTGCCGTCATTACGGAAGCAATGGTGCGCAAAATACGCAACATGATAGTGATGATTAAGAAAGAAGGGATCGATGCGGACATCGGGCAGATTGCCAGCCACACCGGTTCGATAAATAGCCTGGAAAGCAACGTCAGTCTACTGATTGGAGCCATCAAAAATCTGTCGATGGAAGCCTACAGCGCCAATGCGAAAGAGCGGGAAGCTCAGCTGCGGGCACTGCAGGCGCAAGTGAATCCTCATTTTCTGTACAATACGCTGGATACAATTAACTGGATGGCCATTCGCAAGGGTTCGGATGAGATTAGCACCATTGTGAATTCGCTTGCGCAATATTTCAGGTTGTCCCTTAGTAAAGGAAAAGACATCGTGACGGTAGCGGATGAAATCAACCTGGCAAAATCCTATTTGGAGATCCAGAAGCACCGCTTCCATGAGATGTTTGAATATGAAATTACGGTTCAAACCGATCTGCTGGCCAAGAAGATCCCCAAGCTGAGTCTTCAACCAATTATCGAAAATGCACTGCTCCACGGCATTCAACAATTGGAAGGCAGGAGCGGACATCTTAAGATTGAAGGCTGTCTGATCGAGAATGGTTATTGGCTGGCGGTCACCGACAATGGCGTCGGGATGGACGAAACGACACTGGCGATGCTGTCGAGAAATGATGTACAGGAGGAGCGGCTTAGCTACGGGCTGTTTAATGTCAAGGAGAGAATTGAGCTATATTTCGGACCGAGATCTGGCGTGCACATCGAGTCGAAACTGCATGAAGGAACCAAGGTAGTAATTAGAGTAGCAGAAGACTAGTCATACTTCTTCCTATCTAAAAAAACCATACGATAACATCAGAAATAGAAAGAATGAGCATTCGAATTGGTTCGTCTATGGTCTACAATAAATAGCTGTTAGGACCTCAAAACGGACTGGAGGAAGTTGAATAAATGGATGAGAAGACGATGTACGATGTTGTTGTATATGGGGGCAATGCAGGCGGAATCGCTGCAGCGGTACAAGTAGCCCGAATGGGCTTAAAGCCCATTGTGCTTGAACCGAGCATCCGGATTGGTGGACTTACGACAGGAGGGTTGGGTGCAACCGACGCAGGGGATCCCGCTGGTGTTGGCGGATTTGCCAAGGAATTTTACGAGCGATTGGCCAAAAATAGCGGATTGGAAGGCTTGATGTGGCGCTTCGAGCCCAAGGCGGCTCTTCGGGTATTCGAGGAGTGTTTGGCGGAGTGCAGTGTAAGCGTCAGAGTTAACGCCAGGTTGGACGGGCAATCCGGTGTTCAAATGGAAGGCAAGCAGATTGTATCGTTGAGGCTTGAATCAGGTGAAATGATCAGGGGCCGCGTTTTTATCGACGCCAGCTATGAAGGTGACCTGATGGACGGAGCCGGTGTTTCGTATACGGTGGGAAGGGAAGGCAACAACCAATATGGTGAGTTGAATAACGGCATTCGTCAACCGAAGCGCATCACTCCCGCCATTGATCCCTATCGGGTGCCGGGAGACCGCACAAGTGGACTGTTGCCCCGTGTGAATGAGAATCCGGGTGGTGGCATCGGCGAAGGGGATCGTAAGGTGCAGGCCTACAATTATCGCATGTGTCTGACCGATGATCCGGATAACCTAGTTCCAGTTGAAAAGCCGGAGCTTTATCATGAGGAAGATTACGAGATTTTATTTCGGCTGCTTGAAGCCGGTTATCGAGAGCAACTATTCAAGCTGACGATGATGCCTGGCCGGAAGACAGATTCCAATAATACGGGCGTATTCTCAACGGACTACATCGGCATGAACTATCATTATGCGGAGACAGATTATGCTACCCGTGAGGCAATCGAGAAAGCGCACCAGACTTACCAGAAAGGTCTGATCTGGACCTTGCAGAATCATCCGCGCGTGCCTGCGGAAATTCGGGAGTTTTACCGGCCGTGGGGGCTTCCAAAGGATGAGTTCATCGACAACGGACATTGGCCGTCGCAGCTATACGTAAGGGAAGCAAGGCGCATGCTTGGAGAACGCGTCGTGACAGAGCGAACGGTAGAACGGGAAGCGCTGGACCATGATCCAATTGGGCTTGGGTCGTATTCGATGGATTCCCATTACACGCAATATTGTTTGGATGAAGAAGGCTACTTATGTGTCGAAGGCGGATTTATGGCTGCGGTGAAGGCGCCGTTTGCGATTAGCTATCGGGCGATAGTACCACGCAGCGAGGAATGCGAAAACTTACTAGTGCCCGTATGCCTATCGGCTAGTCACGCAGCCTATGGGTCGATCCGGATGGAGCCGGCTTTTATGGTACTTGGACAATCGGCGGGAGCGGCGGCTGTACTGACAGTGCTCAGGGGAGGGACCGTGCAGGAACTACCGTACCCGGAGCTGCGTGAAGTATTGGATCGAAGCGGTCAAATATTAGATCTTGGCGTTGACTATGTCACACCTCCCGAGACTTCCGGGAATCCGCTTTAAGCCAAGCAATGAAGGAGGAGTAGGGGAATGGAAAGCAGCTTTGATGTGATTGTGGTCGGCGGCGGAATTGCTGGTGCGATGGCGGCGATCGGTGCTGCACGCTGCGGTGCGAAGACGGTATTGATTGAGCAATACGGATTCATGGGTGGCATGCTGACCGCCGCAGGGGTAGGACCGATGATGACCTTTCATTCGGGGGCCACACAAGTCGTGCAAGGACTTACCGGTGAACTGATCGACAGACTGAAGGCAAAAGGCAAATCACCCGGTCATGTCGAGGACACGACGGGTTATACGTACACCGTTACGCCATTTGATGCCGAAGGGATGAAATATGAACTGGACCTGATGTTTACGGAAGCCGGCGGGCAATTGTTGTATCATACGATGCTTGCGGAGGCGAACGTCGAAGGTGGAACAATCCGTTCTATTAAAGTGGTTAACAAAGCGGGATTGAGCGAAATTACCGGCCGCGTGTTTGTTGATGCCTCAGGCGACGCTGATCTGTCCGCATGGGCAGGCGTAGAGTTCAATAAAGGTAGGGAGCAGGACGGTGCAACACAGCCAATGACGATGAATATGAAGGTGCGCAGTGTCGATATCGCCCGCGTGAAGGCGTATATCCGATCTCATCCAGAGGAATTTCCAAGGCTTGCAACTGAAGAGGATAGGGAGCGAGTGTTGCGAGCGGAGCGGTTGTCGATTGGTGGATTCGTAAGCGCAATGAGGGAAGCGATGGATAACGGCGAGCTGTCGGGCGTTCGCGATGATCTGCTATTCTTTGAGACGAACAACCCAGGCGAGGTCATCGTCAACACTTCCCGGATTCTAGGCTATGACAGCACCAACCCTTGGAGCTTGAGCGAAGCCGAGGTTGTGGGCAGAAGACATGTGAAGGAGTTGGAGTCATTCCTGAAGCGGAAAATTGTCGGCTTTGAAGACGCCATCGTCATGTCGTCCGGTCCATCGGTCGGCATTCGCAGTTCTAGACAGATCAAAGGTTTATATACACTGACGCTTGACGACCTGTTACAATGCCGCACTTTCGACGATGTGATCGCCCACGGCGGCTATCCGATTGACATTCATCCACCGAAGGGCGAGCAGGAGGAGCATTTCAAGAAAAGGAATCGGGAGATCACACATCTGAAATCCGGAGAAACATACAGTATCCCCTATCGTTCTCTGATCAACGATAAAATTAGCAATCTAGTTACGGTAGGCCGCTGTATCTCGACTACGTTTGAGGCGCAGGGGGGCATTCGTGTGACGCCGATTGCCGGTGCAATCGGACATGGCGGCGGCGTCGCTGCCGCACTAGCGGCATTGGGCGGCAAGCCGACAGGCGACATTTCCGTGCCCGAGCTGCAAGAGGAGCTTAAAAAGCAAGGCGCCTACCTAGAAATATAGGATATTAAAAAACAAAGGACGGTACTAGCATGAAACATAGCAAGCATGACGTGCTTATATGTGGTGCCACGTTAGCCGGGATCGGTGCAGCGATTGCTGCACGCGAAGCAAACCGGGATGTCATCCTGGTTGAGCGAACGGGGGGAGTTGGCGGAGAATGGATTGAGGCGATTCACCCAGGAAGCATGGGGAAGGAACTAGTGACGGATGTCGGAAAAGCCCTTCATGCAGAGCTGCAGGAGCGAAATCTACTGGGGGATGATGGACCTATTCATTTGCCAGGGCTTCATCCAGTCCTCTGCTCGTGGATTCAACGATTGGGAATCCAAGTCGCTTTCTTAACGGAGGTAATTGAGATTACCAACCAGAATGAAGGCGGAGGATACGAAGTATTGTTGCATGATGCCGCTGGCTATCGGACCCTATCGGTCGAGCAAGTGCTGGATACCTCTTCGGAACGGCTGACGACGCCAGCACAATTGGCTGTACCCACGCGCAAGTGGCTGAATGCTTACCTGCATCATCCCGATAACGGACGTACGTCATGCCCAGCTCCGCTGGATGCATCGATGTCTATCCGCCAAGGTAGATTTCTAGCGGAAATTATTATGCAGCGGGAGATTGATCCGGCGACTAGCTGGCAACAAGCGAGACAGGAGTTGCATCGTTACTGGCAGGCGCGCGGGGAACAATGGTCTGCATGGACGATTGCAGCGATAGCGAGTACGTTTGCGTGCGATGTACCGCAAGGGCCGCATGTGCTTACAGCACAGTGGCAATGGTTACCGTCCGCATCTTATGCGAACCCGTTGGCGGCATTTGATCAAGGTTATGCGTATGCGCGAAAGGCGGTGGAGAGTCGACATGCATCACACGGATGAGATATACGACGTAGTCGTAGTGGGACTCGGCACGGCGGGCGCGATCGCTGCGATTGCCGCTGCGCGCCAAGGGCTGCGAGTACTTGGCATTGACCGTCATACGAGTATGGGCGGAGTAGGCACAGCCGGTGCAGTACTCGGCTATTATTATGGGATGCGCGGAGGCTTGTACGAAGAGTTCGACACCCAGGTGTTAGCGACGGAGAAGGACGTCTATACGCCAGCGTTTGGCGTTAACCCGGAAGGAAAACAGTTCGTGCTGGAACAGGAAGCAGAACGGGCAGGCGCTGTTATTCGCTACTGTACAACAGTCGTAAGCGTATGGACGACAGATAAAACGGTGCGAGGTGTCGAATGCTTTTCTCCAGAGCGCGGCCGTTATATGATCGAGAGCCGTGTCGTGATTGACAGCACAGGCAATGCTGATATATGCCGTCTGGCTGGATGCGAACTACAGGGAGGCCGTTCATTTGATGGTCAGGCTCAACCGTTTTCGAATGCGCTGATCAAGATCGACAAAGGTCGTATGCGTGGCTACTATACAGATTCTGGATATGTATGTCCGGAGGATCCGGAAAGCATGTCGCGCGCCATCGTGCAGTCGGCGCTGTTGTCTACGCATTTGTTGCCACGATATAGCGAAGAGGAGCGGTATATGCGGATTGCGCCACAGCTTGGCGTACGCGAAGGAACATGTATTGTCGGGGAAGAGACGGTTACGCTGGAGAGCTTCTTAAAGGAACAATACTCGCGTGAGCCGCTGTTTATGGCATACTCCAATCTGGATAACCATAGCAAAGATGTTGCTTTCGAAAGCGAGCTGCAACGGGATTGGACCGTGGCTGCAAGTCTGTGGGGATTGAAGTTTACCGTGCCGATTCCACTTGGCGCACTTATTCCGAAAGGTTATGATGGCTTGCTAGTTGCTGGCCGCTGTCTAGCGGTGGATCACGATATGGCCGCCTGTGTCCGGATGAAACGGGATATGCAGAAGAGCGGCGAGGCTGCAGCTTATGTCGCCTATATGGCGATCACGAAACAGAAGCCGCTGCGAGAAGTGCCGTATATAGAACTCGCCAAGATGTTGCGTACAGCCAACGTCTTGACTGAACGAGATAAGGTGTACTTTGAGCAGCGTGTTGCACCAGGGACAGAGCAGGAGCCGCCCATTCGTTGGATGAACGATGAGGGGGACATTCGTGCTGCGCTTTCGAGTGTGAAGCCTGGCATTGCAATCTGGTCCGCCTGGAGGTTTGGAGATGCGCTGCGACCGCAGTTACGGCAATGGATTCATTTACGCAACGACATGCATTTATATCGCAATAGCGCGATGGCACTTGCACTGCTGAACGATGAGTCGGCAGCGCCTGTGTTGCGCGAAATGGTAGCGGAGCGGGATTCGTTTATGCCTCAGACAAGTCTGAAATACAATCAGGTACGCGGATACGCAGCCGTATATTTACTCGGTAAGTTGGCGGACAAACAGAGCGTCCCGATGTTGATTCAGATGCTGAAGTCACGGGAAGGGTTTACGTTTGAAGACGTCAATAAAGAGTTTCTATCTGGCGATGAAGATTTGCGGTTTCAGTATGTCTCTTATACCTTGATGTCGCTCTCTTCAATAGGCCATGTACATGTGGAGACACGTGCTGCTATTCAGGAGGCATTCGAACAATATGAGAAGCAGTTGGACGGATCGCTTGCCATTTCATTTAAGGGAAGCACGGTTATTCGTAATGTGATGGACGATAAAATTCGTTTGCTTATCGAGCGCGTACTGCGGCAGTGGCATTGAAAAGAAAAGTCTCCTTGGTAAATCAATTACAGACAGTGACACAGGATACTCCTCTAAATACAGAGACCAGTTGGTACAGGGTTAATTTCAATTCGACGAGTTTGCCAGTCGGTACGAAATATATAAAGATTCTGCTTACCAATGATCCGTTAATCTACACCCCGCAAATATCAAAAGTGATCATTAAATAATCGAAGCTTCATTAAGAAAAGATACTCTGGAGAGTAAACTGACTCCTCCGAGAGTATCTTTTTCGTTTTTACATCTCTTTATAGTACTTGAAGCGGTAATAAGTACAATATCCAATGATAAACATGTAGGCAAAAACAAATAACAGTAACACGATTAAATCTATACCCATCAAGGCAAGGGGGGTAAGTAAGGCTCCAAACATAAAGATCATCATGTCATATGCTTTCGCTTTTGCCCGAGAAGCGATTGCCAAATTACGCTCATCTTTCATTTCAATCTCTAGCTGCTTTGCAGCGGCGGAATTATTCTTCATAGCGTGTAGGACGACTATTTCTCCCATACTGTGACCGAAAATACTACTGCCAAGCCCGAAACAGATATAGGGCAACGCTCGCAAAATACCTTGTGGATCTTCCATTGTTTTGATGAAGTACAGACCAACTACTAGTAGTGCTAAGCCTACGACGGCAAGAATATAAGATGAAGTCGTTTTTGTCATACAGTTTCATCCTCCTCATAAATAAAGATCTCTTCGATACTCATACCGAAATAACGAGCAATTTTGAACGCTAAGAGGATTGATGGGTTATAACGTCCGTTTTCCAGCGAACCGATCGTTTGCCTGGACACTTCAAGAGCCAATGCTAATTCTTCCTGCTTAATTCCGCGTTGCTTGCGGATTTCTTCTAAACGGTTGTTCACTGCGTTTACCCTCCTAACGGAAAGTTAACTTTCCATGAAAAGTATATCGTGCAACGCCAATGATGTCAAGTTAGCTTTCCATTCTGATGAAAGTGTCATGCCGCTAAGAATGTCCTAAAACCTGAGATAACATAGGGATATTCCGCTTATAGCGCGGGTCTTGAAGTTCAGCCATCTTGAGAGGGATGGTTGGACTTTTTTTCGTTAATGACCTTTAGTAAAGAATCTGCTTCATCTGCATTCTCTGCTTTCTCTGTTTTCCGCAATCTAACTGGATTTTCTCCATCTATTTGAAGCCGATTTCTCGAGACCGAAAGGTTAACTGTATTTCCTGTAGTTAAATCCTTTCGATTTGCTCAATTTTTCAAAAATCATAGAAATTAAATGTACATTTTCCATCTAATCAGGCAAACACGTCAGATTCGGACAAAATAGCTGTAGTTAATACATCTAAACACGAATTGGCAACCACTATTCGCTCGCAAGCCAATAACCAGCCTCAAACCAGCTGATCAGGCGATGGCCGAATCAAGTTATGGTTGAGATTATATGATCAAAATAACAAGTAATTTATTATTAAAACCTGGAAGGATTTTCATGCATTTACTTGAATGATTAAGAAACATTGTAACAATCAAGGGAGCAGGAGATCTTATGGTGTATAAATGGGATGAAACGTATATACCCGATCAATCGGGAAAAACGGTCATTATTACTGGTTCTAGCAGTGGACTTGGATTGGAAACTGCGATAGCACTCGCCAGCAAAGGGGCGGAAGTGATTCTTGCTGTTCGAAATGAACAGAAAGGAATTGAGGCGTCCAAGCAAATTATTAAGCGTCATTCACAGGCAAACGTAAAGGTAATGAAGCTTAATTTAGGTGATCTTAACGACATTAACAATTTTGCGGTAGATTTTAAAAAGCAATATTCAAGGTTGGACATCTTGATCAATAATGCGGGCGTCATGATGCCGCCCTACGAGAAGACAAAGGACGGGTTCGAACTGCAGTTCGGTACGAACCACTTGGGTCATTTTGCATTAACCGGGTTGCTACTCCCCAAGTTGCTCAACACACCGAACTCTCGTGTAGTGACGCTCAGCAGCTTAGCTGCATTGAAAGGGCGTATATTCTTCGATAATCTGGATGGTTCCAAAGGGTATCGGGGATTCCCTTTTTATAGGCAGAGTAAGTTAGCCAATCTGTTGTTCGCAAAGGAGCTTCACCTACGGCTTAGCGCATCCAAGATGACCACCATGAGCATCGCGTGTCATCCTGGCATTGCTGCAACAAATATCACTTCCCGGGGTTCGGGGCGCGAAATGAAGTACTTAACTACATTAATGAATTCGTTGTTCCAAACTGCGGCGATGGGTGCACTTCCAACCTTATATGCCGCGACAGAACCGTCGTTGTTAGGAGGGGAATATATTGGTCCTGATGGCCGAGGGGCGAAGAAAGGATATCCGGCAATCGATACCTCCATTCACAAGATGTATGATCAGAGTGTTTCAGAGAAGCTGTGGCAGATTTCTGAGAAGTTGACGGGGGTTCAGTATACATTCCAGGAATGAGGGGTGGTTTGTATTGTAGCCTTTTGCTCATCTATCGGGCAGATTTGTTGAATATCTGAGATACAAGTGCAATCTAATTGTTGCTAAATGTGAGTTTGGTTCAACTTCATTTCGAAATTTACAGAGGTTAGGATTTCGGGTTGCCTTCACAAAGTCTGTATGGAAACGAAGAAGCGGCAGCCTGCAATAAATGGCTGCCGTTTTCTTAATTAAGGGGCAGAAGAGTTGAACACTCTCGTAACTAGGGGGATAAGTAAGCATGAAATTTTACCTATCATCATTTAAGATTGGGAATGAAGAATTAGCATTAAAACAAATAACCGAAAGCGGGAATAAAAGAGTTGCTTTTATCAATAATGCATTAGATTTCGCGACTGATCTGGAAAGACGGAAGCAAAGTGATGCATTGGACATATCTGACCTTGAAAGGCTTGGTTTTCAAGTAGAGATCTTTGATTTGAAGTGCTTTTTTAATAGTCATAACGAATTGGAGACAAAACTTGTAGAGTATGATGTGATTTGGGTAAGAGGTGGAAATACATTTGTCTTAGTACAAGCAATGAAATTAAGTGGATTCGACGAGATCATAAAGAAGTTCCATAGAAGTGGAAGAAATGTCGTTTATGGGGGATATAGTGCTGGAGTCTGTGTTCTTGGTCCAACACTAAGAGGAATTCACTTAGTAGATGATCCGACCCAAAAGCCCTATGGGGAACAACATCAAACGGTTTGGGAAGGATTAAACATTTTAGATTACGTAGTTGCCCCGCACTATAAATCAAATCATCCAGAATCTAAAGATATCGATAAAGTTGTAGAATATTTAATTGATAATCAAATACCCTTTAAAGTTCTAATGGATGGAGAAGCAATAATCATTAAATGATTAATTAATTTGTAAGTTTGAACGTAAGGACAATATACGATTGCGGTGGGGCTTGCCACGATGCAGCTCCGGAACGCAGGACTAGTTCAAGATAGGAGTTGAGAAATGAAGTATAACAACAAGCTAACTAGTGTAGTGAAGATTTGTTTATTCATGTTCACATTTCTGCTTTTAAGCGCGTGTAGTCAAACCGAGAAATATGAAACGATTGAGGTTTTTGCAATAGAAACACTTGATGATAAACAAAATGATAAAGGATTCTTTGAAAAAACGGGTTACAAGATAGTGAATGCAGTAACCACTATTGAGGATGGGAAAAACCATATGAAAACGGATATTAAATCTATTGAGGATTTTTATAATATGGAAGGTAACTATATACAAACAGAAATAATCCATTCTTACACAAACAAATCTAAGATGTTGCTCACTGAAGAAGGAAATACCCATAAAGAAAAACGTCAAGAACCCTCCACAATCCTTATGGCCCCTAACAATGCAATGGATTTTAAATTAAACAATATGACACAGGAAGAAAAAACACAGGTAAAAGAACATGTGCTAGATTTTATTGAGAAGTGATAAGGCGGAAGCCTCTCGCTCACCTAACGGACAGTTAAGTTAACCCAATAGGGATTAGAATTTATAAAATGAAATCACAATCAATTGTTTCATCATCTCCTTTGCCTCTGTATGAGCATTGACAATGGAACGTGCAATTCGTATGATCCAAATGAGGATGTAAAAAACTGTAAATGAGGTCGAATACAAATGACGACAGCTGATTGGGCGTACAACATTACCGAAATCACATTGTTTGTGGAAGATTTGCATCGGCCAAAGGCATTTTACCAAGAGACGTTCAAACTTGCGATCAAATATGAAGATGAAAGCTGTGTGGTATTCGATTATGGTAATACAAGCATCAATCTCTTAAATCAATCGAATGCCCACGAGTTGATAGAGCCGGCACAGGTTGGTCGTAGCGGAGAAGGCGCGCGGTTTCAGTTCACGATCCAAGTGCCAGACGTTGACCGGGTATGCGATGAGCTGGAAGTACGGGGAGTTAAGTTATTGAATGGACCGATTACGCGCCCATGGGGGCGGCGCACGGCTTGTTTTGCTGATCCAGACGGGCATGTGTGGGAGATGGCGCAGGTAATGTAAATCTCATTAATTACCGCATAGATCGCGGTTTTTTTAGTTAATGGGATTAAGTTCTTGTCACGAGCCAATGACAAGAACTTGATCCCATTCTCGACAGATGATTTCGGGAGTGAATGAGATGGATATTTTAGGTGCCATATTTTTTGAAGTATTTGCAAGTGTGGAGGCAGGCGATGGTATCTAGAAGAGCTAACTCAGTCATGATCTTAACTTTTATCATTCAAATTTTATTTTTGGTTATTTGGATAAGTGGCTCCTTATCGATTCTTGGTAACTCAGGGGGTGTAATTTTAAAAGGAGCAGAAATTATAGCTTGTATTGGTTTTGCAGCAGGTTTAACGGCATGTTTGCTAAGAAATAATCTATATTTTTGTATATTTATCGTTTTTTTTAGTGTGTGTAACTTCTTTTTTATTGCCATAGTATCTGGAATTGGTAGCATGTAAGTCTTTTGCCTCAATCCAAGATTGGATGGATCAAGTAATGATTCCTGATAGTCCAAATTTTCCATATTTTAGTGAACTGATCTAAGTTTTCTTACGTCTGTTTCAGGATACATTCTTAAACAGAGGGGGCTTTAAAGCGATGAAATCGCCGATTATGGATGATCCGAAGAAAAAAGAGATTGCTAAAAAGAGGCATTTTTCGCTGCGAATCAATCTATTTTTCTTTATAACCTTTGTTTTATTTTCCATACTCATCGTGCGGTTGGCTATGCTGCAGTTTGTTCAAACGAAAATACATAAAGCCGCAGAAAATAGAAATGGCACACAAACGATCCAAATTACCCCCATCCGCGGCAACATCTATGACTCCACGAAATCTCCGCTTGCGTATACCATTCCCATGCAATCTTTATTTTTTCGAATTGATCCCAGCGTTCAAAAGTTGGATGAATTAATTGCTATAGCTGATCGGCTTAAAGTCGATGTTTTCGACAAGTACGCCAAACCAAACTCCAAAAGTCCGACCCCGGAAGAAATCGTTCTAGCCATGGATATCGGTTACGACTACCACAAGAATGAAATAAAAAAGCCGAGCTATTACTGGGTTCCCCGAAGAATAAAGGCGGATTTGTCTAGCGGTGAGATCGCCTATATTTTAGAGCATCGAGATGAATTTAAATGGTTAGACGTAACGGAAGAAAGCATTCGAACCTACGAAATGGATGATGACGGCGATACAACAATGGCTACGCATTTAGTGGGATATACGAATTCTTTTACTTCACCGACAGCCAAAGAAATCTATAAAGATAATCCTATGATTCAAGAGTATTTAAGCTCGGAAAATGTGGGATTCGATGGCATCGAGCGTATGTATCAGGATGAACTGCGAGGCAGAAACGGCAGTAAGACATACCCCGTTGACGCCGTTAACAAAATCATTGGAAGAGCCGAAGTCGTGGCTCCAATTAAAGGGAATAATTTGTATCTGACCATTCAAAAAGATATTCAGAAAGCTACAGAGCGAATGCTGGAGGAACATATTAGCTACTTGCGCAGCCCATCTCACGCCAATGATTTGTATTTGAGTGTTGGGATGAAGGCGGCTTCCGGGTTCGCAGTTGCTATGGAGGTGGATACGGGCCGTGTTGTTACCATGGCGAACTTTCCGGATTACGATGCTAACGCTTGGACGGGTGGTATGTCGCCTAGTGTGTATAAAGAAATCGAACCATTTATTCCCAATGGCAGTATTCGAACGGCTAAAGCTAAGTATCCAGACGAAAAAGAAAATGCGAAACATCCATCATCGATTGTATTCATGGGTTCCACGATCAAGCCAATGTCTGTATTGATTGGTCTTAAAGAGAAATTTTTCAGCGGGTACGGCAAGGTTTATTACGATACAGGGTCGTTTAGCTTTGGTAGAGGTGGCAATAGTACCATCACTAATTCGGGGAAAGCGGCTTACGGGGATATGGATGCTGCCGGGGCCATTGAACATTCCTCTAACACGTTTATGTCTGAAAAAGTCGGTATTCCTTTCTGGGCCAAATATGGCAGAGAGAATCCTGCAGTGACTGCGAAATGGGCAGAATACATGGCGAAATTCGGAATGGGTATTAAGACAGGAAGCGGCCTGCCAGGTGAGCTTGCAGGATCTAATGATTTTATCAAAAATGCTGTAAATGACAGTTATCAGTCAGCGATGGTCTATGCCTCATGGGGACAAAATGAAAAAACGACAACCTTGCAGCTTGCTCAGTATACAGCTACATTGGCTAGTCGCGGCAAGCGGATGAAGCCTGTGTTCGTAGATGAAATTCGCGACTACCAGGGCCAGTTAGTTAGAAAAATCGAGCCTGAATTACTGGAAGACTCCTCCAAAGAGTTTGCCAAAGAGGACTGGAACACGATTATCCACGGGATGAAAAGCGGAGCAGAGGGGATTGAAGAGTTACCTTTTAATGTGGCGCGAAAAACAGGAACTTCTACACAAAGCGTATCAGGAGGTTCGGTTGAAAATGCGGTATTCATCGCCTTTGCACCCGTCGAGAACCCGAAACTTGCCGTCGCGGTTGTCGTGCCGGAAGGCGGCTTTGGACGCTATGGGGCTTCTCCGATTGCGGCTAAGATCTTTCAAGCTTATGACGCTGCTAACGACGGCATTTTGACGAAGCTGGGTGGCGGGAAGCGTCCTTGGTAGGTGTGTGGGACAGGTGAAAACCTGTCCCTTTTTCATGTCCAAAAAAACATAGGATAGTATCAGAAATTGAAGAAATGAGCATTCGAATCGGTTTGTTTAAAGGCTAGAATAAATAGATGATAGGAGTTCAAAACATGCTGGGAATTGCAGTAGACAACAGGGGGGCTAGACATCTGGATTGTGGATGACAAGGTCAGGGATTTATTCGAATTCAGAAAGGGGTGATGTGCCTATACGACCACTTGACCTAAATAATCTCAGAGGCGGACCAAATTTCATTTGAGAATCGAATTAGGCAAACCAATAAAAAACGGAAGGATGTTGATGTGATGGAGTTCTATCGACGTCTCAAAAAAAATTATTTCCTAGTTGTAGTTTTAACTATGGCTTTAGGCGGCATTTTTGGCGGGTCTGCCATCGCTTATGCGGATGATTTTGACGATCTAAGGATTAGAATGCAAGATCTCATCCTTGGAGGCACTTATGATCCGAACGACCCTGATATTAGTACGCAAATTAATAATGTTACCACAACTGCAAACGGATACTGGAGTTCGATGGATAAGTCTACAGGGCGCACTTATATTTGGAGTGACGCGACGTATCCTCCTTCGAACAACAATATTTTAACGACCTATCAAAGATTGAAAACGATGGCAGTCGTATACCACACGGTTGGTTCATCACTCTATCACAATACCGGTCTTCTAACGGATATTATCGATGCATTGGATTGGGTAAATACCCACTGGTACAATTCAAGTATTCCAATGCCTTCGGGACCCTCGACCGACGATAACAGTTGGTTTGCATGGGAGATCGGCATTCCACTAAATTTGAATGATATAACGGTTGTGTTGTATAACGAATTAACTTCTACGCAGGTTTCCAACTATATGGCGGCGGTGATTAATTCCACGGGGCCAGACTGTACCCAAAGGGAAGGGTCGACAGGAAGCGGAATAACCAAAACCGCTACTGGCGCTAATCTGGTTTGGAAATGCAACGTCCAGATTGTCCATCATACATTGATCAAGAATGGAACGGGGCTTACCAATGCGGTTAATGCACTTGAACCCGTGTTGAACTACGTCACAATTGGGGACGGATTTTACGAAGATGGATCGTTCATCCAACACAAGTATTTAGCCTATACAGGTGGTTATGGCCTCAACATGCTAACCGATATAGTCGATTTGATCTATTTGGTAGGTGATTCACCATGGGAATATACCAAACCGAACATAGCCAATTTATATCAATGGATTTATAAAGGGTACCAGCCTTTGGTGTATCGCGGCTCGTTGATGGATATGGTTGCCGGGAGAGAAATCAGCCGTAAACCACTTGCGAACCCCATAACAGGCATTTTTGATCAGGAGCATCAGAAGGGTCAAACCTATATCGGGAATCTTATCATGCTTTCTATGATAGCTCCACCTCAGGATGCGGCTAACTTTAGAAGAATGGCCAAAGGGATGGTACTTGCTGATACGTATTCCCCATTTCCTGGTAAAATCAGACGTTTCGCTATTACTCCGATTAAAAATCTGTTGAACGATTCGGGTGTAACGCCAATCAGCACTATGAATTTGCACAAGATCTTTAGTGCCATGGATCGAGTCGTCCATCAACGTCCTGGATTTGCTGTAGGGCTAAGCATGTTTTCTACACGAACCCAAAATTACGAAGCGCTTGGCAAAGAGAACATAAAGGGATGGTATACCTCCTATGGGATGCTGAACCTTTACACGGCTGAGGATTTTAGTCAACATAGCGATTATTTCTGGCCGACGGTCGATCCCTATCGACTTCCTGGCACGACTGTAGATAAAGGGACGAGAGCAAATGCTTCCTACGAAGTGAGACTGGGGACCAAAAACTGGGTGGGAGGCGTATCACTTAATAATCTATATGGGACAACGGGAATGGATCTTAAGGATATGGCTAGTCCACTAGCTGCGAAAAAATCCTGGTTTATGTTCGATGATGAAATTATGGCTCTTGGGGCAGGCATTACGGACTCCCGTCCAGATCACGTAGAAACCATTGTGGAAAACAGAAGAATAAACGGCAACGAATCGTTAACTGTCAATGGCTCGGCGAAATCAACTACGTTAGGCTGGTCCGAGACGATGACAGGCACCAATTCGATTCACCTTGGAAGTCAAAATCTTGGGTATTACTTCCCGAATGGAGCTACCGTGCAAGGTTTAAGAGAAACGAGAACCGGGGCTTACAGTGATATTGCAACCTGGAATAATCCGGATCCAACACAGGTCTCTAGAAACTATATGACCTTATGGTTCGACCATGGAGCTGCACCGACTAACGCGATGTACGCATACACGATTTTGCCGAACAGAACCAGTACTCAAGTAAGCAGTTATGCTGCCAATCCGAACACCGTTATTTTGAGGAATGATACCAGTGTGCAGGGCGTATATAATACATCCTTAAATATGATTGGTGCCAATTTCTGGACCGATACTTCAGCCTCCGTCAATGCAAGTGGAATCACTGATTTTCTAAAAAGCGATAAGAAAGCTTCGGTAATGACAAAGGAGACGGCTAACAACTTAGAGGTGGCTGTGTCAGATCCAACACAAGCTAATACTGGCACCATTAATATTGATATTAAAAGAAGTGCAACAGGGGTCATATCCAAGGACTCGGCCATTACTGTGACGCAACTAAGTCCAACCATAAAATTCAGTGTGAACGTGAATGGAGCCCTGGGTAAATCGTATCAAGTGAAATTCAGTTATGTCTACGAGGCGGAAGATCTTACAACAACAGCATCGGGGGCAGTAGAGGCTGATTTTACTGATGCAGGGGCCTCTAACGGAGCAGGAAACAAGTTAAATGCCGATGGGATCAACGACTACGTGGAGTATAGTGTTGATATACCATCAAACGGAACGTATAACATCAAGGTGGGAATAAAAAAAGATGCTTCAAGAGGAAAATTCAAGCTATACTTGCCACAAGGCAATAAATATGTAGGTACGGAGCAAGACCAATATGCTTCAGCCATTGACCATGTGGAATTGGATTTTGGAAACTATACCTTTAACTCTAGTGGAACAAAGATAATCAGGTTTATTGTTACAGATAAAAATGCAAGCAGTTCTGGATACACGTTGGCGAACGACTATATTAGGCTAACGCCGCAGTAATGTAAAATGACTTGCACCAATACGGCCGGGGAGCTCCCTGACCGTTTTGGTGCGCTTGCGCGCTGTAATATCAGTTTTCATTGCCCCAAAGGCTATCATTCAAAAGGACGGGGAACGATACTTACATAAGAGATCAACGGCTGTCGCGCAGTCTGAAGATCTCCGTTTTGTTGAACTTGAGGGCAGAATAGTGATATTGCTTGAGTATAAGGTTGAAATGGTAACTTTTTACTTTTCACTTCGTCTAATTCATTAGAAATTAATACTGGGAGTGATGAATGTGAAAAAGTTTGTTATAGGTCTAATTTGCGGAATTGGTTTAACAGCAACAACTGCCGTGTACGCCTCAGATACAATTCAATCGTATTTGTTTCCAGTTAAATTTGTGCTCAATAGCGTAAGCCATGAAGTCGATAGTAATGAATATGTGGTTTTGAACCATAATGGTCACGCGTATGTACCTATTCGTTGGGTTGCTGAAAATATGGGAGCGACTGTAAAATACCAAGAATCAGCGGGGAACAAGCTCCCAAGTATTATTTTGGAGTATCCGACCGAAAACGGATTATTAATAAAAGATCCCAAAGAAAATAGTGTATCTATCGAAAATTTGCAATTGAAAAAACTCGTGCATGATTATCCAACTTATGTAACGGGACAACTTAAACTTGTGGATTCTCCATATCCTATGTCTGCTGTAAAATTCACTTTGTCTTTTTATGATGTTAACGGAAAGTTAATTGAAAAAGGAGACGGTACTGGTCAGATGATGAAATCAGGTGAAATCCAAACCGTATGGGTGTATGCAGGGGCATTGAAGAACTATTCGTCCGTAACTCTTACAGTCACTGAAATTATAGATATTAGTGATGCAGGACACGACAATCAATAAGGGCTGCCGCGAGGTGGTTTTTTTATTTTATGATCAAGTTCTTGTCACGAGCCAATGATAAGAGCTTGATCTCATTGCCGAACTATCAATGCATTGGCAGCGTCTAAATATATGGGATTATTTGTTAGTATAGAAAAGGAGCATTATGTTTCTGTACGCATGGAAGAAGGAAGAAATTTGGCACTATTAGGAGATACAAATATGAAAAAAAAGTGGATTACTATTACAATTACTGGGGTGGTTATTGCAGGAATTCTTTCTCTTACACCTGCATTGGCTACTTCTACTCCAAAAGAAAATGCATCGACCTCTAAAGTAGTAACTGTACCAGCAGAGCAACAACAAAAGAAGGAAGTCGTAGAGCGATTGTACAAATCATGGGAAAATGGAATCATTAAGATTGAGGAGAGTCAAGGTGGAGAATTTAATAGGGATGACTGGGATTTAATATACGGAGTTGATATTGACAGACATTTCACAAACCAACTTTCAGATGTGGAAGCGCAATCGTTTTTTATGGCACTAGACGAGGCTAAAAAAGCATATAAAACGGGTGACTCTCAATATGGAATTTTGTTGAGTAAAGATCAAAAGGCAGCAAGAGTAGTATGGGAACGTGCTAGCGGAGGCTTTCATATAGCGGATATCGTATTAAAAATCAAATCCACAACATTGAATACAGAAGAAAATATATGGAAACTAGTTAATCAAGAGGAACTGCAATAGGTAACGACTATTCATGATGGTATAATCATCAAGGATATTGGGATTATTTTGATTCAGGATAACGTCTCTAATGTTGAAATTTTGAAGGTAAACAGGTGAAGCAAATGAATCTAAAAGAGCAGTTTGGCGATATTGATATTTATTTATTTGATCAGCTATTAAAAGGTCGTATTACGCCGGGAATGCGAATTCTCGATGCCGGATGCGGCTCTGGTCGCAATCTTATCTATTTGCTGCGTAACGGGTATGATGTGTATGCAGTGGATCGATCTGAGGAAGCAATTGACGCTGTTGAGAGGCTTGCCATGAAGATAGCACCTGACTGGTCGAACGAGCGCACACGGGTTGAAGCTCTTGAGAAGATAAGCTTTGATGATCACTATTTTGATTTTATTATTAGTAACGCTGTTCTGCATTTTGCTGAGAATGAGGCCAACTTTCAGCAAATCGTGCATGAATTATGGCGTGTACTTAAGCCTGGCGGGCTGATGTTTGTACGACTTGCATCATCAATTGGAATTGAAACGAAGGTAAAGCCACTCGGGGATGAACGTTATAAACTGCCAGACGGGAGCATCCGTTTTCTTGTGGATGAAGAGAGATTACTGAAAACTACGGAAGAGTTGAAGGGGATACTATTTGAGCCTATTAAAACGGTCAATGTGGCCGGGCAGCGTTGTATGAGTACTTGGTGCGTGAGAAAGTCCATGTAAAAAGAAGGAGGGGGAGCATGACAGGGGGATCATAAAGCCGCAATCGAGGTTGATATGCTAATGGGCAGAATACATCCAAGTTATGGTAATATGGAGATAACAACAAAATGAATCTAGTGGGTGATGGCATGAACCTTGCAAACAAAATAACAGTCGTAAGAATCGGAATGATTCCTTTTTTCATGCTGGCACTTCAACATTACCCATCTTGGATGGTGGAGCAGTTTGGCTTTTTGAATCACATCAATCAGTATGGATTGTATTGGGCAATAGCAATATTTATCATTGCATCAGCAACAGACAAGTTAGATGGTTATATAGCACGCAAATATAATCAGATAACGAATTTCGGTAAGCTTGCAGACCCATTAGCTGATAAACTTTTAATATCGGCAGCGTTGGTAATGATGGTTCAACAGAACATGATTCCTTCTTGGATAGCGCTAGTGATCATTGGTCGGGAAGTAATGGTATCTGGCATTCGTACTATTGCAGCGTCAAGGGGAGTGGCACTTGCCGCCGATAAACATGGCAAAATGAAGATGGTACTACAGGTTGTTGCAATCGCCGCAGTTTTATTAGGGAATTTTCCGTTTTACTATTTTACAAATTACCCAATTGACTTTCTGATCATGATATTAGCTGTTGGTTTGACTGTTTACTCTGGATACACTTACATGAAAAACAATTATCGCAAACTGCATTTGGATAGCTTATGACATCTCGTTAACGAACCGTTGAATTAACCGATATCGATAGTTAAACGACAAAAGGAGCCGCGAAAGCTGCTCTTTTTGTCATTCAGCTATCGGGTAGTTTATTTTACGTTATTAAATAAGTCATGGACATACATGCACAAATTCTATATAGGTGAATTTAATGAAATAGAAGAAAGGTGAATTTACAAGAGGAGTGGTATTATTGAAAATTACTGCTTGTCCTGCTACTAGGAAAATAACCCTTCAACAGCGGCTTACACAACTTCAAAACAAATTTATTGTATTTTTGGCTGATAATCGCGGGAGAGACCTAGTGAATCAAAATGGTCTAATTAGGGAAGTTAACGAATCGTCTCTTGTCGTGCAAGCAGAAAATGGTAGGCTAATTAGGCACAATTTTTCTGATATTGGGAAATATGATTTCCCTGACTTAGTGCCTAAGAGAGAGCTAAATTTTCTCGCTTTTATCAAGACAAAAAAACAAGGAGAATTCAATGGTCCTTTAGTTAGAATTGGAACAGATTTTGTTGAAATAACTGGAGTAGATAATAGTGGTGAACAACCGATAGATTTAACATTGATAATACCTCGACGCGAAATTATTAGAATAGAATGTGAAAGAGAGGGAGGCGAATAATTTACTCTATTAAATTATTGTCTTAAATCAGGCGTTAATTACATTGACCGCTCTAATATATAGGGCGGCTTTTCTTATTATTAGTTATTAGTAACTATAACATTGCTGCCCATTATAAACGAGGACAATCCTTTGTACGGAATGCGCCGCGCCGCTCACTCAGGACGACTTAGCCGTTTCGTCTTGTGGCTGCCGGATGATTCGAATATGATGGAAGAAGGACGTTTCAAGTAGATCGAGCTAAGGAGGCAAAGATGAACGAAGCCGCTTTTGATATGAAGTTATTTGAGAGCTGCAAGCCGGGGTTAACCTCGTATTGTTATCGAATGTTGGGATCCATTGATGATGCGGACGATGCTGTACAGGAAACCTTAATTCGGGCATGGCAGAGCTGGGATCGATTCAGACAGGACTCATCTTTTAAAACATGGATTTACCGCATAGCGTCGAACTTATGCCTGGACAAGTTGAGGCAAGCGAAGCGCCGTATGCTTCCCGTTGACTTGTCCGATCCGGCAATCAAGATTGTCGAACCGAACGAAACGCTGCCAGACTCGTCATGGATTTGGCCCTCACCCGAGTTTGGAGAAAATCCGGAAGATGCTTTCGTTCGCAAGGATACCCTTCAGCTCTGTTTTGTCGCACTCTTGCAAACCTTGCCGCCTCGTCAACGCGCGGTTCTTATTCTGAAGGATGTCTTTGAATGGTCTACAAAACAAATTGCGGAAACGTTGGGAATGTCGCCGGCAGCAGCGAACAGCGCCTTGCAGCGAGCCAGGGAGACGATGGAACGAACGCAGCTTCGCTCCGACGAATTTAGTAAGATGAATGTCCATCCCGACCAGAATCTTCTATCGCGGTATGTGGAAGCGTTTGAGCAATTCGATATCAATGCGCTTGTGTCGTTGTTTCATGAGGAAGGTTGTATGTCCATGCCGCCTTTCGCCATGTGGATAAGCGGGCAAGAAGACTTGTCCGCGTTTTTTGCGCTTACGCGCTGGCATTGCGAGGGGTCCAAATTTTTGCCAACTACAGTGAATGGCGGTCATCCCGCTCTGGCGCAATATGTGCCGGGGAAGGAAGCATCCGTCCTGGTGCCTTGGGGCATTCACGTGATTGAAGTGAAAGATAATCGGATATTCCATGTTCAAAATTTCATAAATGCAAAATTATTTTCCCGATTAGGGCTTCCGGAACAAATAGACCGATGAATTCAGAGATTGGCATTCGTCTATATGTATGAGAAACAAAATTCCCGTAAAGAGGTGTCCTTCACAATGGAAACAAGCAATTCAACAAAAGTAACCGTAGAGACTGTCGTTCAAGCCCCTGTAGCAAAAGTATGGAGTTATTGGACCGAGCCGGATCACATTACAAAGTGGAATCAACCTTCCGAGGAATGGCATGCGCCAAGAGCGGAGAATGATTTGCGAGCAGGCGGCGAATTCCTGACAAGGATGGAAGCGAAGGATGGCAGCATGGGTTTTGATTTTAGTGGAATTTACGACGAAGTGAAGCTGAATGAGAAGATTACCTACACATTGGGAGACGGACGGAAAGTGGATATTGCGTTCGTCGATCAAGGGGAGACCACTAAGGTTGTTGAAATCTTCGATCCCGAGAACACTCACCCCGTTGAGTTCCAACAAGCGGGTTGGCAAGCGATTATGGATAATTTCAAACGATATACGGAAGCATCATAGGAGTAACAAAACGCGCTCAGCCTCCAAAGGACGGCAGAGCGCGTTTTGCTTTGGACGAAAGAGCAATTATTGTGCTCTATCGTTATACATAGTATCACGACATGAGGGTAACCGGTCGCGCGATCGGTTGCCATCGTTCGTTGAAGTAACGGGCAGGATAGTTACAACATGTGGTAACATATGGATAAAGCTTAGGGGAGGCGTTTAAACTTGAAATTAGCTAAACTATCTCTTATAAGTGGACTCATTGGTGGTGGTGATAGGTGTGAAAAGCATATGCTATGTTGTTTTGCCTGATAATTTGTTTTTAGATGATAATACGGTTTATACATTTGTAAAAAATCATATTATTAATTACTATTCCGAGTTAGAAGTTGAGCCGTACAAAAGATTCTTTTCTGAAAAAGAAACTTTAGAAATTGCAAAACGAAAAGGATTTAGTAATTTATTTGATTTTGAAGAACACCTAAAAAATCATAATAATGATGATGGAATAGAGAATGGATTATACTACTGGATTACCACGTTTAATGAACAATGGCGTTGGGACGGCTTTGGGATTGATGGCGTTAAAAAAGGTTATGATTTAGTAAATGAAGTATTACCATATTCTGTAGTTACTCCAGATGGTATTTGGCATTCTGAGAGGGACTATGGATACAAACCAATTTTAGATTTTAATAATGGTTTTAAGCAACATCCAGACAACATTGAGCCCAGAAAAAAGTGGATAGAATATATAGATAGTTTTTTTAAAGAGTATAAAGGTAAAAACTTTGCTATTTTATTTGTCCATTCATAGGAATGAAGTAATTAAGCCAGACTGTGTAAAAAAATGAAAAGGCAATCTGCACTATAATTAAAGATAGAAATCTAATGTATTCCTTTTGAATAAGCGGCACGCATCTTCTAACACTATATTCACGCATCAGGCATTCGATAGTTCATTACGCTAACGCAGAACTATAGTTGAAACAATCAGGGAGCAGATCACAGCGGCTGGCAATTAGTATAAATATGATAGATTCAGGATTACTATATTCATACGGAGGAAGCACCTTTTGGGTGCTTCTTTTTTTATGCATGAATGCGTTCTATCCCGTAAGAGTCCGAGTATATTGTAGGGAGGATTCGATCTCATTTTATGAGGCGAGAAACGAGGGGATCTTAGCTTGCAGGCATATTTTTTACTCATGATGTTGCTCATGGGGGGCCTGACCTCCACGGTACAGCAGGATAATCCGTTAGATTCCATTTGCTCGAATTCAAATGTAAGCGCATCCATAAAATCTCAGGTTGATAAATCCGTGATTCATTACACGAACAAGGCTATTTTTTTAACTTACCATCACTTAGACGAACAAGAATCTTTCATTACAATTACGCCTGCCAAGTTTAAACAGCACCTGCAATTATTAAAAGATACACATTACAACGTTGTCCCTATAGAAGACTATGTTTGTTTCAAGGCGCACCGCAGGATATTGCCGCCAAATGCGGTTGTGATCACATTCGATGATGGCTATCGCTCCTTCTATGAGAAGGCATATCCGTTGTTGAAACAGATGGGGTACCCCGCGACTAACTTTTTAATCATCAGTGATATTAACTCGGACTATCCGTCCTTACCGTTCCTGACGTGGGATCAGATCGTGGAGATGAAGCGAGATGGATTTAGCTTCTACTCCCATACCTATGATCTACATCAGAAAAAGAGTGACGAAGAAGGTAAGCTGGTACCGGCGCTGACGAATCGAATTTATGTTCCAAGTCTTCGAAGGACCGAATCGGAAGAAGAACGGAAGTTTCGTGTACGAGATGACTTGCTCATTGGAGAAGCGATTCTGAAAGCCAAGCTGCATAATCAACTTTCGATGCTTTGTTTCCCAATGGGGGAATACAATTCAACGACTATTAGTGAAGCGAGATTGCTCGGGTTCTCTTTATTTTTTACGACCAAAGAGGGAATTAATACGGGGAACAGCGATGAAGTTATGCGGATTAGCGTTGGGATGCCCTATGTCTCAGCTGAACATTTGACACGTAAATTGCAACAATACGACAATTGAATGATAAAAAGGATGGCTGTTCCAAGCCAATCGACCAAGAAGGAATTAAAATTAGAAAAGGGCTGCCACGCTGCAGCCCTTTTCTCAACTAATGGGCAGGTTAACGCAACGATTTCTCCCCATTTTCGTCTAATATTGAGAGAGATCCGTCGATAGGAGTGAAACTGTGAATAAGATATTCCTCTCTTTGTTAGTATTACTATTTCTCTGTGCGTGTGATCAACAATTTAATAAAGAAGGTTGGTTAAAAGAACCTGAGAAAAGGAATGATATGGTATATAGTTTGATAAATAAATACGAACTTGTAGGAATGACAGAGGAAGAAATCATTCGTTTACTAGGAAAACCTGAGCAAAAGATTGATAAACCTAATATTCAATATGTTTACTACCTGGGCACAGCAGGATTAATGGCTGTTAGTGTTAGTTTGCTTCGATTACAATTTGATCAAAACGGTAAATTAGAAAGCCATGAAATAGATTATAGTTAATATCTCTATTATTCATCCCCGAAGGTGTATTTTTGCGTATCTTAAAAGGAAATAAACTCAGTTATTTGTTAAGCTAACAGGTACTATAGTTTAACAAACCTAAGAAGGCTGCCTCGTGCAGCATTTTGTGTTGACTGGTGGAAATGTTTAATTACGATCTAATATATATGCAATAGGGAGTATTCCTATTTATGGTATTATTGGTTTGTGAATATGAATGTATTATTATTTATTTTTTGGGGTTTTTCTGTTTGGTATAAGTGGATTAGAAAAGTTTAGATCTACGTAGCTGGAGAGCTATTACTTTTAAGAGTACACAGAAAGAGCAATTGAAGAATTTAACACCCACTAATATTTGGAATTTACTAAACTACATGCATTTTATTAGTTTAATTCTCAGTATCGCGGGGCTTGTATAGTTCGTGTTATATCTCAATTCTCAACATAAAAAGTTGAATGAATTCAATGGAAACGATAGTTTATAAGTCCAGTCAGGTGCCTTAGCAAAAAGGTCGCAATGCAGCAATGAGTGCGTCAGTCGATGGATACCTGTCCTTATCGTTTACGTCAAATGGATTTAATAACACACGCCTAAGATCTCTATCGCGGATTTCCGCCTTATGGATATCCGCTAGCGTCCCGTTCATTAGGAAAGCGCATATTTTGCACACAGCCTGTAGCTCCTTATTCATGACAGCGGGACTCACAATCTCTTTGGCAATGTTGAAATCTATTACTTTGACCGTCTCAGGCTTATTGTGAAGTATCATTACATTTTTGGGCAGCACATCATTATGGATATACCCTGTTTTGTGGAGTTGTCTAAGCCCCTTGAGGATATTGATTGTAATCTCTACACTTAAGTCCTGATCCCGCTTATTGGTGAAGGTATTATGAAAGTCATTACCCAAAGTCGACCCCCGAATATACTCAGTAACCAAATAGCCTCTTTCCCCGATCTCAAAATAATCATAATAGCGTGGCAAAAACTCACCGTTCCTGTAACTCTGCATAATCCGCGCTTCGCGTCTTGCCGCTTCACGGTTGGAAGTCTCTTTGATTGCCAGCTGGCGTCCTTTCGAATCATATGCTTTATAGACCTTGCCTAAAGCTCCGGACCCGATCAGGTTAAGATCAACGGTATATCCACCCCACATGGTTCCCATCATAGCCCCTCCTATTTCTACGAGATTGATAGATTGATAGATTTAATTTATGTTGACCGTGCAAAAATTGCTTGGACATATATATCAAAAATTATAGCGGGTTAGATAACGAGAACTTACGCGCCAATGCAGAAGTCAAAATTTCTTTAGTAGGCAGTCTCGTTAACGGTGACTATTTCCAGCTAAGACTTGCGTCCAAAATGAGTGATGGTAATAACAAGAAGTATAGGATTATTAAACCCGCATTCTCACCAGTAGCGGGCGCGGTGTTGTTAGCGTTAAAGCAATTAAATATATCGATAGAACAGGAACTTTTACATAATCTCAGTCAACATCCTTGTTCTCTGAATTAACAAAATAGTGCGCAAAAGCCTGCCTCGATGGCAGGCTTTTTTGATTGCCTTTTGTGGAGGTGTCACATGATAAAAAATCCAGTACCGAGAGCGCCTAACTTTCAAGCATTTCGCTTTTCCACCGCATAATGTGTAAGCATGAAAGGGGTGGGTGGATTGACGACAATCAGAATCGCTGCAGTCGGGGATTTGTTGATGAAAAAGAAGATGATCGCCTCAGCCGCAAGGGAAGGCGGATTCGACCCTATTTTTTCCAAAGTAAAACCTTATCTGCAGAAATCTGATTTAACGATAGGCAATCTGGAGACGACATTCTCCGGCAACGATTTTCGCGAAAAGCCCGGAAAGCTATTGTTCAATACCCCTGACGAATTCGCTACTACGCTTCGGAACTTGGGCTTCCATGTAGTAGGCACAGCCAATAACCATTGTATGGACGGGAAACAAACCGGTTTGAGACGAACATTAGATGTCCTCGATCAACATGGCCTGCAACATACGGGAACGTATCGCTCTGCACAGGAAGCCCGCCGGAAACTGATTGTTAACGTAAAGGGAATAAACATCGGAATATTGGCGTATACGAAAGGCACGAATGGGATCTCAGTGCCAGAGCCATGGTTAGTTAACCGGCTAAACCAACGGAAAATAATAGCGGACGTACGCAGTTTGAAGAGTAGAACTGATTTTATCATTGCTTGCCTACATTTCGGGAAAGAATTTCGAACCTATCCCGACCGTAACCAAATCCGGCTCATGCAACTGCTGTTTAATCAAGGTGTAAACGTAGTGCTGGGAGCGCATCCCCATGTCCTGCATCCTATCAGAATGTTTAAGGTGAAGGACATCGACGGACGCATTAGAAATAGGGTAGCGGCGTCTTCTTTGGGGAATTTCGTATCCACCGAACTTCCCCAGCATACCGCTAGACTGCGAGGAACAATATTGATGTTAAAAGTAACGAAAAATGCAAAAGGAATAACGGAAGTGTTGAAAATGTCAAATGTGCCAACCCGCATTTTGCAAAATGCAGGGAAGAAAAACGTTTATCGGGTTGTACCGGATTGGTAGAACGGTTATCAACAAATTGGGGTGAAGGTATGAGGTACTGGAATAACAAGTTAGGCAAATACAAGGCGTTGTTAACTAATGAAGAACTAGCGAGTAATCTACCACCAACACTCCGTGCAACCGAAGCAAACGTGGAGGGGATGTTGGAAAAATATCACGCTGTCTATCTAAAGCCGAGTAATGGTACAGGAGGCTATGGTATTTTTAAGTTGTCTCGCACTGATTCCCGATATCGGTTGGAGAATGGCACACGGCACCGTTCATTCGCAACCATTAAGGGAACGTACATTGCTTTCCAGAAGGCAAAAAGGAAGAAAACCTACTTGGTGCAGAAGGGCATCCCCTTACTCCACTATAAGGGACTTCCGTTTGATCTGCGTATTATGGTACAGAGAAACCGGCAGCGTAAGTGGGAGGTAACCGGAATCGTGGGTCGAGTAGCACTGCCTAATAAGGTCGTGACCAACTACCATAGCGGAGGGAGGCCGATGCCGGTGGGTAAGCTGCTTTCCCCGTTTATGCTTAAAGAGGAGCAGGTTTCTTATATTGAATCGCTTGGAGTGCTAGGTGTTAGGATAAGTAAACATATGAGTGGAATTTTTCCGAAGTTTAGGTCGTATGGAGTGGATATAGGTATTGATAAGGAGATGAAGCCTTGGATCATTGAGGTCAATACACAGCCAGATAAATACATTTTTAATGCTCTTTCCGATAAGCGGATGTTTCGCAAAATCATACGTTACGAAAGGTTCACAAACTAACGGTGAACGAGAGTTCAATAGATTGTATCACCACTAATCCCTAAATCCAATAATGAAAACGGAAGGATAAAGTCAGGTTTTACGCAACGAATCCCTATTTTTCGTTTAAAATAAAGGGGATTCGTATGTGGTAACCGCGTTTGTTCAATAAACCATCAATGGGAGGCTGCCAGCATGATCGGCAGCCTCCATTACGTTAAACATTCCTGTTAAGGCTAAGAAATGGCCTTTGTCAAAAAAGGAGCGCCTCGGTATGATGGGTTTGTCCCGGGCTTAAAACCCAACACCATCAAGGAGGCGCTCTTATTATGAATTTTAAACAATATCGACACCTCTCATTTAGTAATACCATAGAAGGCTTTGACAAGCTGCAACGTTGGATAGAGGGAATTCTACAAAAGCACCGTTTAAACCGTGTAATCATAGGCATGGAACCCACTGGACATTATTGGTGGAACTTAGCGAATTGGCTTACAAACAAAGGCTTGAACGTCGTCCTAGGAATCCAGCCGCTGTTTCTGTTTTGAGTGACTTTGCAGGAAGCCAGTAGCTGCTTCTCCTCCCGACAGGCACCCCTGTGTGCCAAACCTTCCTAGCCTGGCTACCGCCATAATAATGGACGATTCTCACCCGTCATTTATACTATGTCAAACTCTTGCAAGCAGAGTAAGAATAGTATAGTGCTCACATCTCGATACTTTATAAGGAGGTAACCGATTCCATGTCGATCAAACGAGACAAATGGATGCAATATCGTATCCTGAAGGATACGTCCTCTCTCGCCGCACGGTTGCCTAAAACGCGATTGCTAAAGCTATACGAGTTAGCGAAGCTACTTCTTCAATATCATTGCCTCGTTCTGAAGCCGCGTGACGGGAGCTTCGGACGGGACATCCTGTTCATTACCCGAAACGGAGTGAACTCCTATCGTATTCATAACGAAAATAAAACGGTCACAATGAAAGACACCGAGCAGTTACTCAAATGGATCGGTAAAAAAACTAAAGGATGTGGGTATATTGTCCAAAGCCGCTTGCAGCTTGCTCAGATTCAACACAAGCCGTTCGACATTCGGATAATGGTGCAGCGAAGAAAGGGTACTTCGTCCACTTGGAAAGTGACAGGCTCATACGCCAAAGTGGCGGCGCAGGGGTATCTCGTCACGAATGTGCCTAGCCTCATCGTTCCAGTGCCTAGGGCACTAAAAGTGTCCCGCATCGGGGATCGAAGCTTATTCGTCAAAGCCGAACGGGTCGCGCTCTTGGCTGCCAAACGGCTTGGAGAGCATTTCCCGAAGCTGAGGCAAGTCGGGTTCGATATTGGCATCGATAAGAAGAGTCAGATTTGGATCATCGAAGGTAATTACCTGCCGGATTTGCACCCTTTCAGGCTCTTGAAAGATTCCTCGATGTATCACAGAATACGGTGGTATCAAAAACATTAAAGTAGCGGACCATTTGAAGATTCGCTGTTTTTCGTTGGACCGCAGTGTTCGCAAACTGATACCGCGTGGATAAGAACAAAAATAAAGATTATACCCCATAAAACTAATGGCCCCAACTCGTTCAGCTTCTAGATAGGAACGGTTTAGCGCAGGAGTGGCTCGATAGGAAATCAGGGTTAGGTCGAAGTACAATCGATACCTTGGCCTCTAGTGACGATGATCGCGCACCCAAAGCACGAACAATGCAGAAGATACTGATCGCGCTACGAACGATAGATCCTAGCATTAGAGCTACGTAATATTGGGATATATAAATACAAAATAAGACGACTAGCCTTTTATTGGCCGGTCGTCTTATTTTTGCTTGGTACATATTCTTGATAATGCCCGCATCGGGTTTTACTTACGTCTCTTGGAACTTACAACACGCGTCACTTGGAACTGATTTGGTCCTACTTGTATAATTGCAAACTGGCTGTAAGAAGTGCCGCTAGAAGTATATGGTTCCGCTTCAATATTTCCATTTGGAGTTCTAACGGTTGCGGTGATCTTCGTCACCAAGCAGGCTCCACGACTAGAAGCTGTCCAAGTATTGCCACTTGCAACACTATAATCGTCGTTAGAACATACAAACGATGCGTATACAACTGTCCCAGACGCAAAATATGGCGTAGAGTTATGGATCTGTACGAGTGGGTACCTTAATCCCATACCTGTACCTCCCTTCTTGTTGATGTAATTCTAGTAAATGCTGTTGGAATGGTTTTGGTAAGGTATAACCGTGGACAAGAAAAAAAAAAAAGCACGTCCGCCCGGTGTTCGCGCAGATCAGCTTATGATGCTGCACTTCAATAAACGAAAACAAGCCACCTCTCGGCAAAAACGAAAGATGGCCTATACAAGATTCAGTGAAGTGTCATACGTGAATAATAATGATTGGGACAAGCGTGTTAATACCCTCATCGTATTCAAGTCTGACTCCCAGTTTTATAGTATTAGGAACACATCCTATGAAAGTTATTTATAAGAGTTCAATTCTAGATTTCCAAGAAATTCTAGAAAGTATGGATTTTCAAGAAAAGTAATCCTTATAAACTAAACAGAGAACTTTTAGCCTAATAATCAACTTAGACGCGGATGCCGGCATGGATCAGCAGCCGCGCTATACGAACGGGCAGTTTAGCGCAACAACATCTTCCCTGACGCATATCTATTTATAAGGTAATTTTTCCTTTATTTTCTTTCCGTTACATAAAATCTTCGAGGAGAGACGTAATGAAGAAAAGGCTTATTATCCTACCCATTATTGCGCTACTTATTATACTGGTAGCTACAAAGCCAAGCTCAAAAGACTATCATGCATATCTTCAAGCAGAACATGGATTGAATTGTGAAAGGGCAAGTGATAAATGTATTCATACAAACCTCGATTTAATGTCTAATCATATTCGTTCCTTGCCATTTTTCATGATGGCAAATACCCAAATCTTCGGAGACGAGAACAATAAAATAAGAGTAATAGGAGTTTTTAATCATTTCTTTGTTATTCAAAACAAACTTAAACCACAATAACGGGAAGTACGGCTGCCTTTTCTCAAATACAGGGCAGTTATGTGGCAAGTCAAGAACATCATACTTAGTCCAATGAGTATTATGCTTGCACTTTTGTGCACGAAATGCTAGGAAATGTTACCTCTAGCTGGTGTATATTGTTAATAGAGGGGGTAAGGTATGGATTGGCTTGAGAGAATGAATAACGCAATAAATTACATTGATGATAATCTAAGAAATGAAATTGACCATGCTGAAGTCGTTAAAATTGCATGCTGCTCCGTGCATCATTTTCAACGGATGTTCTCGTACATTACTGAAGTGCCTCTATCTGAATACATACGACGTAGAAGATTAACGCTTGCTGCGTTCGATTTGCAAACCACTGATGTTAGAGTTCTCGACGTTTCTTTGAAATACGGATATGACTCTCCAGAAGCATTTACACGTGCATTTCAAGCTTTACACAAAGTCACGCCTACAGCTGCACGTAGAACTGGTGTGAGATTAAAAGCTTTTCCTCGTATGACTTTTTCATTTAATATTAAAGGAGCTATTGGTATGAATTACAGAATAGAGCACCTTGAAGCGTTTTCAACGATTGGGTTCAAAGCACGGGTGAATACTAATAAAGCTTTCGAAGTGCTTCCAGGTCTTTGGGAAAAGGCAAAACATAACGGACAATTAGATAAACTTATTGAGATATTATGGGCATATCCGCCAAGGAAGCCAAGAGGTATATTGGGGATTTGTGCCAATGGTAATTTCGGAAATAATGAGGAATTCGATTATTACTTTGCGGCTATTTCCGGCGATAATATCCCCGAAGACATGGAAATGCTGAACTTCTCCGCGAGCACATGGGCGGTCTTTGAAGTGACTCCTGAACTAGATGTTCAAGGGATTTGGAAAAGACTCTATACAGAGTGGGTTCCAACATCAGGATACGAACTAGCCAACTTGCCTGGTATTGAGTGCTACTACCCACCAGATCATCATCCTTCAGCAGAAGTATGGATTGCAGTTTCGAAAACCCCTTGATTAAGCTCTATCGAAGGAACGAGAGCTCAATAAACTTTGAGAGGAGACTGCAATGGATCGGCAGCCTTCTAAATAGTATAAGGTAGTGGTCTTGAGTTGATAATGGAGGATACAACACAACTTTAAAGAATAAGAAAATGAACCCAAAGGAATTCACAGGAGCTAGAATATGACGATGAGGAATATGATTAAGTCCATTCTTGTAAAAGTAGTAATCGCCGCTATCTTGACAATCATACTCAGCGCTGTTCTTTATTTTTTAGGTCGTGGTCCGAATCCTATTGGGATTTTTATCGTTATTATGATAATACTTTTCTTTTGGGATGGGATATTATGGGCAATTATAAATCGATAATAAAATAGATAAAAATAAGGAGAACGATAGTGGAGGAGCTTGCTTGTTGGCGGGCTTCTTTTTTATTTCTTTGAAGTATCGGGCAACTATATGCTCAACTGCCTTTTCGCAATCTCAACTGTAGGTCAGGCTACTTCCAATATGTGTTAATATGAAAGGGTTCGAATTTGTCAGAACTGGTAGTCAGCGTTATGCAAAGGGGGAAGCTATGTGGCTATTTATTTTGTGAGACATGGTGTGGACGATGAAGGCTATCGTGGTGGATGGAGCCAAAGAGGACTTAATGTTGAAGGTTTTAGGCAATCACAAAAGCTAGGTTACCATCTGAAAGATGACCAAAGCAATCTTCAGATAACTCGTATAGTGAGCAGTGACTTGCAACGGGCATTAGATACAGCGAATGAGATTTCTATTATATTGAATTTGTCTGTTGAAAGTAGCAATCAATGGAGGGAAATGAATAATGGCGTAATTGCTGGAATGCCTAATGAAATCGTCAATGAACGATTCCCTGGGCTATATTTCTCGAGTTTACGTATGGATGAGAGGTATCCTGGTGGAGAGAGTCCGCTAGAGTTTTATTCACGCATAAAAGAAACTTTCACACGGTTATGTGAGGAGCAATCAGCAAAAGATCATCTTGAAAATGTAATTATTGTTACTCATGGCGGGGTTATCAATATCGTTTATCATATTCTAAAGGGATTGGAATGGACAAATAAAAATAAATCGTTTCCAGCTTCAAATACAGCCACTCATAAAGTAGAGAACATAAATGGGCTATGGAAATTAACAGTAGAAAACTTTAGTAAGCATTTATAGTCTTGTATGAACAAATAACTTAAAAGGAGGGCATTACATTGAACGTAGAAGAACAAATCGAAAAGTATATTACCAGCCAACCTGAACCAAAACGTAGTGATATGCAAGAGTTGCACCGCGTCATTCTTCAAGTAATGCCAGTATGCAAATTATGGTTCTTGGATGGTAAAAATAATGAAAATATAACTGTTTCTAATCCTAATATAGGGTATGGAATTCACACCATAAAATATGCGGATGGAAAGACCAGAGAGTTTTATCAAATTGGTATCAGTGCAAACAAAACTGGAATCTCCGTCTATATCCTTGGTATTGAAGATAAGAAATACTTAAGCCAGACATATGGTGAACAAATCGGTAAGGCGAGTGTGAGCGGATATTGCATTAAGTTCAAAACGCTAAAAGATATAAACATGGATATACTTGAAGCTGCAATACGATCTGGGGTCGAGGCCTCACAATAACGAACTTCAAACAGGTGTGCATTTGAAAATATGGTATTTACAAACGAACGTATATTCGCTACCATATAAATGGGTATATTTACCACGAGTATGGGGAGGAATATAGATGTCTTTTTTTAAAAACATGATGGCTAAAATAGGAATTGGGAACATTGATTTCGATACAAAGTTCCATACGGAATCATTCGTTCCAGGAGAATTGGTAGAGGGTGTTATTGTTGCTAAAGGCGGCAGTGTAGTGCAAAAAGTGGACAAAATCTATTTTCAAATTATGACACAATATCGCAAGCCCTCGCCCTCTGAGAGTAATCCGAATTTTACGGTGACAGAATCGGTTGTGATAGCTAATATCCTGTTGGGAGAAAGTTTAGAGTTTGCCCCAGGAGAGTCGATCGAAATTCCATTTCATTTCGTGTTGCCGCACGAGACACCCGTCTCTATTGGTGTAAGCCCGATCTGGATTCGTACCGGCATGGATATTGACAATGCAGTTGATCCATCAGATCGTGATGATATTCAAGTATTGGCTCATCCGCACACCTCCGCTATTTTTGAAGCGTTGGAGGAATTGGGCTTTCATTTACATAAAGCAGAGAACGAATATTTCCCGCAACGTAATTCACACTTGCCATTTATTCAGAATTTTGAATTTGTACCTTATAAAAATAGTGAATTTAGCCGTTCTGTTGAAGAGTTGGAACTTGTATTTTCCCCGGATGAGAACGGGGTTAAGATCCTCTTGGAATTTGACCGCAAAGCGCGTGGTTTTAGCGGACTTCTAGCGGAAATGCTAGATATGGATGAGTCTCATCACCGTTATTATTTCAGCGCCGATGAGCTGGGTGAAGGCACGGCAGCAGTGGCTGCGCAGTTCCGAGGTATTTTTAATAATTTGCTAGGATAGTAGGGGACAGATTCGAATACTCTTCTGCCTTTTTTTGGGTAATTATACAATATTCAACTACACCGTGATGACTCCGGTGTAGGCTTTTTCTATTTAATTAAGTCTGAAAAGTAACTAACAAAACACGAATTTTTGTATGGGCATGGTATGCGTAATAAGATAACCTAAGATGAGATACTGACGATGATGCGGTCAGTGTCTCTTTTTACTATTCTTTGAAGGAGTGGGCACCTTGATGACGGACCGATTTCGTCGTATATCCTTCCGGGATATGAAGATTAAACATAAGCTGATGGTCGTTATGATGCTGTTAATCATATTTTTTAGCCTAGTTGTTATGTCTTGTTTACAGTACATTTTTCATGCTTATGACGAAATGTTATATGCGCAATCCGCCCAAACCATCAATAATTCGATTGGTGATATCGAGAACGAAATTAGAAATATTGAAAAGTTGTCGTTAACGATTGCGACGGATTCCCGTATTCAAGAACAGCTTTCTAAAGTAAAGGAAATGACGAATGAATACGATCGGGCACAGACGTTAACCGATTTTAAAAACAAAATTTTTGTCTATATGCTGACCGAAAAACATATTTCTTCTATCCATTTTATGAATGATTCTGGATACAGTCTGATGGTTGGTCAAAGTGCACAAATCCCAGAAGAGAGCAAGATGGAAGAGGTTATCATCAAAGCGAGGCAAGCCAAGGGAGGTAACGTGTGGGTAGATCCCGATGCTACGCATCCCTATCTGCTGGCTGCAAGAGAGATACGTTCGACAGGCTCAGATTTGTTGGAGCCGCTGGGTACACTTATTTTTCAAGTGAATATTGACTCTGTTGTGCATCAACATCAAACCATTACCAAAGATAGCGGATACCTGTACATGTGGAAAGGCAACCAACCCATTTATACATCCGATGAAGGCTTTCAGCCGAGCGTGGCTATGATGGACGCCAAACAAGGGTATACCATACAAAAAGTAGGTGGATTCAGCTCGTTTATCGCCTACACGACCTCGAAAGAAACGGGATGGACCTATTTCAGTGTCCTCTCGTACAATGACATTTTTAAGAAAAAAAATGATTTGCGGTTTGCTCTACTTGTGGTTGTATTTCTATTATTCATAACGGTCATTGCAATTAGTTATGGCTTTGCCAGAGGGATCACGAAGCCGATCGAACAATTGACGCAGCAGATGAGGTATGCAGAGAAAGGCGATTTCGAATGGATTGTCACCAATTCCCTAGACACGGATCGCTCGGATGAAGTCGGGTATTTGCAAAAGCGATTTTTTATCATGATACGAAGAATCGATACGTTAATCGAAGAGAACTACACGCGGCAAATGTTGTTGAAGGATACGGAATACAGAGCCTTACAAGCACAAATTAACCCCCACTTTTTGTACAACACACTGACTTCAATCAATTGGATGGCAAGGACCAGCGGACAAGCGGCCATATCCAGCATGGTGGAAGCGCTGAGCAGACTGTTGCGAAACGCCATCAGCAATAATGTGCAAGTGATTACCCTCGGTGAGGAAATTGGACTGATTCAAGATTATATGAGTATTCAGAAGGTGAGATTTGAGAGCGAACTGCACTTCCTCCTCGATATCGATGAAAGCTTCAATAGGTACCGAATTCCGAAAATGTCCATCCAACCGATTGTTGAGAATGCGATTAAGCACGGTTTGGAAAATATGCTGGGAGACTGCACGATCACGATCGCTGCCGTTGAAAGGGAGGAATGGCTCGACATATCCGTCACGGATAACGGACCAGGGATGGACGAGATCGCCCTAGAACAATTGAGAAAATTCGAAATTCCTTCGAAGGGAACGGGGATTGGACTCCAAAATATTCACGAACGCTTACGCCTAATATTCGGCGAATCGGCGGGGCTTCAATTTGATAGCAGGGAAGGGATGGGCACCACGGTTACGATTAAGCTGCCAAAGGAGAGTGTGTCAGATGTATAAGGTGCTATTAGTAGATGATGAGAAGTTATCCAGAGACAGCATAGCTACTTTGGTTCATTGGGAAGAACACGGATTGCAGTTAATTGGAGCTGCCAAGAACGGATTCGAAGCCTTAGAATGGGTGGACAAAGAGATGCCGGACATCGTGATTACCGATATTAAGATGCCTGTCATGAATGGTCTTGAGCTCATAGGAAAGATTAAGGAACGGAGAAGCGATACCGTATTTGTCGTGCTTTCTGGCTATGACGAGTATGACTATATGAGCGAAGCCATGCGTTACGGGATCAAACATTACCTGCTTAAGCCTTGTAATGAGATTCAAATTATTGAAGTGTTGAGCGAAATTAAATCGGAAATTGCCAATGCAAACAGGGAACGAGAGTTCTTTACTAAGCTGAACAATAATTTTTATCGGGTGCTCCCTCAGGTCAAAGAGCAGTTCCTTCGAGATATTGCCTTAACGGGTACGTATAATCAGCGGGATTTTGAAGAGTTCATGGCCATGTTCCATATTCAAGCTCAGTCGTTTCAACTTGTACTTGTTCAGTTTGGCGAGAGCTGTGGCTATCTAGAGAAGTTCGCTTTAAAAAACATTGCTGAAGATTTGTTCACTTCGGAGAAGCTCTATTTAAGTACGGTTGTTGAGGACAGTGTACTTCTTCTGATTCAAGCGATGCCATTTGAGGACATGGCGACGATATTGAATGAGGTCAGAGATATTTATAAGTCCTATTACCGATTAGAGTTATTTATGGGTGTCAGCGGAGCTGGCGGTTTCACGGATATTCGCAGTATGTACAAAGAGGTACAGGATGTGCTCCGTTATCGGTTTTATTTTACAGAGGGATGTATGCTTACGCGTGATGATGTTCAAGTGACATCGAAGGCCGCTTGGCAGGTCGATTTCAATGCGTCCTTTGAAGCGATCGCCTCCTCTGTAAAAGCTGGAGATGTGAACGATGTTATGCATCGGTTGCAGTCTCTCTTAGACGTCTTTGAGCAACACCGCATGGAGATTAATGAGGTTAAATTACACTGTATGGAATTGTACATGATTGTCATTCGTCAGGGCCAGCTTCCTCCCACCTCTGATAAGATGTTTCAGGTCGTTAAATTTCAAGAATTGGATACGCTGCATGCGACATTTGAGTTCCTTCGTTCGATTTCAATAGAGGTGGCGAAAACCAATTATCAAGAGTCGTCTAGTAGTCAGAATAAAATGATAGCGTCTGTCATTCAGATTGTCGATGAACACCTCGGTAACCCTGAGTTATCCCTAACGTGGATTGGGAAAGAACTGCTGTATATGAACGTGGATTATTTGGGGCGATTATTTTCCAAAGAAACCGGCGTTAAATTCTCGCAATATGTCTTGGAACGCAGAATGGAGCAGGCGATCCGTTTCATTGAACAGGTGGGGGATTTGAAGGTGTATGAAATATCTAGGTTAACTGGTTTCAGGGAAGACACACCATACTTTAGTAAAGTATTTAAGAAATATACAGGGTTCACGCCATCGGAGTACAAACGGAATTGGGAAGAAGGTCTGCGAAAATCATGATAAGAGCGAGGGGAAGAAGTAGAGTTTTTGCATAGAGGTCATCGAGTTATTACATTGTCCCGAAAGCCCCATGGAGGTACGATAAAAGCAAGACAAATGGTATTCTCAGGGCCCGATAATAGCCATTGGTTATCGATCACATAGTTTCCCACAGGAATGTATATGACAGGAGGGTTTTTGAGATGAGAACATATAAAGCGATGACACCGATCGTAGCAAGTTTGGCGGTCACAATGGCACTAGCAGGTTGCTCCAGCGGAACGAAAGATGCGGGTACAGCAGCAACAACAGCGGCAACGACGTCAAGCGCTCCAAGCCAAACAGCAAGCGCGAAAGATAGCACGTTGCGGGTGTTGTGGTGGGGATCTCAGCCTAGACATGATGCCACCAATAAAGTGCTAGATATGTACAAGAAGGATCATTCCAATGTGTCTTTCCAGCCTGAATTCCAAGGGTTTGATGGTTATTGGCAAAAAGTTACGCTGCAAGCAGCGACGAACAATATGCCTGATGTGCTGCAATATTATGTAGGATCGGCCGACACGCAGCAGTTCATGGACAAAAATTTAATTGCACCTCTCGACGACCTCGTAGCGAAGAAGCTTATCGATATCAGTGATATTAGTGAGAGTGCCTTGTCTAGCGGTAAGCTGGGAGGAAAGCTGTATGGCATCCCACTTGGGGTTAATGCGAAGGCGATGGTTGTAGATCCAGAGGCGTATCAAAAAGCAGGATTGACGATTCCTGAGAATGGCTATGCGACATGGGAAGATCTCGGGAAAGATTTGGTCAAATTGAAGGCGGTTACAGGTGCGTACGGCGCTGACGATCTGCTTGGTGAAAACTTCATGTTCCCTTATTATGCTAGGCAGATGGGACAGGTTCAATACGCAGACAAAACGGGGATTGGTTTCGATGAAAAGACCTTTGTAGACTTCTATACGATGAAAAAGAATTGGAGCAAAGATGGCTTGATTCCGCCAATTGATGTCATCCTTTCGATCAAATCGCCGGAGGAGTCCAATCTCGCCAAGAAGAAAGCAGCGGTTAATATTATTTATACCAATCAGTTTGAGAGTATCTCCAAAGCGGCTGGTAAGGAGTTAAAGCTTATTCCTCTTCCAGGACCAAACGGGGCCAAAGCGATGGATTTGCGTCCAGGCAATCACTTCTCCATTCCAGTAAACTCTACGAATAAAGAAGAAGCAGCTAAGTTCATCTCTTACTTCGTTAACAATGTCGACGCGAATAAAGTGTTGAATGCAGAGAGAGGAATGCCGGTAGCGGGCAAAGTTAGGGACGGTATTAAAGATGGCTTTACGCCAGCACAAAAAGTAACAGCTGCCTATATCGATCAGGTTGCCAAAGCAAGCTCGCCGATGGATCCTCAGCCTCCAGCTGGATCAACGGAAATCGAGAAGCTTATGTTGGATTTGGAACAGCAGATCCTATACAACAAAACGACGCCTGAGCAAGCCTATGCGACGCTGAAGAGTGAATCCATTAAAATTTTGGATAAGAATAAGAAATAAGTTGTTGTGCAATTGGTTAAGGCAGCCTATACGGCTGCCTTTTGAATAGCGAGCGATAGATAGCTGACAAGTAAGTCGCGGAAGAGGTGACGGGAAGTGAGTAAAACAGTAGCACGTTCAGACTTTGAAAATAAGGCAGGGTATCTATTTATTTTGCCATGGATTATTGGATTTTTAGCGTTTACCTTAGTTCCACTGCTTTGTTTATTTTACTTTTCATTTACGAGATATGATTTGCTATCTTCTCCGAAGTGGTTGGGATTAGACAATTATATTGAAATATTAACGCATGACCCCAAATTTATTCAATCCCTAAAAGTGACGTTCATTTACGTGCTGATTGCGATTCCTGCTCGTCTGATCGTAGCACTCGCGATTGCCATGCTGCTCAATACCAAACATCGCTTTATCGGTTTTTATCGCACCGTCTTCTATATTCCTTCGATTATCGGAGGAAGCGTTGCGGTGGCCGTCATGTGGAGGCTGTTGTTCTCTAGAGAGGGAGCTGTCAACTCACTGATTGGTTATCTGTTCGGGAAGACACCTGATATTTCGTGGGTGGGGGACCCGAGTACGGCATTAGGTTCCATTATTCTGCTCAGCATGTGGCAATTTGGATCGCCGATGGTTATTTTTCTAGCTGGGCTCAAAAACATTCCTGCTTCATACTATGAGGCTGCGGTCGTGGACGGTGCGAACGGCTGGCAAAGATTCCTTCGGATTACGTTACCACTCCTAAGTCCAGTTCTCTTTTTTAATCTCATTATGCAAATTATCGGCGGTTTCATGACGTTTACCCAAGGTTTAATCATCACTGGCGGAGGCCCACTGGATAAAACGTTGTTCTACCAGCTGTATGTATACCGAAGAGGGTTTGAACTATTTGAAATGGGTTACGCCTCAGCCCTGTCCTGTATTCTGCTGGTGATTGTGGCGATTCTGACAGCCATCGTATTCAAAACGTCAAATTCATGGGTTCATTATGAATCAAAGGGTGAGTGAAATGACATCATCGTGGAAATCGTTACTGCCTAAGCTAAGTTTCCAGATTCTATGTGTTCTCATTGCTGTGTTATCGTTGTATCCCGTTGTTTGGATGATGGCTAGTTCGTTCAAAGAAAGTGCTAGAGTGTTTGCTGAATCGCATTCCTTGCTGCCACAAGTCTGGAACTTCTCTAACTATGCACGTGGTTGGAAAGGATTCGCGGGAATTACCTTTGCCACATTTTTTACCAATACAATCGTTATCGTCTTGCTCTCGACCTTAGGCGCCCTATTATCTTGTTCGTTGATTGCTTACGGTTTCGCTCGGATTAAATTTCGGTTCAAAGGGTTCTGGTTTGCAACCGTCATGGTGACCATGCTGCTGCCGTCGCAAATTATTCTAATCCCGCAATATATTATTTTTTATAAAATGCATTGGATCAACACGATTCTTCCGTTAGTCGTCCCTGCGTTTTTTGGAAGTGCGTTCTTTATCTTCCTCATCATGCAGTTTATCCGGACCATTCCGTATGAACTCGATGAGTCAGCAAAGATGGACGGCTGTAATCGCTTTGGCATTTACCTCAAGATTATCATTCCCTTGATTGTACCGGCACTTGTTACGTCGGCGATTTTTGAATTCTACTGGACCTGGGATAAGTTCTATGAAGCGATGATTTATCTAGGAAAGCCGAAGATGTATACGGTCAGCGTAGCGCTGCGGATGTTTGCTGATCCTAGTTCACAGACCGATTGGTCTGCCATGTTCGCGATGGCTAGTTTATCGTTGCTTCCGCCTGTTATCGTATTTTTTATTTTCCAACGTTATATTGTGGACGGTATTAGCACCACAGGACTGAAAGGATGAGTTGAACATGACACGCATAGAAACACATTTGATGACGGGTTGGGAATTTACATTACTGGAGCCGCATGATCTTAACTTTAAGCCCGTTAACTTGCCTCATGACTGGGCCATTCATGCACCGATAAATCGAACAATGACAGAGGGGCATGCGCAAGGATTCAGAGACCGCTGGGGAATAGGTTGGTATAGAAGACAAGTTAATTTGAAAGAGAAGAAGGAAGGTTATGTGTATCAACTGCAGTTTGATGGTGTTTATGAAAATAGTACGGTTTGGGTCAATGGTGTCGAAGCCGGTGGGCAAAAATATGGCTATTCTAGGTTTACGCTGGATATCACAGATTACTTGCAGGAAGGGGGAAATCTCATCCTGGTGAAAGTGGATAACACGGCTACCCCGGCAGACCGATGGTATTCGGGGGCAGGTATTTACAGAACCGTTAAGCTGCTCGAATTGAACAAGAAACATCTTAAACCAGAAGAAATTCAAGTGAAAACAGCCATACAGGGCGAGACTGGCATTGTTACCATTGCAACAGGGAGCACCTCCTTGGTTAAAGCGTGTATTTCGGATGAAAGTGTGCGTATGACCGGCGAATCAGATAACGGGATGATCCGTATTGAAATTCCTCAGGTTGAATTATGGAGTACGGATCACCCGCATTTATATCATCTGGAGTTATCCCTTTATGAAGGAGACCGCCTCGTAGATACCTATGCATTGCGGATTGGTGTTCGAGAAATCGAGATGAAGGCTGGCAAAGGAATGTTTATCAATGGTGAAGGGATTAAGATTAAGGGCTTCTGTATTCACCAAGACGCAAGCTGTCTCGGAGTTGCCGTTCCTGCGGAAATTTGGAGAGAGCGGTTAGTCAAATTTAAAGCGATGGGATGCAATGCGATCCGTACAGCCCACCACATGCCAGCCTCTGAAATTCTGGACATCTGTGATGAACTGGGACTGCTTGTCTATGAAGAACCGTTCGATAAGTGGACGGGAGGTTCCTATCGCAGATATTTTGAGACGGAATGGCAGCATGATTTAGAAGCGATGGTAAAAAGAGATCGGAATCATCCCTGTATTTTTATCTGGGGGGTTGGGAACGAGGTTGAAAATCAAGGGCAGGCATCCATGATCAGCATTCTGAAAATGTTGAAAGAGCACCTGCTTACGCTAGATGATACGAGACCTGTCTCCTATGCCATGAATCCGCATTTCAAATATGAGAGCAACATCGACTTATCGCAAGTGAAGGATATTCAACAATTTGTAGATGAAGTCAGTGATACAGAAATTTATAATAATGAAGAGCGAATCGAGCGTATCCGAAGGATTGCTGAGCATGTCGATGTACTAAGTTGCAATTATCAGGAGCAGTGGTACCCTGCCATTCATGAGGCTATGCCGGACAAATTAATTCTGGGATCGGAGACCTACCAATTCTTTAGAGGGCATCCGGATCAGATGCAAAATTTTAGCGATGAAGTGCCTTGGATGGACGTCGAGAAACATGATTATGTCATTGGCGGAATGCTATGGACAGGTATTGATTATCTGGGCGAATCGATGGGGTATCCAGCCAAAGGATGGGCGGGCTCCTTATTCTCGACGAACAATGAGCGTAAGCCGCTTTCGTATCTATATGAAAGTTACTGGTCTGAGGAACCAATGGTCTATATGGCGGTGATGGATTATTCGTTGCAAGATGAGGGGGCGAAGGAGCATTGGGATACGCCTCGCTACGCGAGTCATTGGAATTTCCCTCAATTTAACAAGACCGTCATTCCGTATATGATTGCTTCGAATTGTGAGGAAGTGACTCTGGAATTGAACGGGAAACAGTTCCATGTGCAGAAGCCGGCTACGTATCCGAATCGAATGATTACAGGTTATCTTCCTTATTTCCCAGGGACCATTACGTTGAGAGGGTTCATGAATGGGGAAGAGGTGTGTCAATATCAGTTAAAAACTGCTGGTCCAGCTGTGAGACTTGCTTTTGATACGGAGGAGATCCGTTTGGAAGCCAAGGAAGGTTATCAGCAGTTATTCACGGTTCGAGTCGTAGATCAGGATGGAACGCCAGTATTTCGTGAAAGTGCCAAAGTCACTTTTGTCGTAACAGGTCCCGCTGAAATCGTTGGTGTTGATAACGGTGATCTATGTGGAAGTGAGACGTATGACAATTCTTGGATGCACATGTATCGAGGCTGCGTCAGTACCGTTATTCGGTTAACTGGTGCTAAGGGGCGTGTCGTATTATCAGCGTTCGCTGAAGGCATGTTTGCTGGGGAGCTGGTTATCCATGTTGTGTAATAAGAACAAACAATAGTGTATTTAAAGAACAGATATCCAGGAATGTGATATAATTGAGATTACTTCATCAGCATAAACGAGGTGTCTATTCTGCAAGAATTCTTATGTGGTCAATGCGCGCAATCTAATCAATTAAGTCTTGAAGATCGTATTGCTTTAGCACTCAAAATAAAGAGGGGCTATCCTTACATTTGCAGTCAGTGTTCTCAAACCTTTTTATACTCCCTAATTAGTGCTCCTGTTGAAGTGGCTACTGAAGTTCTTGAAGAGCTGGATGTTGCTGTTTCAACGCCGACACTTGAGAATAAAAAGAATGAGGAAACTCCAACAAAATCAGAAGCCGATAACGTAGAGCAACTTGATCTCTTTCTTCTTTAATGAATACCCAAAAGGCTTAAACGAAATAAGGTGCCGTCTCCAAAGTCATGGACTGAGGGGGCGGCACTTTGTTTCGTTCAAGATGAATCATGAAAGCGTCAGGATGCCTTCCGCGTTTCAGCCGCGAAGGCGCGCTTCGCCCTTTCCGCTGGTAAAAGCAGGATCAAGACCGTCAGAAGCGATGCTGACAGGAAAACGACCGAACCCACGAGTGAGATGGAGACCGCATGGGCAAAAGTCGTATCCGAAGGAGCTGCTGACCGGTTCACCATCTCGAATACGGAGATCAGAACCGCAAGCCCAAGCGATGCGCCTGTCTGATGTGCAACATTGACGAGCCCTGACGCTGCTCCCGCGTCTTTGGCCTCAACGCCTGACAATCCCAACGTCGTGAAGGGTTGGAAGATCATCCCGGCACCGCAGCCCATAATGAGTAGAGGGAACAACAAATGAGATAGAAAGCTCGAATCAGCCGAAAGTTGGCTCAGCCAGCTTGTTCCGATGATGGCGATGATCAATCCAGTGATCAGTACGTTAGCGTTCCCGAACCGATTTACGAGCGAAGGCATGGCGTACATCATCCCAAACTGAACGATCGTAAATGGCATGATCGCAAGTCCAGCTTCCAAAGCGTTGAAATGAAGCACGTGCTGAAGAAATTGCGGAACAAAGAAAAAAATCGGATAATTTCCACACAAAAGCAACAACCTACCTAGATAGGCTCCTGATCGTGTTCGGCTTGCGAAAAGGCGGAGTGGTGTAATCGGCTCTTTGGCGCGTGCTTCAATCCATACGAAAGCCGCTAGTGAGACACCTCCGATAGATAGCGAGCCCCATACCTCGGGCGATTCCCAGCCGGCAGACGCGGCTTGAACAAAGCCAAAGGCCAGCGCCGTCATGCCGGTCACCGACGTCAGGGCTCCGAAGATATCCAATCGGCCCGCTTTGAACGCTGTCTCCTGCATAAAGCGAGGTACCATAAGAAGCAGAGCGATGCCGATCGGCACGTTGAGGAACATCCCGGCGCGCCAAGAGATCAGATCCGTCAGCATGCCGCCAATGAGCAAACCGACGCTGCCGCCGGCTCCCGCTACGGCACTGTATACAGCGATCGCTTTTGATCGTTCTCTAGCTTCCGAGAAGCTGACCGACAATAGGGCGAGCGCAGATGGCGTCGCCATCGCTGCCGCCAGTCCTTGCATTGCGCGAGCCGCGAGCAGTAGCGAAGCGGACGGTGCCAGGCCGGCCAGCAGAGAAGCTAGAGAAAATAAGGCAATCCCCACGCTAAAGGTTTTCCTTCTCCCTAGTATGTCCCCCGCGCGAGCTCCTAACAACAAGAATCCACCGAAAGCCAAAATATATGCGTTTTGCACCCATGTCAAAGCGGTTGTCGATAGATGGAGCGTGCGTCCGATTTCGGGTAACGCGGTAACCAATACGGAAGCGTCGAGCACCATCATCAACTGACAGGCGACGATCATGATCAAAATAATTCGTTTCGCATGTTCACTCAAATTCAAGAGAAATACCTCCCTTTCACGTTATAACAGTATTATGCCGTGAATTCGCAGCAGGAAGTAGCTCGTTTCTGCCTAAAAATTGCTCAATACTGCAAATTGAATTTCCTTTGTAAGTTGATAATCGGGTTGGCACTCTTAAAATAAGGGGGTATAATAGAGAGAGAAAGAGGATGGAGGGATGTTCGCATGCAGACGAAATTGGCAGAATTATTACATTTGGTAGAGTCGCTTCATCTTGCGGAGGGGCGGAATGAGACGTCCATACCTTTTTTTTCGCTGGTCCGGCGTAACCGGCCGACGGCGATTATGCCCGGTGTACTCACTCCTTCTTTTTGCCTAGTTCTACAAGGGTCAAAAAAGCTTCATCTCGGTCAGGACACGATCTATTATGGTACGGGAGACTATTTAGTATCGTTAATTGATATACCGGCCTCTGGTCAAATCGTCGGTGCTAAGTGGCAATCGCCATATTTGGGCTTGCGTATTGACCTCACGGCGGAAGAAATTGCTTCTGTCCTAACGGATACGGGGATCAGCGTAAAGCCGCCCGACCGAAAGTTAGGCCCTGCTGCTTACGTAGGTAAATCCGATGAACACTTGCAGCACTTATTCATCCGGCTACTAGAACTGCGAAGTAAACCTGAAGTGGAAGTCCGCTTTTTGTCTTCTCTGATTAAGCGTGAGATGATTTTCCGCTTGCTGACGGGAGATTATGGTCACTTGTTTGTCCAAAGGGTCTTTATGGACCAGCAGAACGAGGGGATTAGTCGGGCCATTGCTTGGATTAAGGAGAATTACAACAGGACCTTTACCATCGAAGAGGTGGCGAGATCGTCCAAAATGAGTGTCTCAGGACTTCATCATAAATTCAAAGCTGTCACGACGATCGCTCCTCTGCAATATCAGAAGCAACTACGCCTTCAGGAAGCGAGACGCCTTATGTTGAACGGATCCACGAACGCCACGGCTGCTGCGCTGGAAGTCGGTTACGAGAGCCCGGCTCAATTCAGCAGGGAATACCGCCGGCTCTTCGGACTTCCTCCGTTGCAAGATATAAAAGCATTTCACAATAAACCAGTACCGGAAGCGTTCGAGAATAGTTGATTATTCCTACATTTTTCGTACCCATAAGCAAAAAGTCAGAAATGTACGATCATAGGGATATTTGATAACATTCAGGAAAAAAGAATATTGAAAACATGATTTCGTTGGGGATATTCTAATGGTTCTATGGGAACTAGACGAATATTCCCTTTTTGTGTAGAGTAATATCATTGAGAATACAGACATAGGGGATCGAATTATGACAAAAAGATGGTTTAATCGCTTACTGCTATCCTATATTCCTGTATTGATATTAGTGACTTTCGTGCTGTCGTTTGTATTCTTTTATATGGTGAATAACATCTCTTCGAACCAAGCCAAGCAGGCGAATCGCGTTTATACGGAACAAGTATTGAGCACGGTTGATTTTACGTTAAAGAAAGTCGAGCAGCTCGTTGTTAATGCATTCAACAATGATGAAAGCGCTCACTTATTTTTTTACAATACACCAGAAGATCGATATAACTCGCAGTTCATTCCTTCTAAAAAAATTGGAGAGCTGACCTCACTCATTCCTGAGATTGACTCTTTATATTTATATAGGGCAACTGATCAGTCTGTATTGATGAAGGATTCTCTCATGCAGGCAAGCGATTCAACGGTGTATACGTTTATTCGCAAGCTCCTACAGGATGGCATTCCACCAGGCTGGGTGCCGGTTCGTTCATTTAAGCAATCCGATGATGCACCTGTAAATTCCGTTGTGTCATTGGTTAGGGGTGTGCCGCTGCTGACGGGGGAAAAAGGGTTCGTCGTTGTGAACATCAACGTGAAAGCAATTGCCAGCTTAGTAAAGGATATGTCAGCTTCTAAATTTAGTTATGTAGATATTGTAGACCAAGCAGGGAATCAGGTCGTCAAGGAAAGCGAAATCCAGCACACAACAACGCTGACTACGTTGGTTTCAAGCTATTCAGGCTGGCAGATCGAGAGCGGGCTGCACGACGGCGGTACGTTTAAATTGTTTGCTACGATCCCGATGATTTGGCTAGTGATCATTCTTCTTGCGATTCTGAGCGGTATTGCGTGGATTGTTTTTGTGACTAGGCGCAATTATAAGCCGCTAAAGGCGATTATGGACAAGCTAGAGAGTTCTTCTTCCTCTAAAAGCAAGTTATTCCAAGTTTCGGAGGGGCAGGACGAATTGCAGTTCTTGGATAAGGCGATTACGAGTCTCATCGAGCAGTCGAATGAATATCAACAACAACAAGCGCAAGGAGTGGCCTATCGCCGTCAGCGTTTCATCCATGATTTGCTGACCGGTAACCGGATGTTCTCCGATGAGGATTGGCGGCTGGAGGCTAGTCTTCTCGAAAGTCCAGACGCGTATGATTATTGGCATGTGATGGCCATCGGTATTGATGGATATACGGAGTTTACGAAGTTATATGATTATCGCGATCAAATTTTGCTTAAGTTTGTCGTGCAAAATGCGCTGCAAGAAATCGCGGACAAGCACGGTTGCCGGATTTGGATGGCGTGGATGGATGCAACGCGTCTAGGAGCGGCGATACAGGTGTTGCCGGATACACAGAATCCGCAGGATCGAAGCAAAATTGCGGCTCATATTGCCAGGGAACTCAATGAATGGATCCGTAATCATTTGAAATTTACGGTTTCCGTCGGAATTGGCAGTGACGTTACGGATGTGAGCGAAGTTTCGTTATCCTATGAGGAAGCGATGCATGCGCTCGATTACAAAATCGTGCTAGGCGCAGACCAAGTCATTTCCTCCAGTGAAGTGAAAGTGAACAGCCAAGCGGCCTATGGTCACTATCATGAAATTCGTGTCATTGCCGGTCAATTTAAGCAAGGGAATGCTGAGTGGAAGCCGTTATTCCGTCGTTTGGCGGAGTCGATGAAGCAAGATACGATGTCCCGTCAAGAATTACGGATGATTGTGGATTATATGAACTATCAATGGAATGCGGCATTTCAGGAAATGCTGCCCGAATACCGAGGATACTGGGAAGAAACGGCTTTTCCTCAGCTGCAGGCTGAGATTGGTCAATTGGAGACTGTCGAAGTGACGATGAGTCGGTATTACAATTGGCTCGAGCGAACGGACGATCAACTGAAGGAATTGCGTGAGCGACGCAACGTGCATTCTACGGCACCACGCATTAAGGCGTATATTGACGCCAATTATGGGGATTCTAATTTATCACTGAATCTATTGAGTGAACATTTTAATCTAAGCACGAAATATGTCAGTCAGCTATTTAAAGATGAGATTGGTATTAAGTTTACGGAGTATTTGGCAGGTTTGAGAATTGAGCAAGCTAAAGTTCTGTTGAATGTCTCCAATGATTCGATTCAAGAGATCGCCAAACAGGTGGGCTACGACAATACGTTATCCTTCATCCGGATGTTTAAAAAGATTGAAGAGATTACCCCAGGGGATTATCGCAAGTTAGGGAAAAGCGAGTAGTACTAGGAGCAGATGGCTGTGTGAATAAGGTTCAAATGGCGATTCCGTACGAGTGGATCGCTGTTTGGGCCTTTTTTATAATATACAAAATTCTAGATGATAATCATAAATCCGCCTCATCCTTTCCAACCAGAATATCGTGCGTAAAGCATGAAAATGAGCTCTTGTCGAAGGCTGTGTTTAGCCGTTTTAATAAGGGTACAACAAGCAACACACAGAATGTGAACAAGGGGAGGATGGCATGGAAAACTTAAACCAGACGATAACGGTTATACGGTCGTCTGCTACGCAGAAAGAGAAAGTGAAGAAGAGTAAGCGTCATAATCGCTTGTTATTCTTCATGTTTTTACCGGCATTGATCTACTTTGTACTTTTCAAATACGTGCCGATGGGTGGCCTCGTACTCGCTTTCAAAGATTACAACTTACATGATGGTATTTTGCACAGTCCTTGGGTAGGCTTTGATAATTTTAAACTGCTATTTAATAATCCAGATATGGTGAAGGTCATTCGTAATACGCTGATGATCAGCTTCTTGACCGTGGTCGTCGGATTTCCATTTCCGATTATCATTGCCATCCTGCTGAATGAAATGAAAGCGCAGTTTTTTAAACGAACGGTACAAACTGTTCTGTATTTACCTCATTTTCTGAATTGGGTTATCGTGGGCTCATTTGTTGTATTGTTGTTCGCACAAGAGCACGGCATTGTTAATAATCTCTTGGAGCGTTTAACGGGGCATTCGTACGCATTCTTATATAAAGAAGGGTCTTGGCTGGCTGTATTTCTAGGCTCTCATATTTGGAAAGAAGCGGGATATGGATCTATTATTTATCTCGCAGCGCTGAGCAGCATCGACACAAGTTTGTATGAATCTGCCTCTCTGGATGGTGCGAACAAGTGGAAACAGATTTGGCACATTACACTCCCTGGTATCATGCCCGTCATTGTTCTCATGATGATCTTATCCTTGGAGCATGTGATGGATGTCGGATTTGATGCGATCTATATCCTGCAAAATGCGAGCGTTCGAGATATTGCGAGTGTTATCAGTACTTGGAGTTACGCTATTGGCTTGGGTCAGGCTAAATACAGTTTGACGACAGCGCTAGGATTTTTTCAGTCTCTTGTCGGACTAATCTTGGTGTTATCGGCAAATACGATTGCACGCAAGTTTAATCACGGATTATGGTGAAGGGGGAGATCGCATGAAACAGTCATCTGGGGAACGGATCTTCTACTCCGTCAATTATGCAGTGATGGGCCTTATCGGTTTTATCTGCATACTCCCATTAATCTATCTGTTGGCCGTGTCCTTCAGTTCAGAACAAGCCGTCGTTTCAGGCAAAGTGGGATTGTGGCCGGTCGGGTTTAATTTGGATAATTACCGACTTGTAATTGAAGGTACAGGTATTGGCAAAGCGTTCTGGAATAGCCTAGTTATTACCGTCTTCGGTACTTGTCTAAATATGGGTTTTACCATTCTTGCCGCTTATCCGCTTGCCAAGAAAGCATTCAAAGGCCGGCGATTCTATACCATGTTGATTCTATTTACGATGTTGTTCAACGCAGGATTAATTCCCAACTACCTGTTGGTGAAAAATTTAGGGCTTGTGAACACGTACTGGGCGCTTTGGCTGCCCTCACTTGTCAGCGTATACAATATGCTGGTCTTAAAAACATTCTTTGAAACGCTTCCCGAAGAGATTGAAGAAGCGGCAAGAATTGATGGCGCAAGTGAGTCGAGGCTTTTGCTTCAAATCATCCTGCCGTTGTCCATGCCCGTACTGGCTGCACTCACTTTATTTTACGCCGTCGGACATTGGAATTCTTTCTTGAATGTCATGCTCTATATTAATTCCAGCGATAAGAAGAACATGGCCGTTATGGTTCAAGAGATGGTAGCGAACAGTTTCTCACGTCAAATGGATCAAGTGCAACCTGATCAGGTGCAGATGATTACCCCAGAAGCGATTCGAGCTTCTAGTATTTTCATTATGATTGTCCCTATGCTGATTCTGTATCCGTTCTTACAAAAATATTTTGTTAAGGGGATTATGGTCGGTTCGATAAAAGGGTAAAAAGTAAATTATATTTCTCAGGAGGGTTCGTATGAAAAACAAAAAGACATGGGTGTATGCAGGTTTAGTCACGACAGCTGCAATTGGAATGGTTCTGACAGGCTGTGCGAAAGAAGAGAAAACGACAGCAACTTCAACTTCAAGTGCTGCTACGCCAGCGGTAAAAGGAAAAGTATCGATCACTGTCTACGATCGCGCTAAAATTCCTGCGGAAGAAGGCAACTTTGAGAAGAATCGTTGGGTTGACTATATGAACAAAAACGGCCCTGTTGATCTTTCAATCGTACCGGTTCCTCGTGACAAAACAATCGATAAACTAAACGTGCTATTCGCTTCGGCAAGCGCTCCAGATATTATTGTGGACTACAATGCACCTGACCGTTCGACTTGGTATGAAAGTAAGCAACTGTTGCCACTTAACGATATTATTGATAAATACAGCACCGTCTATAAACAGCAGTTGGAGAAATATCCCGTATTGAAAAAGCTCGGTACTCGAGCAGACGGTAAATTGTACGACATCGGTGCTGTACGCCAAGGTGACATCAACTGGATGCTGTGGGTACGGACGGATTGGTTGAAGAAGTTGAACCTGGAAGTGCCGAAGACATCTGAGGATATGCTGAAAATCGCAAAAGCTTTCGTCGAACAAGATCCAGACGGAAACGGGAAGAAAGATACGTACGGCATGGCGCTTGGCGGGTTCTTGAACTGGAAAGTTGCTGACTATATGTTCGGTGTACCGTATAACACGAACTATGAGGATCAGAACAATGCATTCTCTATTTCATGGAAAAACATGCAAGCCGCAACAGCCTTTAAGAAGCAAATATTCGATGCGGGTCTCGTTGATAAAGATTTCTTGACGGACCAAAACGGGGATAAAGCAAAACGCGATTTTATTAACGGCAAGCTCGGATTTTATATGACACAGCGCAGCGAAGCGCAGGGCGTATTCGAAGCATTAAGAAAGAATGACCCGAATGCACAAGTGATTCCGATTGCACTGCCAAGCACACCGAACGGCCAATTCAGCCCAGCAATCAATACGCCGTTTACGATGGCTGGTGTTGTAAATGCGAAAGCAAAAGATCCGAAAGCGGTCATTCAATACATCGACTACTTGAACACAGAGAAAACCGTGAAGACGCTTCGTTGGGGAACGGAAGGCGAGCACTATAAGCCGAATGCCAATGGCTGTCCGGTTCCAACAGATGCTGCGAAGAACACAGCAGAACGCAGCTGGAACGCCGATTATTCTATTCTTGTTAGCGAAGAATCTATGATGAAGTGTGATCCGGTACTAGATCTGCTTGATGCCAACAACGCGACGCAAATGGAATACAAAAAGTTGATTGAAGCAGCGCGCAAAATCTACTTGAACCCAAGCAACCCAATGCCAGGTACCGTGATTGATCTAAGCTTGCCTTCCTTGCCTTCTGAGCTAAATACAATTGTCGCGAGTGTAAACTTTGACGATGAGTTGAAAAAATCCGTCGTGACAGGCAATTATTCCGCAGACAGTGTGATTACGAACATTCAGGGTACATGGAAAAAAGCAGGCGGAGACAAGGTAGACGATTTCTACATCAACTGGTATAAGCAAAATAAAACGAATGCGGTCTCCATTAAAGATGTCTATGACCTCTTAGTTCAACAGCAGAAACAAGCAGGGAAATAAGGAAAGTAGAGCGGATCATGTCTGACAGACAGTGGTCCGCGTTTCACTAAGCCATAGAGAGGGTGCCTCCTGAATGCCGGGAGACACCCTCTCTGATTTAAGTTGGGCTCCGTCCTTATAGTGTCAGGCTACCTTCGGAGGAGAGGCTATTTTACTTAAAAATAATGCTAGTAATTCGAAATAAAATGAAGGTTTTGACAGGCCGATTCACTATAAAATGAGACTATCTAATTGAAGGAGGCATTCATCATATGGTAGAACAAACGCAGGACTTCCAGGCACTGGTTCAACAGTTTCAAACAGACGGATATGTCATTTTACGCAATGTGCTTAGTGCAGAGAAGGTAGAACTTCTTAATACAGCAGTGAATCGGTTGATATCAGAGGAAGAGGAGAGCTTAAGCTATAATTGGTATCATTCGGTAGCCAGAGACAAAGAGTTTCTCTCGCTGATTGATGAGCCTACTGTGACGAAGTTGATGGCCAATATACTGGGGTACAATATACAGTTGCATATTTCCCATCTGACCGTGCGCAAGCCGAATCCGAATGATCAGAAAACGGGAACAGCCAGCTTCATCGATTGGCATCAAGATGGACCTAGTCCGCACTTCCCATCCATCGCAGGTTTGACTTCCTTGTACTACGTAAAAGCTTGCTATATCTTAAGTGACATGAGCCAACCTAATCGAGGAAACACCAAAATCATCCCAGGCAGTCACATGAAACCGGGATACAGACCTGTACAATCAGATGTGAATGTGCCTTTGGACGGTGAAATTCAGGTTTGCGGTAAGCCTGGTGATGTATTTATCTTCGGACAAAACTTGTGGCATGCCGGCGCCCCGAACCGTTCAGAGCATACGCGTCGCCAACTGTTTATGGGATATAGCCCACTTTGGATGCGGCCTATCGACTACCATAAAGCTTCGGATGAACTGCTGGAAGGAGCTAGCCCAATACAACGCCAGTTATTAGGTGACATCAGTAGTAATTGCTTCAAATATTACCAGCCCGAGCCATCCATGGTGCCCGTGAAGCAGCTGTTGCTGGTCGAGGACAACGGTAAGAGCGTGTATGTATAAAATAGCATAGATCAAAGCCCATCAGTTAACTGATGGGCTTTTTACATCACTAGTCCGACCTCTATATTGTTTCGGACTCATGCCAGTATGCTGACGGAACACTCTGGAGAAATAATTAGAGTCATTGAAGCCGCACTGGTGTGCGATAAGAGTAATCGAATAGGTCGTAATGTCTAACAAGTTTTTTGCTTTTTGAATTCTTAATTCTTTGATATATTCGGTGATCGTCGATCCGGTCGTTTCCTTGAATAGATGGCTTAGGTAGGTTTCGCTGCAGAAGCTGATCCCTGCCAGAGCGCTTAATGTTATCGGGTAGATAAAATTTTCCTTAATATAGTGAAGGGTTCGACTCACGATAAAGCTTCGTTGATGAGCTTCAGCGCGCTGATCCATGCTTTGTCCGTGATGGGTGTTTAACAGAAAGTTCTCATAAAGAAGGATCAAGTATTGGGTCAGCATCCCTATATGTGCATGCAGCTCCCCGATATTAAGATCGAGTGGACGAGTGGTAGCAAGAAATCGTTGCTCGAGTTCATTTGCATTTAAGCCGTACTTTGCTGCCTGCGTCTTTAGACGTTGTGAGGAGCCTTCGAGATCTGTGCTAAATTGCCCAACGCACAAGAATGCAAGCAAGCGTCCCTTCCAATGAATAGGGAATCTCAATTCTTCAATACCCATATAACAAGAGCCGTACAAAGGTGTGGCTGACCTCGTACACATGCGGCATAATACTGCTTTGTTGCGGGCACATGCTTGAAAGGTAGCTTCAAACCTCTTCACGTAATTACAGAAGGGATTATTGTGATATAGATAAGGTGAGAAGGCCATGGATAGCGTGGTATCCATTTCGCTAAGCCCGGCGATGTCGTGCAAGTTCAAACCGACAGAATAACGATCGCAGACGAATTGAAAATAAGCTTTAATTCGCTCGGCCGCCGACATATCTACTTGAGCCAGCTGATGATTCAGCTTCTCAAACTGCATGCAAGTCCCCTCCTGTCTAAAATTATAATCATTATAACAAGTGGCAACATCCTTGAGTAGTCTCAACAACAAACAAAGCACTACCTAAGGAACTAGGAAGCGCTTTGTTAGTAATAGGTAATATTAATGCCGTTAAGAATTGTACATGACTTAAACCATCAACTTTGGGCAAGTCGTACAGTATTCCTTGATACTGGAGACCTCATAATAGAAGCAGCAAGTTTGGCGAACCCGTATGGGCGTAGTAGATACGGATGAGGTAGTCGGTTTACGATAAAAGCGGCCTAATGGATTTTCTTTTTCCCCAAATAATGCGCCAGGAGCCTGATGAATCAGATACTCGAAGTCTGTGCGGAACGGCTCAGGTTGTTCTCCGGTTACCCCAATTCGTTTCTCGTATAACGAGTACACACGAACCGCAACATTTTCCCATAGTATCAATTTAGGTACGTTGGCCACGCTAGACATGACTGCTATTATTTTCCCTATATTCTCTGCAAAAAGTGATGAAATAACCGCATTGCGCCAAATAGGCCGTTCGCCAGCTTCGGGCATTGTAACATCAATATTGGAAAGACTGACATTCTTGAGCCAGGAGTGACCAGGCGAAGAGGCGAGAGAGCAATTTTCGGCAGATAAATCGAGTCCCTTGTTGTACACGGTCATGGCATAAAGCAGCGGAATAGCGGTTAAGGCGGCATATCTTTTGAAAAATTGCGAAGCTGTGATCATCCTCGACGGAGACTGTAGAAGCACTGTCAGCTGGTCCAAATATTCGGAGCACATCTCCACATCGAGCAGGTCCAAGGCTCTCACTGAATAAGCAGGACGAGTTTCCTCATATGCACGCAAGCCAAATTGCCCGCTCAAGTAATCCCATTCATCCAGCGCAAGCCGTGACTGCTTGTTCATACACAACCTCCTAGGTCTCTATGTTTAAAATGGTTTATTTAAGCGCAGCGGCAATCTGATCCACAACTAAATTGATGGCAATGGGTCCATAATAACCGATCCACTGTGCTGTATTTTCCGAATATACGTGGTTATCTTTAACGGATTTCAGGTTTTTCCAGATCGGCGTATTCTGAAATTGTGTTGTTAACTCCAAATTCGTCTCGTCTTGAAGCAGGAACATATGATCAGCGTTCAGTTCAGGTAGAACTTCAAATGAAATCATGACACTTGTATCTTTAGCGTTAACGGCCATTTGAGGCGGAGTCAGGCCAAGATCGTTGTACAGGATTTGTGAAGTTCGATGTGCTGTCGTTTGAAGACGAATTAATTTATCTCTAGGACGGACTAAGGCAACAGTTTGACCATTCATTTTCTTTGCTAATGTTGTTTTTAGATCGCTTACTTTTTGTTTGTAGTTAGTAACGATTTGTTGAGCCTCTTGCGGCTTATTCAAAATTTGTCCGAATTTCAATAGTACGGTCTGCCAGTCCTCAGTGCGCTGTAGAACAATCGTTGGTGCGATTTTCACTAAATTATCGTAGATCTTATTATGGGCATCCGTAGCGATGATGAGATCCGGTTCTAATCCAACGATTGCTTCCAAATTCGGTTCCAAATAAGTGCCAAGTAACGGGATATTACTCATTTTATCGCCCAAATAGGGAGGGAGACCGTTGTCGGTTTCAGCAATTACGCTACCCGTCGGGTTAAAACCTAATGCTAGCATTTGATCTGCGAACTGAACGTCAAGCACGACAATTTTCTTAGGTACTTCCTTGAGTGTCAGTTCACCCTTTAAATGCTGAATTGTAACCGGTGCTGCAGGGACGGATGGTGTAGTAGTAGCAGGATTGGTCGTTCCTGTACCAGCGTTATTGCTACCTGAATTGGAGTTGCTTGCGCATGCACTCAAAAAGATAGCGAGACAGAGTAATAAGCTAAAGGTCGATAAATACTTCATTTTTGAAAACATATGATATTATTCCTCCATTTTTTGTTGAGAATGAGACTCATCGTCATCTACAATACTATAACGATTCATTCGGGGATCTTCCATGGATATTTGCGCCAATTTGCATGGATTGTGGCGACACCAAAAAACACTGTTGTTAGGATCAGCAGATCCTGAACGAACAGTGTTTGTATGTGTAAGGGATCATTTGGCATCCAAGAAAGCTTTCGCTACTTGATCAACCACGTGATTCATCGCGATTGGGCCGTAATAAGCAATCCAAATGCTCGATTTGGCGTGATATATGTGATGCTGCTTTACGGCGCGTAAACTTCTCCATGTCGTCGTGGTCTGAAGCTCATCCGACCAAGGTTTATAATGGTTGTTGGTCAATACGAAATAATGGTCCGCATCCACTTCCGGCAACCCTTCTAATGAAATCAGTGAGCTCGTCCTTTTGCGGTCAACGGCTTGCTTAGGCGGATTCAGCCCCAGATCCGTGTATAGAATCGCCGCCGTACGATGAGCACATGTGTGCAGCCTAATCGCATTGTCTAACGGCCTGATCAACGTTACCGACTGCCCAGACATCTTGGTTGCAAGTTGCGATTTCAGCCCATTAATTTTGTTTTTATACTGCTGTATGACCTGTTCCGCTTCCAACTTCTTACCCATGATCCGTCCGATGGTTCGCAAGGTTTCTCTCCAGTCGCGATTTCGCTTCAGCATAACGGTCGGCGCTATCTGCGTGAGGCTTGCAAAAATGTGGCTCTGGATCTCGGTGCAAATGATCAAATCGGGTGCCAATGAACGCAGTGCTTCCAGATCAGGATCATGCATCGTGCCCAAGACTGTGACCTCACGCGGCTTCCCGAACAGATACTCTGGAAAGTTACTCAGATCATCGGGGTCCATGACGCTGCCGGCTGGCTGTTCACCTAGCGCCAGAAAATGGTCCAAAAACTGGGGATCCAGCAGAGCAATTTTCTCAGGCTGTCGCTGGAGTATTAGCTCGCCTTTCAGATGAATAATCGTCGGTTGTGAGCGATGGAAGGAAACATTCATCGGACTGCTAACTGTCCCCAACGGAGGAGCAATCAAATTAACATTTTCCAGTTCATCACCCAAATCTTGTTGCATGAATTCTCGATACATGCTTGGGGAAACGCCAGTGTACCGTTTAAATAATCGGCTGAAATAGTAGTTATCCATATAACCCACGGCTTCGGAAATATCCTTGAGTCCTGCCTTCGTGCCGCTAAGCAATTCCTTGGCTTTGTCTATACGAATCTGCATCAGGTAGTCAATCGGTCCGAGACCGAGCCGCTTGTTGAACATCCGCTGCATGGTGCGCGAGCTGCTGTTGAATAGCATAGCAAGTGTGTCTGCTGTAATCGGTTCGGCATAGTGTTCATCCATATGTCTAACAGCCTGCAGAACCATATCTGGTGAAATCTGCTCCATGTGCTGGTGCTGCAGTTGTCCCATCAGCTCGCAAATCAACTGATAAAATAACGATTTAACCTGCAATCTCGCCATAGCTTCCGGCTGTTCCCATTCTTGCTCCATACGGGATAAAGAGTGGAGTAGCGGAGCTGCATGACTGACTACAAAAGCATATTGGCTATCAAACGGTTCCGTACGAGCCATCAATTGTATCAGATCTTGACTGCACGGGAGCGGTAGAGAGGCTTTATACATAATGAGGTAATATTCTAAAGGATCGGTGATGTCGGTGACAGTAAGAATTGTGCCTTTGCCGGCATGACAAACATAACCATTCTCCACATGATGCTCATTCCCATCCAGTAGGAGCCGAGCACGACCTTTTACTATGTATAAAAGGGCACTCGACAGAAGCTTGGATGTCTGCAAATACTCGCCGATCGGTAATTCTACCCGCTGTACCTCAATTATTTTCAACGATGCCTGGTTCCAAAGTATAAGGTGATTTTCCACAATCATAACATGATGTCAGCTCCTGTTAGGTCCATCTTTATTACTTCGAGATATGCTATCATCTTACCACTATCCGAATGCGCTTAGAACATGTTCCTTGCCAAAAACAAATGAAAGAGTGCCGAAATTTTGAGATGTTCGGCAGGCTGCGGAGCAGTAGACTTAAGAGGTGGAAAGGAGCGTGTATGTATGCCGTCTCAATTGGGGCATAACCTGCGATGAGGGCGCTGTCATCGTACTATTTCGTGCAAGCGCTGCTCACGGTCATTGCTCTGTATTATTTGCCACTATTCCTCCAGCATGAGGGCTATACGGTTGTACAGGTAGGGTTACTCGTATCCGCGGGCGCTATTGCCTCGATCGTGGCACCGCCTCTGTGGGGAGTGGTGGGAGATCGCTGGCGCAAGTTGAAGCCGTTGCTTCTCATACTGCTGGCGTTGTCACTAGCTGCAGGAAGCTTGATGTTCCGCATGGAGGCACTGATGTCGGTTTTCGTCGTGTACGCCTTATTCATGTTCGTGTATTCTCCGCTTACACCACTGGCGGATACGATGGCGATTGCCTACTCGACACGCAAAGGCACAAGCTATGGGAGCATTCGGTTATGGGGCTCCGTCGGGTTATCGGTAGGCAGTCTGCTCTTCGGAACGGCCCTTAGCTATTGGGGCATCGCTACGCTTCCAGCTGTTTTCGCGATAGTGATCTTACTGCTGATTCTCATCGGGACACAGCTTCCGAGCGAGGGGAATCAGCAGGTGAAGTCGATGCAGCTTCGGCATCTCAGGGAATTAATGAGTGACCGAACGTATCTGGGTTTTGTGGCTGCAGTGACAGTCATGGCTATTCCTTTTCGTATGAATGATCAGTTATTCAGTGTTTATATGAAAATGCAGGGCGCGACAGATTTTCAGGTCGGTCTAGCCTGGGGGGCAGCAACGTTATGCTCGATCCCAGCCTACTATGGCTCGGGATGGTTGCTCCGGCGGTATGGGGAAACGCAGCTGCTGGTGTTTGCCGGTTGGATGTTCGTCCTCCGCTGGATCACCCTGGCATGGATGAAAGATCCGCTCTGGCTGATTCTTCATCAAACGATGAATCTAGTGACCGTCCCCATCCTCTATGTCACAGTAGTGCTGCAAGTGTCCAAGCTTGTACCGCAGCATCTGCAGACTACGGGTCAAGCGGTGTTCACAGCAGTATTCGCAGGCGTAGCCGGATTCATCGGGAGCACAGTTGGAGGCTGGGGGATGGGACGGTTTGAGCCTAACATCGTGTATTTGGCAGGCGGCGGACTCGCTTGTATCGGTACATTGTTAACGATGATGTGGTCAAAAAATAGGTGCGAGAGGAGACCTGTACATGGCACAGAAAGCATTTTGTGAGAAACAGGATTTTGAAACGGCGGGGGATCGCGGTTATTCGGTGTTCCGGATTCCGGGATTAATTACAACGAAGCGAGGAACTGTAATCGCTTGGTATGACGCCCGCAAGGGAAGAGGGAGCGACTGGGATCCGATAGATATCGTCATGCGGCGCAGCTTCGATAACGGTGTCACTTGGGAAGCACCACAAATTCTTGTTGGATATGAGCGCTACAGTGTGAAGGAGCCGATTAACAATCTGGTGTTGTTTGCCGACATGGAGACAGGGGACGTGCACTGCTTGTACTGCACGAATTATGAACGGCTCTATGCGATGAAATCCGACGATGAAGGGTCATCGTTTAGCGAGCCTGTCGAGATTACTTCTGTCATGGAGACGTATCGGTCCGAGTACGACTGGAAGGTTATTGCTCCCGGTCCAGGACACGGCATCCAGCTCACAAGCGGACGTCTTGTCATACCGGTGTGGTTATCTCTAGGCACAGGGGAAGAGTTTGGAAACGGGAAAAAGGGTCATCGACCATCCGATGTCGTCTCCATCTATAGCGATGATCACGGGAAGACGTGGCAGCCGGGACAATTCGTTGTGCGCTCTTCGGACGCCGTACTGCATCCAAATGAGACCGTGCCGGTGCAATTATCAGACGGTAGCGTATTGTTCAATGTGCGAACCGAATCCGATACGTTCCGCCGCTTAATTACTACCAGTCCGGATGGGGCGACGGAATGGTCTCAGCCTTATTACGATGAGGCGCTGCCGGATCCCATCTGTTTTGGGTCAATTATCAAACTGCCGGAGCAGCAAGGAGTTGACGTCGCACCTATTCTGTTCGCGAACTTGTCTGATTTGACGGGACCGCAGCGGACAACCAAGGTTAGTGAGCAGCTGACCGTCCATCCATACGCTCGCCGGGGCTTAACCATCAAGGCGAGTGTGGACGATTGTCAGACCTGGACGGCGTGCAAATCGCTGGAGCCGGGACCCGCGCAATATTCTGACCTAGCGGTAGCAGCCGACGGTTCGATTCTGTGCCTGTATGAAAGAGGAGCGAAGACCGAGCAGGCGGATGAACGAAAAATGACGTTAGCCCGGTTCAATTGGGCTTGGGTCATGGAGACGTAAAGGATTTCATGCTTGACGCTTCCGCCGGTACTCCATCGGTGTGCAGTCTTTCAGTTGTCGGAAGATGCGGGAGAACGTCTGCAGGGATCCGAAGCCAACCTCTAGAGAGATGGCGGACACGGGCAGCTCGGTCGACCAGAGCAAGCTGCTGGCATGACGAATGCGGACTTCATGTAGAAAATGGACAAAGTTCTGTCCAAGCTGCTTTTTGAACAATTCGCTCAGATGGGTGGCGTTGAAGTGAAACTGCTGGGCAAGCTCAGTTAGCGTTAAAGGCTCTCGGTAATTGGCATGGATATGCTGAATCACTGGCCAAATGTTCTTGCGGTTGGAACCGGTGCCAGCCATGACAGGCACTGTGGTCGACTTTTCTATCATCGGCATGCTCCGCAGACGAAGTCGATCGAATTCAACTATGATTTCGATCAGCATCGCTTTCAGCTTATATTTGCGCCAGGGACTATCACTCATATACTCGTCGTACATTGCTGCGAAGAGCTCCTTCATTCGGCTTAATCCATTCGGATCTAGGTGGATATAGGGTGCCTGAGCCTCGGACTGTGCATCAAGCCAAGCTTGAAAGCCCCAGTCGGCTTCATTGCTTCCGGACAGCAGCTCGATATCGAAGTTGCAAGTATACATCATAGGCAGTACCGTAGGCTCATATTGAAGTTCGTGAATTTGGTAGGGGAGCAGCATCATCATCGTGCCTGGCTTCAAAGTGTGACGCTGGCCATTGATGGTTTCTACACCGCCGCCTTCCACAAACAAGCTAAGTTCGAGAAAATCATGCCGGTGAGGCGTAATATGGGTTTGCTTGTGCCGGTCAATTTTCATGAAAAATGGAAATGTCGAGTCGGCATTCGGATATTCAGTTAAATAACGAGGATATTCCGCCAAGAAGAAAGCATCCCTTCCTAATCGAGCTAAGATGTCATCATTATAACAAAAATATAGCATACAGGAGTGAATTCCCATGACAAATCAAACATTGGAAAAATTTAAAGGTACCTTCACTGCACTTCTCACCCCTATGATGGAGGATGGAGCTATTGACTTTGCATCCCTTGAGCAAGCTGTGGAGCATCAGCTGCGTCAGGGAACGAAAGGATTTTATGTAGGAGGCAGTACAGGGGAAGGTTTCTTATTGACATTGGAAGAACGCATGCAGATCTTGGAAACGGTTGTTCGTGTGAATGCGGGCCGTGGCACGGTGATCGCGCATGTAGGTTGCATCAGCACGCGGGAGACAATTAAGCTTGCGAAGCATGCCGAACAGATGAATGTCGATGCCGTATCGGCAGTTGTGCCTTTCTACTACAAGCTGTCTATGACAGAGATTAAGCGCCATTATGAAGATGTCATGGCTTCCACCCCACTGCCTATGATAATATATCATTTTCCAGGTGCGACCGGTGTCAGCTTAACAATGGACTTCTATGAACAGATGTCGAAGCATCCGAAATGTATCGGCGTTAAATTCACCTCGCTCAACCTATTCGAAATGGAGCAAATTCGCGCCAAGTGCGGTAAGGACTTCCTCATATTCAACGGACATGACGAAGTCTATACGGGAGGCGCCATTATGGGTGCAGACGGAGCAATCGGGAGTACATTCAACATTATGCCAGGGATTTTCGCTAAGCTGTTCAGTCTGGCGCAATCGAAGCAATGGGAAGCAATGCCAGCTCTTCAGTCTCAAGCAAACGAAGTTATTACGGAACTTATATCCATTGACGTAATGGCGTACGAAAAGTATGTCATGTACTTGCAGGGTGTCTTCCGCACGTCGTTCATTCGTCAACCGCTGAAGCAATTGACGGCGGACGAGAAGCGGAAGATCGAATCATTCTTCCAATCAAATGAAGTGTTAAAGGCGGATACCCTTAAGCAGTCCATCGGCTAGGCGTAAACAAAGCAGCATTATAATAGAGGATACGCTTCAGGTGCATAAATTTTTGACATATCAAAAATTTATGTACCTTTATCAAAATCGTATGATATTCTAGCCGGAAATAACGGTGATATACTCACTTGGCAGGCAAAAGATAGCGCTTACAACAATAGAAATTAAGGGAGGTATTACCCGTGGTTTCAAGCAAAAGATTTGTAAAAACAGGCGTTGCCACATTCGTTTCCATCTCATTACTCGCAGGCTGCAGCTCCGGAGGAAGCACTGGTGAAACAGGTGAGAAGGGAGCAAGCCCTACTAGTGGAACTAAAGGGGCACCGGCGAAAGTAACATTCTACGCGAACTCTGGGGCATTGAACGACATGCCGCAAGGTAGTGAGGCCGCACGTTTGGATGAGGTCAAAAAATATATCTTAGAAAAAACGGGCGTAGATGTAAACGCTATCGTTCCTCCGGCCAATAGCGAAACGGCGAAGGAGAAGCTGAACCTGCTTCTCTCCTCTAATGATGAGGTCGACGTATTCCAGGCTAGTTGGACCGATTACGCCAGCAAGGGCGCAATTATTCCTCTGAACGATCTGCTTGATAAGTATGGTCAAGACATTAAGAAGGCTTGGCCGAAGGAATCCTGGGATATGATGACCGATAAGGACGGCAAGATCTGGGGTATTCCCCGTCTGACGCTGACGGCTGCTTATCCGATCTATCTCCGGAAGGAATGGATGCAGAAGCTGGGTCTGCAGACGCCGAAGACGATCGATGATCTGGAAGTGATTCTGAAGGCTTTCAAGGAAAAGGATCCTGACGGCAACGGCAAGGACGATACGATTACAATATCGACGAACCTTGAAGGACTGACGATGTCGTTGGCAGCAGGCTTCGTTGATGGAGGCTACGGCGACTGGCTTGATCCGTCAGATAAGAAGGTAAAACCAGTCGAGTTCGCACCGGGCTATAAAGAATTCGTAACAAAGATGGCCGACTGGTACCAGAAGGGTTACATCTATAAAGAAGCTTTCGCGAAGCATGATGCGCTGGAGCTACTAAAGACGAACCGCGTAGGCACATCTGCCCGCTGGTATTCGCACACGACACTGCAGCTGCCGAAGGTGCAAACGAGTATTCCAGAAATGGACTACATCGCTGTGCCTAGCTTGACCGGTCCGAAAGGGAAGACACAAACGATTAATCCGGGTGGTACGGGCGGTACAGTGATTAGCAAGAAGGCAAAAAATCCGGAAGCCGCAATCAAGTATATGAACTGGATTTATCAGGATATTGATAACTATATCATTACCCGATATGGCATGATGGATAAGGATTGGAAATGGATCACTCCGAAGTCTATTTACGAGCTTAGTAAGGATCGCAAATATGCCGGCGAATTTGCCTGGGGTATGGCGCTTTCTAACGAGAACAAAGCAGACGTTAACGACGGTATGAACAAGATGCATAAAGAGTTCCTACGTGGAGAGCTATTGAAGCTAGACTCCGGGAAAATGGCTTTCGACTACAATATTGTGTATGACACGAAAGAATTAACGGAGAAAGTACCATCCATGAGCGATATCAAACGTTTGCGGGACGAAGAAGTGACGAAGTTCATTATGGGTGCGCGCCCGATGAGCGATTGGGACAAATTCCTCGATCAGTTGAACAAGGCAGGTATGACCAGTCTCATCGATGCTAAGACCGAGCAGTACAATAAATTGAAGAAGTAGTTTGAATCCAGCATTCGTCTCTTCTATGCGTCAAGTGCAGGGGATGCACATTTTGTGCATCCCCGTTGTTTATTCATCGGAAGGAGGAGGGAGCGCATGATGACCAATAATCCGTCACTGAATCCCGCAACTATTCAATCGAAAAAAAGAGGAAGCCGCCGCTTGGTGGCCATACGTCACCATAAATTTTACTATTTATTGATTTTGCCGGGCCTGCTTTATTTTCTCATCTTTGACTATGTCCCGATGGCGGGCATTGTTATTGCCTTCAAGGATATTTCACCCTTTGATGGCATTCAAGGAATCATAAGCAGTCCTTGGGTGGGCTTCAAGCACTTTACGAACTTTATGGATTCCATCTACTTCTGGAATGTGCTCAGGAATACGCTGGTGATTAGCGGCTATAAGTTACTTATCGGTTTCCCGGCGCCAATCATTCTGGCACTGCTGCTGAATGAGGTCAAGAATCAAGTGTTCAAGAAGTTTGTGCAAACGATTTCTTACTTGCCCCATTTTTTATCCATGGTTATTATTTCAGGACTTGTGATGAACATCTTGTCCACGGACGGCGGCTTAATTAATGAGATGCTACGCCTGTTCGGGAAGGAACCGATTCATTTTCTAGGCAGCAATGATTACTTCCGCAGTGTCCTTGTAAGCTCGCATATTTGGCACCAGGTGGGCTGGGGAAGCATCCTGTATTTGGCGGCACTAACAGCTATCGATCCGCAACTATATGAGGCTGCGATTATTGATGGAGCGGGGAAGTGGCGCCAAGTATGGCATATTACGCTCCCAGGCATTACGCACGTCATCGTCATCTTGTTTATCTTTAATGTAGGCGGACTGCTCAATGCCGGCTTCGAGCAAGTGTTTCTGTTGTATTCCCCGCCTGTCTATGAGACTTCGGACATTATCGATACCTTTGTGTACCGCCAGGGACTTATTCAATTTCAATATTCCTTCGCTACAGCCGTTAACCTGTTCAAGAGTGTGTTCGCAGCGATCCTAATCCTCGGCACGAACTATCTGAGCAAGCGGCTTGGCCAAGAAGGTATTTGGTGAGGTGAGCATCTAGATGAAACCAACTAAGGGTGAAAAGCTGTTTGCGGCGTTTAATTACGCGTTTCTTGTGCTGCTGTGTGTGATCTTCCTCGTTCCCTTCTGGACGGTATTCGCCACATCCTTTGTGAGCGAAGCGGAGGCGGTTCGTCGAGGCGCATTCATTCTCTTCCCGGAGCAGTGGAATTTACTGGCTTACCGGATGTTCCTGAAAGATAGCAACTTAATCTTTCATGCGTATCAAGTTACCTTATTCCGCGTTATTGTGGGAACCGCGCTTAATCTAATTGTAACCTCCATGCTCGCTTACGGACTTGCGCGCCGCACTCTGCCTGGTCGCAATGCGATCGTGACATTTATTTTCGTTCAGATGGTCTTCTCTGGCGGGATGATTCCTACGTACTTGCTGATGGATGCGATCGGCCTGAAGGGCTCGATCTGGGTATTGATCATCCCAGGACTGGTCAGCGCTTGGAATATGTTCATCATGCGGACGTTCTTTATGAATATCCCCGCGGAAATCGAAGAAGCGGCGATCATGGACGGCGCTAATGCGGCAGGCATTCTATGGCGGATTATCTTGCCTTTGTCCAAACCAGCATTCGTGACAATCGGTTTATTCTACGCAGTAGGCCATTGGAACGCTTGGTTCGATGCAGCGATTTATCTCAATGATGTGAAGCAGTACCCGATGCAGCTGATTCTGCGTAACATTCTGTCCTCTGGTATTTCACAAGAGGATCTTATGCCAACCAACGAGATTCCACCGCCTGCTGCTACGATTAAAGCAGCCGCGATTATGATCAGCACGATTCCAATTCTGTTCGTGTATCCGTTCATCCAGAAATATTTTGTCAAAGGCGCCATGATCGGGTCAGTGAAAGGGTAGTAAATTCGTAAAGTTGTTCTTGTACGGTGATAGGGTTAAAATGAACAAACGGAGGCAACGCAATGAAATCCAGGCCTAACATTCTGATTGTCATGAGCGATGAGCATGCGGCCCACGCTACGGGCTGCTACGGGCATCCCGAAGTTAAGACGCCGCATATGGACCGGCTGGCCGCAGAGGGGATACGTTTCGACAACGCCTATTGCAACTCGCCGATGTGCGTTCCGTCCCGTATGTCTTTTCTTACTGGACAGCATGCGTTTCAAGTGGGAGGATGGGATAACGGCTCGCCGTTGTCTTCGGTGACGCCTACCTTCGCTCACTACTTTGAAGCTGCTGGCTATGAGTCGGTTCTCTGCGGTCGCATGCACATGGTTGGAGAAGACAGGCTGCACGGATTCGGCAAGCGTCTCTTTGACGATATGGACAGCTGGAAGAGCTATAATCAGACACCTAAGCGGACGCCGGAGGCGAGAAGGGGAAGTAATTCCCATGTCACGCAGTGCGGCCCGGGACAAGGCTCTTGGCAAGAATATGATGCTCATGTAGCTGATCTGACAGTTCGCTATTTAACGTCCAAGGCAACTGTAGAAGAGGAGAAGCCGTGGCTGATGGTCAGCGGTCTCATGTTCCCTCACTTTCCACTGATCGCCCCCCCGGAATATTACCGGATGTACGATCCGCAGCAGCTAAAGCTGCCGTCTTGGACAGAGGAGATGCTGGAGGATCAGCACCCGGCGATTCGCCAGATGCGCTATGCCTTCCGCAATGATGAACAAGTGCCAGAGGAGACAGTTCGTACTGCACTCGCTTCTTACTATGCTTTAATTACGTTAGTTGATGATTACTTAGGCCAGATGCTGGACGTGATCGATGGATCTTCTCTGAAGAACAATACGGTAGTGGTGTACATTAGCGATCACGGGGAGATGGCCGGTCAGCACGGCATTTGGCAGAAGCAGTGTTTCTATGAATCGTCGGTGAAAATTCCGATGATTATTCGGCTGCCTGAATCCTTAGGAGGACGCAGCATTTCTCACAATGTAAGCTTGGTTGATCTCATTCCGACGATCATGGAGCTAGCGGGAATTCGGCCCCCCAGTCAATTATCGGGGCAGAGCTTGCTGCCGCTGATTCAGGGAAACCTAGATGGAGCTCCGCGTGTCGTATTCAGCGAATATCATGCACAGGGGATGCTCCAGGCTGCTTTTATGGTCAAAAAAGATCATTTCAAATATAACTATTATGTAGAGTATCCAGAACAACCGGAGCTGTTCCAGGTGGATAAGGATCCGGGTGAGCTAGAGAATCTGGCTGGCCGAGCAGATATGGCGGGTAAGCTGCAGGAGATGCATCGCGAGCTGTTGGCAGTTGTTGATGATCCTGCAGCCATCGATGAACAGGCCAGACGCAATCAAGAGAAGAGCGGCATCTCACGCTGCTACTAAAACGTTCGGATATCGGAATGGCAACCAATAAGAGGAAGGGGGAAGTCTATGCGTCATCTGTGGAAAGGGCTGTTCGCAGCAATGAGAGAAGGCCAGAAGAAAAGATTATCGTTCACAAGGCTCATCTTATGGATGTATGTCGTAGCCCTCGTTCCTATTTTGACTATGTCTGTCATCTCCTATATTCAGGTTAGCCAGACCTTTCGGTCCGAGGCGGAGCAAACGAGTCAACAGTACGTTGGGCAGACGATCAACGCACTTGAAATTATCGTCGAACAGATTATGGACACTTGCCGTCAGCTTACCCTGAATACGACATTTCGCCGATTCGAAATGTTTCCGAACGCAGATTATTTTGAGAAGCTAACAGGGGAAATTCCTCCTGATGATTTGCAGGAGTCTTACCGTTATTATGTTGAGAAGTCAAGGGCGATGGACAGCATCTCGATGTTTATGCTCTCCAGTCAGTTCATTGATTCACTGTACTTCTACGATAGCGGGCAAAATAAAGTTCTTGCGTTCGGCGATCGTTCTGCGGCAGGAACATTCTTCCTATTCGATCAGTTTTATGATCAGGATTGGCGTTCTTCCTTAAAAAAGCAGGAGCTTCAGGCTCCTGTCATTCTCGATTCGCGCAGGGCAAAGACGCGGGATGGAAGCTTCGAACATGTGCTGACGGTTATCATGCCGACGGGTGTGGGAGACAACGCTTTTGTCGTGAATCTGAACGAGAAGCTGATGTATAAGGAAGTACTGAACCGGCTCAGCGGTTCAGGCAGGGTCTATCTGCTCTCGAACAAGGGACAGATTCAGCTGCATGAAACCGATGACACTCAGAGTCCTGCGGTCGATAGCTACTTAGGCAAGGAAACGGAGCAAATCGCGTATGGTAAGAACGGCTCCTTTAATCTGTCGATTGAGGATGTTCCGTCGCTTGCTATCTACGCATCGAGTCAATGGCTGGGCTGGACTGTACTTCATGTTGTTCCGCTTGAGGGCTTGGACCGTTCCTTGAATTTCTTAAGGCAAGTGATCATCTACATCGGGCTAATCATGCTTCTAATCGCTGGACTGATGGCCTATATGTCGTCAAAACGGTTGTATAGGCCGGTTAAGGAAACGATGGAAGAGCGGGACTTGTATAGGCTTCGCTGGGAGGAGTCCCTTCCCGTGTACAAAGAACGATTCGTTTATTCGTTGCTGAGACCGAACAAGTACTCACTAGAAGAGATACAGAGCAAGCTTGCACAGTTGAAAATACCGCTGAGACCTGGCCCTTATGAGGTCATGGTTGTCGAGATGAAGTCGCAGCCGATTGGAGAATCGGAGGGGACGCTCGAGGCAGATTTTCACCGTATACAAGTGAGGGAACTGGTGGAGACGGCAACGGCCGGCTTCGAAGGATTCTCCGTCTGGGTGGACGAAGTTCAGATGGCGCGGGTATTTTCAGGAAGCAGCGCAGCGGAGAACGGGGAAGTCAGCATCGCGCAGGTCGTGTCCGACCGACTTCGTGAGGCTTCACCAGAAGCGCTGACTGTTGGGTACGGTGGCGGCTGTGCGGACATTAGCGATTTGCCGCAAGCGTATACGATGGCGAGGGAAGCACTGCTCAGCAGCCTGAATGCGCAGCAGCCTGTAGTGGCGAATGAATTCGCATTCCCGCAAGCGAAGGCGGAGCTTCTGTGCGACTATATCAAAGTGGGGAATGCGGATCAGGCGATTCAGGTGATCGACGCCTTGCAGCTGGAATTGCAGGAGTACTCCGGTTATGCCATAGAAGCGCATCGTGCTTTGGGCGTGCAATTGCTGTCGTTTATGTTGAACCGGCTGAACGGACAGCAGCCTAGAGGGGGAAGCCCCTTGGTTCCGGAGGAAAAGCTGTACTTAGAGTTGATGAAAATATCCGACCCCGATAGCATGTATGCCTGGTTTAGAAGGATGGTGAAGCTAGCGTCGGAGGAGCACAGCGATTCGGATCAAGAAGACTCCAAGCAGATCAGCCATATCGAGCGGCTGCTTCAGATCATCGAGAATAACCTCGCAGGCGAATTATCCCTCAGCTCCTCCGCTGAAGCGCTCAGCCTCAACCCCGCTTATGTAAGTCGGTTGTTTAAGCAGACTACGGGTCAAACGTTCATGGAATATGTCACTCGCATTCGTATGGAGAAGAGTAAGCTGTTGCTAGCGGAGAGCGAGATGAAGGTAGGAGAAATTGGGCGACTAGTCGGCTACAATCAAGATTATTACTTCATCCGGCTGTTTAAGGAGCATACGGGTGTACCCCCGGGCGAATATCGAAAGAGAATTAGAGGCGTGAAACAGCTGTAAACTGGCGTAATACCGGTATACAGCTGTTTTTTTGTTTTCAACGGACTGTCTAATATGTCCTATCTAACAGTAATGATTACGATACACACTTGGCGGTTGACCGGTGTGTTTTTTGTACGTTTTAGAGAAGTGATGCAAACTGATGAAGCCGCAAGCATCGGCGATTTCACCCAGCGTCAGCTTGGTTTCCTTCAACAGCTGCTGGGCGTGTTGAATGCGTAGGCGTAGCAAATAATCATAGGGGCCGACGCCGAACTTTGTCTTGAATACGGCTGAGAAGCGAGAACGAGACAAATTAGCTCTTCGCGCCATTGCTTCAACCGTAATCGGTTCGTTGAGGTGCAGGTTCAAATAGGGGGTAATCCAACTCAGTGACGTCGGTCCTTGTTCTACCGGCTCCTGCTTTGTTGGGGAAAACTGCTCTATCATTTGCAGCATAAGCTCGCCTGCAAGATGATTTGCTCTCGCTTGCGCCATAGGCTCATAGGAGGTCCACATGCCGATCAGCTTAATAAGAGAATCCCGAAAATAGGCTGGATTGGAAGGTTGAAAAACAATGGGCATATTCATTCCGCTAATGACATTTAAATTGGGCTGAATCAGATGCTCGTGCGCCGTAATGTCTACAATACCTGGAGGGACGGGAAAGCCGTCGCCACGCAGCGGGTTATAGAACAAGTCTAAGTGAATGAAGGGCATAATAATGCCCGGCTTTGCGATGTGGTGGCTGTGCAGGACATTCGGCTGCAAGCAGCAGAACGAGCCTGGCTCCATCACGAACTCGGCATCCCATGTGCGAATCACACATTGTCCTTCTTGCACATAGATGAGCTGGTAATCGAGCAGCCGGCGCTCAAGCGGTAGGGTGGTTCGGCTGCGAATGCCGTAGTCCGCTCTACGGATATAAGGGCATAAAGGGAACTGGTTCAGCCAATGAGTTGCATCCGTCGTTTTCGTCAGGTTCATACCTGGACATCCTTCCACTAGTGAGTTGTAAGACAGGACGATTTGACAACAATGAAGTGGTATAGGATAAAGCATAATCGTTCATTTTCCCTTATTATAATAACAGAATAAGGAGGATGATTACATGGAAAATCTAATGAATAAATCAATCCAATCGTACGAAGAGGAAGGATACACAATCATTTCTGGAAAGCTAGAACAGGCGGATTTGACACCGATGAGGTCAGTGCTGTCCCGAGCTGTAGATGAAGCGGCTGCGAAGTTAGTGCAGGCGGGGCAGATCGAGCATGGCTATGAACAATTGCCTTTCGAGAAGCGCTGGCCGGCCGTATCTGATGCTGCTGATGGCCGAGGCGGCATCAACTGGGAGAAGGATGTATTCACACGCGAACTGTACGAGCTGGCCACCCATCCGACCATTATTAATACGTTGAGGCCGCTGCTCGGCGAAAATATCATCTTTAACGGAGACTTTCATATACGTCCCAAATTACCGGGCAGCAATTATTTCCCATGGCATCAGGACAGCCAGTATTACGGCTTGCCTACCGGTGAGATGCATATTATTACGGTGTGGATACCGTTTGTCGATGTGAACGAACATAATGGCTGCTTGTCTATGATGCCCCGAAGTCATACGTGGGGTGGTGTAATGGATAGTGCAAGAGATGCCAAGGGGGAGATGCAGCCAGCTAGCGATCCGGCGGAGCGCGGGACGGAAATAGCCGTTCCGATGCAAGCGGGGGACATGGCACTGTTCCATAATCTTACCTATCACCGCAGCTTGCCGAACTCATCCGATGGGGCGCGTTGGTCCGTCGATTTACGCTATAGCGCTGCACCTCGTGAAGACATGTCTGCGGCGGAGAAAGAGGGGTACGCGTTTTTCTTGGGCAAGCTGCAAGGCATGGGCTTCCTTACTTTCACGGCGGCTGGCCCGAATAAGGAATCCTGGGAAGAGGTTGAACGCAAATTCCGTGCCTTGCAAGAGGGTAGGAAGAAGTAAACACTACCGGTATGCTGGTCATAGGCTGTCCTATAAGTAGATTCTTCTACTATAGGGCGGCTTTATTTTTGTAGCGTAGTTTTAATTTGAAGATTCGAATAGAGCACGGCAGTCAAGGACTTTGTTGTCCATGGCTGCTGTTTTTTTGTTGGTCTCCGTTTTTGTACATTAAATAATTACCAAATTATTTTAATAAATTACATTTTATAAAAAATTCTAAAACGTATAATTACCTACATGAGACATCGCATGAACAACTGAATGGGAAGCGAGATGATAAAAGTGAAAGCGGTTTTAAGCAGTTACAGAGATAACGTTAGAATCACCAAGAAAAACAAATTCCTACATTATATCAGAAGAGATGCGCTCTTATACTTACTCTTACTGCTGCCGATGGCGTATATTGCGATATTTAGATATGCCCCCATATATGGCGTGGTGATGGCTTTTCAGGACTATAACATCTTCGAGGGAATTAGCGGTAGTGAGTGGGTTGGCTTTGATGTCTTCAAATTCATTTTCGAGCAAAATAGTTTCTACCGTGCGCTAAAGAATACGCTTGTTTTAAACTTTCTGGATCTGGTAGCGGGTTTCCCGGCACCTATTATACTAGCTATTCTGATAAACGAAATTCGGCATGTGAGATTTAAAAAAGTAACCCAAACGATCCTATATTTACCTCATTTCTTATCCTGGGTCATTATTGGCGGTATGGTCTACCTGATGTTTTCATCAGGCGGGATGGCGAATAGTGTGTTAGCTAGCCTTGGTATTGGTAAGATGGAGTTTCTTTCTCAGAAAACCAACTGGCTGATTATGTATCTAGCGATTGGTGTGTGGCAAAGTGCAGGATGGGGGACCATCATCTATTTAGCTTCAATTATTGGTATTAATAAGGAGTTATATGAAGCTGCAGATATGGATGGGTGCAGTAGACTTCGTAAAATATGGCATATTACGTTGCCTGGCATAAAGCCGACCATTATTATTTTGCTTATTTTGCAAATTGGTAGGATGCTCTCGATTGGATTTGATCGGCCATTCGTTATGGGGAATTCCTTGGTAAGTGAATACTCGGATGTTATTAGTACATTTGTATACCGGATTGGAATTGGGTCTGGGGATTTCTCACAGGCAACAGCAGTTGGATTGTTTCAATCGGTTGTAGGATTAGTATTTTTATTGACAGCCAATTATATTGCCAAAAAAATTGGTGAGCAAGGAATTTGGTAAGGAGCGTGAGTTTGTTGATCAGGAAGCAGAGAATTAATTTCGTTGATCTAGGTATTATCGTATTCATTACTGGTGTAGCCATTACCTGTCTTGTTCCATTTCTATATATGATTGCGCTTTCGCTAAGCTCCAATAGTGCGATTACGTCACAGAAGGTCACGCTGTGGCCGGTAGAATTTACACTTGAAACCTACAAAACGATCTTAAGTGACGTAGAGATGATCTATACGCTGGGTTATTCCATTGTACTTACAATTATATTTACACTCGTTTGTATGTTTTTAACAATTTGTGCAGCGTATCCGCTTACAAAGAAGAGATTGAAGGGAAGAAGCTTCTTTCTATCCGTGTTGGTCATTACCATGTACTTCAGCGGTGGATTAATTCCAAGCTACATGTTGGTAAAAAATTTAGGCATGATGAATTCCATCTGGAGCTTAATTTTGCCTGGTGCGATGAGTGTATTCAATCTAATTATTCTAAAAACATTCTTCTCATCACTTCCAGAAAGTTTGGAAGAATCGGCATCTATGGACGGTTGTAACGAACTAGGGATCCTTGTTCGAATTGTTCTTCCGCTTTCTTTACCGTCAATCGCAACGTTAAGCCTCTTCTACGCGGTGGATAGATGGAATGGATTCCAAGACGCACTCTTTTATATAACGGATAAGAATTTGTATCCTATGCAATTGAAGCTGTACCAAATCATTACGGCTAATCAACAGTTAGATACCCAGCAAGGTGAAGGCAGTGTCGGTGCTTATATTGTTCCGGAGTCATTGAAAGCTGCAAGTGTCATGTTTGCAACAGTTCCGATCCTAGTTGTGTACCCGAAACTTCAGAAATATTTTGTGGATGGTGTCATGACGGGGGCTATTAAGGGCTGAGATATGGGATACACGAACAAGTTGTTTGTCTAAAAGCATGAAAGGTGGTGAATCTGTTACCGATCAGCTAGGATTAGATCATTATGTGAACGCGATACGAAATAACTATGAGATAAAGGTGAGGTTGAACGATGAAAATAAAAAAAATGATGGTTATATTGCCAGTTTTGACACTACTCACTAGTGGATTAGCTGGATGTAGCAGCGATAATAAAAATGCAAGCCCAACAACGTCAGCGGCGACTACATCAGGAGCTGCATCTGCAAAGCCAGCAGGACCACCGACGACACTTACGGTTGAAATATTTGACAGAGGTATTCAGGGTCAGCCTGATCTGAACAATAATACATGGACAAGATATATTAATGATAATTTTGGTAAGCAAAATAATGCGATTGTAAAATTTGTTCCGGTTCCGAGGTCACAGGAAATTGATAAGCTCAATGTCTTGATGGCTGCCAATGAGGCACCTGATATTTCTTTTACGTATGACAGTCCGACCATCTCCAGATATTCAAAAGTGAATGGTATCCTTCAATTAGATGAGTTATTGGCTAAGCAGGGTAAGGAATTGACGAATTATCTAGGTAAGACCGTTCTATCTTATGGACTTTTTAATGGAAAACAGATGGCGATCCCTGCGAAAAGAACTTCACTTGCATGGGGCGGTATGTTTATTAGAAAAGATTGGCTAGATAAATTAGGGATGCCGATTCCTACTACGAAGGACGAATTATATAATACGCTAATTGCGTTCCGAGATAAAAATCCAGGCGGCGTGAGTGGTGTAATTCCATGGGGATTGGCAGCAACAGGTTTTAACTATAACACTGGAAATCTAAGTGAATCTTTCTGGGGGAAACAGTCAGAGGAAGAATTCGTGACAGCTCCGAACTGGTTAAAACCTGGAAATAAGGATGCTCTAAAATTCCTCAACAAGCTCTACAATGAGAAATTAATCAGCCCTGACTTTGCATTGGACAAAACAGCTAAGCAAGCAGATGCAGATGTAACCAACGGTAAAGTCGGATTCTTCAGTGCAAACTGGGATTACCCATTACGTCAAAATATCAGTGTGCCATTAAAAGCTAATGTGCCTAATGCAAACTTTGTACCTGTTGATGTGTTCAAGAATTACGAAGGAAAATATAAGAAAATTGCCTACAATGAAAATGGCGTGAATGTGTTTATCCCTAAAAGTAGTAAAAATGCAGAGTTGGCTATCAAGTATCTAAACTGGATGTCCGATCCTAAAGTATTGTTCTTCTTGCAATACGGTCTTGAAGGTGTTAATCATAAAATGGTCGATGGTATTCCACAAGTGATTAATCAAACAGGCGACAATATGCAAACCAGCTATCTAAATCTGGATCTTACACTAGTTGTAAATGGTGTTGAACTGGGTGATCAGCAGAAGAATATTAAAGCACTAGCGGCATCGGCGCCAGGACTCGAAGCTGTTGCAGAACAATCCTACAAAATAAATACGACAGACACGTACACGGGTTACTTCTTCGATACGCCAAGTGAATCCAATATTAAGTTCGGTAAAACACTTGGGGATATGAACAAACAAATGACAGATAAACTTATCGTTTGCAAGCCAACTGAATTCGACGCTTTGTACGATAAGCTAGTTGCTGAATATATGGCAGCAGGCGGGCAGGCAGTCATGGATGAGAATGTGAAAATCTACAAAGCTATGCAAGCGAACAAGAAGTAGTAGTGAAGGATAAAGCCTATGGACATAACATCGTTATGTCCATAGGCCTTTGTGGTAACATACTAGCTATCTTGTTATCTGGTTAATAAAGGGTTAAAATTTGGTGAATATGGGACATCGGATCTAGGAGGTACTTATGTATAGTGTGATTATTGTAGATGATGAACCATGGGCGATTAAAGGAATACGGAATGCTTTTGACTGGCAGAAATACGGATTTGAAATCACAGGTCAATTTACAAGTGCCCATAAAGCCATTGAATTTATAGGTGAGGCGAGTCCTGATCTTGTTATTACAGATATTAGAATGCCTGAAATTTCCGGTCTTGATCTGATGAAGATGACGAAAGATAGGGGATTGGATGTTGAATTCGTTATTGTAAGCGGTTTCGCAGAGTTTGCTTATGCGCAGGAGGCACTTAGGTATGGTGCGCTAGATTATTGCCTAAAACCTTTAGATATTGAGATGGTAGATCCATTAATAGAGAAGCTCGCATTGCACTTTTCTAATAAACGAAGTGTTAGAAATAACCTGATCTTAGAGGCACTAACTTCATCGGATAAAGGTGAAATGAATCATTTAACACACATATTTGATACTTCAACAGACTACTACTTTCGTGTCGTTATTATGTACGCCAATGGTGAGAAAAAACATGATCACGACCTAAAGGCTCTCCATTTTAGACCTGTATTGGAAGTTAGTTTGGGATCAAGAAAGACACTGTATATTCTCAAAAGTGAAAGCATAACCGATCTGGATGTTCGTTTTGATTCAGCTGATTTTATTAATTTAGATCTAAAAGCAGTAGGAATCAGCAGCATTTCCAATCAGCATGACAATATGGCAAAGCTAATAAAAGAAGCAGATATCGCAGCGTCAACCGTTTTTATTAATGAAGCTAATGGTATCTATGAATATGAACAGAAGCTTAATTTGGTTAAGCCGTATATAGATGGTATTTCTACGATTATTCAAGAGAAAAAGTTTGAAGATATGGATGACATCATGGATAGACTCATGTTGTATTTTAAACAAAATCATTTAGGGATGGGCGAAGTTGTTTATTTATGGAATCAAGTAGTCAGTAGCTTGGTTGGCAGCTATTACGAAGAACTACAATACATGGAGCTTGATTTCCTAAATTACTCTGAATTGAAAGAGCGCTTTGAAACCTTTGAGTCGTTATGTAGTTTTTTGTATGACATTTTGACCTACATAAAGCAGCTGAATTATCAGTCTGCGAATGAAGGGGATAAAAACGCATATTTTACCCAAATGGTGAAATACATCGACAATAACTTTCAGAGTGAGTTGTACCTCAAAGATTTATCTGTCAAATTTTTAATCAATCAAGTTTATTGTTGTCAACTTTTCAAGAAAAATTTGGGCAAAACCTTTTCAGAATATGTCACAGATTTGAGGATAAAAAAAGCTTGTGAGCTTTTAAAACATACCGAATTGTCTATTGATGAAATTGCAGCAAAAGTAGGCTATATGGATTATTATTATTTCAACAAAGTATTTAAGAAACAAAGTGGGATAACACCTACGAAATTCAGAAAGAGTTGAGGGTTGGGGTGGGGAGTTTGCAGATAAGTAGACTGAAGCTAAAACATCAGATACTACTGATATTTTTATTTTCGATTATTATTTTTACAATAATGGAATTTTATTCCTATACTAGTTTTTATAATCTGACACAGAACAGAGCTGCCAATTATGGGAGTAAGATCATTGAACAAACAAGCCAAAAAATCAATTCCGTTTTTAAGGATATAAAAGTCAGTACGAACATAGCTGTTGATAATAAAAAGGTACAAGAGTTTACCATTGTTGATGATGATTATAAGCGGAGTTTTGATATCGGTACGTATGTCATTGAACTCATGGAATATATGAGGTCTTTTAACACTTATGTTAATGGCGTAGTTATTAATGACAATTACGGACGACGCGTTCATAGTAATGGAAACAATGATATCTTTTATACAAATCAATACGAAGCATTTATCCGTACCTATAAAAATAAGTTGGATGCTGTTAAAAAAGGGCAGTTTACAAACGTATTAAAAGACGAAAAAACAGGAAGTGAATATTTCTTTTATATAGCACCCATTATTGAAGCGATTGGCGGGGTTCAATTCTCACAGAAGACAGGCTATTGTTCCATTATGGTGAATACAGAAAAGCTCAAGGAGCTTGTTGAAAATACGGAATTAACGCCTAACTCTACGTTGTACATTCTAAACAGCAACAATGAGGTCATTGTATCCAATAATGCTAATTTCCGCGGCATTTTGAACGAGGAGATACTTCCAGCAGATCGGAACCGTTTAACAAATGGGGTAAAAACGACAATTAATAAGGAAGAAGTGATCGTCCAGGAAAAAGAATTGGAGCAGGCAGACGGCTGGCGTATTGTAAGTATTATCCCTGTGCAAGAGTTGACAACGGATATGCATGCGATTAAAAACATTAGTATCATAGCTGGAATTGGCATCATTGTAAGCATGCTTATTATGGGGTATTTTTTCTTTAATAACCTGACAAGGCCTGTCATGGGGCTTATCGCAGATATGAAGAAGATTGGTAAGCGAGACGTAGGCTTCCGAGTCAAGGTACGTTCAACGAATGAAGTTGGCGTTCTGGCCTATGATATCAATAGTATGATCGATAAAATGGAAGAGATGACAAGCGATATGTTCAACACACAGATTCGACTATATGAGTCAGAGCTCAGCAAAAAGCAGGCTGAATTCTCGGCTTTACAAAGTCAAATCAATCCGCATTTCCTGTATAATACCTTAAATTGTATAAGCAGTATCGGACTTGAATATGGCAGTAAGGAAATCGCGCAGATCACGTCGAGTATGTCCAAAATATTCCGTTATAGCATTAAAAATGACGAGCTTGTTTTAATCAGTGAAGAGATTCAATGTATTAAAGCTTATATGAACATTATTTCTATTCGATATGAGAGCAAGTTTTCGATGGAAGTAGATGTTGACGAAAAGCTATTGGATATGAAAACGCCTAAAATGATCCTGCAGCCTATTGTTGAAAATGCCGTCTATCATGGACTTGAACGTGTAGACGCAGGCGGACATCTACGCGTAAGCGGTCATATCGATGCGAATGGCGATGTCTGTTTTCAAGTATCGGATTCTGGATTAGGCATTGATACAGAGGGGCTTGAAAGCATTAAAGCCAAGCTAAATATGGACCATTCAGAGCGAGTGAGCAACAGCTTGGAAGGAAAAAGTATTGGTCTTTCCAATATTAATAATCGGATTAAGCTGCTGTTTGGCGAAAGCTATGGCGTAGAGATCGAAAGTCAGATGGGGACTGGCACGACAGTGCTCGTGAAGATCCCGACGATATGAAAGTAAGAGCAACACTAACCACTTAAGATAAAAAGTGGGGCGTGTTGCTCTTTTTTTGTTTAAAAGGCGAATTTTTATGCTTTTTTTATACGGATACCTTAGAATCTTTACACTGATTTTATGTAGTTCGGCGTTACAATGATTCAGGAAAGGGGGGATGGTCATGCAAAGTGATTTTTTGCTGATCGCTCCGTCTACGAAGGCAGGCGAGGACTTCATGAAACACGTAAATTTGCTTGGTCTTCCTTTTATTGCATTAACAAATAACAAGATGGAAAGACTCAAGTTAGAAGGACAAGGAGTGAAACAAATTATCCGTGTGGATACATCCGAGCCGGCAAAAACAATGATTCCCGACTATCGGATAGGGAACGTCATTTTGTTTGAGGAGAGCTTACCGTTATGCTGCCGCTATATTCAGATATGTCGCAGCTGGACTTCGGGGCGTATCTACGTGGTTACCCAAAGCATGAATCCTAGATTGATTTACAAAGGGTTAGGTGCTGATTATGTTATTTATTCCAAAAACGGTGATGTGAAGTTCCTTCTATCATCGCTGCAAACAATAAATTAGGAGCTGATCGATTTGGAGGAGGTGTGCTATGTACAACGATGTAACGATGATCTTATTAATGGCATTAACATTTTTAGGTTTTTGGGGATTTATGAAATTTTGTGAAAAAGCGTAAGCGATGGCGGTAAGTGAAGTTTCAGAACCCCAACATATAGGAGGGTAATCGTATGATTGTTATTGGACTCATTGCATTAGCTATCATGGTGTATCTTGGTTTTGTCTTAGTGAAGCCAGAGAAATTCTAGAAGTAACAAAGAACATATGTAAGCAGGGGGAGAACCTATTATGGGAATGGGATTGTTACAAGTCATCATCACACTCGGCATTATCATGCTGTTGGTAAAGCCTGTGGGAAGTTACTTGGTGAACGTTTTTGGATCTGAAAAGAGTGGCCTTGATCGTGTGTTTGCTCCAATTGAGCGTATTGGCTATCGCATTATGGGTGTTAAGGAAGAAGAAGCGATGGGCTGGAAAAAGTACGTCGGAGCCGTGCTTTTAGTTAACTTTGTCATGATGATTCTCATGTATGCTGTTTTCCGGCTGCAAGCTTATTTACCCTTGAATCCAGATGGCATTGGTAATGTGTCTCCAACGATTGCTTTTAATACGGCAATTTCATTTATTACGAATACGAACTGGCAAGCCTACAGCGGTGAGAATACACTCTCCTATCTTTCACAAATGGTGGCCATTACATTCCCGATGTTTACATCAGCAGCAACGGGATTTGCGGTTGCGGTCGCTTTTATCCGTGGTCTGATTGGCCGTCAGGATAATCTCGGTAACTTCTACGTGGATATAACGCGTGTGATTTCACGTGTGTTTCTTCCACTGAGCTTCATCGTTGCTTTGATTCTAGTATTTCAAGGCATTCCGCAAACGTTGCTGGGTGCTGTTCAAGCGACAACCATTGAAGGTGCTGGACAAACCATTACACGGGGCTTAGTGGCCTCCCTAGAATCGATTAAGCATATCGGTACAAACGGTGGTGGTTGGTTCGGTACGAACGCGGCGCATCCCTTTGAAAATCCAACACCATTCACGAACATGATTCACATCGTATGTATGATGTTGTTGCCTACTTCTCTCGTATACGCATTCGGTCTGATGATTAAGAACAAAAAGCAAGGCTGGACGATTTTCGCGGCTATGGGAATCATCTTCCTGGTCATGCTCACGACTGTGTTTTATGCGGAGTATAAAGGCATTGCAGCCGTAGATGCATTAGGTGTACACGGCAACATGGAAGGCAAGGAAGTCCGGTTTGGACTCTCCGAAACGGCCCTGTTTACAACCGTAACCACAGCTGCAACGACGGGGAGTGTCAATGCGATGCATGAATCGCTGACACCACTCGGGAGTATCGTTCCTTTTGCCGAGATGATGTTGAACAATGTGTTTGGCGGTAAAGGTGTTGGTTTGTTAAACGGTTTGCTGTACCTGATATTATCGGTGTTCATCTGTGGACTAATGGTAGGTCGTACCCCAGAGTTTCTGGGGAAAAAGATCGAAGGCAAGGAAGTTAAATTAGCTGCCATTGCGATTCTGATTCATCCACTTATCATTTTGGCGCCAACAGCTTGGGCATTGATAAGACCTGAGTCCGTCACTTCCATTGCGAATCAAGGCATGCATGGGCTTTCCGAAGTGCTATATGCGTTCACTTCAGGCGCGGCGAATAACGGATCTGCCTTTGGTGGTTTGAGCGCGGGCACGAACTTTTATGCCATAATGATTGGTTTGGTCATGCTGGCAGGTCGATACATCTCCATTATTGCGATGCTTGCGATTGCAGGTTCACTTGCGACCAAGCGTGTAGTTCCAATTACGACGGGGACGCTTCGCACGAATACACCTTTATTTATGGGGATTTTAATAATGATGATTCTAGTTATTGGTGCTCTAACGTTCTTCCCGGCGCTGGCATTGGGGCCGATTGCTGAACATTTGGCTGCGCGTTAAGGATAGACGTAATAGAGAGGGAGGATTTACATGGCAGTGGAACGTAAAAAAACATTAACTAAAGAAATTGTAAATCAAGCGATTGTGGATTCGTTTAAAAAGTTAAACCCTTGGGTGATGATCAAGAATCCTGTCATGTTCGTTGTTGAGGTAGGTACAGTTATTACGCTACTGCTTTCCTTCGCACCAGAGCTATTTGGCTCATCGGACGTTGGGCGGGGTTACAATATTACGGTGTTCCTGATTCTACTCTTCACCTTGTTGTTCGCAAACTTCGCAGAAGCTTTGGCAGAAGGTCGAGGTAAGGCGCAGGCGGATTCCTTGCGTAAAACGAAATCAGATACGAAGGCTCGTCTGGTACAAAAAGATGGATCGTATAAAGAAGTGTCTTCAACAACCCTTCGTAAGGGAGATATCGTTCGTATTGAAATCGGCGAAATTATCCCGTCGGATGGCGAAATCATTGAAGGCTTAGCTTCCATTGATGAATCTGCGATTACAGGTGAATCTGCGCCCGTCATTAAGGAGGCAGGAGGCGATTTCTCCTCCGTAACAGGAGGAACGCGTGTAGCTTCTGACTATATCGTCGTCAAAGTTATGACGGATCCAGGCGAATCGTTCTTGGATCGTATGATTGCCCTGGTAGAAGGGGCTAAACGTCAGAAGACCCCGAATGAAATTGCCTTAACGACGCTGCTTGCCGTGTTGACGTTGATTTTTCTCATTGTCATTATGACGATGGTTCCGATGGCGCAATATTTGAATGTGAAATTAGAAATTTCCACTTTAATAGCTTTACTGGTTTGTCTTATTCCGACGACCATTGGCGGCCTTTTATCTGCCATTGGTATCGCAGGTATGGACCGTGTCACACAGTTTAATGTACTCGCCATGTCGGGGAAAGCGGTTGAAGCAGCCGGAGACATCGATACGATGATACTGGATAAAACGGGGACGATTACCTTCGGGAATCGGATGGCCGCTGAGTTTGTACCGGTAGGTGGCCTGACTGCCAAAGAGGTAACTTTCGCCGCGCTGCAAGCTTCGGTGAAAGATGAAACGCCAGAAGGACGTTCCATTGTGGAACTTGCGAATAAGCTTGGTGAATCCTGGCAAGCTGCAGCATATGAAGGAGCAGAAATGATTGAGTTCTCTGCGGAAACGCGCATGTCCGGACTCAACATAGCGAATGGTACACAAATCCGTAAAGGTGCCGTTGATGCCATTAAGAAATATGTAGCTGCACTTGGCGGTAAAATTCCGACTGATTTAGAAACGATAACGAATCGTATCGCCAAAGCTGGAGGCACTCCGCTGGCTGTTGCGATTAACGAGCGGATTTATGGCGTTATTTACCTCAAGGATACGGTGAAACCGGGCTTGAAGGAACGTTTTGAAGAGCTGCGCGCAATGGGTATCAAAACGGTTATGTGTACAGGGGATAACCCGCTGACTGCAGCAACGATTGCTCTTGAGGCTGGTGTAGACGAGTTTATCGCTGAGGCGAAACCAGAAGATAAGATTGCTGCGATCAAAAAAGAACAGCAAGAAGGTAAGTTAGTTGCCATGACGGGTGACGGAACGAATGATGCGCCTGCCCTAGCGCAGGCTGACGTAGGACTGGCGATGAACTCAGGCACGATGGCTGCCAAAGAAGCGGCCAATATGATTGATCTAGATTCCGATCCAACGAAGCTGCTATCGGTGATCTCCATTGGTAAACAACTGCTGATTACGCGTGGAGCGTTGACGACATTTTCTATCGCTAATGATATTGCCAAATACTTCGCGATCATTCCTGCGATGTTTATCCTAGCGATGCCTCAGCTGCAGGCTTTGAATATTATGAATCTGGCATCGCCGGAGTCGGCTATTCTATCCGCATTAATATTTAATGCGATTATCATCCCTCTTTTGATACCAATCGCCATGAAAGGTGTTAAATATCGGGCTATGTCAGCTAATAGACTATTATCACGGAATGTTCTGCTCTATGGTATCGGTGGTGTGGTTGTGCCGTTCATCGGAATTAAAATCATTGATCTGGTGCTTCATGGATTAAATATCGTCTAGAGAGAAAGAGAAGCGAGGAGATATCGTATGAAATCGGTTTTTATAGCATTACGTGTGTCTTTATTCTTTATGATCGTCTGTGGGCTAATTTACCCGCTTGCAACGACAGGTGTTGCCCAAGTCTTATTTCCGAAACAAGCGGACGGAAGTCTAATTGAATCGAACGGAACGGTGATTGGATCGGAGTTACTAGCCCAAAGCTTCGAATCGCCAAAGCTCTTTCATCCAAGAGCATCCACAGCCAAATATGATCCGACGGCTTCGGTAGGTTCTAACTTGGCAGTGGCTTCGAGCGATTATGCAGCAGCCCTAGCCGAGAAGATTGATGCTTTGAAAAAGGAAAACCCCGCGCTAACTGAGATCCCAGCGGATTTGGTTACCATGTCGGGCTCCGGATTCGATCCGGACTTATCACCAGAAGCGGCCAAAGCGCAGGTTCCTAGAATTAGTAAGGAGACAGGGATCGCAGAGAATAAGCTGAATGATCTTGTTGACCAGTTTACTAAAGCTAGACAGCTCGGTGTTTTCGGTGAGCCAAGGGTAAATGTAATGGAATTAAATATAGAACTGCTTAAGCAAGTGAAATTGTAAGAACATGAGCAGACAGCCACTCTCGTTAGTTGAGAGTGGTTTCTGCACTTTGATAGATGGAGAACGAGGAGAGAGGAGGATGTCGGTTGGATGGTTTCAAAAGGAAAACACCAGAAGAAATTCTGTTATCCATTTCCAAACTGCACCGCGGCAGCCTGAAAATTTATATCGGCGCCGTCAGTGGATCTGGTAAAACCTACCATATGCTCCGAGAGGGCCAAAATCTCAAGCAGCAAGGAATTGATGTGGTTATTTGTGCGGTATCCACGCTCCAAAGGCCAGAAACGGTGGAACAATTAGGGGATCTGGAACGAGTGCCAAGCATTCATTGGATGAAAGATGGTAGCGAGAAAAAAGATTTAAATATAGATGCCTTAATCGCAAGGAACCCAGAAGTTGTCCTCGTGGATGGTTTAGCCCATCTGAATCGGCCCGAAGCTCGCTTTCCAACGAGGTTGGATGATATTAAATACTTGCTATCTCATGATATTAGTGTCATTGCCACGGTTAATGTCTATGAACTAGAAGGAACGATGGAGGTTGCCCAGAGGCTTACAGGCATTGAAGTAGGTACCTGTGTACCCTCCGATACGTTGGAATTGGCTGATGAGGTGCGATTAATTGATGTGACTCCGGAAACGATTTTAACACGTTTGGAAGAAGGCCACTTGAAGGGGAATAAAGCATCCGCGATATTTAAAAGAGGTAACTTAGGCGTACTTCGAGAGTTAGCGCTTCGCTTAGTAGCGGAGGATGTTAACGATTCCTTGGAAGAACATCGCGAACAAATGGGGTACCTAGGTCCTTCTGGCGTATCAGAGCGGATTCTAGTAACGACACAGTATCACTGGAACGGCTCCATTTATGTACGCAGAGGGCAACAAATTGCCAAACGATTAAATGGCGACCTCCATGTTGTGACCCTGTACAAACCTGGTAAACCGCTTACAAAAGAGGCAGCTACCTTTCGAAGATCCATCATGAAGCTTGTTGAAAAAGTAGGGGGGAAGTTTGAAGAAATCCCGCTGCGATATCGTCGTTGTATCCCACAGAAACTAGTGAATTACGCGATGACGCACAAAGTCACACGGATTGTATTAGGCCATTCGAAGCAGACGAAATGGCAAATGTTTTGGCAAGGTTCGGTGATCAATGGACTTTTAAAAAGAGACTTAAATATGGATGTATTTTTGGTTGCGGATCGCGCTGCTCTGGAGGGGGAACGTATACTTCCTGCCCATATTACAAAGGAGAAGGAAGCGTATACGTATAGACGCTTGAGTCAACAAGAGGTCGAGGCGAAAATCGAGAAAATTCGGCGAGGCCGTTTCAAAGTCTACATTGGAGCTGCCCCTGGTGTGGGTAAGACGTATACCATGCTTAGGGAAGGGAATGATCTGCTCAAGAAAGGCATTGATGTCCTAATCGGATTACTTGAAACACATGGGAGAAAAGAGACGATTGAGCAGGTCGGCGCGCTTGAGACCGTACCTCGGGCACAGATTTCATATCAAGGAGTAAAGCTAGAAGAGATGGATACGCAAGCGATCATTGCTCGAAGACCAGAAGTGGTATTAATTGATGAATTAGCGCATTCCAATGTACCTAGCTCGAAGTATAAGAAACGATTCGAAGATGTGCTGGAAATTCTGGAAGCTGGCATATCTGTGATATCAACGGTGAATGTGCAGCATCTAGAAAGCTTAAATGACGCTGTGGAACAGCTTACCGGAATTCGGGTTAGGGAAACCGTCCCCGACAGCATTTTGCGTGCGGCGGATGAAGTGCAGCTCATTGATGTTGCTCCTGGCGCTTTACAGTTGCGCATGAGAGAAGGCAAAATTTATGCGATGGTTAAAGTCGATCAAGCGTTGAACAATTTCTTTAAGACGGGCAACTTGATTGCCCTACGGGAACTTGCACTGCGCGAAATTGCCGACGATGTAGATGAACGATTGGAATCCATGGAACGGAAAAGCTCGCTTCGTGGCCCTTGGCGAAGAAAAGAGGTGATCTACGTATGCATCACGGAAATCTCGCATGCGGATCGACTAGTCCGACGCGGCTTTCGAATTGCACACCGGTTGAAGGCCGTATGGCACGTGAGTTTTATCGTAGTGGGTCATGCGGAGCAATGGAAGCCCAAATTAGAAGTGCTGGAGAAGCTAACGGTTCGATTAGGCGGTGAGTTTTCCTATAAAGAGGTGAATAGCTCTAAGGAAATTGCACCAGCTTTTGCTATCAAAGCGAATGAAGCGGGAGCGACTCAAATTATCGTATGGAAAGATACGGTGGTTAAAAAGTTAGTGCCGTTAACCAATTCGATGGATGTGCTCATTATTTCTGACTATGATAAAAGGCAATCCACGGGGAACAGGTGAATGGGTTAAATACGAGGTGCTGTCTCAAAAGGTGATCTAGACTTTTTGGGAACAGTCCTCTTTTTTTGTTCATGACCTTTGAGTAATGAACCTGCTTCCTCTGCTTCCCGCAATCTAACTGGATATTCTCCATCTATTTGAGAAGTATTTCTAGAATTCGAAAGGTTAACTGTATTTCCTGTAGTTAATTCCTTTCAATTTGCTCATATCTTCAAACTTCATGCAAATTAGCTGTAGTTTTTCCATCTAATCCTGCAAACAGGTCAGATTCGGATAAATTAGCTGTAGTTTATACATCTAAACACGTAGTGGCAGTTAGGAAGAATACCCCAGTGTTAAAAGGTTCTGCTTCACGTCTTCCACGAAAGGTAGGAGCTAAGCGAGAAAGACCGCTTAGCTCCTCAGTTTCTATAAGAGACAGCCTCTGTCCTTATCGTTTATACGTGCAAATCACGTTTCTTAAAGGAAACATACGTTAAGATCGTTAGTCCAACAATTAAGACCATGGGCAAAGTAACATAAACCATATCAAGACCTCCACCATACATCACATTCTTAGCTTCATAATACTTAAATGGTGTGAAATACTTCAAAAATTGCAAGGTATCATTCAAGTCGATCGCAATGGACAAAAGAAATGTTAGGAGAAGGATGGCCGTCGCAAGGGAGGCAGCCTTTTTAGCATTGGTATACACGGCGGCAATCGCCGTTCCTATGACTAAAAAGAGGAGCTGTAGAACAAACATGCTAATCATCACGATAGCGATATTACTTTGGACAGCTTCGCCATGACTATACTTGCCTACAATAAGCAAACTCGAAACCCATGTAATGATGTTGAAAATGAGAATATTGACGCAGGCACTTAGCAATTTCGCGGTGATGACGGTGCTTCTGGATACGGGTTTCACAAAAAGAAACTCCGCCGTTTTATCGCGTTCTTCCTTGGCAATAATGGTCGCACCTAGCATGGCTGCATGGATCGTGGCCATGACATACAAGTACAGCACGAGGATGGCGAAATATCCGCTTGCCTTCGATAAATCCAAGGCACCTGCACCCATGATGACTTGGAGTGATTTGGGCATTTCAGCGATCAGATCATTGATTTGTCCAGTGGAAGCTGTAGCTTCATACTTGGCCATCCCGCTGGCGAGTAGGAATATGATGCCGATGCTCCAAAAGAAGATAGACTTTTTATAAACGTTCAATTCTCTAAGAAAGATATTCATGTAGGACTATCCGCCTCTCATTCATGTTATACAGCATGGACGTCTCTTCTTGTAAATAGGAGATAACTGACTAGCACGAAAACGAAGATAATTCCGGTTGCAGCAAATAAATAAGCAGCTTCATAATTCGCATGATGAATAATAAATTTCGTATCGAAATATTTAAATGGCGATAAATATCGCTTAGTCCCACTATCGTTTGTTGCTATGATCATACCGATAAGGAAGAAGGCGAAGACCGTCCCCAGCGACACGGATAGCACAGCTTTTATTCTAGGGAAAACAACGGATACTAAGATGCCTATAGCTAGAAAGATGAGCTGAACAAAGAACAACGTACTGGAAATCATAATGAACAGGTTGCCGGAAAACTGATCTGGGGATAATTGAACTGCCGTAATGATTGCCGTGATCGTATAAATAGCTGATGTAAGCAGTAGTAAGACAACGGCTGCCAGCAGTTTGGCGGTTAGTATGCGTGTACGGCTAACGGGCTTCGTCAACAGAAAATCGGCTGTTTTCTCTCTCACTTCTTTGGAGAGGATTGAGGTTCCCAGAATCATCGCTTGAATGGCGCCACAAAGGGTTATGTACATGAAAATATATGAATAAAAGCCTAGAATCGACCCGAAGCTCTCAATTTCAATGCCGAGTGCTTTTCGAATTCCCTCAGGATACCCTTTCAATATGTTAGAGAACTCTGATATATCTTTGGAGATGGAGGGGAAAAGGGATAAGAAAAAAATGACAATCAACATTAAAGAAAGCGTCCATATGAGGGTTGTTTTCCTGTAAGCCTTCATTTCGTGCAGAAATATGTTCATTGTCCGATTAGGCCTCCTTTTCGTAGTAATGCATGAAGATCTCTTCTAGATCTGGTTCCTCGATCCAAAGATTCTCGATGTCAATGTCAGCAATTCGTTTCATCACATGATTAATATCGCCTTTAAATAAGAAACTGGTGGAATGCCCCTTCACTTCAATATTATTGACGCCAGGCATTTGGAAGTAATTCGTGTCCAATACATAGGCAGAGTCGATCTTAAATTTCTTGTAATTGTTTTCTTTTAACGTGCTGATTTTCTCGACCGTAACAATTTTTCCTTCTTTAATAATCGCCACGCGATCACACAATCGCTGAACTTCACTTAATATGTGGGAGGAAAATAATATCGTAGCCCCTTTCTTATTTTGCTCTTCGAGCAAATCAAAAAACTTTTGCTGCATGAGCGGATCAAGCCCACTCGTTGGTTCATCAAGAATAATGAGCTTTGGCTCATGGAGCAGTCCCTGAACAATGCCCACTTTCTTTTTATTACCTAAAGACAAATCCTCGATTTTTTTAGTGACATCCAGATCCATAATCTCAATTAATTCTTTCATTTTCTTGGAACAGTCTTTTTTGTAGAAACTCGCAGAGTACTTTAACAGATCAATTACTTTCATGTTGTCGTAATAAAACACTTCGGATGGCAAATAACCGATCTCTTGCCTAATCTCAGGGGCGAACTTGACGCTGTCTTTTCCAAAGATACGAGCAGTACCGCTTGTTGGATAAATGAGAGACAGTAACGTTCGAATCGTTGTTGATTTCCCAGCACCATTGGGTCCGATAAAACCGAAAATTTCCCCTTCCTCAATCGTAAAGCTAATGTTGGATATTCCTCTTGCGTTCCCATAGGTCTTCGTCAGATTATTAATTTCGATTACACTCATCTGGAGGGCCTCCCTTATTTAGTTGATAGTGAACATAGCAAAAAGAAGCCCTAAGGCGTAGAGAAACTCTACTCTCGGACTTCTTCAATGAAAGAAGGTAAGGGTGTGATTCTCTCTCAAAGCACTTACGAGGTTAGCTGTCGGATTCGGACTTGAGAGCGTCCTACCTAGACTTGTTACAGTCCAGGATTCACCCCGTGAAGCCAAGTGTGATTGAAATGGCTTCGGTTGGTTCCCCCGTTTCCCATGATGGGAATTAAGTGTTTAATATTGGAAATATTCATTTGTTAAATGAATCATACGCCGATCAATGTGGATTGTAAAATGCAAACTTACCCGATATTCTCGGTTTTTTGACCCTCTGACCGAAAGGCAGTCGATTTAATGAGATGGCATACTCATTTCTAACGAATTCTACAACGTGACTTCTTTTTAGAGGGATATCAATGACTTTCCTATGACCAGATGGCAGAAACAGCGAGAAATTTTCATAAAAAAGGAAAAGTAGTGCACGCTACAAGTAACGAACGTGGTTGAAGGGGAATATCCCAATGAGTGAACGCGATTTGGTCAGCAAGCTAATCAATAAGTTAAGTAGGAAACATACAACAGTTCACAATCAAAGTCAGAATCCGCTGCCATCTGTGATAGAAGCAGATCAGCATAAACTGTATAGAGATTTAGAGAAAAATGAAGAAATGCTTCGCTCGATTTACCATAATTGCTCAGACGTGGTTTTTCGATCTGTCCGAATTGGTGGAAGAATCAAAGCCATTTTAGTGTATATAGAAGGTTTATCGGATGCCTTAGCTGTTGATGAGTATGTCATTGCACCACTGATCCGGGAGGATTCCGAGCAGAATCATGAGGTTTGGCAGCTAGTCGAGCGAAGAATATCCGTCTCTGAAGTCAATGAAGTACATACTTTTAAGAAATGTGTCGATTATCTCTCCAATGGAAATCCGATTCTACTGTGTGACAAGGAAGCGAAAGGGCTTGCATTAGGATTATGCAAATGGGAGAAGCGCGGCATTGAAGAACCAGTTGCTGAAGTGGGTATCAGGGGACCGAGGGAAGGCTTTACCGAAACCTTACGAATCACGACCTCTCAAATACGTCGAATTATTAAGAGTCCTAGGCTCAAAATGGAAGCGATGAAAATGGGGGAGTACACGCAGACAAATGTTGTCCTTGCTTATATAGAAGGACTTGTGAATGAATCGCTATTGGTCGAAGTCAGGAATCGACTACAACGCATTCGGATAGACGGGATCCTAGAGAGTGGCTATATCGAGGAATTGATTGAGGATGCGCCTTACTCTCCTTTTCCACAGCTGCTCAGTACAGAACGCCCCGATGTGACTTGTGGCAATCTGCTGGAGGGGAGATTCGCCATTCTAATTGAGGGAACGCCCTTTGTTTTAATTGCTCCCATTAGCATTTTTTCCTTGTTTCAATCAGCGGAAGATTATTATCAGCGCTTTGTCATCTCTACATTAATTCGCTGGCTTCGTTATGGTTTTATCCTGATTTCACTCTTGCTGCCATCGGTGTATGTAGCGCTGCTTACGTTTCACCAGGAGATGGTGCCAGGCTCTTTATTGATCAGCATGGCTAGCGCGCGTGAAGCCGTACCTTTCCCAGCTCTCGTTGAAGCGATGTTGATGGAAGTTACCTTTGAAGCGCTTCGTGAAGCGGGCGTACGATTGCCGAAGCAAGTCGGCGCAGCCGTCAGCATTGTCGGAGCACTCGTCATAGGACAAGCGGCCGTTCAAGCTGGTCTTGTTTCTGCTCCGATGGTCATTGTAGTTGCGATTACCGGCATCGCTTCCTTTATGGTTCCGCGCTACGTCTCCGGAATTGCCATTCGTATGCTGCGCTTTCCGTTGATATTTCTCGCCGGCACGCTGGGGCTTCTGGGGATTATGATGGGGCTCATTGCCATCGTGCTTCATATGTGCAGCTTGCGCTCTTTTGGCGTTCCCTATTTGTCTTCTCTCACATCTCCAAAGCTGAGTGAAATGAAAGATATTTTGATTCGGGCTCCATGGTGGATGATGGATAAACGCCCACACTTTACAGGGCAGGATTACAACGAGAACCGGCAGGCGCCTGGGCAGAAACCAAGTCCTAAGCAGGATAGCGAAACGTAATGGAAAGAGTGGTGAATCTACATGCTAGAGAAGGGTCAGATATCAGCCTTTCAGCTAGGAATTATGATGTATCCGACTGTGTTAGCAACGGGCTTTTTGGCTCTGCCGACCATAACATCGCATTACGCACATAATGATCTTTGGATGACACCACTCCTTGCCTCTGTGAGCGGGTTCATTGCCATTTTTGTTGCGATTAAGTTGCATGAGCTATTTCCGAAGCAGACGATCAGCCAATACAGCACACACATTATCGGGAGAATTCCTGGATTGATCTTAAGTCTCTTCTACGTATTTCTCAATCTGCATGGGGCAGGTCAGATCGCTCGGCAATATGCTGATTTTGTGAAGGCCTGTTTCCTATTCAAAACACCGATTCTTATGATCGTTTACGCCATCATTCTGCTTGCGGCTTTCGCTGTACGAGGTGGTGTGGAGATGCTTGCACGAAGTGCTGTGATTTTTACACCTGTCTTTATTTTACCCTTGTGCATCTTTGTGCTGCTTATTCCCAACATGGACATAAAGAACATTCTTCCTTTTTTGGAAAGAGGCATTGTCCCTGTGTTTAAGGGAACGGCAGCGCCGCAGGCTTGGTTTAGTGAGTTTTTTCTAATTTCCTATTTCCTACCGTACTTAAGCGATTTGAGCAAATCAAGGAAATGGAGTGTGATCTCACTTTCATTCGTGGTTGTAACCATGATCTATGTCGACTTGGTCTCCTTATTTTTATTTGGGCCCGATACGGATAATAAAATATACCCTGTCTTAATCGCGATTCGTTACATTAGCGTGGCTAATTTTTTTGAGAATTTGGAATCTTTGCTATTGGCCATGTGGGTCGTCGGGAATTTTATTAAAATTAGTATATTTTATTATGTTGCGGTGCTTTCCATCTCACAAAGTTTAAAGCTTTCCGATTACCGTCCTTATGTTTTTCCGATGGGTCTGTGTATTCTCGTTTTTAGTTTTTGGGATATTGAGAGTTTTTCGCATTTAAGCGTATTTTTGAAAATTGTAAATCCGTTCTACGTCTCCTTTTTCTTTGTACTCATTCCGTCGCTTTTGCTTGTAGTGGCTGTTGTTCGCAAAAGGATAACGACGAGTAAAGGAACGTAGACAGATGAAAATAGGGTTGAAGATATGCCTAGTACTCTTATCTATTTGTGTGCTTGCAGGTTGTTGGGACCGTACGGAACTCAATGATTTGGCGTTGATCTCTGCCTTAGCTTTGGACCAAACTGAGGATAACCAAATTCAAGTGACGGCTCAAATTTTAGTTCCTCAGAGCCAAGACGGCGCAGGCGTAAGCGGAGCAAGCGGCGGCAGCAATGGAGCGGCCAGACACACCGTCATACGAACTGGCAAAGGACTCAATATGTCAGATGCATTGTCCAAGCTCCAGCGAGTCGTGCCTAGAAAGCTTTTTTGGGGACAATGCAAAGTGTTTATTTTCAGCAAATCAGTGGCAGAAGCGGGTATCCACGATCATTTTGACTTTCTGATTAGACATCCTAATCCTAGAGAGCGTGCCTATCTGCTTGTCAGCGGTGGTAAAGCGGCGGATGCACTTGAATTATTTCCTCCCATCGAACGCACTTCGGCGGAAGTGATTCGCAAGTTAACCGAGCTGCAGATTGGCATCAAAGTGACCATGGAACAAATGAGCATGATGTTAAAGAGTGATTCGCAATCGGCCGCGCTTCCCTTCGTCCAAATTCTGCCACGGGCCAAATCGTCAGCACCCTTTCAGACCATTCCCTACATAATGGGAACAGCTATTTTTAAAAAAGACAAGATGGTTGGAGAAATCTCGGAAAAGGAAACGCGGGGCTTACTGTGGATCATTAATAAAATAAAACATTACACGATTACCTTCATCATGGATGAAAAGGATAGTGTCATATCTTTAAATCCAGTTACTGCGGATATTAAATTAATTCCTAACATTGATGGCGAGACATGGATCATGACGATTCAAGTGCGTACGGAAGGTGCAATCGTTCAGAACAGCACGCACATGGATCCGATGAAGCCGGAAGTCATTAACAATATGAACAAGGAATTTGAACGTGTCGTGAAGGACCGTATCGAGCTGGCACTTCAAGTGGTTCAAGGCCAATTAAAGGTTGATGTGTTCAACTTTGCTAAGGTATTTCATAGGAAATATCCCAAGCAATGGGCGCAAGTGAAGGACAATTGGGAGGAGTTATTCCCAAAGGTGGAAGTAAGGATAGATGTCGAAGCTAACATTCTCAGAACGGGGCTTGTTAACGCACCGGGAGGTGTACCAGAGGAGGTGGAGTAATATGAATGGTTACTTTTTCAGTTATGTCACATTAAGTGTGTTACTGATTACGGTGTTTCAATGGCCAAAGCTAAAACAAAAAACAAAACAAGAAAAAACAACATTCATTGTAATGCTCCTTCTTGTATGGGGGTTATCCATGTTGGATCTGCCCAATACACCAGGTCCTACTACGTTGATTAGCTTTGTCTTCAAGCCATTTTCTGAACTGATTGGCCTGTAGGTATTGTTTAAAAGATGGCTGAAAAGTTTATTGATTAGTGGGGGCACATGTTTCTCCCCCTGACTGGGTAAACCAAATAATGGGATCTCATGCCAACTACCAATACAGATAAGGAGTGGTACCTCGTGAATATACAGACATCACACAAAGCTTTGATGATACTGCCGGACTTGAAGGACAAGGTTGCTTTGATCACAGGAGCAGGATCCGGTATTGGACGAGCTGCCGCTGTGCTGCTGGCGAGGCAAGGGATGAAAGTATGCCTTGCTGATTTGAAGGACGAACGGTTGGAGGAGACGAAGCAAGAGATAGCATCAGCAGGTGGTCAGGCGATCACTGTTGATATTGACGTTTCCGATCCGGACCGAGTGGCACAGGCTTTTGAGCAGGTAGCCAAGACCTGGGGACAGTTGAATATGGTCTTTGCTAATGCTGGTATCAACGGTGTTTTGGCGCCGATCGAAGACATGGAGCCGGAGGATTGGGATCGTACGCTTTCTGTCAATCTAAAGGGGACGTTCCTTTGTGTGAAACATGCGATTCCTCAAATGAAAGAACATGGCGGCAGCATCGTCATCACGAGTTCCATTAACGGAAGTCGCGCATTCTCCAATTTTGGGATGACGGCCTATAGCTCGTCCAAAGCTGGCCAAGTGGCATTTGCCAAAATGGCTGCCTTAGAATTGGCCCAGTACCGAATCCGCGTCAACGCGATTTGCCCGGGGTCCATCAAGACCAATATCGGAGAGAATACACAGCCGACGCCGGAGCTCGAGAAAATTAAAATTCCCGTCAAGTATCCGAAGGGGAGTCAGCCGTTGGAACACGCACCTGGCCAACCAGAGCAGGTGGCCCATCTAGTCGCTTTCCTTGCCTCTGATGCTTCTAGCCATATCACGGGCACGGAACTTTTCATTGATGGCGCGGAATCGCTGCTATAATCCTTTCAGTTGGCAAAAAAATCTCCCGTGAGCATGATCACGGGAGATGCTCTTTATTTGGGTTCCAGCTCCAATGGTAAAAAGGCATATTCACCATTTCTTATAATGTCACATTTGCGAACGGGAATTGGATATTTGAAAAGGGGACCATCGATGACGGTGGTATGAAATTCGCCGCCTTCTCCACAGGGATCAATCCCGCGATCGACAAGCTCTTGGATATAAGCATGGGTTAATATGCGTCCTAGATCGTCTTCCCGCATGTTTAAAGATAAGTTAACCGTCACAAGGATAGATACAAATCCTAGATTAATGAACGTTTCCACAGCTTCGCGATGATCCATTTGCCATAGAGGCATTCCCAGCTGTAATCCAGCTTTTGCCGACACTTCGTCTTGCCAACAGCCATGTGCTGTCATGTCCAAGTCTCCGGTTACTAAAACTTCGGCTCCTTGCTGCTTCGCATTCTCCAACAGCCCAATAAACACTTTTTCGTAATCAGCCCAACTGGCTGCCGCCGTAAATACGGGTAATCCAATAGAGTCAGCTTGGGCAAAAATAACCTCAGGAGGCATGCCATGGGATCTGGAACGTTTCCCTTCTTCCTCGAGCATAACGATGAGTCCCATAGCTTCGCCGACCTTCATTGCCTGATAAAGAGCTAACATACTATCCTTGCCACCGCTAAAAGAAGCGATAAACTTACGCCCGTCGGCGCCATTTAGCCAATTCCTAACTGTTGTCATTCCGATCATTCCCCTTTTTATCTAAGAAACCAAACCTTAATAATAATATCATCTTTTATTTCATACATGGCAACAGCTTCTAGCATAGCGCCGCCTTCTAATCGTCCCGTTATTTCTTCATGATCAATGACATATTTGCCATGATGAATTCGTTTATCCACCGTTGCATGCATATTGGGAAAGGTCTCGAACAATTTTTGATAGCGTGCTCTCATAGCCGCTTGTCCTTCCATGGTGAGGGTATCCGGAAAATCGTAAATTTTTACATCTTCGCTATAGCATCCCATGAACAAGTCAATATTTTTGTCGTTATAAGCTTGCAGTTGTCTTTGTACAACCGAATCTGTCATCGTACTTCCTCCATAAACCATATATTGTGGTCCGTTTAATGATTATCCAACTGCTTGCCCAGCATGTCCAACATTTCCTTGGTACCGTGTTCGCGCTGAGCTGGTGTGTCGTGACCATCCAAGAAGACACCTTGTTCCGTAAAAATCAGCTTCGTACCCGTACCCTCCTGTTTGAACTCCACAGTTGTGACCGAAGTCGACATCCGCTTCTCATCCATATCCAAGGTGTAGCTGTATACAATGCGCTCGTTCGAGACAATGTCATGATACCGGGCATCGTAAGTAAATACAGGGCCATCAGGAGGGCCACCCTGACTTCGTTCCTCACCACCGACACGAAAGTCGAAGGTATCCGGTTTGGAGAACCATTTCTCTTTCAGTTGAGCATCCGCCCAAGAGGCAAACACTCGCGCTGGTGAAGCTTTATAGATACGCTCAATGACAAATGTGTTATGTACGGCAAATCGTTCACTCATAGAAGTCAGCTCCCTTAATTTGAATCGTCGGAATGTCCGTCAACGAGGTCACCAAGCAGATCTAGCCGGTGTTCCCACGTCATTCGACGTTCGATGATATATTTTTCATGACTCTTTTTCATCATGTCCAGCAATGTTGTAAAATCATCAATCGTCACAGGCTGTTTCAACTGCATAAGATTGGATACGTACGCTAATTCGTTCAAAAGATTCTGCTGAATCTGAATATTTTCTTTCAGACGAGCCATTTGCAGCGATACAATCTCCAGTGGACTAAACTGCTTGCCGGTTAATACAGATTTCACTTCATCCAGCGTTAAGCCTAGCTCTTTCAGCGATAAAATTTGCTGCAGCCGCGAAAGATCCGCTTCACTGTACAGCCTGTGTCCCGATACGGAATGCGCCGAGGGCGAGAACAGGCTAATTTGATCGTAAAACCGCAATGTACGTATTGTGAGTCCCGTGAGTTTAGCAAGTTCCCCCACTTTCCAAAGCTGCTTCATAATCATCTCCTTTTGCTACGCTAGCTGTTTACCGGTAACTATACTATAAATCATAACGTAACGTCAGGTTCAAGTGTTTAGGAGATTTTTTTGGCATTTATTTGTATGATGAGAGGGTAGTGTTCTATCAGCTTGCACAAGCTAGAGAGCAGATAACCTAAGGAGTGGTCGTATTGGCGCGCGTTTTATTTATCAATGGTGGATCAGAAGGTCATATCAATCCAACGATTGGCGTCGTACAAGAGCTGATATCGCGTGGAGAAGAGGTCGTGTATGTTACGATCGAAGCGTATAGGGAACGAATAGAAAAGACGGGAGCTACCGTACTCACATTTGACCATCAAGCATTTATTAAAGCCTTTATCTCAGGTGGAAGAACGTATGCGCTTGAACGTATTAACGGACTTTTACTTACGGCAGATATCGTCATACCTAGTGTGCTTGAACAGATCAAGGATGAGCAATTTGATTATATGATCCATGATGCGATGTTTGGTTGTGGGCATTTACTGGGTCAAATGCTGAAGCTTCCAGCAATCAGCTCTTGTACGTCATTTGTGCAAACGCAGACCTCATTCGATCACATGTTAGAACGTTTTTACACACAAGTTCCTGCAGAAATAGTGAAACCCATTCAAGATAAGTTTGAAAGTCTGACGATCCAGCTACAAGAAAAATATGGGGTAGAGATTCCTTCACCTTATGAAGTATTCTGCAATCCTGCACCACTTACCATTGTTTACACAACTAGGGAGTTCCAACCTGAGGGAGATACCTTCGATGAGACTTTTCAGTTTGTAGGTCCATCAATTTCTCAACGGCCAGCGCAAGTAGACCTTGACTTATCTGCTATCGAAGGGCAAAATACGATTTACATTTCACTAGGTACAGTCTTTAACCAAGCGATTGATTTCTATAAACTGTGTATGAAGGCATTAGGCAACATGGAGCATAAAATTGTGATGTCAATTGGTAGTAGGACACAAATGGCCGATTTAGGTGAAATTCCTAGCAACTTCATCGTCAGAAATTATGTGCCGCAAATGGAAATCCTGACGCATAGTAGGTTATTTATCACACATGGCGGTATGAATAGTGTCCATGAAGGTCTCTACGAGGGTGTTCCGCTTATTGTCATCCCGCAAAGCGCAGATCAGCCGATAATTGCAGGGCAAGTCGTGAATATCGGAGCAGGTATAACGTTAGCGATGCAAGGGTTGACCGTAGATCAACTACGTGAAGCTGTAGATCATGTGTTAAGTGACCCCTCTTTCAAGCAAGCTGCTGCCAACAGTCAAGCGTTTCTTCGCCAATCGGGTGGGTATCATCAAGCTGTGGATGAGATTTTCAAATTTAAGTCTAAAAACAATATCGAATGTTAATAGTAAAGCTAACTAATTAATGGATGGGAGGAAGCTGAATGGAAGCTTTTACGGAATTTATAGAGCGTATTGATAATCCGCAGCATCGAGAACGCACGGAAGAGGTTTTAACTTGGGTAGCGGAGCAATTTCCAACGTTAAAGCCGAAAATTGCCTGGAATCAGCCGATGTTTACGGATCACGATACATTCATTATTGGCTTCAGCGTATCGAAGCAGCATCTGGCCGTTGCCCCTGAAAAGGCAGGCATGCAACGTTTCGCTGAAGATATTGTGCAGGCTGGCTACGATCACACCAAAGAACTAATTCGTATGAAGTGGAATAGCCCGGTAGACTATGCATTACTTGAGAAAATAATTGCGTTTAATATCATGGATAAGGCGGATTGTTCGACTTTTTGGCGGAAATAGCCTAAAAGCAAGGTAGTTAGGAGTGAAAAGTGTCTCCGGCCATATACGTGGCTAGCGGGGCACTTTTTTTACTCAATAATAGTTGCAATAACATCCTATTTGGCATATGATGAAATTAGTTGCAATAGCATTCTATTTATAGGGGGGAAGCAAGCTGAGTCAACAATGGAGTCAACAAGACGATAGTACACCAACAGAATCACACGGCCAGTACATTTCAGCCATATACCGCCATATGCAGATAGCGATATCGGCCGAGTTGGCGCCATATCGAATTGGAAGCGGGCAATATATTTTTCTAATGGCGATCGCTTCTGGGCAGCCGATTACTCAGAAAGCACTGAGCGAAAAGCTGCTTATTGATAAGACGACAACCGCCAAAGCCATATCCAAGCTAGAAGCAGAAGGTTATGTACGCAGGGAAGTCGATACCGCAGACAATCGCTATCAATTATTATATTTGACGGAATCAGGGCGTGAGGTGGTACCCAAGGTACAGGAAGCGCTAGCTCGTATCAAAAATAAAACCAGAAAGGGCATGACCGATGAGGAGTATGACAGGATGTTAAATCTTCTGGAAATCGTGCTTCACAATCTGACCGAGGAAGAGCATTCGCAGGGTTAATCGGAAACGAGTCAATACATGTGGGGAGGATGTCAATGATGAAAGCTATTCCTTTTATCGTGGTAGACAACTGCAAGGATGAAATCAAGTATTATCAGCGCATATTTGGTGGTGAGGTCACGATTTTACGCAAGCAAGGAGAAGAAGTGCTTAACGCGGACCTACATGTCGAGGGTGCCATCCTGAAGTTTGCAGATACACTTGCGGCCAAGCCAACATTGAAAGGCGATTACGTGAGAGTGTTCGTGACTATCGAAAGAGAAGAAGCATTCCGAACCATTTACGAGGAGCTTGCGGCTGGTGGGGCTATTAACGTGGAGATGTATGAGGCACCGTTCAACGGACTTCTCGCCATCGTTACCGATAGAAACGGCGTATGCTGGGTGTTGTCCTATTACCGAACATAATCTCAGAATTCGCGTCGTATAGTTTCAAAAAAAGACCTTTCACCCTATCCATCGTTGGATGCGGAAGAAAGGTCTTTTCTTATTTAATGGGATTAATATTAAAATAATAGCTTATTTTTTCAAATCCAAACGCACATCGCGACCATCGTCTTGTACGGATAGCTCTTTACCAGCGGTTTTCAAGGAATTGACGTGATTCACCCATGCGTCCAGCATAATGGCGCCATCTTTCCAATCCTTCACTTCACCAAATACCGTAAAGCCATCCCCACTGCCAGTAGCCATAAAATCATTCGTTGTTACTTTGAAAGTGCGGTCGGTATTGAACTTGCCATCGACATAGATTGGAGTGCCATCGGCCAAAGTGATCTTGGAATATTTCTCACCAAGTGGCTTCGTGTTATCCCATTCTACCTTCAAACCTGAGAACTGAATGGCTGGAAGACTTGTATACTTGTCCGTAACTTCGAGTGCTTTTTTAATTTGTGCAGCAGTCATTGTACCCGTTACGTTGTAATTGCCAAAAGGAAGTACTTCAAACATTTCGCTGTAAGTCAGCTCACCTTTATCAATATCCGTGCGAATACCGCCAATGTTCGTGAAAGCAATATCGGATTTCTCAGAAGCGCGCATCGCATCAGTAATGCTGTTGCCTAACTGTGTTGCGCCGTCGCGGTCAGCCCCGCCATTAGCTCCAAAACGGAAAGACTTACGATTTAGCGGCTCTGCAACTACAACTTCTACTTCGCTGGATTTCCCCGATATTTTGGCTTTATAATCTTCAACCGTCTGGTGAATCTCCGGGTCAGCTGTCGTTAAATTGGTGTAAGTTTCTAGCAAACTTGCATTGGAGGAAACGACTTGTTTGGTAGTTTTGTCCACAAACAGTTGAATGTGCCCCACCGCATAAAGCCAGCTTTGAGCTTCAACAACTGGAATGCCATTAACGATTCCAGCTACACGCATGTGAGAATGACCACCCACAATCGCATCTAATGTGCCATTCCCTGTACCTTTTGCAAGATCAGCAAGTTCACTAATGATTTCAGCGGACTTTTGGTTCTGCTCACCTGGAAGGTGGGAGGTAACCATGATGATATCCACGCCTTTCGCGCGAAGCTCATCAGATAATTCTTTTGCCAAAGGAACCGGATTTACAAAGGAAAGACCTTTAATGTTAGTTGATTTCGTCGTCGTCGTCGTTTGAGGCGTTGCGAAGCCGATGATGCCGATTTTTAGACCATCTTTTTCAACAATGACATAGGGCTGTGTCCAGTCAACGCGTTTACCTGTTTGATCATCGATAATATTAGCTCCGAGAATAGGGAACTTGGCTTTCTTAATATTGTCGATCAGAACATCACGGCCAAAATCGAACTCATGATTTCCAATTGCCGCAGCATCATATTGCACTTGCGCCATCGTATCCATCACGGATTGGCCGTTCGTTGTATTGGAAATCAAAGTACCTTGCCAAGCGTCACCGCCGTCAACAACGACTGTCCCTTTTGGATTCACAGCACGGAAATCAGATACGATACCGCCAAATGTTTCAATACCGCCTTGACCTTGATTACGCTTTTTATCAAAGCCGACTTCGATTTTACCGTGAATATCATTCGTTGTTAAAATATCAACCACTTTAAATAAAATAGGCTTAAGCGCTTTAGCTACTTCATCACGTGTTACTTCAGCAGTAGGGTTAAAGTTACCATCGAGGGTAGGTGTGAAAATACCACTAATGACGGCATAAGCGACATAAGGTCGGGAATCTTTTGAAATAGATGCAGAGTCTTTGAAGTAATTCAAAACGTTCTCATTCACTTGTGGCAATTGGCCGCCAGTTACGACTTTCACGATTAACTCAGCAAGCTCTTGACGAGTTACTGCAGCATTCGGATGAAATGTACCATCCGCAAAACCGCTAATGAGTTTGGCTGCAACGGCATTAGCAACAGCTTGTTTTTGCCAAGTCGCAAGGTCCGTGAACGCAACAGAACTAGAATCTGCACTTTGCAACTTCGCAGCACGATTAATCATCGTGATCACTTCAGCGCGAGTAGCGGCGTTTGCACCACGATAGTCTGTATCTCCGTAGCCTTCCACAACACCGTTATCAATAGCAAGACGCATATCTGATTTCATTGAAACGGATGAAGTGGGAGTAGCTGCTTCGGCAAATGCTAGAGAGCTAGCAAAAGATCCAGTGAGAACGGTTACAAGTGCGAGCGCTGTAAGGCGAGTAGTGAATGTTTTTTTCATGTGTTAAAAATTCCTCCTACAATTTAATAGAACATTGGTTAATAACCCTGTCTATTAGTATATAGGGAATGCTAGATTTTGAGAAGTGAAGAAATTATTAACTGTTTTAGGAGGTCATAGAAATGAAGAGAGTCCCAAAAGCTTTTATGAAGAGATCGCTTCCTTCGCTAAACTCATTTCCACACACATCAGAATAAATGCACCAGCGCCATGCAAATCGTTCTCGCTCGTAGGACGGGCGATGTAGTGAGCGTAGTCCCCGATCCCTGTACCAATACAAATTTGTCCAATGACGACGTGACCGTTCTCATCGAACTTCAGCGTATCAATAACGCCTTGATACCCTTTCCAAGCATAGGTCAAATACTTAGGATCCAAATAACCAAAACGCACAGCTTTGGCAATGGCATGCACATATAAAGCTGTGCAGGAGCTTTCCAACCAATTATCCGGGGCGTCCCCTTTGTCCACAACCTGATACCATAAGCCTGTCGCTTCATCTTGATAAGGGAGTAAAGAGTTGAGTAAATCTTGGAGAATGCTGGTCAGTTTAGCTTTATCTTTGTGGTCCGCAGGAAGGTATTCAAACATCTCCAGTAAGGCGACAGGGTACCAGCCGATTGCGCGTCCCCAGAATTCCGGAGCTAGGCCAGTCTCGGGGTCAGCCCATACCGCTTCTTTGGTTTCATCCCAACCATGGTACAGCAAGCCGGTGTTAGGGTCCTTGGTATGCTTTTCCATTAGAATAGCTTGATAGGTCATCATGTCAAAATAATCGGCTTCGCCGAAGGTTTTACCGAACTGGGTAGCAATCGGTCCAGCCATATATAATCCGTCCAGCCACATCTGATTCGGATAACGCTCTTTATGCCAGAAGCCGCCAGACGGGTTGGTTTTCCATGTTTTTAAGAGAGGAACTAGTGTATATAAAGCTTTTTTGTACCGTTCATCGCCTGTTTGCTCTAATAGATTAAAGAGTAACACGCCAGGCTGAATGTCATCTAGTTCATTGGGGTTATATTTTTTGATGCTGCCATCGGAAAGAATCTGACTATCTACCCATCGTTTGATATACGTATAGTAGGTGTCGTCTTTCGTTTCCTGCCAGCATTTCTCCATTCCGGAAAGAAATACGCCTTGATGATAGTGAAACCGGTCCGGGGGAAGCTGTTCCGGTTCAAATTTGGCCATTAAGGCTTGGCAAGCCGCCTCTGCCCATTGAATAGGGGTTAGTGCTTCTTGATTGGTAGCATGGTTATGGATATTAGGTTCTGAAGCCTGCATCGGATGAATTCCTCCTTCGTTTATATAGCTATCTTAGCAGAGGAATATGTACATTTTTTGCGGAAATCAGCAATTTCTTCTTATATCTTGCAGACTATGAGCAGGGGGGTATAATAAAATCATAACCAGACGAGAGGCGGAGATGAGGATGGGTGATTTTCAATTTGATAACGGCGAAGGATCCTTCTCTGTTTCCTATCGGAAAGCGCTAAGTCACAATATGCCGGCCAACCATTTTCACAGTACGTATGAAATTTTCTATTTGATGTCCGGCAAGCGGACTTTTTTTATAAAGGACAGGACGATGATCATTGAGGAAGGGGATGTCGTTATCATCTCTCCGAATATCCTCCATCGGACGACCAACACAGAAATGCCCAAGCATGAGCGGCTCATTGTAAATATTCATGAGAGTCAAATGACCTCGGTGAATGATGTAAAACGGGACATTTTTCAGCCTTTATTTGAGCATGCCTACCTGATTATCAAATGTCCGCTGCACGACAAACTTGCTATAGAGTCGCTTGCACGATCCGTCATGCAGGAGATGCAAGAAAAGAAGCCTGGCTTCGAGATGTTTGCGCAGACGTTGGTGCTGCAGCTTCTTATTATTTGCTGTCGGCATGCCAAACAACATGAGTTGGAACCACTAGAGTCTCCTAGTCCCATGCACGAACGGATCTTGGAGGTTGTACGGTATATGAACACCCATTACATGCAGGAGCTGCCGCTGCACCTGTTGGCTGAGAAATTCTATGTCAGTCCCTATTATTTAAGCCGATTCTTTAAAGAAGCGACTGGCTTTACCTTTGTCGAGTATTTAAACAGCGTTAGAATTAAGGAAGCAAAAAAGCTGTTGGAACAAACTCCGATGAAGGTGAGTCTGATTGCCAAGAAAGTTGGTTTCGGCAGTGTCACGCATTTTGGACGCGTATTTAAGTTAGTTACGGGACATGCCCCGTTGTTTTATAGGAAGGACAAGTAGGAATGCTTTGTGAAGACGACTCTGTCCATCTTCGGGTGGGAGGTTTTTTTTGTCATGATTGCCCTATATATATGTCGCATATACCGCCGAAATTAGCTGTTAATTTGTTATAAGATGAGGATGACAGGTTATTAAAGCTAGGAGGTATACAAGTATGACCACTCTCGCAAAAAGCACACCTTGGAAAGCCAATTGGATCTGGGGAGGATCTGAGGAAAGTCCACGCAATGAATGGCGCTGGTTCAGAACTTCGTTCATTTGTCCGCAGGATTTGGGAATGCTGGAGAAGGCAATCTTATGGATCACAGCGGACTCTCGCTATGAAGCTTATATCAATGGAAAGCGGGTCGGAAGAGGCCCTGTTCGATATTTTCCTATGGATATTTTTTATGACGCACATGAGGTAGGGCATCTTCTTCGCCGTGGTGAGATCAATACAATCGCCGTGCAAGTGATGCATTTTGGCGTCTCCAATTTTCAATATTTACGAGAACGTGGCGGATTGCTTGCGCAATTAGATGCGTTCGCAGGCAACACCGAAATGACACTTGTGCAAACGGGAGCCGATTGGCGAACATCTGTACATGCCGGACAAGACCCAGCCATCTCCCGAATGTCCTGTCAGTTAGCTTTCGCAGAACGCATCGACGGTAGAAAGCTGGCGGAAGACTGGACATTGTCGGCTTATTCCGATGCACATTGGGAGCAAGCTTCCGTCATTGGGCCAGCAGGTGTGGAGCCTTGGGTGCGGCTAGTGCCGAGGGATATTCCATACCTGACGGAGGAACCTGTTCTGCCTACACGCGTGATTTCATTAGCTAGAGTGGTCCCTTATCAACTTACCGCTTTTATCGAGGCATATCATTTGATGAAGGCTCCTGGTGAAGAAAATGCCAACCATATTCGCTTCTGCGGAGCTTTTGCAACAACACTCCGCTTGGAAGCGGAAACGGAAGTGAAGATTACGCTCCACGTCAGCGGTCTCGGCGTCGTTCGATTAGGAGATAGGCTTTATACGGCAGCGGAGCTGGAAGTAGAGCCGCCGCTTATGCATATTCGTGCTCAATTGCCAGCAGGTGACCATCTCTTGCTGTACACCGTATATGGCCCTGAACATGGTCAAAGTAACCGCATTGGCGTTGACGCGGACTCAGGTATTACGTGGATTTCGCCATACGAGGTTGAAGGGGATGGGGAGCCGATGTCTCCATTCGTTCGCATTGGTCCCTCTTTTACCTACACAATTATTGATTATATCGATCAGGATGATCTATTTGCCTCGTGGGAAGCTGAGAAAGTCCGCTTCGCTGAAAGCATCGCTCCGTTGGCGAGTATTACGGATTTACTTGCCGCGGGTTACCCGGTTGAACCTGTTCCTCATAGCTTGGCAAATGGAGAGGATGCCTTCATGCCGCAGTTCGCGAAGCGTGAATCGGAGGATTTCTCTGTTCCAGCTAGTCTGCAGCGTATTGCGATCGCTTCCACAGACCCAGGCGTAGTGCCTGTGTTCGAAGGTGGAGACACTGAGTTTATGCTCGATTTCGGCAAGGAGTGGAGTGGGTATCTCGAATTTGAACTAGAAGCCGAAGCGGGAGTCATCATCGATTGGTACGGCATCGAATATCGGAAGGACACATACGTTCAGCATATGTTCGGGTTGGATAATACACTGCGGTATGTGACCCGCGAAGGTACGCAACGGTATGAATCCCCGATTCGCAGAGGGTTCAGATATGTGATTGTCACTGTGCGTGGTGCGAAGAAACCGGTGCTGATTCGTGATGTCCGGGTCGTTCAAAGCAACTACCCGGCACCAGAGATCGGTGCTTTCAGGAGCTCCGATTATAAGCTCAATCAGATTTGGGATATTTCCAAGCATACAACGAAGCTCTGTATGGAGGATACATTCGTCGACTGCCCGGCTTACGAGCAGGCCTTCTGGGTAGGAGACAGTCGCAACGAAGCGCTCGTCAATTATTATACGTTTGGCGGAACAGAGATTGTAGAGCGATGCCTTCGTCTAGTTCCTGGCTCCGAGTTTCAGACGCCATTGTACGGCGATCAGGTACCTAGCGCGTGGACGAGTGTCATTCCGAACTGGACGTTCTTCTGGATCGTGGCTTGTCGAGAATACGCGGAGCATACAGGAAATCGTGTTTTTGCGGCGGATATGCTGCCTAAGATGTTGCTGACGTTAGAAGCGTATCTGGAACGACTTAATACGGATGATTTATTGGATATGAAGGGCTGGAACCTACTCGATTGGGCGCCGATGGATCAACCTAATGACGGCATTGTCACACATCAGAATTTGATGCTAGTGAAGGCGCTGCAAGAAACGGCCGCTATTGCAGAGCTTGCAGGGATGCCTCTAAAGGGTGCAGCGTGTATCGAAATGGCGGCGCGTTTGAAAGCAGCGATCAATCGTCATCTCTGGAGTGAGGAAAGGAGCGCTTATGTCGATTGTATTCATCGGGGAGGTCGACGCTCGAGCATTTTTAGCATGCAGACACAAGTGATGGCGCTGCTCGTGGGCGTTGCGGAAGGCGAACGTGCTGCGTTACTGAGTGAATACTTGACTGCTACACCAGAAGGATTCGTGCCGATTGGCAGCCCGTTTATGTCTTTCTTTTATTACGAAACGTTGATGAAATCTGGCAATGTACAGTGGATGCTCGACGACATGCGAGAAAATTTCGGCTTTATGCTCGATAACGATGCCACGACGTGCTGGGAAATGTATGGACACACGACGATGAACCGTGCAAACGCGAATGATTTGACACGCAGCCATTGCCACGCATGGTCGGCGGCTCCGGGGTATTTCCTTGGTGCTTACGTGTTAGGTGTGCGATCTGCTGCACCGGGCTGGACAAAAGTGATCATCGAACCCATCATCGGCGATTTAAGTTGGGCAAAAGGGACGGTACCGCTGCCACACGGCGGGTGCATAGACGTTGCTTGGCGAGCCGACAATGGGCAGATTGTTTCACTTGTTGTTACAGCGCCTGAGCATGCAGAGCTGGATATTCGTGTTCCAGAGGCGTGTGCGGTTAGCGTCAGACGAGTAAGTCAACTCTCCTAATAGTAGATTGGAATAGGGGAAAGTAACATAGAAGACGACTATTAATTCGATACTGAATTAATAGTCGTTTTTTTGACTTCACGCTACTGTTGGTACCGTCGTCGCTTACTCATGCGTAACTCGAAAAATTCGAGTTAGGGGAAGAGAAAGAGGCGAAGTAGCTGCTGTAACTCGAAAAATTCGAGTTACGGGACAAGAAAGAAGCGATGTGGCACCTGCAACTCGAAAAATTCGAGTTACGGGACAAGAAAAAGGCGAAGTAGCTGCTGTAACTCGAAAAATTCGAGTTACAGTACAAGAAAGAAGCGAAGTAGCTCCCGTAACTCGAAAAAATCGAGTTACGTTATAAGAAAAAGCCGATGTAGCTACTGCAACTCGAAAAATTCGACTTAGCGTACCTACATTTCCAAAAAAATAAGGTTGACCCAAAGTAGAAGAATCTACTGCAGGTCAACCTATGTAATGGCATTCATAACGATTAGCTACTCATTTTGTGGGTCGGGAGCGGTTTCTTCTTCAGCTGCAGCAACTTCATCATTCGCTTGGTCATTCACTTCATTGGTCTCTTCATTATCTTTCTTATCTTCATTTTCCTTATCTTCGCTAGCTTCCTGGACTTCTTCACTCGCTGCTTCCGTAACACTTTCGCTTGCAGTCTCGCTCGGAGCGGCATTCACACCTGCAAGTTGTTGAAGCGATTCTAAACGGCTGCTCAAGCTTTTAATTCTTTCATCTGCTTGGTTGTTAGCGCCAGCTAGTTGCTGCGCATGGCGAAGCAATGTTTGTACTCTTCCAATTTCGGCTGTATGTGCCATCGTTATGTTGCCTCCCCATAGTCTCTTTCAATTTAACTAGTACCAAGGAAAACTATCATCCATAGAAAAGTGTATACTTTTCCACGTATGACTACAAGAGAAATTAGTATAAATCAGACCAATGGTCATGCAGGATGACCGCGGTTCGATTATGGTAGAATAGGTATAAAAAAGTGGTAATTCTGCATCCAACATTGTTTACATAGGGGAAGGAGCTCGACGATTGGCTACCTCAAAGAAAACATTAAGAATTTGCAACAAAGGACACAAATACTATAAAAGTACGGACTGTCCAACTTGTCCGACTTGCGAGCAGGAGCTCAAGCCTGAATCCGGTTTTCTTTCCACACTCTCAGCACCTGCCAGACGAGCATTGGAGAACAATGGCATTACAACTGCGCAACAGCTATCAGGCTACAGCGAAGCGGAGATTCTACGATTTCACGGCATGGGGCCAGGTTCATTACCCAAACTTCGAGCTGCCTTGCAGGCGAACGGGCTATCATTCTTTTCTGGTTTAAATAGTTGAGTGGTCAAAATACGTAGGCGGCCCCATGATGATAGGAGGCCGCTTTTTATGTTTTAACACTGGTTAGTTTCTTCCTGATTTTGTAACAATTAAATAGGGGAGATAATTGGTTTTGTTATATAATAAAAAAGACCGTACGGTTCGGTTTTTTTAATGACTGTGAAAGGGTGAAAAGATGATCCTAAGTAAAAAAGCTTACGTTCTCATGGTGACAGTGTCCGTGCTATTCATTGTGTACGTTTTGTACGCCAACTTTATTCATGATCCACAAGCAAGTACCTTTCTTAGCCATAAAACTGCGCTTAAACGAGCTCTAAATACGGCTGTCTGGCTAAAGGTGATGAATGTTCATATTATTTTTGCATGTACGGCTATGATTGCAGGAGCTGTTAATTTCTCATCTTCGATCATAAAGAGACACCGCAAGTTTCATCGATTGAATGGTTATTTTTATTTGATTTCAGTACTTATCGTTGACCTTACTTCCGGTTACATGGCACCATATGCGACTGGCGGGAAGGCAAGCAGCATGGGATTTAACTTAATGAATATCGTGTGGTTGGTCATGACGATTGTCGCCATTGTAAAGATTAGGAAGAAACAAGTGAATCAACATCGCAAGTGGATGACGCGAAGCTATGCTTTTGTTTTTACCAATTTCACGATTCATGCTTTAACATGGCTGCTCCATCAGGGGGTCGGACTTGCTTATATCACCAGTTATACAATTTCGGTGTACGGATCGATCTTATGTCTTATGCTGGCGGCCGAGCTAGTCATTCGCATAGTGTTTAGAAAACCAACTACGATCATTTAAAGGAGATATTCTGATGCATATTCAAGTGGTACTATTCGATGGATTCGATCTAATGGACGCTATAGCCCCTTATGAAGTATTCGCTGCCGCGGCGATGTATGCTGGTGGAGATATAACCGTGGAGCTCGTATCTGCGGAAGGGAAACGATCAGTACCGAGTGGTATGAACGGGCCAGCGATTGAAACAGAAGCTGCCTTAGATCCGAGCAGATCAGGTATTATCCTTGTTCCTGGCGGATCAGGCAAGCCAGAAGGCGATTCGGATGATGCTGTTCCGAACATTCTAAAGTTAGCGATGGAGTCAAATTTAACGGCATTAATGAAACTTGAAACTTGCTTTGGAGAATGAGAATATCACGGTGGCGACGGTATGCGGGGGCTCGTTGGTGCTTGCTATGGCGGGCTTGTTGGAAGATCGCTATGCGGTTACGAATCATTTGGGTATGGCGGCGTTAGGAGCAACAGGTGCAATACCAATTGCAGCAAGAGTTGTTGAGGATGGACACCGATTGGTAAGTGGAGGTGGTGTGACATCAGGACTTGATGTAGCGCTGTACTTGGTGGAGCGTGAAGTCGGGCCTCAAATCGCATCAGCTGTGGAGAAGTTGTTTGAATACGAACGCAGAGGGACGGTGTGGCGAGCACAAGGTAGGGTACCCATTAACTTTACGGCGAGTTCGGAAGTTGATGCCCAAGACCTACCAACTTCTAGTTTCGAAGAGGCGTCTCACAAAGATTCAGGAATAGAGGGCACATGGCAATCGGAGATTTCAACACCAATAGGCAAAATGTCAGTATTGTTTCATATTTCATTGAAAGATGGATATGTGAGTGGCACAGCAACACAAGGTGATGAGGTTGCCGAATTCCTCGATCCAACTTGGGATGGTCATCATCGATTGACATGGACGCAAAAGGTGAAGAAGCCGATGAGATTGAATTTGAAGTTTGAGGTAACCGTGCAAGGTGACACCATGAGTGGAACAGCCAAAGCAGGGATGCTGCCTGCTTCGAAGGTTGCGGGACGACGAATCCACTAAAATGCGCGAAGAAAAAACGGCTGCTAATGAGCCTTGTAGGTCATGAGCAGCCGTTCAATATGTTGTGTGGCATAAGCAACGTGACGGTTGTCCTGCGTTAGCCTGCTGGCCATAATGCCGCCTTCAATTGTGGAAAAGATAAAAGAAGCGACCGATTCCAGGACCATCTCCGTTTGAAATTCGCCTGTACTCACACCTTGCGCTAGTAAGGATTGAATGAAACCCAACATGTGCGTGTACGCGCCCACAGCAGGGTCCCGAAGGACGGGGAAGGAGTGGTCACTTTCAATCGCAGTATTTAAAAAAGGGCATCCACCTTGAATCGGTGGGTTATGGACGGTGTCACGGTACACATCGCACATGGCTAAAATTTTGCCGGTTGCTGTGTCGTGAAGCTCGATAGCCGCTGAAAAATGCTCCCAGAGTACGTGCCCAGCGTATTGAAAAGCTTCAAGCGCAATCTCCTCTTTGCTGGTGAAGTTGCGATAGATCGCTCCCTTAGTTAAACCAGTTGCGGCCATGATATCCTGCATTGTCGTGCCTGTGTACCCTTTATCATTAAATAGAACAGCCGATTTCTCAATAATTCGGAGTTTCGTTTGTTCACCTTTGCGCATCATACTAATTCCTCTCTGAACAACGATTGTAGCTCAATTATAACACATCATAACCCACCTGATGACCCTTTCACTGCTCCAGAAGGGGCACCACTGACTGACCCACATTCTTCCAAAAAAAAGATTGCAAAGGATTAAAATCCGATGTAAGATACAAATATTAGAAAGAAAACGTTTACATAGCAGCATCATTAAACCGGTTTAATACCTCTAAGCACCGAGCGTTAAACGGTTGCTGAAGATCTCTCGATTTCTAGTTTCGCAGTAATTCTCAGGAAGATTTCATGATTGAGGATAGTATGCTTAGCAATTTCATGAATTTATTAAAGCGCTTACAAAATGAATTAAAACGGTTTAACCACATACAGCTCGGAAATGTAATAACCCCAATTAAACCGGTTTAAAGTTATTTTACCTTGGAGGTGAAGGGAAACAATATCCAGTTAAGAGCTAAGGAATATTGAAGTACCCGTATAATACTTTTAAACCATGGAGGGGATAAGCTTGCAAAAAAACAGATGGCTTCTTGCAATGATGATGTTGATTTTTGCCGTAGTTTTTGTGGCATGTGAGAGTGAAAGTGAGGCTCCAAAAGCAAGTTCAGCAGTCGTGAAAGAAACAACGGGTCCAGTAGCATCAGCACCGCCTGCCAAGATAGAGACATACAAAGAAGCTCCGATGTTGAATAAGCTTGTAACTGCAGGAACGATTAAGCCTGTGGCTGAACGGATTCCAGCGAAAGACGAAATTATGGTCGAAAAAGTAACGGATGAGATCGGCAAATACGGCGGCGACTGGAAAATGCCATGGGGTGGACCTAATGATCGCTGGGCTGTTGGTCAACCTACGGAGGAGTCGTTATTTCGTTTTAATAAGGATGGAAGTGAGGTTGAGCCTAACGTTGCCAAAAGCTATGAAGTCAACAAAGACTCAACAGAATTCATTATCCATTTGAGAAAAGGCATGAAATGGTCGGATGGTGTACCTTTTACAGCGGATGATGTCCTTTTCTACTGGGAGCACATGCTCACGAAAGAGACTTTTGGAAAGAAAATTTATGATGCTTATTACTCCGTCGACCCTGTATCGGGAGAAAAGGCTCTAGCTACAGTGACCAAAGTGGATGACTACACTTTTAAAGTTAACCATAAGTATCCAAGCGTACAATTTTTAGAGCGTGTTGCTATCGATAATAAATGGTTCTTTGCACCGGCACATTTCCAAAAAACGATATTGCCTGAGTTTGTAGGTGAAGCAAAGGCGCTTGAAATTGCGAAGCAATGGGGCTTTGCAGATGTGAAATCTTTCTTGGTCGCAACGGGCTATTACTACTGGGTTAACCCGCAAATCCCAACTTTAAGACCATGGGTAGCTAAAAATGATCCGAATAGTGATCAATTTATTATGGAGCGTAATCCTTACTATTGGAAAGTGGACAGCGCAGGAAATCAACTGCCTTATATGGACCGTATCGTGGCTACAAAAGTTCAAGATCCAGCACAAAGAGTTCTTGGCGCATTAGCTGGCGATTATAATCTGCTTGGTTTTGACTTTAAAGATTTCACCGTATTAAAAGAAAATGAGAAAAAAGCAGGCTTCAGTGTATTGGCTTGGACGACAGCAGCTTGGTCAAGTACAGGGCTTCAATTCAATCAGACGATTGCTGATCCTAATCTGCGTAAACTCTTCCAAGATATTAAATTTAGAGAAGCTGTTTCTGTTGCGGTCGACCGCAAAGAGATTTCAGAAATTGTTACGAACGGATTAGGGGTGCCTCAACAAGCTTCCGTTCCAGAAGGTTTGGTTGGCTACCAAAAAGGCTGGGCCGATCAGTGGAGTAAATTTGATCAAGCGCGTGCTAATCAGCTTCTGGATGAACTTGGTCTGACCAAACGTGATAAAAATAATTTCCGTTTAAACGCTGACGGTTCTGATCTAACCATTACGATTACTGAGAACACAACAAATACAGCAACTTTCTTGGAATTAGTAAAAAAATATTATGAAAAAGTGGGCCTAAAGGTAGATATCAAAGTTGTAGATGCCGGGACTCATAATGATCTCAAATACGCAAACAAGATTTCAGCAACGACAGAAAATATTTCGCTTGTCAATGTGGCTTTTAGACCGGATACACTTGTACCACTTCGCGTATTGACACCATGGCTTGGAAATTATGGCTTATACACGTCATCCAATGGTAAAGAGGGCGTTAAACCGGAAGGTGACATCGCGTTAGTTTTGGATTACTGGAATAAAGTTAAATCATCGACAACGAAGGAAGATATTACGAAGTGGAGTAATGAAATCATTAAACTCAATCAAAAGAATCAATGGTTAATTGGCTATACGGGTCCAACACCAAATCTGATTGTTGCATCAAACAAGATGGGCAACGTGCCTAAGAATTTAATTTTCGCTGACGAATTCCGCAGCTTAGGTCATGGGCATCCTGCTCAATTCTTTATCAAACAATAGGTCGTAGTAAACGAGATACTGGGGAAATTCAATTTCCCCAGTATGCGTTTCACCAGGATCATCGAATTAACCGGAGAGGACAGGATCGAGATGCTCCAATATATTTTAAAAAGAATCATTTTGGTCATACCCGTCGTTTTTGTTATATCCGTTATAGTGTTCTATATCATTCAGTTGCCTCCTGGTGACTATGTTTCATCGTATGCAGCGAAGATGTCCGCGGCTGGTGAGATCATGACACAAGCAGATATTGCCGAAATGAGATCAGCCTTAAAATTAGATCAACATTGGTTTGTACAATATTTGGAATGGATGAAAAACATTTTCACCGATTTTAACTTCGGATATTCGTTTAGCTTTAATAGGCCTGTTATGGATGTAATATCGCAATATATGGCGTTAACGTTGATCGTCTCTGTGGCGACGATGGTTTTTACTTATGCGGTAGCGATCCCGATCGGGATCTATTGTGCAGTAAAACAATATTCCATTGGTGATTATATCTTCTCAGCATTCGGTTTCCTTGGTATGGCTACACCTCACTTTTTGATGGCGATCATTCTCATGTATTTGTCCTATGTGTATTTTGGTGATCCGTTGTTAGGTCTATTTTCCAATGAATATGCGAGTGCGGCATGGTCGATGGGGAAGGTTCTTGACTTGCTGAAGCATATGATTATCCCTATTATCGTGATTGGTTTGGCGAACACAGCTGAGCTCATTCGCGTCATGAGAGGGCAAATGCTGGACGAATTAAATAAGCCGAATGTAGTGACCGCAAGGTCCAAAGGCTTATCAGAAATGAAAATATTACTGAAATACCCGACGCGCGCTGCTCTCAATCCAATCGTAAGTACCCTTGGATGGTCACTAACGTCGATTTTTACTGGTTCTACGATTACGGCGATTGTTCTTAATTTGCCTATTCAAGGTCCCGTTATGTATAACGCATTATTAGCCCAAGACATGTATCTGGCAGGTACGTGGTTATTGTTTATGGCCGTACTGACGGTTATAGGTACATTGATCTCGGATATATTGTTGGCATGGCTCGATCCCAAAATTCGCACTGCATTCAGAGGTGTGTAACTATGAAACCAATTACAACGGTGCGTAAACAACTCCTAACTACCTTCAAGCGTCCGAAAAATAACGATGTCTATTACAGCTCGCAGTGGCGTCTTATATACCGCAGATTGAAAAAACATAAATTAGCCCGAATCAGCTTAATCATTCTAGCTATTTTTTACCTAGTAGCACTCTTTGCTCAGTTTATAGCCCCATATAGTTTGGAAAGCTACGATAGCAAATATGTCAATGCGCCCCCTACGAAATTGAGTTTTAAGGATGCTGAGGGCAACTTTCATTTCAGACCCTTTGTCAATGAACTGAAATCAGGGAGAGATCCTGTTACACTGCGGAAAAAGTTTGTTCAGGATGAGAATGTTCGCCATCCGCTGCGTTTTTTTGTGAAAGGTGAAAGCTACAAATTTTTAGGCATGATCCCAACAAGCACCCACCTATTTGGTGTAGATGAACCTGGTCGTATCTTTCTGTTCGGTACGGATGGAATGGGGAGAGATTTACTATCACGCGTTGCCCTGGGCAGTCAAATTTCATTAAGTATCCCGCTTATTGGTGTGTTTATAAGTTTCGTCTTAGGTTTATTTATCGGAGGCATATCCGGGTATTTCGGAGGATGGATTGACTCGGTTATTCAGCGGTTCATTGAAATCATTCGTTCCTTCCCAACGCTCCCTTTATGGATGGCATTATCAGCTGCTATACCGGCCCGAGTTCCCGTAGTAACCATGTATCTCTATATCGTCATTATCTTTGCGTTCATCGGTTGGACGGATTTAGCGAGGGTTGCGAGAGGGAAGTTCATCTCGTTAAAAAATGAAGAATATGTTTTAGCAGCTAAAATAGCAGGCGTCAGCGACGCTAAAATTATTATCAAGCATCTTTTACCTGGATTTATCAGCTATTTGGTCGTGGCGACGACACTCGCCATCCCGGGAATGATTCTAGGCGAGACGGCTATGAGTTTTCTAGGGCTTGGCATACGGTCTCCTGCGACCAGCTGGGGTGTATTGCTTCAGGAAGCACAGCAGATTGAGAATATTGCTTTGTATCCGTGGAAGCTTTTCCCTCTCGGATTTGTCATTGTTACCGTGTTAACGTTTAACTTTCTAGGCGACGGTTTGCGTGATGCAGCCGATCCATACAAGAAATAAACTAAGGTAAGGCGGGGAATGTCATGACATCAAAAGCTGTTATTGATTCGCAAACCGAACTACCCCTACTGTCCGTTCAAGACCTCAAGATTCGTATTCAGATGGATAATGGGGAAATGAGAGCTGTAGATGGCGTTGATTTTGAAATAAAAAAAGGAAAAACACTTGGGCTAGTTGGCGAGTCTGGCTGTGGGAAAAGTCTAACCAGCAGAGCTATTATCAGTATTAATCCCAAAGAGTGTGAAACTTCAGGCAAGATTGTGTATCACTCCACGTCGGAGAAAGCGCTTAATGAATTAAATTTGTTGTCGCTAGATACAAAGGGTAAGCAGATTCGATCCATTCGCGGACGCAAGATTGCGATGATCTTTCAAGAGCCGATGACGGCATTTTCACCGATGTATACGATTGGCAATCAGATCATGGAGTCGATCCTCATCCACCGCACCAAGGATAAAAAAGAAGCGAAAAAAATTGCGCTTGAAATGTTAAGTAAAGTGGGCATTTCGGATGAGGCGAAGAGATTTGACCAATACCCACATGAGTTTTCAGGTGGTATGCGTCAGCGTGCGATGATCTCCATGGCGTTATCTTGCAATCCTGAATTGTTAATTGCCGATGAGCCCACGACTGCGCTCGATGTAACCATTCAAGCGCAAGTGATGGAGCTGATGAAGGGACTTCAAAAAGAGTTTGGCATGGCAATTCTCCTGGTAACGCATGATCTAGGCATCATTGCTGAGATGTGTGATGAAGTAGCTGTCATGTATCTAGGCAAAATTGTGGAGCAATCAACGGTCGGGGAGATCTTCAAAAATCCTAAGCACCCCTATACCAAAGGGTTGCTCAACTCGATGCCGAGATTAGCTGGTAATCGCAATACCCGCTTGGAATCGATCGAAGGTACTGTTCCGATGGCTATCGACATGCCTCCTATGTGCGGCTTTTATGAGCGGTGCAAGGATCGGATTGAAGGGGTATGCAATAAACAAGCAGTGCCCAAAACACAAATAGCGGATCATCATATGGTTAGATGTTTTCTTTACAAGAATGAAGGTGAGGAGAATAAGCATGTCTAAGCCTATATTGAAAGTAAACAATCTAATCAAGAATTTTGAAGTGAAAGACAAGAATAAGTTGTTTAGTAAGCCCTCCTCCGTTCGAGTGTTGAACAACGTTTCTTTCGAACTTATGGAGGGAGAAACCTTAAGTATAGTCGGTGAATCAGGCTGTGGGAAAACGACGCTAGGCCGTTGCATCGTGAGGGGCATGAATGCATCGTCAGGGGAAGTGATTTACCATCCGGAAGGCGATGCGAATGTTGATTTTCTAGGCCTTCGGGGGAAAGAATTTAAGAAATTCAGAAAAGATATTCAGATGATCTTTCAGGATCCGTATTCCTCATTGAGCCCGAGAATGAGTGTCTATGACATTATTTCTGAGCCGCTGCTTGCCAACTTTAAGTTAACGAAAGCGGAACTAGATGAAAAAGTGACCATGATCGCCGAAAAAACAGGATTAAATGTCAGTTATCTCAAACGGTATCCGCATGCTTTCTCCGGAGGGCAAAGACAACGTATCGCGATTGCGCGCGCACTTATTTCCAACCCTAGACTCATCGTGTGTGATGAAGCCGTATCGGCCTTGGACGTATCGATCAAAGCGCAAATTATTAATCTATTAAAAGACCTGCAGCAGCAGCTTCAGATTACGTATATTTTTATCTCTCATGATTTATCGATTGTGCAAAATATTTCTGACCGGGTGGCTGTTATGCACTTGGGTCGAATTGTTGAATTAGCACCTGTGGAAGCGCTATTTGATCAGCCAAAGCATCCCTATACAGAGGCTCTGTTGTCTGCTGTACCGGAACCTGATCCGGACTATAAGAAAGATCGAATCATTCTCGAAGGCGAAGTTCCGAACCCAGCCAATCCTCCAAGTGGATGCCATTTTCATCCGAGGTGTATGTACAAGACCAACAAGTGTATACAAGAAGAACCTGAGCTGCAGGACATAGGCAACAATCATTATGCGGCCTGTCATTATGCAAGCGAATTAAACTTAAGAGGTGTAATCCATGAGTAAACCGACAACGAATTTTGTATCAACCAATGATACGACAACAATTGATCCTAACGCGAAGAGGCTTATTGTGTTTCTAGACTGCGGTGATACAATCATTGATGAAGGAACCGAAATTAGAGATGATCAAGATATTGTCATTCAGGCGAGTCTGATTCCAGGCGCAGATGTTATGGTGAAGACACTTGCTGAGCGTGGTTATATACTGGCTCTTGTAGCCGACGGCAGGGCGCAATCGTTCAAAAACATGTTGATTCAAAATGGCTTATATGATTACTTCACGACGATGATTTATTCGGAATCGATTAAAGCATCGAAACCAAGTCCTCGTATGTTTAAAGCTGCGATGGGGGCATTAGACTTGGGTGAACAGGATGTCTCACGCATTGTCATGGTGGGCAATAATTTGAGCCGTGACGTAAAAGGGGCGAATGAAATGGGGATAACAAGCATCTTCTTGAGCTGGACGCCTAGATATCCTAAATTACACGCAGACGAGAGTCAAATCCCTGCCTATACCATTAACCATCCATTGGAATTAATAGAATTAGTAGAAAAGTTAAACGAGCAACTAGAATAGAGGATTTTGGAATGAAGGGATGTTTATGCAACGATGGCTAAAATTGATGATGTCGCAAGATTAGCGAAAGTCTCAAAAGGGACGGTCTCCAACGTCTTTAGCCAAAAAAGACCGACGAGTAATGAAGTCAGGGAACGTGTCATGAGCGTTTCCAGGCAATTAAACTATGTCCCCAATCACACGGCGCGAAGCTTAGTTACCAAGAAAACGATGGCGATTGGGTTAACCATTCCGCATGGCAGTTTCTTCTTTAGCGCGTTCCATACGCAATTTATCAATGGGGTTATTCTAGAAGCGTCGTATTATGGGTATAGGGTCTTGCTGGATATTATTCCTTTGCAGCAGGTGAAAACGCCGTTCTTGACAAGTTATCCGATTGACGGTGCTGTCGTTATGCGACCCACAACCAATGATGAACGCATTAATCTGATGCATATGGGCCAGATCCCATTTGTCACCGTTGGTCACGTGATGAATGAGAATATTGAACATTCCTCAAGTGTTGATAACGATAATCAGCAGATTATGTTCAGTATATGCGAATACTTGATTGATAGAGGTCATAAGGACATTATGTTTTTGAATGCCAATGAGCTTATGACGGTGTCAATTGATAGAAAAGATAGTTTTATCAAAGTGATGAATGAACGTGGACTCGACGTTGAGGAACACATGATTCATCATAAGCCCGATTTGAGTTCAAGTGAATACTTGGATTATGGCTACGAGGAGACAATGAATATCCTTGGTAAACAGAAGAAGAAGGTCACTGCGATTATTGCAGATGATGACCGTACAGCATTCAGTGTTCTTAATGCGATCAAGGATTTGAATCTCAGTGTACCTGGCGACATTTCTATATTTGTCATCTGTGGAGATCATTCCATGATGGTTCAATCCAACCCCTCTTTGACAAGTATGGATCTGCAGCCTTCTGAGCTAGGAGCGCAATCTGTTCGAATTTTAATGCACCAATTAGGCGTGCTTCCAGGTGACTTCGCTGAGAATGTCATTGTTGAAAGCAAAATTATAGAACGAAATTCATGTTCGACAATTTGAGCTTTACAGGGTCATACAGGGTAAGCAAATAGGGGAGGGAGCCGAATGAGCACTCGAAAATGGCAAGCAGGTATTATTGGCCTTGGCGGTATCGGCGATTATCATAGGAACAATCTTGCGAAAGTGGCCAATACAAGCGTTGCGGCCATCTGTGATGTGAATGTGAAAGCAGTGGAGCAGGTTGGAGATCGCCTGAATTTGCCAAAAGAGAAGAGATACAGTGATTATCGAGCAATCATAGCTGATCCTGACATCGACTTCATTATTTCTGGGGTTTCGAATAAATACCATTATGACATTTTGAAATGTGCGATTGAGAACGGCAAACCCATATTCTCGGAGAAGCCCTTTACGCGAACGATGGAAGAGGCTGATGAACTGTTACGCTTATATGAGCAAAATCCGATCCCCTGTATGATTGGATTCTCCTATCGGTACAGACCCTGCTTTCAATATGTGAAGCAACTGGTTACGGATGGCGCCTTAGGGCGGATTCGGCATATCGCTGCTCATTATCTGCAAGAGGAAAACGCGCCGATGTTTAATAAGGAATACACGTGGCGGTTTAATAAAGAGATGGCAGGATCCGGCATATTAGCGGATATAGGCTCACATATGGTGGATGCGGCACGCTTCTTTGTAGGCGAGTTTACGCAGGTATCCGGTATGATGAGCACGTTTATTGATCGTCGTTTAGATAAGCGAACGGGAGAATATGCCGAAGTCGATGTGGATGATTTTACTGGCTTCCAGTGCGTACTTGATGGCGGCGTGATGGGCTCTTTTTATACGCATAAGAATGCAATTGGTACAGGAAATCAATTTAACGTCACCCTGTTTGGCGACTTGGGCACGGTCCGAATTTCAGTTGAAAAGCCGAATGAGGTTCATTTGACGCTCAGATCTGGCGACAATTTACAACTGACCGAGTCCACCATTCACTTGGAGGAGAGGTCCGTGAAGCCGATGCTGCAGGACTTTATGGATTATTTGGAGCAAAATAATTCTTCATCGGTCCCTACGATTATGGATGGATACCGTAACCAACAAGTGCTGCAAGCGATCATCGATTCAGCAAAGGATGGCGTGACGCGAAGCTTATAAATGCTTTCGACTAGCATTAGGGAGGGCTCATATGATCAGAGTAACGATTTGGAATGAATTTCTCCAGGAGCAAAGAAAAGAAGAGGTGGCTCTCATCTATCCAAAGGGCATGCACGGAGCTATTGCGGATGGAATTAGCCAAGATGGTTTTGAGATTCAGTGTGCCACTTTCAATGAGCCAGAGCATGGCTTAACGCAAGAAAAGTTGGATCAGACGGACGTCCTTATTTATTGGGGACACGTTGAGCATAAAGGCTTTCAGGATAACGTCGTAGACCGTATCTGTAAACGTGTACATGAAGGTATGGGACTCATCGTACTGCACTCCGGACATCATTCTAAGCTGTTTCGCAAATTGATGGGCACTTCTTGTGATCTGCTATGGCGAGAAGCTGATGAGAAAGAGCGATTGTGGGTCCTTGATCCATCACATCCAATTGTAGAGGGAATCGGTCCATTTATCGATTTGGAAGAAGAGGAAATGTACGGAGAACATTTTGATATCCCTACACCTGAGGAATTAATATTTGTCAGTTGGTTCCAGGGGGGGGAGGTATTCCGCAGTGGATGTACGTATCGTCGTGGTCAAGGGAAAATCTTTTATTTCCGTCCAGGCCATGAGACGTATCCAACCTATCACAACAAAGATGTGCAGCGGGTCATTGCTAATGCTGTGAAATGGACAGCCCCAGTGAAAAGAGAAAAGACATTTTATGGGCATCACAAACCGCTTGAGGAAATCAAGAAGTGAGTGGGCAGCTTATTGTAGAAAGCTTCTTTCATGGAGAAAGAAGCTGTTTGGTTTGCAATTTAGTTAGGTAACAACGCTTGGATTCGCAAAGATTCTTGATTGAGGTGAAGATGATGACATATCCCTTACTAACTGCCCATACGGGGTGTATGGGTACACCCGATAACAGTTTATTTTCAATAGAAACAGCGCTCCGCAGCGGGGCTGATATTGTGGAAGAAGATATCCTAGTAACTGCTGATGGCGTCCTTGTACTTTCTCACGACGACAACGTTTATTCCACAGATGGAACGGGATATAGGATTTCCCACATGAGCTACGCAGAACTGAGTCAGTTGGATATCAAAGCCCATAACGGGACTCCTGGCGAGACCATTCGAATCTTATCGTTGGAGTCAGTTCTGCCTATCCTTCAGGCATCAGGTAAGATCGTGAATCTAGATCTGAAATCCGATGCATGTGTGGAGCCAGTTTCCCGATTCGTCGAAGAAAATGGACTGCATGAGCGGGTCATTCTAAGCGGATGTGAGACCAGCCGTGCCCACGTTGTGAACAGAACCGATTCGCGCTTACGCAAGCTGCTGAATGTGGATACGTCGTTATTTTTAGCCCTAAATGAAAGAGAAGCTTCTCGTATTAGTTGCGAGGACGCTTTGAGCGCAAACTGCTTCGGACTCAACGTAAATTATCGTGTTGTAGGACCTGAACTCCTTCAAGCAGCAGCCCGTCATAAGCTGGATGTCTACATCTGGACGGTAAATGCAGAAGATGAGATGAAGCATTTTATGGAGATGGGGGTTCATTCGATTACCTCTCGCAATATTGCTGCTTTGGTACAAGTTAGGAATGGCGTTAGGGGATAAATACGAAAAGAAACTGCTCAAAACGGCGACGGTGTACAATTCATCCATAATTTATAGATATCGGAGGAGAGAACAGTGCGGCAACTAGAGAAAATATATGTTGTTTTCAAAACTCACGTAGACTTGGGTTTTACGGATTTGGCCAGCAATGTCGTCTCCCAATATAGAGAAGAGATGATGAACGACGTTCTAGCTGTATGTGAAGACACGAAAAAGGATGGTCCTGATCATCATTATGTGTGGACACTGCCTGCGTGGATGTTGAAGGAATGCTTGGTTACACCTGATGCAGTTAGAAAGGAAAGACTGGAGGCCTTAATTACGAACGGGCAATTGCGTTGGCATGGACTTCCCTTTACGACACATACAGAGTTTTGCGGCACTGAAGAATATATTAGAGGGTTATACATCTCAGAAAAACTTCGTGATCAATATGGGCATACGGCGATATCTGCTAAAATGACGGACGTCCCCGGCCACACATGGATGCTGCCTACTTTATTGAAAAATGCAGGCATTTCGTTTTTGCATTTAGGCGTAAACTCCTGCTCTTCACCGGTTGACTTGCCGCGGTTGTTTCATTGGGAAGGTCCAGATGGCAGCAGGGTATTAACCTACTATTCCAAGGGGGCTTATGGCACAGACTTGACGCCGCCAGAGGATTGGCCCTATCCGATCTGGATAGCGCTGCTGCAAACGCAAGACAACTACGGTCCACAGGATGGCTCAGTGGTGCAAGACCTGTTGGATGAGATTGCGATCAAGTATCCAAATACCGAGGTCAAAATCGGGACGATGGATGATTTTGCACGCGACTTCGAGGCTAGAGACTATCAGGATATCCCTGTCATTCGCAAGGATTTAGCGGATACATGGATTCATGGAATTGGCACTTATCCGGAAGAAGTGTCACGGGTACGGCGGATGCGCTCGGATATTGCAGCACGGGAGAGCTTAGCAACATTGGAGCAACTGCAAGGATTGGGTGAGAATGATCACCAGAATGCGATAGCGAAGGCTTATGAACACACGCTGCTATTCGGCGAACATACGTGGGGAATCGATATTAAATCGAATTTATTGCCTGGCCGTAACAGCCAGCGCGCTTTTGGAAAGGCAGCGATTCAGAAAGATCGCACTATGTTTCCAGACTCTTACATCAAGACAGAAGCTTCTTGGGCTGAGCAAAAAAACTACGTAGACCAAGCGGAGAAAGCGCTAAGTGAAGTTCACCCTTTTACAGTCACAGATTCAACTATCATTGGTGTGTATAACCCGCTTGCTTGGGAACGACAGCACGTGAAGATCGCACTTGATCATCGTAAGCCCGGTACACTTACGGATAGAGAAACGAAGCAAGCCTATGCCGTTAATGAAAGTGGTGAGGCCTACATTGGTGATTTGGGACCGATGGGGTATCGAACTTTTGCGTATACAGAAGTCCTGGGTCACGTTCATACAGGTGCCATTGCGGTTAAAGACGGTGAAAACGCCGTTTTGGAAAACCGTGCCATACGCATCGTAGTCAACAGCGAATCGGGCCGTGTGACTAGCTTTTATGATAAGCAAAATGAGAAGGAATGGGCCGTAAACGGGCGATTTGCACAATACGAATATGATGTTTACGGGAAAGAGGAGATTCTGGATTTTGTAAAAGCATACAGCTATGATCTAACGGATTGGTATGTGAACGATTTTGGAAAACCAGGTTATCCTAGAATCGATCATAAGCAGTATGGGCTGCATCTTGTTGATGTTAAGACCTCCAATGGCGATGGCTGGGGCCGTATTGAGATCCGTTTCACAACGCCGAATGAAAGTTATGAGGAGTTTGGAAATGGGGAGGAGCTTTCCCTCTCGCTCCGCTTGGAAGAAGATCAATCGTATGCCGATATGCAAGTGACGGTTCATCGTAAAGCCTCTACGGCGTATGCGGAGAGTGGGCATTTCACATTTGCTCTGAACGCGGATCAGCCGAATTATCGGTTTCAGAAATTAGGCAGTGTCGTAAATCCCCTTGTCGATATTGAGAGAGGTGCGAATACACGCTTGCATTGTGCTAGTCAATGGGTTGACGTACAGGATGAACAAGTTGGCTTGACAATTATTCCATTCGATACGCCGTTATTTTCCATTGGTGAAAAAGGAATTTATCACTATTCCAAAGTGTATGTACCCGAGAAACCTATCCTGCACTTTAACTTATTTAACAATCAATGGGGGACGAACTTCCCACAATGGATTAGCGGTAGCTTCCAATACGCTTATCGGCTAGTGCCTCATGCAGGGGATTGGCAGGCAGGACGCGTACAGCAGCAAGCTGTCGAAGCGTGCATGCAGCCTCAGGTGACAGTTGGTTGGGATCCTGCGGGGCCTACAAGCTACCAATTGCTGCAAGAGGGCGTGGAAGGGATCCATATTCTAGCTTTCAAAAAAGCGGAGCAAGGTGACGCCTACGTTGTACGCTTCCAAAATCTACACGATACACGCCTAGCGGTGAGGCTGCCATTTACAGAGAAAATCAAAGATGTAAAGGAATGCGATCTGGTCGAGCGTACCAAGGAAACAAAAGTTGAATTTGGCAGCGATTATCTTGCTGTGACGTTGAATCCTTGTGAGATTAAAACGATGAAGCTTTGGTTTACATAAAGCGGATGAAGAGACAGACAGCTGGTGTGCAGCTGTCTGTTTTTCTTTTAAAAAAATGCTATCCGTATCTTACTCTGTTTGGTAGAATGGCAGTGTTACTATAATAAAAATACAATTCTTGTCATAAATAAGTGCATTTATCGGATTGGGAGGAAAAGGATCATAATGAAACAGACATGGACCAAATTTGCTAGATGGATTCTGGGAGCAGTTTTGCTAGTTTCCAGCGGCTATGCTTTGTTGGGGAATGAAGATCAGGTTGCAGCTGCTGCACTTGTTTCTGTTATCTCACCTCAGCAAACAGTCATAACGAACGCGCCAACGGAAGTTGTCGTGCAAGCGCCAATAGGTGCCAAGGTTGAGATTTTTGAAGGCGGAGAAAAGCTTATTGCAAAAGACGTAGAGGGTTACTCGGTTGTAAAGCTTGCATTGCCTCCTCTTGGCACAGGTGTGCATGTGCTTACGGCAAGTGTGCTTAATGGCACTGGAGCGTATGTGTTTACTTTGCCTCCTATCGTAGTTCACCCAAACGACGTATTTACGATCGAGGACGTCTCAACGATTGCTTTAGCGTTACCTGAGCATCAAGAATGGAATATGAATGGCGATAACAAGTTTGTTCCCCAAGATGAGATTGCCTATTTACTTTCTAGGATTGAGCCCATCGCAGTTGTAAATCCTATCCATGATTTGAGTGTTGTCCAAACAGCCACAACAGCTACCTATGCGACCTTTACCTATAGCAAGCCAGCTGGGGCAGATAGTGTAAGATTACTTAAGAAGACTACGAGTGACAATGCGTTTATTCCGGTAGCGTCGTTAAGTGTTAACGAAGCGACTTATATCGTAAGCGGACTTATGCCGGGCACGTCTTATCAATTTAAGTTGGATGTTATCGGTGGCATTCATGCGGGAGAGTCGAATGTGGTGTCTGTTGTGACGGCAGCAGCAGAACCTTATCAGGCTTTACATTTCGATGGTAATGGAGACTATGTAGAAATATCGCATAATGTGGCCTATAATTCATCGTCGTTCACGATTGAAGCGTGGGTGAAACCGGAGGCTTACATATGGAAAACGGCATTTGTGTCCAAATATCAAGAGCAAAATAACAGCTCCTTTACACTGCGTTTAAATGACGGCCTTCATGATAAAATTAATTTTCAGGTTAGTGATGGGAATGAACTCGATTCTAATGCTGCTCTTAATTTAAATACTTGGTATCATATTGCCGCTATATACGATGATACGACTGGAACTATAAAGTTATATATCAATGGGGAACTGAATAAAGAGCAACTATACGTATATTACCGGAAAAATACATCCCCAATTACCATCGGCGTAGATTTCTTAGATACCGCAAATGCTAATTATGCTGCTCGATACTTCAAAGGTCAGATCGGAGAAGTTAGATTCTGGACAACAGTCAGATCTAAAACCGAAATCCAAGCAGACATGTATAACCATGCTGAAACACAAATTGATTCGAATCTTGCAGGATATTGGACATTTAGAGATGGTGCTCAAGATGCGTCAGGCAATGGTCGAAATGGATCCATTCATGGTAATCCTACAACAATTAAATAAACGAAGTAAAGGCATTCACTCCCAGGAGTGAATGCCTTTTTAATTCTTGTACAGCGTCCCCCTACTTCAGCACCGCTGTTGCCAAATACGTACGCAATGAGAGAAGGATCGCCTGCTCCCGCGTAGTATTACCGTGTGGATCGAGCTTATTGCCAGCAACACCATTCATAATGCCGTAGTTTACAACAAAGTTCATGGCATCCTGCGCCCAGCTCGAGATGGAGCCAGAGTCGGTAAAGGTTGTTTTTAAAGTTGTATCTAGTGCTATGCCTGACTTCGCTAATCTCACCGTCCTCAGCAGCATGACACTCATCTCTTGACGGGTGATGGGGCTCTTAGGCCCGAAGGTATCGTTCGTCAAGCCGTTCACGATACCCAGCCGATACGCCTGGTTCACTTGCACATTATTCGTATCTTTGAACACGGGATTATAGTCAGGTGCTAGCGTTTTCCCCGTCAGCTTCTCATAGAGCCGAACGGCGAGTCCAGCAAAATCCTCTCTCGTGATCGCCTCTGTGTACTTGCTCAAGGTTTCACTGGTTGCTAATCCCAGCCCGAAAGCTTGCTTCAACTCAGGCAAAGCCCATGGGCTGGCGCCGGCAAAGATATCTGGTACATTCGTAATAACGCCGTCCAATCTGCCAATGAGATCAGGGGAAACGGTGATTTTAGCAATGTCATCGAGCGTGTTTAATTTGGTTTTTCCTGGTTTCAGAATCGGTTGTATACCTGATCCTTTCAAGAGAGGCGCATCGATTTGAATGTCTTTAATTTGGCCGAGTGGAGGTGTAGATTCCACAATCGTGACGGCCTCTCCGGGGACCAAATACTCGGGAATAGCATATTGGTCAATGATGGGCTTAATTTGGTACACGTACCAAGTATTATTGGTTTTACTTGTTTGTGTATCTATGAAGGAAACCTGACCAATTGAATCTGTTTTACCTGAAAGGGAGAACGTCTTCTTGCCATCAGGACCTGTTCGCGTAATGTCATAGCGAGTTTCCATGTTCGAATTGTCCAGCCAAGTTAGAGTCACGGATCCATTGGAATTGGCTGTGGCTTTCACATCGGTGGGAGCCCCAGGCTGCTTCACAGCGTAGGGAGGTGACACATAATCGTCCTCACTGTTACTGCCCAAGAGCGGATCGAACCAAACATGGATGCGAAAGCGAACTGAAGTGAGGCTAGGATCAATCGGAAGTGTTAGCGCGCCGCCTTCCCCGCGTGTGAGTGTGATCCAGCTTACCCCATTATCTCGCGAATAGAACAAGGTATCGGTTGAAGTTGTAGACACAACCTTGGTTGTATTATACGTAATGACGAATGGAACCTCTGCGGTCACATACGAAAGCCAGTCATTCCGCTCGCCGCCAAATTTCTTCAGATCAAAGCTATAAATATCTGCCTCTGCGCTAGCCCTAGATTGCCCTACGGTTACACCTGTCAATACCAGTGCACCGGCAGTTAGGAGCAGCGAAGCTTTTCTCCAAAATGAATACATACCCAGCCTCCTTAATATCGTTGAATCAGCATTTTGAGGCTAGCATAACAGGCAACTTGTTCGCTGTCATGAGCGAAATGGGCTAATTTTCCAATGAAAATCACGCGAGAAACCACTATTTTTAGCGAATTGTAGGGAATACAGCCATCACCAAGGCTGACATTGTATATTACTGATTCGTCGTGTACTGTTCAACAATCGTATAAGCTCTTAGTGAGCGGAAAAATGGATGCCCTATTGAGAGATGTACCCTATCTGTGAAGCAAGTGTACGTGGAATACCGCAATTGTACCTATCTAAACTAAGCAAAATTCCACTACAATGAGGATAAAGAAAGCGTAATCATTACAAGGGGGGTTGCACGTAGATTCCCCTTTTTACTCACGGCATTGTGTTGCTTTTTCGTTTATCTATTACATATAAGGATGGCGCGATATGAATGAAATGAAGCTATGGTATGATCGTCCTGGCGTAAATTGGTCGCAAGGTTTACCCATTGGGAATGGAAGATTGGGTGCAATGATCTACGGCGGTGTGGAGCATGAAACCTGGAATTTAACAGAAATCACCTATTGGTCGGGGAAGCCCGAATCACTGCCAGAATTATCAAAAGGTAAAGCAGATTTGGAACAAATGCGCGAGCATTTCTTTGCCGGCGATTATAAGCGGGGAGACGAGTTAGCAAAGCAGTCTTTGCAGCCAAAGAAAGGGAACTTCGGCACGCATTTATCGATGTGCGATGTTCACATCACGTTCGATCAGCAAGGCGATCAACTGGTTCGGGAGCTGGATCTTCAGAGCGCTTGCACGCGGACAGTCTACACCTCGGGCGGGCATAGACAAACAAGAGAAGTTTGGGCTTCGCATCCGGACGGAATCGTAGCCTCACGATTGTTTAGCGAGCAGTCCGGCGGTCTATCACTCACGCTGCGTATTCTTGGAAGAACAGAGCGATTCACTGCAACATTAGTGGATAAGGAAACGTTTGTTTTTGAGGGGCAAGCAACGGAACGTATGCATAGTGACGGGGAGTGCGGTGTAAGCTGCCAAGGTGTACTAAAGGTCATCGCCAATGGCGGAAGTGTGTCCGCAGAGCCGGACACTGGCCAAATTAGGATAGACAGCGCTGACGACGTTGTGATCTATTTGGCAGCGAATACTAATTATGGCCGCAGCGATGACGAGTGGATGTCAAAGTCGTTGCGTCAGGTAGAGAACGCCGTAGCAAAGGGATATGAACGGCTGAGAGCGGATCATGTGGCGGACTATCAGCGTTTGTATGACAACGTCAACCTAGACCTAGGCGTAAGCAAGAATTCGAGCCTACCCACAGATGAAAGAATACAACTATTCCTGCAGGGGCAGGATGACGATCCACACTTATTTGCTTTATTTTATCAATATGGACGCTATCTAACTATTGCTGGGTCAAGGGCGGATTCTCCGTTGCCGCTTAATCTGCAAGGGATATGGAACGATGGTGAAGCCAATCGTATGCAATGGAGCTGCGATTATCATTTAGATATCAATACGCAAATGAATTATTTCCCGGTGGAAGTCAGCAATTTGGCGGAATGCCATCTTCCTTTAATGCGATTCGTAACGCAATTAGCGGGGAGTGGAAGAGCGGCGGCGAAGCATTTTTACGGCTGTGAAGGATGGGTTGCTCACGTATTTACGAACGCTTGGGGATTCGCGTCTCCTGGCTGGGAGACATCATGGGGGCTTAACGTAACGGGAGGCTTATGGATTGCTACGCATCTTCGGGAGCATTATGAATTCGGGCTCGATCAGGCGTTTCTCGCAGAGACGGCGTATCCGGTTCTGAAAGAGGCTGCTGCCTTTTTCCTCGAATATATGACGGTTCACCCGCAGTATGGCTGGCTAGTGACAGGTCCGTCGAATTCACCGGAGAACAGTTTCTATTTAAATGATCCGCAGCGAAGCGAATATCAATTGTCCATGGGCTCCACGCTGGACCAGGTACTGGTGCGCGATTTGTTTGCATTTTGCCTAGAAGCATCGGAATTGCTGCAGGTGGATATCGAGCTCCAACAGAAGCTGAAGACGGCCATTGCCCTATTACCTCCGTTGATGATTGGAAGAAGAGGACAATTACAGGAGTGGTTAGAGGATTATGAAGAGGCGCAGCCAGACCATCGTCACTTATCCCATCTCTTCAGCTTATATCCTGGCAACCAGGTGACACCTGAAGGTACGCCAGAGCTCAGTGCTGCAGCAAGGGTAACTCTGGAGAATCGCATGGATCGTGAAACGTTAGAGGACGTTGAGTTTACGTTAGCCGCACTTGCGGCGAATTTTGCCAGATTACAAGATGGTGAGAATGCCTACAAGCATCTCACGCATTTGATCGGCCATTTGTGTTTTAACAATTTGTTAACTTACTCCAAGGCAGGGATCGCCGGAGCCGAAACGAATATATGTGTGGTAGACGGTAACTTTGGTGGGACTGCAGCTATTGCTGAAATGCTGCTCCAAAGTCAGGCAGGAAGTATTCATTTCTTGCCAGCGCTTCCTGCTAAGTGGCACACGGGCAAAGTTAGTGGATTGCGGGTAAAAGGGAACGCAGAGGTGGATGTGACTTGGGCGAATTGCGAATTAGTCGAGGCGAGAATTCGTGCATACTCAGCAGTTCATACGTCTATCCATTATGGAGATCTTAAGGTCGAGATCGCTCTGGAGCCCAACTGCACGTACCAAATCGATAGAAAGTTGAACATCAATCTCATCTGAATATCAAGTAGACCAAGGCAGCTACAGTCAGTATAAGGGTAGTTGCCTTTCCTTTTTTTATCTAGAAAAAGAAATGGTATAATAAAAATCAATTTAGATAACGCTTTCATTTTAAAAGGGGGATAGGGTTCATGCCGAAATTCTCGCGAATATTCCGTAAATTTCTGATCTCCTATATCGTCATTTTGTTAATCCCAAGTATTGCTGGCTATATGTCCTATCGTACTGCGATTGCCGTAACGCAATCCGTATCTATTGAGAATAACGTCACACAGCTTCGGAAGAGTCAAGATATTTTGGAGCGAAGGATGGCTGAGGTAGAAGGCTTCACGAGGCAGCTGGCGCTGAATCAGGAATTGAGCGTTCTCATGAATGAGAAGGGAATGGATGAGAAGGTCAATTTATATGGCATTTGGAAAGTAAATAATGATATTAAGGCTTTTAGCCAAACTAATGATTTCTTACAGCAATTTTATATCTATTTAAATAATTACAATGTGCTCCTAACGCCGGCGTCTTCCTATTTCCAGCCTGAACGTTACTATCAGTCCTTCCGTTATAAGGATCTACCCGCGGATGAGTGGAAGCGAACACTTTTGGAGCAAACGCACAACAGGGAAATCATACCGCTGAAGCCTTTTATAACAAATGGTGTGCAAACCTCTGTAATTACGTATATCCAATCGCTCCCGTTAGACAGCTTTAGTGGTTCCGCACGCGCGACAGTCGTTGTTCTCATTGATGAAAAGGTTATTACCAGCCTCTTATCGGATCTCAAGAATCAATATGGCGGGTGGTCTCACATTAGTGATGCCCAGGGGCATACCATAAGTTTACTTGGCATTAATGAATCGGATGCTGCTAAGTTGGCCGCAGACACCAGTTTCGATCAAATGAAAGAGAGTCAATTCTATAGCGATGATCTAGTGATTACGATTCGTTCCAAAACGACAGGATGGGTCTATAGAGCAGGAATTCCTAGACATGTATTAATGGAAAATGCGAATAAAATCAAATATATTACTTGGTCTGTGACAAGCAGCGCTCTTGTCGTGGGATTGTTGGTGGGACTGTGGCAAGCTTACCGCAATAGTACGCCTATGCATAGACTGCTGAATGTGATGAAAGAGCAGTTTGGCAAAGATGCAGCGGTAGGACGGAATGAGTACGATTTTCTACAGGGCAATATCTCGAATATGATTTCTAATAATAAGCGTCTCGAAAATGAGTTAAACCGGCAACTCCCATTAATTCGGGATGCCTTTTTGAAAAGGCTGATAGCCGGTGAGTTCCGGTCACTAGAAGAGATTGCCGCAGCGGCTGAACAGGCCAATACAGGGTTGGAGGCGGATACGGGTTATACAAGTATTTTGCAAATTAAAGGATACTCGGGGATGGACAACGTTGAGATTCTTAACGAGTTAAGTGCGGCGCGATTCATTATGAAACAGACGCTGCAGGATCTAGGCTGGCTTGTCCATATGACGGATCTCGGTGCAGATCGGGTTGTGGTCATTTTTGAAGGAATAGCGTCTGCTGAAGACATGCCGAATCAAGAAGTGGAGCGAATCCTGAATGAGCTTGCTGAGTATTTATTTTCTGAGTACAAAATCACTATCATCGCAGCAATGAGCAATCCATTTACTACGGTTATGGAGATCAGCCATACGTATGAGCAAGCGAAACAAGCGTTAGAGTATGCTTTGCATATGAATCGAAAAGGGGTCATCTGGTTCTCCGATGCTAGGTTGGAAAGCGATACGTATTATTATCCGCTTGATATTGAGCTGCGCTTAATCAGTACAATCCGAGCGGGGGATCTTGACGAAGCCAGACGGATTCTGGATGCGATTATTGCCCAAAACATTGAAAATCGCGAACTGTCCATTGAGATGAAGCATCAGCTTGTTGGCGAGATGAAGGGCACTTTCCTGAAGTTATTATATCAGAAAACATTCCAGGAGTCGGAGATTTACGAGGTCGTGAAAAATCGCATCGCTGATATTCAGGCGAATGAAGAAATGGATGCGATTCGGCAGGATATCGATGATATTATGGCATCCTTATGCGGATTAATCGCCACCAAAAAGAACGATCATCATAATAAAACCGTAGAGCAAGTGATGAAATACATCGGTGAAATGTACAGTGATCCTGATCTCAATCTCTACCGCGTAGCGGAAAAAGTGGAGCGTCCAGAGAAATACATCTCCAACCTGTTCAAAGAGGTAACGGGGATGAATTTATCGGATCATCTGGAGCAAGTGAGGATGGATCAAGCTGCTAATTTGTTAAAAGGGGATACGTACACGGTAGACGAAATTGCAGCGCGTGTCGGATACAACAGCTCGCATTCTTTCCGCAGAGCGTTCAAGCGAGTGCTGGGTGTTTCGCCGAGTTCGTATCGGCAGTCTACGACGGAATGAAGATAAAGGAGCTAAGCGGCTTGATGCGCTTAGCTCCTTTTGGTTTTTGTTGGCTGGTGGTGGAGGTGAGGGAGCGCGGAGTGTTGGAGGGATTACTCTCCCGTCTTGCCTCTTAAAAGTGCAAATAGGCAACCTTTCGTGCTCATTTATGGTTAATATTAGTAAATAAGTGCAAATAGGCAACCTTTTTACCGTTTTTCATCATAATCTCCTGAAATCATTCGAAATTGATGCCTATTTGTATCAATTTCCAATAAAGGAGAGGAAATCTCATTGGAAAAGTGCTCATACGCACTTTTGATAGGAGTAGAGGACTTGAATGGGAGGGTTTTAGAGAAATAGACCAGTCACCCGAGCCACACTTGGCAGACTAGCTACTCCAGTAACTCCTGCCATACAAACAACACTAGCTACTCCAGTAACTCCAGCCGCACAAACAACACAAGCCACTCCAGTAACTCCAGCCGCACAAACAACACAAGCCACTCCAGTAACTCCAGCCGCACAAACAACACTAGCTGCTCCCCAGTAACTCCTAACACAAAAATCACCAGCAACACTAGCTACTCCACCACCCAAATTCCCCCAGCCCCACCAATCCACACTAGCCATCCGAGCCCCCCAACAGCTCATTCGCAAAGATAGCGTTATGAAACCATCTTATTTGCTCCTCCGGTACAGAAATCAGAAGAATAGCGTTATGACACAGCGTTATTTCAGTCAAATAGCCAAATTTCAATCAATTTAGTCGAAATAACGTTATTTCGTGACGCTATTTTTTCGTAGATCATCCATGCGGAGTATATAGCGTTATGGCAGCACCTTATTCGGAAATGTTGACCCTATGTACGGATTAACGCAGCCCCACCGAGCGACCGGGGATGCTCGTAAGACAGATGTACCCTCGATTTACCGTCAAGTGTACGTGAAATATCGCAAATGTACCTATCTAATACGGGCAGTTATCCCCTAGAATAAGGCTCAAGAAAGCGCAATCATTATAAGGCAGATGATCTTAGGGGGTTTTATTTTGGATAAAGGACTAGTCACCAGTCAGAGATCGCTGATCAAAAGCAGTCGACTTAGCCTCATGGAGGCAGCAACTCGAAGCTTCAAGAAACATTGGCAGCTTTATCTGCTCATCATTCCACCTGCGTTATATTTCCTGCTATTTAAGTATTATCCGATACTGAACGCGGTGCTCGCTTTTAAGGACTACAATGTCACAAAAGGCATCTGGGGGAGTCCTTGGGTCGGGTTTAAGAACTTTCAATTGTTTTTTGAAAATCCGCTGTTCTGGACATTAGTGAAGAACACGATTTTTATCAGTGGTTACCTGTTAATTGTCGGCTTCCCGATTCCCATACTATTGGCGCTGGCGATTAATGAGGTACGTAATCAACGCTTTAAGAAGCTGGTCCAACTCGTTTCTTTTGCACCTTATTTCATATCTACCGTTGTAATGGTGTCCATTATTATGCTCTTTCTGGCACCTCGACTCGGCTTCGTGAATGTGGTGATGAATCATTTTGGAATGGATTCGATTAATTTTCTCGGAGAACCCGGCATGTTCCGCTCAATCTATGTGTGGTCGGATATTTGGCAGACGGCTGGTTATTATTCGGTCATTTTCTTAGCTGCCTTAGCAGGCGTGGATCCTTCTCTATATGAGGCAGCCAAAGTAGATGGTGCTTCACGGATTCAGAAAATTATCCACGTTGATTTACCTGGCATTTTGCCTACGATTGTCGTCGTCCTTATTCTGAATGTCGGTAATGTGATGGCGATTGGCTTCGAGAAGGTTTATTTATTGCAAAATCCACTGAATACGGTAAATTCGGAGATTATCGCGACCTATGTGTACAAAGTGGGACTGCTGAATGCGAATTACAGCTTCGCAACTGCCGTCGGGTTGTTCAATTCAGTGATTAATTTGATCCTCCTCATTGTTGTGAATAGATTGGCTAGGAAATTTTCGAATCATAGTATCTGGTAAAAAGGAGTGCAGCTATGTCTACGATCAAAGCAAGGGTGAAAGATTCGCTAGGAGATAGAATTTTCTTAATTACCGTCTACATACTTCTGAGCCTTCTCCTCATTGTTGTGCTATATCCGCTTATTTACGTGATCAGCAGTTCGTTCAGCAGTCCTGCTGCTGTCACTTCCGGTAAAGTATGGCTTTGGCCCGTTGAGCTATCCCTGAAAGGGTACAATACCTTGATTCATAACCAGAAAGTGGTGGTTGGTTATGCGAATTCACTTTTTTATACGAGTGTTGGAACCATCATTAGTGTGGTACTTACGATTATGATCGCGTATCCGCTTTCTAGGAAAACGTTCTTCGGCAAGAATGTGCTCATGATGTTAATTACGTTTACGCTGCTATTCAGCGGAGGGTTAATTCCAACTTACTTAGTCGTTAAACAGTTGGGACTGATTGATACGAGATGGGCCCTGCTCATTCCGAACGCGATCTGGGTGTGGCAGGTCATTATTACGAGATCGTTCTTTCAATCGGCGATTCCAGATGAACTGTTTGATGCGAGTGAAATTGATGGCTGCAGTGACTTCAGATTTCTAAGAAGCGTTGTCGTGCCATTATCGAAACCGATCATCGCCGTTCTTGTCCTTATTTATGCTGTCGGCCAATGGAACGCGTACTTCGATGCTTTGATTTATCTCAAATCGGCTAGTTTGTTCCCGCTGCAGTTGATTTTGCGCAGCATTATCATTCTCAACAACAGTTCGAACGCAACAGATGCCTTGAAGCAAGTAGAAAGACAGCAGCTTGCAGAGGCGTTGAAATATTCACTCATTGTCGTCACAACATTGCCCGTGTTGATTATTTATCCGTTCGTCCAACGCTTCTTCGTGCAAGGCATGTTAGTGGGCTCTGTAAAAGGTTAAGATGCGGATCTATCCGTGGATTCCATGGAAAGGGGTGATTCATTTCAGGTAATGCTGGCAGTGGATCTTCGATCGGGGTTATACTAATTGCATGATAAAAGGGAGCGATACATGTGAAAAAGGGTCTTGTAAGCGCACTACTGGTAATAATGATGTCTAGTTTATTTCTAGCCGCATGCTCGAAGGATGACACAGCATCCGTATCTCCAGCAGCAACGGGAGCTACAACGAGTGGTCCTGTCGCGATCAGCATGTTTGCTCAACAGGATACAGCGATCGACTTGAAGACGAACAAATTCACGAAATTCATGGAAGAAAAGTTCAATGCGAAGTTTAATTTTGAAATTATCCCGTTTGATGGTGCCAAAGAAAAGAGACAGATTTCATTGGCAAGCGGTGATTATCCCGATTCTTATATGTTGACGGCTTGGATCGATCAATTTTCACAAGCAGACATTCTCAAATACGGGAAGCAAGGCATCTTAATTCCCTTGAACGATCTAATTGACCAGTATGCTCCGAATATCAAAGCAGCTATGGCGAAAGACGCAACACTGAAGAGCTTTAGTACCGCGCCGGATGGCAAGATTTATGGATTAGGCTCGTATACGCAATGCTTCCACTGCTCGTATCCGAACAAAATGTGGATCAATACGAAATGGTTATCCAAAGTAAATATGGAGATGCCAAAAACGACTGAGGATTTCAAAAAAGTACTCCAAGCCTTCAAGAAGGGTGATCCTAACGGTAACGGCAAAGCCGATGAAGTTCCGCTAAGTGGATCTACGGAAGATTTTGGGGTGCATATCATTCCGTTTCTCATGAATGGTTTCATTTATGATGATGACCGCAATTACCTGACAATGGCGAACGGCAAAGTGGATACAGCAGCGAATAAGCCACAGTGGAAAGAAGGCCTCGCGTATATTAAATCTTTGTATGACGAAGGGCTCATTGATCCAGGAGCATTTACGCAAAATGCGGAAGCGTTCAAGAAGATTGGTGAGAACGCAGGGACGCAAATTCTTGGTGTAGGCGCAGGCATGCATCCCGCTATTTTCGTAAACATTGATAAAGGAAATAAGAATTCAGCCGATTACAATCCGGTGCCTCCACTTACGGGGCCAAACGGTTCCCTAGCTACGCATGATGGCGGCGGACTGACGCCAGGAGCGAAATTCGTCATTACGAACAAAGCTACGAAAGAAGAACAAATTACGTTGATCAAAATGGTTGATTACATGTTTACGTTTGAAGGCCAAACGAATGCAGCGTCAGGTATGGAAGGGATCGACTGGAGAAAACCCAAAGAGGGTGAGGTCGCTCTAGGTAAAGGTGTGAAACCGCTCATGGCGTCCATTCCAGCCGTAGAAGGAGAAGCACCTCATAATGCAGGTTGGAGCGGCATGGGCCACTTCTACCAACCGAGTGAATACAGAGACAGTATTGTTCAAGGAACAGATGTGTATGATTCGGCGAACTACGAGCGCAGATTGTACAATGCGACACTGTTATACCAAGGTCACGAGCCCAAAGAGATTTATCCTGTCTGGGCGGTATGGGTTGATCCTGCACAAACGGATGAAGCAAGCATTCTTCAAACAAATCTCAAAAATTATATCGATCAAAACGCGCTCCAATTCATTACAGGAAATAAAGATTTGAACAAGGATTGGGATGCTTATGTGAAAGGACTGGATAATTTGAAGGTTGGCCGTTATCTGGAAATTTTGCAAAAAGCGTATGACAGTTCTTCCTATAAAAAATAAGATCGTTAAAGATCGAGTGCTTTATGTTCAAACATAGAGCACTTGATTTTTTTATTCGTAAAGGAGATGTAGGATATGACTAGTTCATGGGCTAACCAGTGGGTGAATCATCGTGGAGGGCTGCCTCACTTCAAGGAGAAATTACTTCGCAACGAATCGATCGTCGTCGCTTTCATAGGCGGTTCGATTACCGAAGGTGCAGGGGCATCGGATTTAACGACCACAAGCTGGCGAGCCTTAACCGAGAGCTACTTGAAGCAACGCTATACCGCAGACAAGGTGACGTGTATCAATGCGGGCGTTGGTGGAACGACGTCAACATTCGGTGCTCACCGATTGCATGAGCATGTTTTGTCTCACGGTGAGATTGATTTGCTATTCGTTGAGTTTAGTGTGAACGACGGGTTGGATCGCGACGAATCCATCAAGGGCATGGAAGGGATCGTACGACAATGCCGGCGACTATCGCCTCGTACGGATATCTGTTATATCTACACGGCAGCGGATAAAAATTTGACTGATCACACGCCATTCAACATAGCTGTTCATGAAGAAGTCGCATCTTATTATGACATTCCTTCCGTTAACTTTGCGGCGAGAGTATATAGCTTGATGCAGACAGACGAAGTGCAATGGGACGATCTTGCTTCAGATCGGGTACATCCGAATGATGCGGGGCATGCCTTATATGCGAGGTTTCTCCAGGAGTATCTGGATGTAGCCCTAGATATGAGGGAAGATAAGGAAATGGATACAGTATGGATGCCGCCACCTCTAGATCTGGACAATTACGAATACGCAGCCATGTTGGGGGTGGATTTTGCGACGAGTGTGGAAGGTTTTGTAGGGAAGGAATTTTCATCAGAGCCGCTTATGAACTGGAGATATGACACGCGACATCTGTACGCAGATACGCTGGATGCCTCACTTTCTTTCACCGTGCACGGGCAGCGTGCTGGTGTTGTGGTGCTGTGCGGGCCTGACTCGGGGATATTCGAATACGCGATCGAAGGTGAGCCATTTCAAGCCATTCATCTGTTTGATGATTGGTGTTTGAAGGCATATCGTCCCATTATGGCGTTGTTTCCTATGCATTCAGAGCGGCAAAGTAGACGAATCACAATACGTCCGACAGGGAGAAAAGATGAGCGCAGCACGGGCACGGGTCTTCGTATTTTGAAATTGTTAAGTAGCGACTAACTGGAAAATAAGATTGAACTGGGTGCCCTCGCCATGTAAGATAGAGCACATAACAACAAGAGGAAAGGTGCATCTATGTGGACGTATATCGTAAATTTATTCCGGGATTTATCGCCTAACGTGAAGCGATTCATCGCGACGGAAAGCCTATTTGGCATCGGAGCAGGCGTGTTTAGCCTTATTCTTAACTTGCATCTGTTGGATTTAGGATTCTCCAAAGGGGATATCGGCCGAATAACGTCGCTTGGCGCCTTGACCATTGGCTTGGGCAGTCTGCCAGCGGGCTTCATCGTGAAGCGTGTCGGGCGCAAGACAATGCTCGTCACCGGCATGCTGCTGACTTTTTTGGCGCTCGTTCTTTTCGGGATCGGAACTAGCCTTGGCGCAATTACAGCTGCGCAGATTATTTATTCGCTGGGCGTTACAGCAATTGTGAACTCCGAAATTCAATTGATTTTCCAATATTGCCGTTCGAAAAAAGAAGAAACGAGTGCGTATTCTCTGCTGTTCGCCATATTTACGTTGTTTACTGGCCTCGGCACATGGCTTGGTGGTTATTTGCCGGACTGGATGCCTGGGCATACCACGACGTATCAATATGCCTTTTTCATTGCCGGTGGCTGCTTAGGCCTCTCAGGTATATTACGTTGGATACTGCTGCCTGCTTCTCATACAATGGAGCAAGCCAAGAGTGTAGAGAAGGCTAGCGATGGTCAACGAGCAAAGTCCTCGGAGCTGCCGAAGCGAAGACATGCGATCTACTTTCTGCTGCTGCTTTCTCTGCTTATTTTTAACTCGGGTTTCACGTTCGGATTGCTTAGTCCGTTCTTGAACGTCATTTTGAAATTCCGATTTGGGATGGAAGACGGCAGCATCTCAGGTTTACTCGCTTTGTCCGGATTCTTCTTCTTCATCGGCTCGATCATTATGCCGTATGTCGTTGATAGATGGGGAGGCCGCAGGACCTTCATCTTCCTCTTCCTATATAACATCGTCATCGTGGGGCTGATGGCCATCGCGATGCCTGCCGCCGTCTTCGGGATGCTGCTGCTCATTCGCGGAACGGGCTTCACCATGTTGAACAACTTGACGGACAGCCAATGCATGTCAGCCGTAGCGGAAGAAGATCGCAATTTGTTTGCAGGTATGCGGACGGTTTCCCGCAGTGTCGGCAATACGATTGCGTCCTACTGGGCGGGTTATATTTTGGCCGGTAATCACTATGCGTGGCCATTCCTAATGACGGCGATTGCGCTGTTGGTCGGATATATCGTGTATACATGGTTCGTACAAGGAATGTTGGATCGGAGATTGGAAGGGCAGACATGATAGATCTATGAGTGTAGACATAAAGAGCTCAACCATTAATGAATGGTGAGCTCTTTTGTATGTCCGCACAGTCTTTCTTTTTGAGAAACAAACAGGAAAACCTGCTATTATGAAGATAATATCGAGCTTAGAATGAGAGAAGCAAGAGGGGAAGTAAAGCCATGCTAGCAAACAAAGTGTTTCATAAACTAGGCTTACAGATGAGCCCGGCAACTAAGCATAACTTGTATAGTGATTTTGGTTCAGCCTGTTTATTTAGTCTCTTTAATGTGGTCTTTAATCAGTTTTACATCGCACTTGCCATTAGACAAGGGGCTACGAATTTGGAAGTCGGGATTTTGGCAGCTGCTCCAGCGATTGGCCTGCTGTTCTCCCCAATTTGGGCAGGGAGAATCGAACAATCGAATCCTAAACCTTTTGTCATCATCCCGAATTTAATTGGCAGAGCGCTCCTGTTGCTTCCGGCATTTTTTGGTGCTCCCAGCGTTTATGTTGTGACGGCCATTATTTTTTACTTTTTAATGGGCATACAAGCACCGGCGTATCCTGCGCTAGTTACACGTATGTATCAGCCTGAATTGCGTGGCCGACTAATGGGTTACGTTCGTGTTGGTATGGGAGCCATTATGATTCCACTTGCTTACTTAGTCGGCTCATGGACGGATAAGTCAGGACCGAGTGGAGCTCTGATTGCTGCGGCCCTTACAGGTGTTATATCGATTCTTTCCCTAGCTCGTGTTAAGGAGATTGCTTTACCGACGACGGTATCGGCACGCAAATCTTCATTTAAGGAACAGCTCAAGCTTGTGAGAAATCACCGGGAGTTGGTCATATTTTTTGCAGCAACGACATTAACGGGCTTTGGTAACATCTTGGCGAGTCCGCTATATCAGATCATTCAAGTCAGAGAGTTGCAGTTGAACAACAGTGAAATTGCGGTTGCGCGCATGGTTTATTATGTGTGTTTATTAGTGTCGTATTTCGTTGTTGGTTGGGTGATAGATAGATTCTCTGCGAAGCAAACGCTGGTCTATGGATTGGCGGCTTTCGCGATTGTGCCTTGCATTTATGGGATATTCGGGAATTATCCTGCAGTCATTATTGGTAGCGGAATCCAGGGCATGGGGGATGCGATCTGGGATATTGGTATTCTTGCTTATATTTTTCGTGTTGTACCGGGAAGAGAGGCCGTCGTTTTCGGTCTGCACTTAATGTTGTTTGGTATTCGCGGCTCTATCGCTCCCTTGATTAGTACCGGTCTATCCAATTACATGCCGATTTCAGGGTTATTAATTGCGGCTGCCATCTGCGGGTGCATAGGAACAGTTATTTTTTTAATGCAAAAAGATAATAAAGAAATAACGGAGCCGGAGCCCCGTTATGGATGATTCAGCTCAATCGTAGCTGCAGCGTTGCACGTGATGCATCTGTTTGAATGACGGCGAGTTGGTATTCCCCATTGCGGTTACCGTATAAGTCCGGCTTAATATCCAACTCACCCTCGTAATTAACCGTGTAGGCATGCTTATCCATTGCGACTTGGATGACGTGTTCGGTCGTTGTGATGGACGTGATGTCCTTGCCATTCGTGTGAAGCAGCGGCACGCGTAGATAGAGTTCATTATATGTCGGCTCGACGAGTTCAACGGTTAGCTCGACACCTTCGGCATGGACCAGATAATGTTCTTTCACAGCTTGAACACCCTGTAAATTGCCGTGATAGGTCACTGTGAATTGAACACTTTCTGGCGATTCCTTGATGACGGATAGTTCGCCCTGAATCTTCTCGTCACAGTACTCGGATAGATATTGAATGCTTCCGTCTTTCCGTTTCCAGCCAGGACCGATGGCTATACAACTTCGATGTATGCCCTCCCGTAACTCGAACGAGTCACCCGCGGAGAACGGAACAGACAGCCCAAGTTCTGTAGGAACACCAATGCGATGGATGCGGCCTAAACCTGTTGCATCGTAATGTGAATCAGCACAAGTGTCGATTTGGATGGAATAGCCTGCGGCATTCGCAATTACTTTGTGAAAGGATGGGGAGGTGGACACGATATATCCCCCCACTTCGGCAGGGCACGGCGCTTCAGCAATGGTATCGTCCATAAACAGATAGGCGATGCTTAAGAACGCCCCCATCGTAATCATGTATTTGTCATAGAATCCATAAGATTCGGTGCCATATTTGCTGTCGATCGGATATAAATTCTTAATGTGCCGTGCAGGGGTTTGAACAAGCCACCTCTGAACCGAGGCGATGGCAAGCCGTGCACTTCGTTTGAATGCGCCAGCTTGTTCAGTATCACCTAATCGAGCATACCGAACAGCTTCATACTCCGCATTCGCGGCGATGAGAATTTCATTAAATAGGAATTGATTGCTCCTTCCACCGAAGGGGTGCTCAAAGGCTGCAGATTGCAGTTGAAGTGTCCATAGTCCGGACTTTTGAAGCTGTTCATCTAACGCTGAGGCGAACTCCCCTTGATAACCTAGTCCGAGCAGCAGTTGAATTTGAACTCTTGTCGTTAGATCGTACAACATGGGATTGCCCGGATCGCGGTACATCCCATTCTCATCGAAACGAACCAATTGCGTGGGCCAATGTTCATGGAAATAGGCTTTCGTATCCGTCACGCCTTCCTTCTCCCGTAGAAATTCCCCTGCCATGTTATAAATGTTGATATTATGCAGATGACGCTTGCTTTCTTCATCCCGAATGACGAACTTGTATTGCGTGTAGGGATTGATCTCGCTCAACATGGCAAGCCACCCAGCCTTGGCATCCTCTGTACAACGTGGTCCCATAAAATGCAGAGCAAGCATGATTTCTTTAATGGAGAAGTCAGCGATAGGGTCCAGCTTCAACGTCAATAGTTCGCGGCAGCTCTCTGTCATCATATGCTCCCACAAGGGTTGCAAGTCCTGTAGTCGTCCAGCTGAAATTAAGCATCCAAGCACAGTCAAAATGCGAGAGTAAGATTGCAAATCGAGTCTAGTCTTGCCGTCTTGGCACACGCGGTGTTCAATCTGATGTCGTGTATAGCAATTGAAAGCAAGCTCCATCGTATCCAAATAGCTATCTTTCGTATGTACGGATGAAAGATCAACGGTCATGTCGAATCGCTCCTCATCTTACTGTTTTTACTTATTGTAAGTGACAAATAAGCAATAGACCATGGACATTACTGAGAGCACCTTAACAAAATTACGATAAGTTCTTATAATGAGACAGAAAGCCCATAAATCGCTCAGAGGATGTTCGATACATGATAATAACCCAGGTGATGTACTATGAAGCGGGACCGTCTTGGCATCATGATCAATTCGTACAAGATTATGACCTGCTGATACTTATCACGGACGGCAAGCTTAGATATGTAATTAACGGCACAGAGATTTGCTTGGAAAAAGGCGATGTCCTCTATTTGCCGCATGGAACCGTACGGATTGGATTGCCTGTAAAGGGAGAATCCCACAATAAATACGGCATTCGTTTCATTCCGGATGCTGGCGACGAGGAATTCAGTATGCTGCAAGCGGGCAAACCGGTAAAGCTCGCTTCGAAGAGACTGCCATTCTTGGAGGAGAGAGTCGGGGCATTGATGCAGCATTGGCGAACGAAAGACATGTATTACCTGTCGATGTGCAGAGGAATCTTACTTGAAGTTTTGTCCCATGTGAGCCGTGAGCTGCACAGAGGGGTAAACGGAAGAAACCTCCACTTTGTTTATTTGGTTCGGGATTATATTTATGAACATTACCGATCGCCGCTTTCGGTTAAGGAACTAGCTGAACACGCAGGGAAGACACCTTCCTATCTCATTACGTGCTTTACGCAGGCATTCGGCTGTCCGCCGCTACAATTCATGCATAAGCTAAGGCTTGCCAAAGCGGAAGAACTGCTCCTTTCGACAGATCGAAGCATTGAAGAGATATCGCTTGAACTCGGATACTGTGACTCGACATATTTCTATCGTGTGTTTCGGAAGCATCATGGAACTGGACCGCTCGCATTTCGGTTGCAGGTTTAGAGAAGGATGAGGTTGCGAGGCATAAAAGGAAGGAGGAGACCGAACAGTGTTAGCGTACCTAAAACAGGTATACGAAGCTTGGATCGACTATCCTCGAAGAGAGGGAGAGGTCATTCGGGGACAATACCAGATTGAACGCTTTCTCGGGATGGGAAGCTATGGGTTAACCTATTTATGCCTAGACAAGCATTCCGGTCAAGAAGTCGTCGCGAAGCAAGCGAAACCGAGCAAAGGGCAGCTGGGACGAGACCTATTGCGCCGCGAGGCAACGATTATGAATCAGTTAGAACATCCTTCGATTCCCAAATGCTACACATCTTTCGAAGAATCGAAACGATTGTATATGATAACCGAGTATATCCAAGGTCGGACCGTGGAAGATTTGATTTTTGAACGGGGAGCTCGCTTTGAGGAAAAAGACGCATTACACTTCATAAGACAATTATTGAACATTGTACAATTTATTCACGAACATGACATCGTTCACTTAGATATCCGAATTCCGAATGTCATCGTACACGGAGATCACATGAGTCTAATTGATTTTGGTTTAGCCGCTCGTCTAGGAGAACCAGCCCGGTTAACGAGCGATGCCGATGATGAGCTAATTCGAAGAAGGACTGTTGATGTCACTTCAGATCTCTACGCGATCGGCCACTTTTTATTGTATATGCTGTATTCGACCTATGAATCAAGTGATAACCAGGAGGCCATACGGGGATGGGAAGAGGAACTATCCATTTCCGTGCAGACGAAGCAAATAATCCGGAAACTATTGCAAATCGATCCGCCATATTTGAATGTTCGAGCTTGTATGGAGGAATTAGATACCGTACTTGTTTAAAAAGAAAAAAGCCACTTTCGCGGCTGTGGATTAACTGGAGCTACCGCCCCTATTCCTATAATAACGCTGTCCATGTGTATGTCCGTATCCGCGATGGTCACTGGAAGAGTAGCGTCGCGTAACATGAATGCGATGATGAGAACTGCTATGTCGGTAATGCCGGCGTCGTCTGGAATGAAGTAGAGATTCTATTAATTTACGTAGTAAATATTTAATCACCTTGCATGCCTCCTTTTGCTGTTTCTTCTATATACGAGAAGAGGGGCATGTGGTTTCAGCTAGCCATCGACTTGGTCGTGCAAGCGCTCGAGTATACGCCGCTTGCGATATAGCATTTTTGCAGCTTCGCCGACATCCTTCAGCGTGCCGCGATTGATCCATGCGCCGAAGAGAATGCCCGCGATCGGAATGAGCTGGAACAGCTTCTTCCACCCCCAATTATCACGATACGTGGCGAATACCTCGCGCCAGCCCTGAAGCTGTGAAATCATCTGCACCTTCTCTTTGTCCGCAGTAGCATAGTTACCCAGTTCTTCGAGAATGGCTTTTTTGCCGACAATGTCGGAGGAAGAGAATTGCAGAACCTTGATGGTGAAGATCCGCTCCTGCTTGTCCTTGGGATCATAGCCATAGCAGATGGCCACTTCTTGAATGGTTTTCAAAGACAGACCAAGGATGGCCGGAATATCAATGGCGAGTGTGAGGATACCGCCAATACCTGTCGTTGCACCCTGCAACGTTGCGATTTTCGAACGATTCAGGATAATCTCATCAGCGGTTTGATCCAGTACTTTCAGCGGCAATGTACCCACGGATGTAATGGAAAGCCCCTCAGTAAGAACATCTCGCTCACCCCGCTTATACACGTCTTCAACATGCCGCAAGGTCCCTTTCTCAGAAATCAAATATCGCCCGCCTGCTTGCAAATAATTGCCGAGCTCATCCAAGGCTTCACCTATCTTTTTATTCAAAAACTTTGGCGTTAAGCGATCCAGCACCTGAAAAGGAAGGCGCCCGAGCTTCTCCCAGAACCAAAGGTCTTTCTGATCAGCTTCCCAGGCTTCGATCTCACGAAGTGCCTGCCGGAGCTCATTCGTGGTATCCGGATGGTGATTGCGTTCAAGATCATTCATGCTGTGCACAACTCCTTTCTACATCGTATACGTGTGTAATCGCATTTGGATGCAGGCCTATACGTAATAAGTACCCACTGAAGGGACACTTGTAGAGAGTGTTCCATCAACGGGTACTTCTAGGGTTACTCTTTTACGGCTCCAATAACCATGCCTTTGACAAAAAAGCGCTGTAGGAACGGGTAGACGACTAGAATTGGAATCATCGCGATGAAGATTTGTGCTGCTTTTACGCTCCGATTGGACAGTAGTTCTAAATCTTCAAAATCAATACCGGTTTTACTGAGGTCGCGTGCGACGACGATGGTCTGCAGAAGCGTGGCCAGCGGCCACTGTTCGGGTGATCTCATATATAACATGCCATCAAACCAGTTGTTCCAATGGCCTACCAGCGTGAATAAGGAGAGAGTGGCAAGGGCAGGCATCGATATGGGTAAGTAAACCGAGAAGAAAATTCGGAAGGATGTGGCCCCATCCATCGTAGCTGCCTCATCCAGTTCTTTCGGTATCGCACGGAAAAAATTCATCATGAGAATGATATTCCAGACATTGAGCAGATGGGGCAGAATGTAAACCCAGAACGAGCCAACCAATCCGATCTTTTGTATGAGTAGGTAGTGGGGGATAAGTCCGGCATCAAAGATCATAATGATCAGGAAAAACCATACGTAAAAGTTACGTGGCTTGAACTCGATATTGCTTCGGGACAAAGGAAAGGCAGCGAGAACGGTTACCATCATGGCCATTACCGTACCGATTAGGCTACGCCAGACCGAGATTTGGATAGCATGTAGGAAATTATCATTTTGAAAGGTTTTTACATAGCTGTCCAGATTAAAATCGATTGGGAATAGCGTGACCAGATTGGATTCGGCGGCTGTTTTTCCACTGAGAGAGACTGCAAAGATATGCAGCATAGGCAATATACAAAGAATAGAGACAAGGATTAGAAGCGTGACATTCAAATAGTAAAACACTTTGTAGGATGGATTTTTATAATACATAGCCTGTTCCTCCGCTGTTCGTCATTTTAAAATACACGGTAATTCGTCCATTTGTGCGAAATGTAGTATCCAGCGCTGATCAGGATGAACCCGACAGCTGATTTAAATAGGCCAACCGTGGCAGCTAAGCTGTACTGACCCCCCTGAAAGTTACGGAATACAAAGGTATCGATAATGTCTCCCTTTTGAAGGACAAGTGGATTAATCAGGTTGTAGATTTGATCGAAGTTGGCATTCAACATGTTCCCAAGGGACAGTGTGAACACGACAACCATGATAGGAAGCATGGATGGAAGCGTAATATGAATGGTTTGCTGCCATCTACCGGCGCCATCAATTTCGGCAGCTTCATACAGATCCGGATTGATGCCTGATAATGCAGCAAGGAAGACAATCGCGGAGAAGCCGAACTCCTTCCATAAATCACTTACAATGACGGTAAAACGGAACCAATTCGCTTCACCCAGAAACATGATGGGCTGGATATGAAAAGCTGCAACTAACCGGTTCAGAACACCGTCTAGTGAAAGCACGTCCAACAAGATACCGCCTAATATGACCCATGACATGAAATGAGGCAGGTACACCATAGTCTGAAGCGAGCGCTTTAACTTCATATTTCGGATTTCATTGATCAGTAGGGCAAAGGTGACGGGTACAGCCAATCCAAAAATGATTTTCAAAACAGAGATAATTAACGTGTTCCAAATGACTTGAATGGAGCCTTTCATCGTAAAAATAAGTTGGAAATTATCCAAACCAACCCATCTAGATCCAGAAATGCCAAGCCATGGCTTAAAGTCCTGAAACGCCATAATGATCCCCGGCATGGGGGCATATTTAAAGATGAGAGCAACTAATACTGCAGGCAGCAGCATGAGATGAAGCCTCCATGTTTTGCGAAGCGGATAATTTCGTTTCTCTCTTACTCTTGCCGTTACGGGTGACGATGATGTTATAATGACGGTATCTTTCATACATTATTTTCCTCCTCGACTTGCGTCTTCTGTAATTTCATCTTAGGATGGAAGCGTTTTTTTGTATAGAACACATATTAAAGGTGACTGTCAATATCTTAAGGAGGTTGTGCAATGAAGCGGCACTGGCCTATATTCCTGAAAATCAACGGTGTCATCCTCATTCTATTAATTCCCATTGTCATTCTATTTGCGTATTTCAGCAGGACCAGCTTTCAGGTTATCGATTCACAGATCACGGCGTACAACGAAAGCCAGCTGCAGTTTCTGAAAAATCAGATTGAAGTAGGCGCTGAACGTCTGTCCCTTTCCTCCAGTGTTTTGGCGCGTGATTCCTCCATTTTGAAGCTTCAGACGAGTATTCTGACGAAGGACTACTACGGGATGATTGACTTTCAAACGCAGGTAAAAGAAAAACTCTTTCTTCAGAGCTTCTCCAGTAACTGGACCAATGATTTATCCATCTATTTACCCGATACCCAAAGAAGAATATCGACAAATCCGAATGATCGGTACGATCAAAGTGTCCTTGAAACGGCTGACAACGGGAAATGGCATTTTCGCTCAGGAGGCTCTAACGAAACGCCGTACTATCAACTGTTTATTTGGGATCCGTACTTTTCCAAAAGTAGTCCACAGACGGTAAGTGCGATTTATGAGGTGCGTTTTGGACTAGATAATATTAGGAAAATGCTGCAGTCATACAAACGAGATAGCCCTGGTTACTCCTTTTTATTAACAAGCACGGGCGAGGTGTTCTCGGTTTCTGATTCAAGGGATGCCGACTTAGAACAATTGGGAGAGAGACTTCTTAAGGAGGGCTTAAACGAAGGCGGGCATCGGAGCATCCAGCTGGAGGAACAGAAGGCCTATTTGAGCTATACCCATCTGCCAAGTATCGATGCTTATTTGATTGATTATGTCCCTTTAAACACGTTTCACGCTCCGATTATTAAGAGCAGAAATTTGTTTTATATCAGCATGTTCGTGCTGCTTCTTCTTGGATTTGCCACTTCGTATCTCTTGTATCTTCATGTGCAGAAGCCGATTTCTTTTATCATGAAAGGGCTTAAACATATGGAGATGGGCGACTATTCATTCCGGATCAATAAGCGATTTCATAATGAATTTGATTACATGATGCTGCGATTTAATGATATGGGGGATGAGATCCAGCATTTGATAACCAATGTATACGAGGAACAAAATCGTTCCCGCCTCGCAACATTAAAGCAGTTGCAGTCGCAGATCAATCCCCATTTTCTGTACAATTGCCTGTCTTTCATTGCGGGGTGTGCCAAAGCTGGCTATACAGACACCATTAAACAGATGACGTACCATTTAGGCGATTATTATCGCTATACCACACGGGTTGAGAATCAGATGCCTTTGTTAAAAGAGGAAGTCGATTTGGTCAATCACTACTTGAACATTTATTCGTTACGGCTTGAACGTCTTGATTATCAGATTGATATTCCTGCGGATATGCTGAATGAACCTGTGATGAGGCTTATTCTCCAACCCGTTGTTGAAAATGCGATTGTGCATGGCATAGAACCCAAACCAGGACGAGGAACTATCATGGTTTCGGGGCGTCGTGAGTCCGACTGGAATGTGCTTGTTGTCGAAGATAGCGGTGTGGGAATGACGGAACTGGAGATCGAGGACTATGTACAGAGTCTGGAGCGTCCGATGGATGAACATACAGGGTGCGGACTATGGAACGTCAATCAACGATTAGTACAACGATTCGGTCCAGATGCAGGTGTAATGATTACAGCTTCGAGTCAGTTGTCAGGTCTCAGTGTAGCATTACGATGGAAATGAGAATGAGGTAGGGAGGCTTGGAACCGATGATTCAACTTTTGCTGGTGGATGATGAACCCATGCTATTAAAGAGTATGGTGGAAAATGATTGGAGAAGTATCGGTGTGGAATACGTTTTTCAAGCGGCCTCGGGGCTGGAAGCCGTTGAAGTTCTGAAGAAAACACCGATCGATATTGTCGTCACGGATATCCGCATGCCGGGCATGAATGGACTGCAATTATGCAAACATATACAAGATCACTTTCCCCGTACCAAGTGTATTTTACTTTCAGGCTATGGTGAATTCGAGTACGCACGTCAGGCGATCATGTACGGCACGGTGAATTATTTGTTGAAGCCGATTAAGGACGAAGAGTTAATGGATGAGGTGTCTCGTGTTAGAACGCTTTTCCAAGAAGAATGGGAGCATGTAGGCTCCTTGGAAAGGGCCCGTCAGACACTTCATGTTCATCTGCCATTATTAAGATCCAATTTATTAAATAACTTGTTGTCGGGAAGCTCCCTGTCATCTTCTGTATTAGCTGAACGGATGAAAGAGTACCAGCTTCCGTTTGAACCTGGAATGAACTGCTCGTTTATCCTTGTAAGAATGGATGGCGGGTTTGGAGATGCGGTAGAGGAAGACTATTTGTTATTCGAATATGCCGTCCATAATATCGCATGTGAAATTTTAGATGCGAATTATAACATCTGGTACTGTAAAGATACATTCGGGTATTTATGCTTTTTGCTGCAGGACAAAGGCATGGGGGGATCACTCGAACCCATTGGTGATAAAGGTTTAGAGAAATTGGCGTACGAGCTGCAATTGAAAGTTTCCGCCTTTTTGAAGGGGCAAGTCTCCGTCTTGATAAGTGATGAAGGGTTATTTCCAGATGAACTCGCGCTGCATTATCGCAAATCGTTGAATGAATTTCGCAAGGTTCCCCGAAGCGATAGGGAAATCATGATCATGTCTGGGAAGCCTCGCGTGCAATCGAGATCTCTGCAATCCTTATACAGTCCGCCAAGTGTCCAGCAGCTATTAGAAGCGGGGCGGTGGGGGGATGTCCGTAACAAATTGAGTGAAGTTTTCGAAGAAATGAACGCTAAGAAAATGGATACCGAAGAAAACATGATGGAAGTTATTTATACCCTGATGAATGCGTTTCTGTATATTGCGCATCTGCAGGGCAAAACCTTGATGGAAGTATCGGGGTTGGAGACGGACGTGTCGTCAGATCCACGATCTTTTAAGAGAGCGGACCAAGTCATGGAGTGGGCAGTAGGGGTGCTGGAAAGCATGGAATCGGGCAGCATCCGTGAATTCAAGGACGGCAAAAACCAGCTTATTTCCAAAATTCATCGTTTTATCGAAACGCATATTGCACAAGATGTTTCCCTGCAAACGATCGCAGATCATGTGACCCTGCACCCGGTATATTTATCAACCATGTATAAGCAGGAGATGAAAGAAAATATCAGTGATTTCATTATGCGGTACAGGATGGAAAAGGCAGCCGTTATGCTGGGTTCAACAGATATCAAAATCTATGAGCTAGCAAGTCAAATGGGCTTCCAAAACCCGCCTTATTTTAGCAAACTATTTAAAAATTATTACGGGGTCACGCCACAAGAATACAGGGATCGGCATATCACCCAATCTTAACAATTTCATACACCATCTTAAAACTTTATCACTTACCCGGTTGAAAGCGCTGTATTAATATAAAGGTGCAACGCAATACAGCTTAAGGGAGGATCTTGATAGAAAATGGGTAAACAACGATATCTGCTTGCTCTTGCAGTGATTATGACGTTCTCTTTCGTAACCGCTTGTTCTCAAAGCACAAGTTCTGGCGAAAAGGGAGCAGAGAATTCGCCTTCATCCGCTGCACAGAAGGGTGCTTCTGCGGAAGCCATCCAAAAGGGAACATACAAATTTGAAACACCAGTGACCATCACGACAGTCAAAGCCACGGACGCCACGATGAAGTTCAAGAACGGTGAGACGATGGAAAACAATGTACACACGAAGTGGGCACACGATCAATTAGGTGTCGATTTGAAAGTGTTGTGGCAAGTACCGGGCGAACAGTTCAATACCAAACTAAGATTAATGCTAACAGCAAACGAATCGTTGCCTGATGTGTTGACCACACAGGATATGACGTTATTGGACGAATTGATTCAATCCGGTAAGTATCGAGATATCACAGCAGATTTTGAGAAATATGCATCTCCCAAAATGAAACAAATCTACAACTCGAACCCATTGAATTGGAGCCAAGTCACCTACGGTGGTAAAAAAATGGCCATTCCGAACTTTGCTACGGCTGGGAATGACAACCCCGTCATGTGGATCAGACAGGATTGGCTAGATAAACTTGGTATGAAAGCGCCTAAGACATTTGAAGAGTTGGAAGCTGTCATGCAAGCTTTCGTGGACAAAAAGCCTGGCGGATCTGACAATGTGATCCCACTCGGAGCAAGTTTAGGTTCCGGCGGATCTTCGCCGAATCCGTTCACAAGCTGGCTTGGGGAGACTTCGTGGGTATTCGGTGCTTTAGGCACGGTACCTTATCAGTGGTTGGTGAAGGATGGGAAATTGGTCCATGGATCGACACTTCCGGCGATGAAAGACGGCTTGGCGAAGCTAAGAGACTGGTATAACAAAGGTTATCTATCAAAAGAAGCCGGCCTTCATGACGAGAATAAATTAGCTGAATTGATTGCTCAAGGTCGCGTAGGTATTGTAGTGGCTCCTTCGTGGATGTCTGGCTGGCCGAACACGGATATGCAGAAGAATGTGGCGGGGTCCATCATGAAGCCGTACCCGCTGCCAACACTGAATGGCAAAATAGAAGCCCGTGACACGACTTATTTAAGAGGCGGCCTATTAGTTAAAAAGGATTTCGAACATGTTGATGCGCTATTTCTATACTTGAATCGGATATTTGGTGCTGTAAACCCTGAAGAGGGCAGCGAGTTTGTGAATGGATGGGCCAAAGATTACGATTATACAATCAAAGCAGATGGAACCTATTCTGTGACCGAAGCGGATATTCCGGGAGGCAAAGTCAGTCCGGCTAAATATTTGCTAATCGAACCGAAAGATCCATTCATCGGAATGAAGCTGAGAGCAGACGTAAGCAGAGGGAAAGCGCCAGTAACGCCGAGCGAGAAGAAAATTGCAGTTAGCGGTCAAGATGGTCTCAAGGCAGCTGAAATTGTCGATGATGGCTGGAAAGCCGGCATCTATATTCCTCAAGCGTACACGGGTGCGAATACACCAGCGATGCAATCCAAAGGCGGAATTCTCGTCAAATTGGAGGGAGATACTTTTATCAATATTATTTATGGTAAAAAACCGGTTACCGAATTCGATAACTTCGTGAAAGAGTGGAAGAGCCTCGGTGGCGATGATATGACTAAAGAAGTGAATGATTGGTACTCGAAAATGAAGAAATAGGATGAGGGAGCCCGCTGGATATCAGCGGGCTTCTTGTTAAAATAGGCCGAATGACAAAGATGAAGTGGGAGTGAATAGATCGTGAGTCAACCGGGAAAAGAACAGGATGTAAGAGGTTTTGTTAGAGCGAAAGGAAGTAAACTTGTTAATGGAGATGGCCGAGAAATCATTCTGCGGGGTGTCGGATTTGGCAATTGGCTGCTACCAGAAGGGTATATGTGGAAATTTCCAGAGCAAGGGGATCGGCCTCGACGGATCGAGCGAATGGTTGAGAATTTAATTGGTCCTGTGAAAGCTGAATGGTTCTGGGAGCTCTATTACGAAAGGTATATAGCAGAGGCAGATATCGAACGAATTGCGGGAGAAGGCTTTAATTCCGTAAGAATTCCAGTTAATGCACGCTTCCTGATGGAAGAAGGAGAGACGCTTCAGATCAAGGAGCATCATCTGGCTTATATCGATAGAGTAATCAAGTGGTGTAGAGATTACCACCTCTATATCATCCTAGATTTGCACGGTGCGCCTGGGGGGCAGACGGGTTCAAATATTGACGATTCGGAGAAGGATTATCCCAACTTATTTACGGATGAAAATAACAAGCAGTTAACCGTCGATTTATGGCGGATGTTGGCTGACCGTTATAAAGAAGAATGGATTGTGGCTGGTTACGATTTATTAAACGAGCCGCTGCCAGATTGGTTTTCAGCATATAATCACCACATTATGCCGCTTTACAAGGAGATTGTCAGGGCTATCCGGGAAGTGGATACGCGTCATATGATCATTCTGGAAGGTGTTCATTGGGCGACGGATTGGTCTATCTTTACCGAAAAGTTGGATGATAACCTGATGCTTCAATTTCATAAATACTGGAGTAATCCCGACACAGAGAGTCTAAGTCCATATTTGGCAAAAAGAGAGGAATGGAACGTGCCGATCTTTATGGGCGAAGGCGGGGAAAATAGTAACGAATGGTACATTGGTGCCTTTCAGTTATTTGAGGAGCACGGCATTTCATGGAACTTCTGGCCATGGAAAAAGTTAGACACGGAGAATACTCCTTGCTCTATTAAGATGCCGAACAATTGGCAGTTGTTAACCGGATATTTGGAAGGGAGAGACTGTCCCAATCCAGCTGTCGCTGAGAGCATTTTATGGGAATACCTAAACAATCTAGCGCTGGGGAATTGCATCTATCACTCGGATGTTGCTCGATCTCTATTTCGGAGAGCACCGATTCGAATTCCTGCAATCTTTTACGGGTTTAAAGGGAAGGGTGTCAGCTTCGGAACGACCTCAGACCATGAGAATCTCATTGGATTCCGTGAACAGGACTGCACCGATATCCGTTTTGTGGAAGAAGGAGAGTTGAGGTCAAATTTTTGGCATGGCCGGGGCAAGTCAGATAAACGTGTGTTTGTTCAATTAGCTGCAGGTGAGTGGCTAGCTTATAATGTTACGGTCAACGCTTCGCATTCGTCCCAATGTACGATTCGGATGATGATTAGCTCTGTCGAAGAGAGCGCTTGGATAAAGCTCACAATGAATGGTGAGGATTTCGGTAGTATCGAAGTCGTTGGGGACACGAATAGCTGGCAGCAAGTTGAACGAATCGTTATGACGCCTCTGGAAACGGAACAAATGAGTTTGGTCATTCGGGCAGAGCAGAACGCAGTCCGGATTGAATGGATTGAAATTGTCTAGAAGATGCATAAAACCTTAACAAATTCCTAGGTCATCTTAAAACTTTATCTCTACCTCGAATGTAAGCGCTGTAATAAGATGAAGTAGGGGTGATCATAGTGAAGTTTACGAAGAGGATAATCGTAGCAATGACCGTTCTCCCGATTGTCGGAGCCATCGCCTTTTATGCATCGGCGGGGGCTAATTCGGGTCAGACTCCCATTGCGATGGTGAATGGCAGCATGATTACAACACAAGAATTTAAGAGCGAGTTGGATAAGCAAAGAACTTCGGTCATCGACTATTTTTATCGGTCACAGGGTGTGGCATATGGGAAAAACTTTTGGGAAACGGACTATAATGGCGAGAATCCGGAAGAGACAGCTAAGCAGAGAGCCTTGGATGAAATCATCAGACTCAAGATTGAACTGGGACTGGCTGAACAGCATGGTTTGATACAAGGCTCCTCCTATGAGGATTTGCTTCATGAAATGGATAAAGAGAATAAGCGAAGGCTTGCCGCCGTAAAAGCTCGCGAGCCCATTTACGGCCCCGTCCAGTTGGATGAAAGCACGTTTATGACCTATTACATAAGCAAACTGCGGACGCAATTGAAGGAAAAGCTGTCCGAGGATGAACTGAACGTGACCGAAGAGGAACTCAAGCGGCAGTATGAGCTTCTCAAGGATACGTTGTTTACGCAGGAGGACAGGATTAGATTTCAGAAAATCTCCGTTTCTTATAAGGGAGATGCACAGAGCAGTCATGCAAAGAAGCAATCCATTAAGAAACGGATGGACGCCATCAAACTACTTTTGGATCAAGGTAAAGGGTTGGATCAAGCGATAAGTGAACTCCAAGGTGAGAACGATGCGTTCATGCTCCGATTTACCGAGGAGAGCTTCAATAAGGATACTGCTGGCACCTATTTCAAGTCTCAGGCAGTTCTCTATTCCGTACTTGCAAATAACTTGGGAGTTAATCAGGTTAGCTCTGTATTGGATGAGACGATGCAGGGGGAGTATGTTCTTGTAAAGGTCGTGGATCGAGAAAAAAGTGGCTATAAAAGCTATGACGAGAGTAAACGTAACGTGTGGAGAAATTATGTGGACGCCGCATATGGTGACTATTTGGATAAGCTCGTTCGAGAAGCTAAGGTTGAGATAGATGAAAGCACTTATAAAAAGATTCATGTTCATTAAATGTTTTTCACAACATTCTTGGAAGCGGTTACTCGACCTCGAGGGGAGTCGCTGTTTTTTAAGATAAACGTTAACCTTACTTTTCTCATGTGATTAGTTTGGTTAAAAATGACTATAAGGAGGATAAGTGATGAAGAAAACGAAAGGGTCCAGACTGTTAAGTTTGCTTCTGGGGATCGTTATCTTGGTAGCAGGCTTCCTACCAATGGCTGCACCATCAACGGTTTACGCAACAGGTTCCGTCTATTATGTGGATGCGATAGGCGGCAATGATGCGAACGCTGGAACTGCTTCGGGATCGGCTTGGCAATCGCTGAGTAAAGTCAATAGTACCGTCTTTGAGCCTGGCGACGCCATTATGTTCAAGGCAGACGGTGTATGGACGGGTACGCTTTCTCCCCAAGGGTCGGGTACCGAGGGAAATCCCATCACGATTGACATGTATGGTACCGGCCGTAAGCCATTGATCGCCGGGGCTGGCGCTGCAGCAGCGGTCTATTTTAACAATCAAGAGCAGTGGGAAGTCCGAAATCTGGAGATTACCAATGATGCGGCTACGAAGGCAGTACGCAGAGGGATACATGTGGACGGCACCAGTGGTGGCTACAGCAATCCTAGAGTGTTTAAACATTTTCTTTTTGAAAATCTAGAGATCCATAACGTGAAGGGGGATACCGCCACCGATTATGCCCATAATGGCGGTATTATCGTCTGGGGAACGAATTGGGATTATCACGTATCCGATGTTGTTGTGAATAACAGCAAAATTTATTCCGTAGATAGCGTGGGCATTTACATTTACGGCGCACAGAAGAAATATTCCGCTGACTCCAAAGTAACCAATAACGTCATTTACGATGTGGGTGCAGATGGCGCATTCATCTTGGATACGACCAATGCTTTGATTGAAAACAACATTGTGCATGACACGCATGTAAGAGCTAGCGGCTATCATGTTCCGCTTTGGGTATTTTCAGCGAAGGACGCGTTGATTCAGAACAATGAAGTTTACAATACAGCGCCGGGCGGAGACGCTATGGCTTATGATGCGGATTACAAAAGTGACGGAACGATTATTCAATATAACTACAGTCATAATAATGCAGGCGGAGCCTTCTTGGTTGTCAATGATGGTACGGTTGCGAGCAACGCCAATACCAATACGACAATCCGCTATAACATTAGCCAGAACGACAGCGGTGCTGTGTTTAATTTTAGCGGAACTCCTGATACTACTCGTATCTATAACAACACAGTATATCTACCTCGATATTCGAACACGAAAGTGGTGGATTATTTAAACTGGGGCGGTTATGCCAAAAATACGTACTTCACGAACAATATCATCACGAATCTCGGAACTGGCGGCTACAATTTTGCCGGTAGTACGAATAATGTGTTTGATCACAATCTGTTCTATGGCAACCATCCGGCTAGCGAACCAACGGATGCGAATAAGATTACGGCGGATCCGCTGCTTGCCTCCCCTGGATCAGGTGGTATAGGCAAAGATACGGTAGTCGGATACCAGCTTCTTTCTACATCCCCGGCTATTGGAACGGGTACATTGATGACGAACAACGGAGGCAAGGACTACTTCGGCAATCCGGTGTCGGCCGTACTAGCGCCGAATATCGGTGCTTACCAAGGTCCAGGGCTGGATCCTAACAATCTGCCTCCGCTCCCACCACCGCCAGTGGAGGAAAATCTGTTGAAGAATCCAGGGTTCGAAACAGGTGATTTTACTAATTGGCCTACTTATTACAATGGGGCTACTATTGAGGGTAACAATGCGCTTACCGGCACTTATGCAGCCAAGCTTACAGGGAATACGGCGGGTGTTGAGCAGACCATCAGTGGATTGTATCCGAATACGATCTATAAATTGTATGGGAATGGCAAGAGCGTAGGCGGTGGCGATGCCGTATTTGGCGTCAAAAATTATGGCGGCAGCTCCAAAGATGTGCATATGAGCACGACCAGTTATGCGAGGAAAGAACTTACGTTTACGACGGGCAGTACCAACACCAGCGCTACGATATATTTATATAAAAGCGGCGGCAGCGGGGACGTTTACTTCGACGACTTGGAATTAATCCAGTACAGCGCATCGCCGGGCGGACCAGTTGAACCTGATCCCGTATATACGGTAGGTTCTGATGACGAGTTCAATGATGTGGATATCGATTCACAATGGCATTGGACCAGAGAGAACCCAGCGAAATGGTCGCTAAGCACGAATCCGGGGTATATGAGAATTGTCAGTGAAAACGGAGATATCGCGGGCGGAAGTGCCGATGCCAAGAACATCCTTCTCACTGGAGCGCCTGAAGGAAACTGGGCCATTGATACGAAGCTCGAAGGCAAGCCGAATTCGCAGTGGTCGCAAGGCGGATTGGTCGTGTATGTCAATGACGATACCTATATCCGGATGACCCGGTTGTATGGTAGCGGAAATCAGTTGCAATTTGACGTTAAGGTTGGTGGTGTACGTACGCATATGGAGGTACCCGATACGATCGGGTCGACGGTATCTTATCTTCGAATTGTGAAGTATGGAGATAAGTATGCTGGCTATTATTCGGTAGACGGTGTCACTTATACCCAGATTGGTAACACAGTAATTACTAACCTTGTTGCTCCCAAAATCGGACTTATTGTGTGTGGGGGAACGGGACTTACCGCGGATTTTGACTACTTCCATATTACAACTAGTGGCATAACGGAACCGCCACCTCCACCGCCGCCTGTACCTGTCGCGGTAACTGGCGTCACGCTGAATAAATCCGCATTGAGTCTGAAGGTAGGTGGGACAGCGACCTTGTCGGCAGTCGTATCTCCTTCGAATGCGGCCAACAAAGCAGTGACATGGAGCTCGAATAATGCCGCCGTAGCGCAGGTGGATGCGGCTGGCAACATTACGGCTGTTAGTGAGGGGACGGCTTTGGTTACGGTGACGACAGTTGACGGCTCCAAAACGGCTGTATGTTTCGTAGAGGTTGTGTCTGCGAGCAATTTGCTGAACAATCCGGGATTTGAGACGGGCAATTTTACTAACTGGCCATCGAATTTTAATCAGGCAGCTGTTGTGAATACGAACACCCATACAGGAACGTACGCTGCTAAGCTGGCAACCGCATATGGTGGGATTGAACAGATCGTAACCGGACTCACACCCAATACGACGTATACGCTTTCTGCATGGGCCATGGGGATTAATGGTGAGTTTGGCGTAAGAGATTTCGGAAGTTACAAACGTCAGGTCTATATCAACTCGACAGCGTATACGAGAAATGAGATTACCTTTACTACAGGCAGCACAAACACTACCGCGACCATTCTCATGTACAAACGTGCTGCGGCAGGCGAGGAGTACTTTGATGATTTTGAACTTATTCAGCAAAGCGGACCAACTACGCCGCCTCCTGTCTCGGTAACCGGGGTCTCGCTAGACCCTACCGGTCTGAGTCTGAAAATAGGTGCGACAGCTGCCTTGTTAGCCACTGTCGCACCAGCCAATGCCGCCAATAAAGCGGTGAGCTGGAGCTCGAACAATCCCTCGGTGGCGACGGTAGATGCGAGTGGCATCGTAACCGCCGTTGGTGAGGGAACCGCTTCGGTAACCGTGACGACAGTTGACGGAACCAAAACGGCCGTTTGCGTTGTGGAGGTTGTACCTGCAATTCCTACAATTAATTTGCTGAACAACCCCGGATTTGAGTCAGGAGATTTCACGAGCTGGCCATCGCATTTTAACCAATCCGCCATCGTGAATACGAACGCTCGTACAGGAACTTACGCCGCCAAATTGGCAACTGCCTACGGGGGGATCGAGCAATTTGTAACGGGACTGACGCCAAATACAACGTATACGATTTCTGCATGGGCTAAGGCAGTGGGTGGCGGGGCCTCAGAGTTCGGCGTGAGGAATTTCGGTAGCTACCAACGTCAGGTAGTTGTCAATTCTGCTGAATATACAAGGAAAGAATATACCTTCACCACAGGAAGCACGAACACCAGCGCGACGATATTTATGTACAAACATGTCGTCCCTGGCGAAGTTTACTTCGACGACTTGGAGCTTGTTCAGGTCAGTCCTTGAGCTGCAAGCTGGGTTGCCTGGGAAGTAGCGGAGACAGAAGAGTAGATGAAATAAGCGTATAGCGAGTTAACAAAGAGGCTGGTCCTTGTACATGCTTATGTACGAGTGACCAGCTTCTTTTTTTATGCTACATCGTGGACTGAGTGGGGAAAACAGACTTATTCGGGAGTAGCAGGGGAGAAAGGGGAGAGATACTCGAAAAATTCGAGTATCTCGGAGCACCAAGCGAGGAAAAGGCGGAGCTACTCGAAAAATTCGAGTAGCTCGGAGCAGCAAGCGAGAAAAGAGCGGAGATACTCGAAAAATTCGAGTATCTCAGAGCAGCAAGCGAGAAAAGAGCGGAGATACTCGAAAAATTCGAGTAGCTCGGAGCGGCAAGCGAGAAAAAGGCAGAGATACTCGAAAAATTCGAGTAACTCGGAGCAGCAAGCGAGAAAAAGGCAGAGATACTCGAAAAATTCGAGTAACTCGGAGCGGCAAGCGAGAAAAGAGCGGAGATACTCGAAAAATTCGAGTAACACGGAGCAGCAAGCGAGAAAAGAGCGGAGATACTCGAAAAATTCGAGTAACTCGGAGCAGGAAGCAAGAAAAAGGCAGAGATACTCGGAAGATTCGAGTATCTCTGAGCGGCAAGCGCGCTGTCGTCAGCAACTGTGTTCTTTGCTGACGAAGAACCTGAATAACCGTCCACACATTGACAAATAATACCTATGTTTACCTAATGAGGAGGGTATGGCACACATGAATGGAAGCACGAGTAGCAAACGAGGAATCGTCCTGTTAATCCCCCTGTTAGTCGTCCTGATTGCTTCAGGATGCGGGCAGAATAAAACGGTTAAAGTTGGCATCGAGGAAAATTTCCGCCCCTATACGTATATAGATGGTGGGGAGAAGAAGGGCTTTGAAGTGGATTTATGGCAAGCAATCGCTAAAAAGTCAAAGTTAGAATATGAGTTAATTCCAATGGAAATGGGCGAATTGAATAAAGGCTTGAAGTCTGGTGCTATTGATTTGGCCATTGCGGGGAAGACAATTACGGATGCACGTAGTAATGATCTTGAGTATTCTGATCCTTATTTTCAAACAAACTTAGTGATTCTGACTGCTTCCGAGAACTCAGCTATCAAAGGGAAAGATGACCTAGTGGACAAAGCGATAGCAACCGAAAATGGATCACCGGGGTTTTACTATGCGAGTGAAATTCAAGGGGTGAAAATTCACGGCTTTTCAAAAATCTCCGATGCCTATGCAGAGTTAAAAAGTCATACAGCAGACGCAGTTATCGTGGAGGAACGCAATGCCCAAGATTTTTTGAAGAACACAGCGCAAGGGTCCGTGAAAATAGTAGGAGAGCCGTTCAATAAAGATAGTCTAGCTATTCTTGCGAAAAAGAAAAACAAGTACATCGGAAGAATTAACGAAGCGCTCCAATCCGTATCTAAAGATGGCACTTACGAAGACCTGTATACGAAGTGGTTCACAAGCAAACCCAAAATGATGCCGAATAAAATCAAAAAAGAAGTGGAACACGACTTACAACACGAAGCTTAATCATACGTGGAAATAGCTTGCCGAGAAATCGGCAAGCTATTTTTTATGTGTTCAGTATGTTGAATTAGGTATGCTAGTTGATGACGTGTACATTACCTAACATCATTTTAAATTTTGAAGAGGGTAAACGAGGGTTAAAAGACAATGTAAGCCTTTTTATGACAGATAAAATAACATAAGTGAAATAAAATTTCACAATTCTCTTTACAAAATGAAATAAAACTCATTATAATGAGAAAAATACGTTAGGTAATCTAACATATTACAAATAAAACAATAGAGGATGTTGCCCATGTTAAAAGGTGGATTAATGAGCATAGAAGCTGCTATGACAAGTTTGAAGCCGAGTGAGCGCAAAGTTGCACAATACATTTTGGAACATCCGCAAGAGGTCATTAGCCTTTCTGTTCAGAAACTGGCGGAGTTTGCCCGTGTTAGTGAAGCGACAATCATACGTCTTTCACGTTCGCTCCACTTTAAAGGATTTCAGGAACTTAAGATGCGAATCGCCGGTGATTTATCACAGTCGTCATTGCCAACAGAGACTTATCAGGAAATTAATGCGAACAGTTCAATTGGGGAGATCATCAAATCAGTCACAAATAACAATATCGTTTCCATTCAAGATACGCTAACCGTTCTCTCACCGGAAAGTGTGGAGAAAGCCATACAAACGTTAAGTCGTGCAAGAAAAATTGGCGTGTTCGGCGTTGGTGCTTCGGGGGTCATCGCAGAGGATTTCAAGCAAAAGCTTTCACGGATTAACCGTTGGTGTGAGATTGGTACAGGGTTTGATGCGCAAGCTACCATTGCTGCTAACCTGCTCCCGGGAGATGTAGTCTTTGGTATTTCCTATACGGGTCAAACGGAAGATATGATTCGTTCGCTGGAAGTAGCGAAGAATAATGGCGCTGCGGTCATTACATTGACCCGATTCGGATCTAATCCAGTTGCGGACCTTGCAGATATTCAGCTGTTTATTAGCACCTTGGAGAAAAGTATTCGCAGCGGGGCGATGGCATCACGAATTGCCCAATTGAATGTTATCGATATTCTATATGTTGGCATTGCTGGCTGCCACTATGAGGCAAGTGTGACCTCGCTGGAAATGACTCGACAAGCGGTTAAGGTTGGCAAGCGCAATGGATAACAGCAACTGATATTGCATGAATTGGTTTGGTCCTCTGTTAATTCTAGAGGTTAACATACAAGTGAAAATTAAAGGGAGGTTTTTTTATGAAACGTTTATTCAGTGGTGCCTTATTAACGATGGTCACAGCTTCTTCCATGCTTGTCGCATGCAGCAGTAACAGCGCAACGCCTAGTTCAGCCCCTAGTACAGCAAGTACGGTACCAACAGCAGCGACACAGGATAAAGTAAAGCTGACAATAGGCAGCTGGCGTACAGAAGATACAGAAGCTTACACAAAAATCATTGCTGAGTTCAAAAAGAAAAATCCCAATATTGATATTGAGTTTAAACCAACTAAGAATACGGAGTACAACACAGCGCTGAACACAAGTCTGCAAAGCGGAAACGGCCCAGATATTATTCATCTTCGCCCTTATGCAGCTGGTGCTGCTTTGGCGGATGCTGGCTACCTGGAGCCTTTGACAAATGTGAAAGGCATGGATGTATTCTCGAAAGATACGTTGCTGGCTGCTACGGGATCTGACGGTAAAGTATACGGCGTTCCAACTGTTTTCAGCTCGACGCAAATATTTTATAACAAGAAATTATTTCAAAAATACAATCTCCAAGAACCTAAAACGTGGGATGAACTCCTCAAAACAGCGGATATCTTGAAGAAGAATAAAGTAACGCCTTTCGCTTTCGGTTCAAAAGAAGGATGGATTCTATCGCTGACAGAAGGAACACTTGGACCGGCTGTTTATGGGACAGATTTCATGAAGAAAATTGTTAGCGGGAGCGCGAACTTCAAAAGCCCAGAGTATGTAAGTTCGATTAAAATGCTGAAAGATTTAACGCCCTTTTTCCCCGATAATTACGTAGGTATTGGCATGGATGACATGAGAAATATGTTTGTTACGGAACAGGCTGCGATGATGGTGATGGGGGACTGGGAGTATGCAGTCATGAAGAAAACGAACCCAGACCTTCAAATGGATGTATTTCCAGTTCCGCCAATGAAAGCAGATGGCAAACAAACGGTAACCACGTGGGTAGATGGTTCATTTTCCGTGAATGCCAAATCGGCTCATAAACAAGAAGCGCTGAAATTCATGGAATTTTTAACAACGAAAGAATTCGGGGCTCTTGCTGTTAATGAATTACAAAAACCAAGCACGATCCCAGGTGTGGCGGCTAATGATCCGCTGGTAGCTAAAATTGCCAAAAATGCCGATACGATCTCCACACCTTACGCAGCTGTCGTTTATTTCAATGCCGGTAATCCAACAACGAAAGCTACGTTAGAAAATTCAATCCAAGGTATGTTTTTAAATAAATTAACACCGGAGCAAGTGACAGAAGAAGTTCAAAAAATGACAGATACTTGGTTTAAACCTAAGAAATAAGTAAAGAGAAGGTGTGAGGGGCATGAATGACTTGGCCAAATCGTCCGGGTGGAAAAAGGGAGCAGTGCATCTGTTCCCGGTCCCTGCCCTCGCAGTTTACATGATGTTTGTGATTTACCCGATTCTTTCCGCGTTTGGGTACAGTTTTTATGATTGGAAGGGCCTCGTCCGTGGGGAGTTCATTGGGTTCGGCAATTTTGTAAGCTTGTTTACGAAGGAACCGTTTAATCATTTGTTTTGGAATGCGTTTGGTCACAATCTTTATTATTTTGCTGTTGAGATGGCTGTACAGAATGTGATTGCCTTTGGGCTTGCCTACCTTGTTTACAGTAAACTTAAAGGTTCGATTTTTTTGAAAATGGCCTACTTTTTACCTAGGCTGCTGTCTGTCATCGTCGTAGGCTTCTTATGGAAGCTCATGTTGAACCCGAATAATGGCGTTGTGAATGTCATGCTCAAAAAGATAGGTCTCGTTTCATGGGCCAAACCTTGGCTGGGAGACCCTGCTACAGCGTTAACTTCGATTACAATCGTCAACAGTTGGTTTGGTGTTGGTTTCTCGATGTTAATTTTCCTTGCAGGTTTACAAGCGATTTCCTCTGAAGTTGTTGAAGCAGCACGGTTGGATGGCGTCAAAGGCTTCCGTTTAATTCGCTCGATCATCTTACCTATGATGAGTCAGTCTCTGATTATTATTACTGTTTTTACATTTATTCACGCTTTCGAAGCATTCGAGTTGATTTATGCGATGGAAGGATCGCAGGGTGAGCCATATAACTCGACTGACACGTTAGCTGTATTCTTTTATCGAATTGCTTTTGGCGGCTCATCTGGCGGAGACTCGGTCGCACTTGGACTTGGTTCGGCATTAGCTGTTGTTCTATTTTTCATTATTGCAACCATATCCGCTTTGTTCCTGTACGTCACTAGGAACCAATCGGCTCAGCATTAAGACAGGAGGCAGACCATGAAAACCAACAAATCCGTTCGGGGACTCCAGTACGCTGCGGCGTATTTGGGGGCGCTGGTCAGTTTGTATCCGATTTTTCTGATGCTGACCTCCTCCTTGAAGACGAACATTCAAATCTTAAAAAATCCAATGTCATTACCAACATCCCTTTCGTTCGCAGCATATAGTAAGTTAATACATCAAATTCCCTTTTTCACTTATTTTTGGAATAGTCTTGTGGTTAGTGTTGTATCCGTCGTTCTAATTTTGCTGTTTGGTGTTATGGCTTCCTTCTATATTGCGAGATATCCGTTCCGCTGGAATGGAGCCTTGTTCTTTTTCTTTCTATTGGGGATGATGATTCCCATTAAGCTCGGTATCGTCCCTTTGTTCCTTTTGATGAAAAAACTATCGATGTTGAATAATATCTGGTCGTTGGTTAGTGTGTACACAGCGATTGGCTTGCCACTTGCTATTCTCATCTTAACGGGCTTCTTCAGAACGCTCCCGAAGGAGTTGGAAGAGGCGGCGCGCATAGATGGTTCTTCTGATTTTGGTGTTATGTGGCATGTTTTGCTGCCGCTGATGCGGCCAGCACTTGGAACTGTGATGATTATGAATTTTATCACGGCATGGAATGATTTCTTTTTCCCGCTTATTTTTATTCAAGACGATGCGAAGAAGACAATTCCGGTTGGCATGCTCTCCTTGTTCGGACAGTACTCGACAGATTTAAGTATGCTGTTCGCAGGGCTAACGTTAGCTTCTGTGCCCATGATGATTATATTTTTCCTGGCTTCTAAACAATTCATGGAAGGCATGACTGCTGGGGCGGTAAAGTAAGGCTTCAACCAATCATCCAAGAACAGGAGGTATCGTATTGGCTCAACAAAAGAAGAATAAACTGGTTACGGAGCAGAGAAATGAAAAAACACTGCACCTTGACCAACTTAGCATTGAAGAAATCGTGACATTAATGAATGAGGAAGATCAAACCGTTGCCCTTTCGGTCCGAGGCGCAATTCCTCAGATTTCTGCTGCTATTGCAGCTATTACTGAAGCGATGACAGCTGGAGGTCGACTCTTCTACATCGGAGCTGGAACAAGCGGACGTCTTGGGATTTTGGATGCTTCTGAATGTCCTCCGACATTCGGGGTAGAGGCAGACTTAGTAAACGGTCTCCTTGCTGGCTGTGAAAAAGCGATTCGAGCATCCATAGAAAATGCGGAAGATGATGAGCATGCTGGGTTGCTTGCGATATCTGAGGTAGTCAGACCAGGTGATGTTGTTGTTGGGCTTACAGCCAGCGGCACTGCCCGCTATGTGATTGGTGCCATTCGTGAAGCGAATCGGCTGGGATTAACGACGGTTGGTATTAGCTGCAATCGAGATACACCCTTGAGTAGCGTTGTAAACTATCCGATTGAAGTACCTGTCGGGCCAGAAATCATTACGGGGTCGACACGCTTAAAAGCAGGGACGGCGCAAAAAATGGTGCTGAACATGTTGTCCTCCACAATTATGATTCGAATGGGGAAGGTCTATGGCAATCTGATGGTTAATGTTCAGGCTACCAATCACAAGCTAAGAGAACGTACAGTTGGAATCATACAAGAAGCAACTGGCACTGATGAAGAAACAGCACGTCAAGCTGGCATTGATGCTAATGGCGATGCAAGAGTGGCTATCTTAATGCTGATGTTCAGTGTTAGTCAGGAGCGGGCTTTGGATGTACTCTTACAAGTCCGAAACCATTTCGGTGATGCCGTGAAACACCTTCAACAAAGTTAATACAATTACCAAAAAGGCTGAGCCCAGAAGAAGTACTTTCTTCGTGGCTCAGTCTTTTTGTTCCAATCAGCTCATTATTGCCCTGTATAAGGATTTGGGGTCACTTGCGGTCCTTGATGCATTGGAGCTGCCATTTGTGGTGCGGTGTACATGGGAACTGAGGCTCCTTCAGGTACTTCATGTTCTAAATACATTTTGTGACAATGCATTTTATACAAGCGAGGGATATAAGTGATATTCCCTGGCGTCAGACTTTCTGGCTGTTGAATGTGTGGGTTCATGGCTTCTAAAATTGGCTGAGGGACATTGTATTTCTGAGCCAACTTCACCATGGAATCTCCTTCTACACATTGATGCTGCGCATAATAGGTGCCATCCCGATCATCTTCTCCCCGAATGAAGAAAGGAAAAGCGAAAGGAGAAAGGAAGAAGTAAGGGAGCAATCTACGACGCGGGAAGTAAGGGTTGTAAAAAGGTCCTCCAAATCCATATTGCGGGTATCCAAATCCCCCGAATCCGCCGTATCCACCTAATCCAGGTCCAAACGTTCCAAAACTCATATGTGATGCCTCCGTTTATGATGATATCGTCCATCTACCTTGTATTCTATGGGCGTTTGTCACAATCGGTTCTTGCTGAGAGGTAAGATAGGCTTGTTCGAGCGAAACGGATCGTGCATGTAGGTTATCGGTACCTTATTATGATAAAATGTAAGAAATTTATGAGAGGCTGGAGGATGTCGATGATGAACAATCGAAACTGGGCTGGCAATTATACATACAGCGCCTCGAACTATCATGTTCCGGTGAATGTGGAAGAGATTCAAGAATTGGTGGCTCGCAGCAATCAAATTAAGGTGCTGGGAACCCGTCATTCGTTTAATGGCATTGCCGATAGCACGGAAAGCTTGATCTCGCTTCAGAATTTGAATCGTGTGATTACACTTGACCGAACGCACAATAAGGTAACGGTTGAGGCTGGCATTCGCTATGGTGAGCTAGGTCAATTTCTCCATGCGAATGGGTATGCCCTGCACAATTTGGCATCGTTGCCGCACATTACCGTTGCAGGGGCATGTGCGACAGCCACACACGGTTCCGGGGATCGGAACGGCAACTTGGCGACAGCGGTACATGCAATGGAAGTTGTTAAAGCAGACGGGAGTATCGCTGTGTTCTCCCGTGATCATCAAGATGGGCTCCTTGCTGGAGCTGCCGTTGGATTAGGTGGATTAGGGATCGTTACAAAAATCACCTTAGATGTGGTTCCATCTTTTGAAATGATTCAGCATGTTTACGACAACTTGCCATTGGCACAGCTTGAAGAGCACTTCGACGATATTTTCTCTAGCGGCTATAGTGTCAGCTTGTTCACGAACTGGCAGGAAGCCATGTTCAATCAAGTATGGGTGAAGCGCAAAGTGGAGGAACCAGCCTCTGCCATCGAGAAGGTGGAATCCGAGTTCTTTGGAGCAAGACTAGCCGACATGCATCGCCATCCGGTGCCAGGTCACACAGCCGAGAATTGCAGTGAACAGATGGGGATACCAGGACCATGGCATGAACGGATGCCGCATTTCCGAATGGACTTCACCCCAAGCGCTGGGGAGGAATTGCAAAGCGAGTACTACGTGCCCCGTCAACATGCCTATGCGGCATTATGTGCACTCGATCGTATCAAGGAGCATATATCGCCACTATTATATGTTTCTGAGGTACGTACAATAGATGAAGATGATTTGTGGATGAGCCCTTGTTACCGCCAAGAGTCGGTAGCTTTCCATTTTACGTGGAAGCCGAATTGGGAGGCTGTTAAACAAGTACTGCCTATGATTGAGCAGCTCCTCGAACCCTTCGAGGCTCGGCCGCATTGGGCCAAGCTGTTCACGATGCCACCGGCACGCGTGCAGTCGCTTTATGCGAAGCTGCCCGACTTCCAGCAACTGCTTCTTCAATGTGACCCGCAGGGGAAATTCCGCAATGACTATTTGAGAACTTATATTATGGGAGACCAACGATGAAAAGAATTGGTTGCTTCCATGCTCATCATTCCAATATTGAACATATCGACAACGCCCTGCTTGGTTTAGGTGTGGAACTCATTCATTTTGTAGATCCTGGTCTGGATCGGATCAAGTCGGATGCCGATTTCACGACGGCAACGGCCCAAAAGAAAGTGCTTGAAACACTGGACTGGATAGCGAATTGCCACGTGGATGCGATATTAATCACGTGTACCTTTTTTACAGCCATTTATCAGGAAGACTTGCATCGCTTTTCAATCCCGATTATCAAAATTGATGATCCGCTGTTTGAAGAAATCTGCGAGTCGAATCAAACTACGGTCATTGCGTTCACGAATCCGAACACCGTTCAAGGAACGATGAATCAACTAGCCGCCTATGCTCAAAAGAAGGGGAAAGCGCTGGAAGCAGCGCCTGCCCTTTTGGAGAATACCTTTGATCTCATTATGCAAGGTAAAAAAACGGCGTACGTTCAAGCGGTCTCACAAGGTTTGATTCAACTTATAGAGGAAAACCCGGGGAAGCGCGTGGTTGCAGCCCAGCTCTCTATGGTTCCTGCTGCTCTAGCAGCTGAAAAGCAAACCAATCGTGCCGTTGGCAACCAACTCGTGTCGTTAGCCACGTATGTAAAGGACGTTTTGGCCTTATAATTAGCTTTACATGAGGAAAGCCCCGATCCGTAAAGGATACGAGGCTTTTTTCGTTTTTTAAGGAATGGCTACCGTGTTCTTTTCTTGCAATGTAGTGAGGTCGTTCGCTTTAATAAGTCCGTTCGAGATGGTATAGAGGGTGTCTCCAATATAGAGAACGCGCTCCACTTGTTTGTCACCTGCATAAAAGTGCTGCCCTGCTTTTTGCAGCTCTTCCTTCGAGAGATGTGAGATGCCTCCGCGCAACTGGAAACCTTTTTCCAAATCAAGGTTGTAAACATATGCCCCTTGGAAAGCAAAGCTTCCATAAGCACTAGCCACATTTTTCGGATTGCTTGCCGTTTGATTCGGATCGATTTTCATTACGGTAACAGGGAAGGAGAGTAGATTTTTCTCTTTGGAGAAGAGCAAAGCACGGTGATTGTACAGCAACTCGGAATCCGTTCCCCGATCACCAATCATTTCCGTGAATTTCTCCTTCGGATTATTCACATCAGATACATCGAACAATGCGACTTTCATACCTTGGTAATAGGCGATGGATTGTGATCCAAGCACGTTTTTGTTCTCGACCTCAATGGTATCTTTTCCGAAGCCAATAATATGGTTTTCATCATAAGGATGCAGATAGTTGCTATATCCAGGGATCTTCAAAGCCCCTAACAATTTGGGCTTATCAGGTTGCTTTAAATCCAAGACGAACAGCGGGTCGGTGTTTTTAAAAGTAACCATGTAGGCGCGGTCACCCATGAAGCGAGTGGAATAAATGCGCTCACCTGGCGCGATGTTTAAGATGCTGCCGACTTCTTTCAGGCTCGGATCGAGAATATAGACATGGTTTTTCGACGTTCCTTCATCTGTCCGCCAGATTTCGCCGGTGGTTGTAGCCAGACGAAGATAACCGTTATGCTCATCCATGGAGAATTGATTGAGTAGATGGCCAGGCACCTTGCCTGTATGTTGATACACAGCTTTGCCATTGTTCAGCCCGAATTGATATAGAATGGTTTCCTGTTGTTGCTCCTCATATTTCGTTGCGGCCACATATAAGTTCTCTTCGGAGGCGTACACGTTTTGCCCTGAGCCGAGGTAGGAGGTCACATTCATGGTTTCGGTTAGATGATCTAGGTTCATGCCTCCGATGAGGACATAGTTAGGTTCCAAGGCTTTAGGCAAATAGTAGATTTGATCCAAGGGAACCGAAGTAAAGGAATCACCTGCTGAAGAATCTCGATAACTAGGAGCCAGCTCTTTTTTCATGCCTTCCATATCCGCCAGTTCGCGGTATTGATAGTAATTGACATATTTATTGGCGATAAAATAGAGGGATGATCCGATTTTGCGAGAGGAAATATAGTTTCCTTCAAGTTCAACGTCTTTAACTAGCTTCAGGCTACTGCGATCCGTGAGATCGTAAACCATGACCTTTGTAGTTGCCTGCGAGCGTATAGGCGAGATCAATCTCTTGCTTGTAATGCCAACACTTGTACTGCTGCTAGCAGCCTCATTATAAGGAACTGGCTTGAAGTTCTGATAGGATTGCCCCAACACGATGAGATGCTTATCATCTACGTAGATTTCACTGGGTTGGAACTGTGTGTTTTGTGTTTTGGGGAAATCAAGGATACTCAGTACCTTCATCTGGTCCGCGGGATAAGCCTGAGTGACTACGATGCGCTGCTTATTGACGGTATAAATGTACGTTTCATCTGACTTGACGACGTCCGACTCATCGACGCCTTGAACTTGTACGTTCGTTCCAGAATACTCGGGCGCCACGGATCTGGCTGAATCTTGAACCGCGACACCTGCACTGCCGGCAACAGCTGGCGCTGAGGAAGTCGTGGAGGATTTAGCTATCGCTGATACACCCATGAGAGAATCAACAACGATTCCTTTGCTTTCATTCTGCGTCAGTAGGGTAACCAAATGGTCGTAGGTACCTACAACTGGCAAGCTGTCGGCTGGCTTGGTGACGCTAACGGAACTAGTTGCGGAATCCCAACGAACAATTTGATCGGCGCTTTCCATAAAGAAACGCAGCGGGACGTAGAGGGAGTCATCTACAATTTGTGTGGTTCCTTTCATAGTGGTTGCCTGCCCATTTACGTAAGCGTGATCGGTGTGCACGGGCAGTTTCAATTCGTATCCGTTACGTGTAACAACGGCAACCCGTTCAAAGTCATTCCAGGTCACTTCCATCTCTAAAGCGTTTGCAAGATCGCGAACGGACGCCATCAAAACTCCATCGATCATACGAGGTTGACTCGCGAAAGCGATCGGTTGGCCCTCAAGCTTAACAATAGTTTCCTGACCAGCATTCGTAGAGACGGGGGTAAAAGCTGAGGTTAAGAGGATCGCGGTCGTTAGGAGGCCGGCGGCTAAAACCTTTTTCTTCATGTATCTCATCCTTTGCTTCATATTATAAGTTTCCATTATTTTTATCTGTATCCACTTAACGGATGGTAGCGGCGATTTGTTTCACTTTTTTGGAAATATTTTTATGTACAACGTTAACGACATGCCGAGATTGAAAATAGCCTGACAGCCCCATTTTGATATATGATAGTTATATGAAAAATATGGATAAAATGAGTCGTCGTTCCTTTTTGAAAAAGGGTTTATTGCTGGGTGGAGGTCTACTATCCGTCCCCCCAATAAGTTACGGGTATGCCACGTGGGTGGAGCCCCGTTGGTTGCAAGTGGAGCGAATTTCGCTCTCTTTCCCGACACTGCCGGAAGCCTTCAAGGGGCTGCGTGTTGTGCAATTCAGTGATCTTCATTTTGGATTTCATATGGATATTAAGCAATTAACCAAGGTAGCCCAGACGATCCAAGCAGAAAAACCAGATATCGTATGCTTTACCGGAGATCTCGTCGATTATGAGATCGGTGGGCAGGATCAAGAAATCCGCGATGTGCTGCGTACGATCACTGCAACATACGGCTGCTATGCCGTACTTGGCAATCATGATTACTATGGAGATGTAGAAGAAGTAGCAGACGTTCTAGAGGAAGGGGGCTTTCACTGTCTGCGCAATAAAGGGATCAGGCTGCAGAGAGGCAACCAATCCATTTGGATTGCGGGTGTAGAAGATATGTGGGAGGGCGTTCCTAATCTGAAAACGGCTCTGCAATCGGCGAAAAAAGAGGAATGGGTACTCCTCTTGTCCCACGCACCGGATTACGCGGATGTGGCTGCTAGCGAGGCCGTCCATTTGCAACTCTCGGGCCATTCTCACGGTGGACAAGTGAGATTGCCGATCATAGGTCCGTTGGCTTCGGTTCCCTTTGGTGTTAAATATCCATCCGGACTTTACCAGGTTGGGACTCATAAGTCGCTTACTCTGTATACCAATCGAGGTATCGGTGTGTCCGTGCAACCCATTCGCTTCATGTGCCGTCCAGAGATAACGGTACTGACATTGGCTTAAAGAGTTGGCTTTACAATAGGCTAGAAAGGAGGAGTCCAAATGCGGACAAATAGTCTCCTCGAATTGTTCTTGTTTCCACCGACGAATTTGAATCAACAGAAGTTGGAGAAGCAGCTGATGGGCAAAACGGTGCTTATAACGGGCGCCAGCTCCGGCATAGGCGAACAACTCGCTTATCTGTTCTCTGAGATAAAGGTTCACTTGATCTTGGTGGCTAGACGAAGTGAGCAGCTCTTAGCTATAAAAAGCCAAATTGAAGCGAAAGCAACCGCCCGAGTTAGCGTGTTCCCTGCGGATCTTCGAGATTCACAAGACATGGAGAGATTACTGACCTTCCTTCATCAACTACCGGATGGATTGGATATTCTCATCAGCAATGCAGGTCATTCGATTAAGCGTTCCATTCAGCAATCTTTAGACCGCTATCATGATTTCACCCGGACGATGGCGATTAATTATTTCGCTCCGGTTCAATTATTGTTATCTACCCTTCCACTGCTTGAAAAAAAGCAAGGGCACGTCATCCACATGTCTACAGTTAATGCGCTGCTGCTCCCCTTGCCATATTGGGCTGCCTACCAGGCATCCAAGTCTGCTTTTGACACCTGGTTCCAGTCCGCCTCTCCAGAGCTGAACATGATGGGCATCGCCACGACGGCGGTCTATCTACCGTTAGTTCGAACGCCTATGATTCTGCCAACTGCTGCGTATCGTAATGTCCCCGCTATGTCCCCAGAGCAGGTTGCCAAGATGATCGGCAAAGCTATCTATACGCAGCGAAAGACACTTAAACCATGGTGGTTGATTTTCGGACAGCTGGCTAGCCTATTTCTTCGAGGATATTGGGCGTACGCGATGCCAAGGATGCTGAGGAACAAGGGGAACAGTCATGAGAATCGTTAAGCTGATTTATGTTTTATATCAAATTAGACTGCTCTCGCTGTTCGCATTATGTCGATTAGCTTCTGCTATGTACACCTCAGGCATTAACTTGATGGCTTTGCTTCATTTTGCAGCTAGAACCTACGGAGATCGAATCGCTCTCGTTGATGAGCAGGAAACCCTCACTTACCGCCAATTATTCGCACAATCCGTGAAGTTATCGAGCGTGTTGAAGATGAAATACGGACTTGTATGCGGTCAAAAAGTAGGCTTTTTGTGCAAAAACCATGCTTCGTTGGTGAAAGCCATCTATGCGGTTTCTTTTGCGGGAGCAGATATCTATTTGCTGAATGCGGAAATGAGCAAGGTGCAATTGCAGCGCATTCTTGAGAGCAAAGACTTTCATCTGGTGATCTATGACGACGAACTAAGCGCCATACTTGAGCAAACGACATATACGAACGCCAAGCTGTTGAGCTATCATGATACAAATCCTGCAATATCCAATATTGCTGACTCCACAAGTTACGAAAAGATCAGACAACATCGAGCTTCCTCCGGGAAATTAGTGCTGCTGACAGGCGGAACCACAGGCAAGCCCAAAGAAGCGGCGCATCAACCCTCGCTTTTTAATTATTTAGACCCCTTCGTGGGTTTCCTTAAGCGGTTGCAAATCTTGAAAAGGCATACCGCCTACATCGCGACACCGATTTATCACGGTTATGGGGTAGCGGTGCTGCTCCTTTTCTGCGTATTAGGAAAAAAAGTAGTCATTCATCGGGGATTTGATGCAGAGAAAGCCCGCCGATTAATTCGAGAGCATCAGGTAGATATCGTAACGGTAGTACCTCTAATGTTACATAAAATGTTGAAAACCAACGCGAGCGATTTGAAATCGCTGTCTTGTATAGCTTCAGGCGGTGCTGAGCTCAATCCCAAACTGGTCCGAGAGACGCTAAATCAATTGGGAGATGTGTTATACAATTTGTATGGCACGTCAGAAGCAGGCTTGAATATCATAGCCGTTCCCCAAGATCTAACCTATTCCGCACATACGATCGGCAGAAAGATAAGCGGTGTCTATCTCAAAATAATGGATGATCAACAACAAGAAGTCGCAATCGGCAGCGTAGGTCAATTTTGTATTCGAAATAGATGGTCAATGAGCAACAAAGCAGATGTATGGATCGAAACCGGCGATTTGGGCTATCGAGATGAGAAGGGCTATTACTTCTTGCGTGGCAGAGTGGACAGTATGATTGTTTCGGCGGGGGAAAATGTGTTTCCGCTTGAAGTGGAACAAATCCTACACACGCACCCCTCCATCGAGGATGCAGCTGTCGTGGGGATTTCGGATGAGCATTTCGGGCAGCGTTTGAAAGCGTTGGTCCAGTTAGTGCCGGGTGCAGAATTATCGGAAGAGGAGCTCCTAAACTGGCTGCGCACTAGATTGGCACGATTTCAGCTGCCCAAAGAGATCAGCTTCGTCGAGCATTTACCCTATACCCCATTAGGGAAACGGGATAAAAAAGCGATGGGAAATGAAAAATGACCACCACATGCGCTGATTGTGGCAGTCATTTTGATCAGAATAGTCGGAAGGGTGAAAAGGGTCTTGCAGTGTCCAAAAGAAAAATAGCTAAGAGATCAAACAAAACTAAAGGAATGAGAAAGGGCAGGAATGAGATATGAGCTTTCTTTCCAGTACGTTTTGGTTTTAAATAGACCTGTTGGCCGTCCACTTTCACGATGGTCCCTTTGTATGTGCCATGTGTTGTTTGTATCATCACTTCGCGATTGAGGTACTTTTTACAAATCAAATAGGAATCTGATCGCATCAAGGAATACCTCCTTTCTAGCTTTATTAATCTAGTATATGTTCGTCCCATAGAACAAGTGTGTGTGTTAGATAATTATTCCTGTTTGGTTGGGCCCAGGAGAGGCGAGGCGAGCATCATACTACTTTTTTATATTATCGCGAGTGACAAATTTCAGAATTTGTCATTCGTAATTTGTTAGTGAAAGGTTACGGGCAATGTGTTTGGCAGTGTAGTCAGAGGATGCGATATGAAAAGATATTCAAAATAATAGGAGGTGATAGTTTGTCGAATCATATATACATCATTACAGGAGCATCAAGCGGGCTTGGTTCCCAATTGACTAGACAGCTTTTAGCAGAAGAAAACATGGTTTATTGCTTATCACGCACTGAAAATACAGATATTGTTAGGGAAGCCTCTGGATATAGATATCAGTTCTATGCTGTTGATCTCACTCGTGTAGAGACGTTAAATCGTAGGATACAGGAAATGATTTCAACAATAGATCCGAGCAATCTTGATTCTATAACACTCATTAATAATGCGGCTACAGTATCTCCAATCAAAGATATTCAGGCGTGCACCCAGGAAGAAATTATGCTGCATATACAACTGAACTTAACCGCACCTGTTCTGCTTAGCTCCAATTTTATCAGCTTAACGTCCGATTGGGATGTTAAAAGGAGGCTTGTAAACATCTCTTCTGGATCGGCTAAGTATCCAGCCCCAAGCATGAGTCTGTACTGTTCCACGAAATCGGCGCTAAATATGTTCTCGCAATGTGTGGGACTCGAGCAAGAGCGTGAACCCAATGCTGTTCAAGTCTTTGCAATCGACCCAGGCATGATGGATACCGAAATGCAAAAAATAGCACGTGATTCTGATTTTCCATTAACGGGTTATTTTACAAAACAGAAACAAGAAGGCAACCTTGCCGATCCCGTTGATGTAGCAAGTAAGATTTTAACCTTGATCAACTCCCCACGGATAAAGAATGGCGATATTCATCGCGTGTGAGTGATAAAGAAATATGGGCGTGTACCGAGAATAGGAGAGTTCGCAATGGAACTTCAATGGAGAAAAACGTTCGCTATCATTTTTAGCGGGCAAATCTTTTCAATATTAACTTCCTCTATGGTCCAATTCTCTATTATTTGGCACTTAACGGAGACGACGGGTTCAGCCGCGGTATTGATGATTGCTGGACTTGCTGCTTTTTTACCACAAGCGATTCTGGGTCCATTTATAGGCGTCTGGCTTGATCGATGGAACCGCAAAAAGACGATGATTGTAGCGGATAGCGCAATTGCATTTTTTAGCTTGATTTTAGGGATATACTTCTTTTTTGGCGAACCCAGCTTGGGATTTGTTTATGTGATTTTAATGATACGTTCTACGGCTTCTGCTTTTCATGCTCCAGCATTTCAAGCGGCAATTCCGCTCATAGCTCCTCAAGATCAGTTAACACGCGTGGCAGGTTGGCATCAAATGGTGTTCTCTTTCTCAACGGTGATTGGACCTGCGCTTGGAATTGCTGTTTACTCGGCTACTTCCCTAGGAGCGGTATTGTTTCTAGATGTGGTTGGCGCTTTAATCGCAAATACCATGCTGTCATTTGTTAAGATTCATCAACCCAAATCAGAGTCTATAGATACGCCTTCGTTCTTAAAGGAATTTAAGCTTGGCTGGGAGGCATTCGTTCAAGTAAAACCGATTGTCGTGATTACGCTGGCTACAACCGTTTTCGGCATCGCATTTATGCCACTTGCGACGTTGTTTCCTTTTATGACATTATCTCATTTTGGCCGTGGGGGATATAGTGCGAGCCTCATAGAGGCTGTGTTCAGCATTGGCATGGTCTTGGGTGGTGTCATGTTATCGGTAATCGCTTCGAAATGGAAGGACATTACTTATATGAGTTTAAGTTTGATCGTCATTGGTCTCACTTGTCTGTTGAGTGGTGTAATTAGTAAAGAAGCCTTCATTCTGTTCGTGATTTTTTCGTTCTTTATGGGAGGGGCTGCTCCTTTCTACAACGGTCCTTTCATGGCGATGATTCAGAGGGCGTATGAACCAGCGATGTTGGGACGTGTCATTTCACTTGTTACCAGCGTCATGATGCTATCCTCACCCATTGGTCTCTTGCTAGCGGGACCGACTGTAGATAAATATGGTGTTCAGATGTGGTTCTTCTGGTCAGGTATTATCGTGATAGTAACCGGTGTCATCTTATTCATTGCATTCAAGCGGATGCGAGTGGATCTCGTGCAAAAGAATGGCGAGGTATTGGAGTAACGATACAATGGTAGAGATAGGGGAAGCATAATGGGCTATGTAGAAGACTTAAGAAAAATTGTAGGGACGATTCCACTTATTTTAGTCGGTGCGGTCGTTATTATTGTGGATGAACATAATAACATTTTATTGCAAAAACGAAATAGTCACCCTGTAGGACGATATGGCTTACCTGGCGGATTAATGGAATTAGGGGAGTCTACGATCGAGACTGCTCAGAGAGAAGTCTATGAAGAAACAGGACTTACAGTGAGGGACCTTCAATTAATTGATGTTTTCTCGGGTAAAGAACATTTTATCAAAACACCCAATGGTGATGAGTTTTATGTTGTTGTTACAGCTTATTGGACCAAGGCGTATAAGGGTGATTTAAAAATTAATGATGCAGAATCGATGAGTTTAGAGTTTAGGAATAGGAATGAGCTACCTGAGAACATGGTAAAAAGTCACAAAGAAATGATAACTAAGTATATGGCTATGTTGACCTAAAGGAAGACGAACTAAAAATGGAGTGCTAAAATATGAAATCACCATCATCCTTTTTAAGGCAAATTCAGATGAAGAGACAGCGTATTTCCTCCTACAATGACTATCCTTTTAATCTAGGGGTTATAAAAAGTCTCACTTCGCTGGATTTCCACCCGAAAGTTACCTATATCGTTGGAGAAAATGGTATGGGGAAATCAACGCTTATGGAGTCCATTGCCGTAGCTTGGGGGTTTAATCCAGAAGGTGGGACTATCAACTTTTCATTCTCGACGAGAGCTTCGCATTCGAACTTGTATGAATATATGCAATTGATAAAAGGTCCTCTTCGACCCAAAGATGGTTTCTTCTTTCGAGCTGAAAGTTACTATAATTTTGCTACAAATATAGATGATCTCGATAATGAATTCTCTTTCGGTCGTCCCATCAAAGACTCTTATGGCGGGAAGTCCCTTCATGAGCAGTCACATGGTGAGTCTTTTTTCTCAACATTTGTTCATCGTTTTGGCGGCAATGGCTTATATATTTTGGACGAGCCTGAGGCAGCGTTGTCCCCACTCCGTCAAATGGCAATGCTTGCTCGAATTCATGAGCTGGTTCAACAAAATTCACAATTTATCATCTCAACTCACTCACCGATTCTTATGGCTTATCCCGATTCGATTATTTATAATCTCAAGCCGGATGGCATTGAAACGAAGACTCTAGAGGAAACGGACCATTACCTCATTATGAGGCAGTTCCTAAATAACAAAGAAAACATGCTCAAGCAGTTATTTGAAAATCAAGAGAATAATACATAAACTTCTGTCGTACTGGCATACTTTCACTTCGACAAGCGTATCTCTCAAAGATAGTTCATCAGAGGGGGAGTATCCATGACTGATTATACGGAGAATAACCGCGAACATTGGAACGCCCGTACCGCCGTCAATGCTGCCAGCGCAGCTAGATATGACATCACGGGGTTCAAAGCAGGTAAATCCTCCTTGACTCCGATTGAACTGGAGGAAATGGGTGATGTGGCGGGTAAGTCGATGCTGCACCTCCAGTGCCATTTTGGTATGGATACACTCTCCTGGGTTCGTCTCGGTGCGAACGTTACGGGGGTTGATTTTTCCGAGGATGCGATCGCCCTCGCTGAGCAATTGCGTCAGGAAACAGGGCTAGATGCACGATTCATCTGCACGGACATTTACGAGCTGCCCCAGGTACTTGATGAGAAGTTTGATATCGTCTATACATCAGGGGGTGTCTTGTGTTGGCTCTCCGATCTTGATCGGTGGGCAAAGGTCATCTCACATTTCCTCAAACCAGGCGGCATCTTGTATTTACTGGATGAGCATCCGTTTCTCAATGTCTTTGATGATACTGGCGATGTGACGGATTTGCACACACACTATCCTTACTTTCATACAGAGCAACCCCTACGAATTGAGGGTCTCTTGCCTCATTCTGATCCCGCGGCTAATCAGCGGGGTGTCGAATATACGTGGAGCTACAGTTTTAGCGATATCCTGAACGCATTAATTGCTGCGGGTCTGCGCTTGGATTATCTCCACGAGTTTAACTATGGGAGCAATCGACGCTTCCCGTTCATGACGAAGGGGAAGGACGGTTGGTGGCGATGGAACGACGCAACTAATGATATTCCATTGACATTTTCGCTTCAGGCCACAAAGGGGTAAACGGGGTTTCACACTTACGAGACGACGGCATTCAGCACATGGATTGTCGTCGTTTGTGGACTTCAATACCTGTTTTACATAGGCAAGGAAATAAAAGGTATACCTTCCATTCATCTAATTTGACAGGATCATCTCGTTGCGTGATAATTAGAATGAACGTTCGATCTAATAATTGTGATGCTTATTAGAAAAAACGGAAACGATAAACTGGGAGGTTTTTAACATGAGTAAAACAGTCTTTATTACAGGAACAAGTTCAGGTTTGGGTAAATTAACTGCGATTCGATTTGCTCAAATGGGCTGGAATGTAGCTGCTACAATGCGTACGCCGGAGTTGGAGACAGAACTTACAGCTTACGAAAATATAAAAATTTTCAAACTGGATGTAACCAATGTGGAGCAAGTTCATACCGCGGTAGAGCAAGCGATTGCTGCTTTCGGAAAGATTGACGTGGTCGTTAACAACGCAGGTATGGGAACTTACGGTGCATTGGAATTGGCGAAGGAGGAAGCCATCGATTGGCAGTTTGCCGTGAATGCGCGCGGCCCCATTAATGTTATTCGTGGATTTTTACCACATTACAGAACGACTGGCGGCGGCATGTTCATCAATATTAGTTCATTCATGGGGGTTACGACTGCTGTGCCGCTAGGATCGCTTTATAACATGTCCAAGTTTGCATTGGAAGGATTGACGGAGGGTCTCTATTACGAGCTGAAGCCGTTGAATATCGAACTAAGACTAATCGAACAAGGTGGATCGACAGGGAATAATTTTAAAGGAAATATTACTTGGAACAAAGACGCTGAGATTAAAGACTACGATGATCTGATGACAAAAGTAGAAGAGCGCATCAATAACTCGGATCCTAGCCAATTGGATGACCCACAAATCATTGTGGACGCCATTGTAGCTCAAGCAACAGGAGAAAGCACCAAATTCCGTACTGTCATCGGAGCCGCAGGCAACAATCTTTTAGCCATGAGAAATTCTGTACCTATTGAAGAATATTTGGATACAATAGCTAAGAGTTACATGTAACGTTTGTCCAATGATGCTGACTTGACGAATCTGAATTTGAGTTGTATTTTAGACTGACTAGAACGAGCGTTCAATTTATTAATGGGGAGGGAGGAACAGTATGTTTGTTGCGTATAATAAGGTACAGCGAGCTGTGCTAGAAACGACACTTAACATCATCATTCAGAAGGAATTGCAGGCAACTTCAATGGCGTTAATCGCCAAAGAGTCCGGAGTTTCGACGGGTAACATTTATCACTATTTTAAAAGCAAAGAAGATATTGTTAACGAGTTGTACAAAGCGATTGTTACGTTTAATGGGAATTATGTGCGTGAAGGTATCGATAAGGGCATAACGATCCGTGAAAAATTTGAGTTAGGATGGAAGCGGGTCATCGAGTTAGGTCAAAAGTATCCGCAGGGATTTCAATTTATTGAGCAGTATTCTTTCTCGCCTTATATTTATGATGAAGTGAAAAAAGAGGTCTATACAGGTGGTTGGTGTGGACCCATGAACCATTTATACGAAGAAGCCATTGAGCAAAAGTTGTTTAACCCTCTGAATCCAAAAATGATGGTCCAAATGCATTACGGAACATTCGTCTACATGTTGAAAGGCCATCTGCATGGTGTTTTCGAGTTAACGAATGACAGTATCCATGATGCAATCTGTTCCTGTTGGAGTGCTGTTTCGTTGAATGAACGTAATGAAGGTTAATCTTCCTTTTTATAAGTAGATTGAACGTTCGTTAAAAAGGGTACACGGAGGGTTGGGAGGTACCACTTGATAGTTAGGAATACGGCCAAAGCCATAATCGAACATGAGAATAAGCTTCTTTTTATTAAGAAAAGAATTGATGAAATTGGTGTTTATTATACCTTGCCAGGTGGCGGGCAGGAATCGGACGAGACAATGGAAGATACGATTCTACGCGAGTGCAAAGAGGAATTGAATGTTAAGGCAAATGTCAAAGAACTGGTTTGCGTTAGAGAATATATATCTAATCATCATGAGTACTCTTTTTTAGTTAAACAGGTACACGCAATTGAATTCATCTTTCGCTGTTCCTTAGTAGTTGAAGAGGAGCTTACTCATTTACAAAATGATGTTGCTCAGATTGGATTTGAGTGGCTGGATATCTCAACAATCATAGAGTCTCTAAAACAAGACAGCCCAATAAACGGTCTCAAGTTTCCTCAAACACTCAAACTTTTTTTGCAAGAATATTATATAGCGTGTAGGGTTGAACCCTATTCAAAATTTATATTTAGTTAAGTAACACAATTGAAATCTTAATTTCACACTGAGTTAATAAAGCAAGCTTATAATAAAACATGACCCCCCTTTAAAATATGAATTTGGACCCGCAGCTGTTGCTGTGGGTCTCTTTTTTAATCGACCAGAATTCTTGATAGTGATATAGTCGTAATGGGTAAAACAACCAAGATTTGACTGGGAGGTTTTAATTTTGCTTAATGATGTAAAACTTAGTATAGAAATGAAAACAGAAACACTGGAATCTCTATTACACCTTCTGGATGAATTCTACGTGTTCCCCGATGTAGCAACCAACATACGTGCCGAGTTTAGTCAAAAACTAGTAAATGGCAGCTATAATGAGGTCACGACGGCATCCGCTTTCTGCGAGCTTGTTACAAAAGATTTGCAGGCCATAAGCAAAGATAAGCATTTGAATATTTGTTTTAGTAAAGAGGTGCTTCCTCCACGGAAGGTAGAAGAAAGTACAGCCGATTTTCCAGAGCGTTTAAAAACGCAGTTTATGCTGGATAACTATGGTTTTGCTAAAGTGGAACGACTCTCTGGGAATATTGGATATCTTGCGTTACATAGTTTTGTTCCACCGGAATTTGCTGGTGAAACAGCTGTCAGCGCGATGAATTTCTTGGCAAATACGAGTGGCTTAATTATCGACCTTCGGAAAAATCGGGGCGGGTCATCCTTTATGGTCGTTCTCCTTGCAAGTTATTTATTGGAGAGCACTCATGCAGTTGCAATAAGTGAATACTACTGGAGACATTACAAGATCACCCAATCTTTTTGGAATATGCCCTATGTTTCAGGAAAAAGATTTGGGGGTAAGAAACCGATATGCATCTTAACCAGTAAGCAAACATTTTCAGGGGCCGAAGAATTTGCTTATAGCCTTCAAGCACTTAAAAGAGCTGTAGTTGTAGGTGAAACTACGGGTGGTGGTGCTAACCCTGGTTGGATGCATCGAATCAATGACCATTTTGAAGTGTTTATTCCAAACGCACATGCTATTAATCCAATAACAAAGGACAGTTGGGAAGGCAAAGGTGTTACTCCGGATATCGAAGTTACAGAGGAGGAAGCATTCGAGGCTGCTTATATAACTCTTATCAAACAAGGCCTAGAGCAAATGATGGATAGCCCCATTCCAGGGCAAGAGAAACTTAGTAAGGAAATAAAGGCAACTTTAGAAAATCTAATTAAGATATAACTCAATAGAAGCATCGTTAGATTGTATCATTAAGACTGTCTGTATCTGGAGGTAAAAATGAAGCTATTGGCCTACTTTACACGCACGATATTAGTACTCGCAACGCTCGGCGCGCTACTGTTGCTCGCTCTCTCTTTTCTATTCAACGGTACCAGTGAGCCAGCGTACAGGCTGCTTGCGATTTGGGGAGGATATCCGCTTATCGGACTCATCCTTATCATCGTGAACGAGATTTTGCTGCGAAAGGCGTTCGCAAATCGTTCCTTTCGGACATACGGCCTTTTTTGGGCGTGCGTCGTGATTGTCGTGTTGTGCGCTTGGGCAATATCTGCTTATTTTTGAGAAGATTTACTGATATCGTTGTCATGAAAAGAGGCTGTGCCAAAAGTCAAATTAGACTTTTTGAAACAGTCTCTTCTTTCGTTAATGACCTAGGAGTAATGAACCTGCTTCCTCTGCTTCCTCTGTTTCCCGCAATTTAACTGGATTTTCTCCATCTATTTGAAGCGGATTTCTCGAATCCGAAAGGTTAACTGTATTTCCTGTAGTTAAATTCCTTCGATTTGCTCGTTTCTTCAAATTTTGAATAAAATAGATGTATTTTTTCCATCTAATCCTGAAAAAAGGTCAGATCCGAGCAAATTAGATGTAGTTTATCCATCTAAACATCGCCAAATCAACTATAATCCGATTACGCTAGATGCTCATCTTGAAGCGATTGGAAATTCCTTGTTTGAAGGTTGGTTAAAGGACATATTTCCAAATAACCCAAGAAATTAAAGCGGATATCCATGAGACGAATCCGAAGATCATCACAATTTTATTCTCACTCCAACCATACTTTAGACTAAAGTGGTAATGAATAGGTGCCATTCGGAATATTCGCAATTTGGTTTTCTTGTAATACCACACTTGCAAAATGACGGATAGTTGCTCTGCTATATAAACAAAAAATAAGATCGGAATCAAAATTTCAACCTTTTCGATGACAGCTAGGAAAGCTAGTGAACCACCAATCGCAAGTGAGCCCGTGTCTCCCATAAACGCTTTTGCTGGATAAATATTGTAAATAAATAAACCCAGTAAGCAGCCAATCATTACTAACGAAAAAGTCTGTACTTCAATTCTTTCTGAAATTACAAAAAAGAAAAAGAACGTTGGTATTGCAACGTTTATTAGAAGTCCATCCAGCCCATCCGTAAAATTGATCGCATTGGCTGAACCAACAATAAATAATATCATGACGATGAGATATACGAAAATTGGCAAGTGGAGGTTGAAACCTATAAATAGGGTTATATCTGAACTCAACTCGAACTGATAAAGTAAAACAAATAACAATACAATAGTGAATGAGAATTGAAAAACGAGTTTCGTTTTTCCAGAAATACCTGATGGGTCCTGAAAAGCAGCCTTTTTAAAGTCATCCATGAATCCTAATAAGCCAAATAAAACAAACGTTGCTCCAAGGAAAAGGACCAGTGGCAGCGGGTGGAAGTATGTTGAAGTAATTACCCCTATAAGAAGGATAATGCCTGCCATTAGTGGGGTACCACGTTTGGCCTGATGGTCAGGTGGCAACTCGACTCGGATTGGTTGCGTCAGCTTTAAACTGCGCAATGTCCATATTAAAATAGGTGTTAACATAGCGACAAGCAGAAATGAAACACTTATAGCACTTAATAATGAACTCTCCATCGTGGTTCTCCCCTAACGAAATCATTTAAATTCGTATACGATAGTATACGACACATATATGGACAAATAGTCCCCTTAAAATAACTTGTTTCCAATATTTTACTCGAGTTTGAAAGTGTCAGCAATAAGGCATTATAGAACCATATTCCACCAGTGGAGGAGAACAATATGCAAAAAAACTATCAGAATCTCATTGACGATAAGATTTTCTTCGGCGGAGCCGCGGATGTGACAGACATGGTGAAAAATGAAAATGTGGAAGTGATTGTAGATCTACGTAGTGAAGCGACGGAATGTGCAGATCCCAACGCAAAGGTAGAATGGATTAAAGTCCCCTTGGGAGACAATGCGGAAGGTCCCCAAGACGAACTGTTCCAGAAGGCAATTGGCCATGTAGTCGAGGCGTACAAAAGTGGGAAGAAGGTGGGCTTTCACTGTGGTGGCGGCGGTGGTCGAGCAGGTGCAGTAGCTGCTGGAACCCTAATTACCTTAGGCATAGCGAAGAACCTTGACGAAGCCGAGGCAATGGCAAAAAGCATACGTCCAAAAGTAAACATAAAGCCTCCGCAGCGTGAAGCTCTTGAGAAAATCTATGTAAGCGGAAGCTTGCAGCAGGCGAAGGAGGATCTCGATGAATGAAAATCAATTTTATGAACGAATCGAAGTCTTATTTGGAAGTATTCTGAAGCAATTTGATTACGGAGAAGAGTATGCTTTTTACAAATATGGCCCTAATGACATGAAACGTATTGGTTATGCAACGAATATTACGCCTGAAGTTATTCAACAAGCCGCTCACAAGAAAGTTGATCTCATCGTTACTCACCATGATGCATGGGATTTTGTTTTTGGAATGAAAGAGGAATGTCATCAACTTCTGAAAACATATGGAATCAGCCATTTGTTTGTTCATTTGCCTTTGGATTATGCGGAGTTTGTACGTGCATGTCACTTTTTAAAGCAATGGGGATAACTAATATTATCCAAAATTCTTATCATAGCGATGGAAAGAGCAAGCCAGGTATTGGTGAGTACGAGTCTTCGATCAGCTTTCATGCATTTAGTGAACGAGTGAGTACTGTATTAAATGAAAGTGTGAAATCGTGGGAAAACTCAGAAAGGCCAATAAAACGTGTGGGGATTATTACTGGAGCGGGTCATTCTACTCAAAGTCTTCGTGATGCCCATCAACTAGCTTGCGATGTCTATGTGACTGGTGAGAAAATCTTATACACCATTCAATACGCAAAATTCATACAAATGAATTTAATTGTTGGTAGTCATACGTTTACTGAAATTTTTGGTGTGAGGTCCTTGTGTGAAAAAATAAAAGAAAGTTTTACCGATATCGATATTGTTGAACTAGTGGAAGATCATGTTGAATAGTTCATTCTGGAACTTGGATATGATGAGTTTGTATAGGGAACGTAGATGCACTAATTAGCCGATTATCGCTATTTATCGCGTTTTTCGGCCAATTAGAGCATTGTAGTTCCCCTGCAGTGATGATTTCGCCTACGTTCTCAATCAACTAATTCCCGTAAATATCTACCTCAGTTATGCTATTCCATCCATTGCCGGATGAGTTGCCATGGCCAACAATTCTTACGTAGCGACCAGCCGTGTCTGTGAAGTCGTATTGAACCTGAGAGAGCGTCTGCGTACTCACTTTATTACTCACGACCGTTGACCAAGCCGAACCATCTGCGGATACTTGGATATCGAACGTTGTAGTACGCACATCCCCTTGATGAAAAGCTACGGACAAGTAAGCAATCGTTTTGCTAGAGCCTAGATCGTACCTAATCCATTGTCCATCACCTTGTGAGGACCAACGCGTGCTCAAGCTGTTATCGATGGTATTCGACGCTACATTGCCATCATTACCACTATCCGTTACTGCGGATACATTCAGAATGACAGGATTTGTACCGCCACCTCCTGAACAGCTTGTGTAGGTAGTAACGCTGCCTGTATACATGTTGCCAGAAGGACTGCGTGTATTTCCGCATGCTTTTGCAGACCCACCATCCACATTAACAACATAAGGCGTGCTATTATCCATATTCGCTATATTGTTGTAGAAGTCATTATTAAAGCCCCAGCCTGTGGAACGTTCATGTACCTGGAAAGCATCCACAATGACGGAATTCCCATTTCGATTCACCGTGTTATTTCGAATGATTGAATTATTCCCTTTAACATCCATAAAGCTGTCAGAGTAATTCGCTCCGCTAATCCCCGTACCGTTAAATGTACTGTTCTCCACAAGGGTCCCTGTCGTACCTTCCTTAATATCGACAGATTCAGCTCTTACATTAGGGCCGATGGTTACATTGCTTATTTTGTTATTGTTCGTCGCCGCATTATAAGTTCCCCATTTGCCTACATCAGATCCCACATACACACCCTCACCGTAATCAGGGGTAAGCGTGCCCGTATCATGGACAGAGGAATTCTGGATCGTATTATTCGAGCTTCCATCACGATAATGAACGCCTTCTTCTCCGATATTGTAGACTTCAACGCCATCAATCAGACCATTGTTCGCGTTATCTTGCATGATGCCTTTTTTCGCATTTGTTATTTTTAAGTCTTTGATTTGAACATAATCACCTGTGATGTATAACGTATAACCGCTTGAGGTGCCGCCTCCATTTAAGATGGCTTTGGAAGAAGCACTTGCGCTCTTAAGGACAATTGGGTTAGATGAGGTGCCATTAGCAGCAACAACGAAATTTCCTGTGTATGTACCTGATGCGAGAATAATGGTATCTCCGGCTGCAGCGCTCGCTAGCGCACTCGTAAGGCAGGAAGCTGTACTACAATTCGTAGTAGCCGCATAGCTGCGTCCCGGAACAACCATTGTAAAAACGAACAGCACCATGAGTACGACTGCGTGTAACTGTGTAGGTCTAGTTGGAAGTTTCATGAACGTGGACATAAATTACCTCCTCATTTGTAATAACGCTTACATTTATAATCGTAGAACGTGCTAGGAATAAAAGGTAGTGGCTATCTTTATATCGGATTGTGTAATTTTTGGAAACCGAATAAAATTATTCTTATAGCGAATTTTTTCATGAAAAGGAGCATTCCTATGAACTTGAATGATCTTCATAAGTATCTGCCATCACTGAACAATGTGACTGAAATGACGCGGATTACGAAAGGATTCTCCTTCGATGGGAAATATTTTTTATATGAGAATAGTCGAACTCCCACGTATGTATTACGCACCTCACCTGTGGATCAAATACAAAAAAAACGAGCGGAATTCGAAGTTGTTGCTGAAGTGTATGATAAGGGAGTAAAAACTTCCGAGCCTATTGAATTTGGATCCATACCTACATTAAATATTTGTTTTATGCTGCTGAGTTATGTAGAAGGAGAGGATGCCTCTGACATATTACCTTCCTTATCGGATGACGAGCAATACCAAATTGGCTTACAGGCTGGTCGTGAGCTGCGACTTATGCATGACCTACCTGCTCCTCACGCAGAAGACTGGTACGAGAAACGATTCTCAAAGCATATTCGTCAATACGAAAACTATCGCAATTGTGGCGTTAAGCTTCCAGAAGAAGAGGCAGTTATTTCTTTTATAAATAAGCACGCAAACGACATGCAGAATCGCGCTAACCGCTTCCAGCATGATGATTTTCACACCAGCAATCTTCTTATTCATAATCGCAGCTACGCGGGAGCTATTGATTATAACCGATATGACTGGGGAGACCCTTATCATGATTTTCTGAAAGTTGCCTACTTTAGCCGCGAGGTTAGTATCCCGTTCTGCAGAGGGCAAATACTCGGTTACTTTGATGGCACTGTTCCAGATGAATTCTGGCAATTGTATGCGCTCTATACAGCAATGATTATTTTCCCGACAATTACGTGGACGTTGCAGGTAGTTCCTGAACAGCTTGAATCTATGTTAGATAGAATTCGTGTTGTACTAAAGGATCATCAAAATTTCGAGACGTGTAGACCTAATTGGTTTACTTCATAAAATGAGCAGCAGCGCTCAACTCCTACCATTTGGCATATACAAGCTTATCTTACATAGAATGGAGATGTACAAGATATTGCTTGACTATGGGGGAGCTATGAAGCCAAAAACGCTCATGATTTTACAAATCGCCGCTACGTATATGGGGACTGTGGTGGGGGCAGGATTTGCCTCTGGACAGTCCATTATGCATTTCTTTACCATCTATGGAGCGTATGGCGGTGTTGGCATAGGGATTGCAACGGCCTTTTTTATATGGATTGGTACGAAAATGATGATCCTCTCTCATAGACTGAAGGCATCCTCTTATCAGGAGCTGAACCATTATCTATTCGGACGCTTTTTTGGAAAAGTGGCCAATGCCTTAACGTTTATCATCTTATTTGGCGTAACCGCTGTGATGATGTCCGGTACGGGGTCTATTTTCGAGGAGCAGCTTGGATTGCCTTATCAATTTGGCATTATCATTAGTATATTACTGTGCTACTTGGTGATGAGCAAAGAGATGCATGGGATTCTAGCTATTAATTCCCTTGTCATGCCGTTGATGCTTTTTTTCATGGTGCTTGTGATCACCCGGGTTGTTGGTATAGATGGTATGCGTGGAGCTGGGAATTGGCAAGAACTGCAAGTCATGACTCATTTAAAATGGATCCTAAGCCCGTTTACGTATGTGGCCTTAAATTTTGCCTTTGCACAAGCAGTACTCGTGCCACTAGGCAGTGAGGTGAAGGATGAGAGCATCCTGAAATGGGGAGGCTTATGGGGAGGCATTGGGCTTGGTGTTATGCTGCTCATTAGCCATTTTGCGATACAGACACGGATGCCAGAGATTTTGAATTACGATATTCCGATGGCTGAAATTATCCGCGGATTTGGGCAATTCGTCCATGTCCTATTCATACTCGTTATTTACGGGGAAATATTAACGACGTTGATTGGAAATGTATTTGGGATCACGCGACATATTGGGCGAATCTATCCACTTCCAAGAAACTGGGTAGTTTTAGCTACATTAGTTGCTTGTTTATTAATCAGTCAAGTTGGTTTTACATCACTTCTCACGTATTTGTACCCCGTTTTTGGGTATATGGGGATGATTCTTCTCATTTTTTTAATCGTCAGGCCCGTCCCTACTAAGTAAATCTACGCCTCAAAGGAGCACTTGTTATGTTAGTTACAAAAATAAAAAACCTGAAAATTCGACGCTTGAGTCGTGCGGATGTTCCAGCGATTCGAGCGCTCATGGTTGATGTTGTATCTAGACTGGCGTCGCCAGACCTCTTTGCTATGGATGATGAAAATTATTTGGATAATCATATCGAAGAAAAAGGGGAGATATACGGGGCTTTTCTAAATGAGGAGTTAGTTGCTTATTCCGTATTGGCATTCCCTGGTTCGAGTGAAAGTAACCTTGCCAGAGAATTTGGAGTGCCAGAATCCGATTTAATCTACGTTGCCGTCCTGGATGCTACTATAGTTCATGAATCTGTTCGTGGTCAGGGGTTACAGCGATATTTTCATGCCTTGCGTGAAGCGCGAGCTCATGAAAATGGCTACCGATATTTATATGCGACGGTTCATCCTCAAAATGTTGTAAGCAAACACAATTTAGAAGCAGATGGGTTTACACACCAATTCACCCGCCTCATGTACAATGGCAAGCCAAGGCATTGTTATGCCAAGCACTTACAGGAAGAGCAGGCGCAATAGTTGATCTGAAAGGTCATATTTTGTACAATTATGATGTCTAATTAGCTGGAAATGTTTCACAGACCAAGGGCAAATATAAACGAAATGGAGAATGAAAATGATTACTAAAGTCGGTCAAATTATGCTATATGTGAATAACCAAGAAGAGTCTCTGAAATTCTGGACAGAAAAGTTAGGATTTAGCTTTGTTTCAGAAGAAAATCACGGACCCATGAAATGGTTTGAAATCGCGCCATCGAACGACGCCCAGACAAGTATCATTCTCCATAATAAAGCGCTTATTGCCGAAATGCAGCCGCAATTAAATCTCAATACACCTTCGTTATTATTTTTCTCTGATGATCTCGATCGCTTATATCAAGATTTTAAGGATAAAGAGATTACAGTCGGTGATCTTGTCACGATGCCTACGGGAAGAGTATTCAACTTTGCTGATACAGAAGGAAATTACTTTGCTATTTTGGAGAAAAAGTAAATCATACATCATGACCCGATCGATTAGGAGCTGCACGAATGCAGCTCTTTTTCTATTACATGGAAGCTGGATATGACGAGATCTTGAGGAGGTATGGCCATGATATATGTGGAAACAGCGAGATTGCGCTTACGCGACTGGGAAGAAGCGGACCTAGAATCATTTTGCCAATTAAATGCGGATGAAGAGGTGATGAGATTTTTCCCGAAAACCTCATCGAAGGATGAAACGCGTGCGTTCTATCAGGCAATCCAATCGGAATTTAAAGAATGTGGGTTCGGTTTATATGCCGTGGAGGCGAAAGAAAATACTGAGTTTATCGGGTTTATTGGCTTTCATAGGGCCATATTTGAGGCGGAATTTACCCCGTGTATAGAAATTGCATGGCGACTTAAGAAGGAGGCATGGGGAAAAGGCTACGCAACGGAGGGGGCCGAAGCCTGTTTGCGCTATGGATTTGACGAATTGGGATTGGACGATGTGTATAGTTTCACAGCCGATGTGAATAAACCTTCACAAAGAGTCATGATGAAAATTGGCATGCGTTTCGTCAACGAGTTCAATCATCCCAAAGTGGAGAAGGAAAGTCCTCTATATAAACACGTGTTATTTCACATTCATGCCAAATAAATGTTGGAGCTCATGTATAAATGGTGATGACATGGGCCATACTATGTATTACTGCGTTGCGTTACAAATGAAAAAAGAAGTAAACCTGTTTACCGGATAATGTTCGAATAATATAATGTATCCATATTGGAATTGAAATTGAATAAAGTATTGCCTGCAATATGTTTCATTTCTCTTTTCGGGTAAGACGCAAGTAGGAAGAGGCCGGATCTATGATCTGGCTTCTTTTTTGTTGTTCATATGTTAAAATAAGGAAGAAGTATGTACTCAGTTACAATAGGTTTAAGAAGGAGTTGACTGTTCGTATGACTGCACGGTTACCGCGCAAGATCACAAGAAGATCCTTTTTGAGCTCATCAAGTAAAGTAGTGCTGGGCGTGTCTGGCTTTATATTAGGGAATACGGCTTTGTTTTATTACGGAGCGGCCCATGGGCAAAAGCAGGAAGATCGGACCACGAAGGAAATCCCCAGTAGTTTCGTGAAGATCGGTGAGGTGGAGCGGCTGCAGGCCTTAACCGGCTATGAGCGGGTCTACTATACCGCTACGATTGTAGATGCGTGGGTTAAGACGCCTAAACAAGGCTTCGTGTATGTGACGAAAGATGAGCGCGGCGCGCTCGTGATCCTTTCTCCAGCCTGTACGCATCTGGGCTGTACGGTGGAGCCGGCAACCGAAGCGCAGCGGAGCCGCAAAAAGGAGCTTTTCTTCTGGTGCCCCTGTCATGGAGCGGAATTCGATATCGTAGGGAATGATGTTTTTATGGGGCTGCCGAGATTGGAAACATATGAACCCTACATTATTGAGGGTCATGTGTACGTAGATATTGCGACGCCGATGAAGTGAATAGGGCTCGAGAAACAGATAAAAAAACCACAACCCTTACGGTTGTGGTTTTCAACATATAGACTTAGGCATTTCTTTTGCGCGCCCAATATTGTTTCCATTGAAAATATAAGAAGCATCCGAAGCAAAAGCCGCTTAACGCTAGCACGACTGCTATGGTCAGCATGCTTAGTGTGATGTAAGCCAAAGTCATGCTACTGAAGAGTACAGCTGTTAGGGTAACGGCCAGAAAAAGGATCGCTAACAGGTTGTTGAAACGCAGCAACTCGCGGCTTTCGGTTCGTGAACTGACAGGAAAGAGTGGGGAGAACAGCCGGACGAATAGATTGTATTTTACGCCGTAGGAACGACTAATGAGCTGAATGATCAAAGGAACGACAAGAATCCAAAGCTGCTGACTGAGAACACTGGCAACTATACTTAACAGAATACCGAGTTGATTACCCCGTACACGATGCAAGGGAACCTCATCTACACAATCATAATCGCCCCGTAAAAGTTGGTTCGTCATGTCTGGTCATCCTCCGTTTACAATGAAATGTTAGTATCACTATTATACACTAATTCATAGTATTCGGGTAGGATTTAAATAAATTATTTATGGCTGTGAGTTTTTCATAAACATACTCGGGGTCATGCCTTGCCATTTACGAAACTGATTCGTGAAATGGTTATAGTTCTGAAAACCAACATCGTAACACACTTCCGAAGCGCTGCGTCCTTTGTGAGCTAGCATCATAACTGCTTGTTGAATCCGCATACGATTCAGTGTATCAATGATGGAGTAGCCAGTGCTCGCTTTAAAAAGGTGAGATAATCTCGACGGAGAAAGTCCGACGGTCTGAGCAAGACTATCCAAGCGAATTTCTTCGCGCATCTGTTGTGAAAGCAAGCGGAGCACTTCTTCGATGCGGGGGTCGATTTTGCGTAAGCTTTTCTGCGCCATAATTAAGATGATTTCCCGTAGGGAACTGCAGCAGAGCTCGAACCAATATTCGCCGCGTTCACGGGAGTCTGCCAATATGCGGGCAAATGCTAGGTAAATTCGCTCTTGGATGGATTCGTTCTCTATGTTGACGAGGAGCTGCCCTTCCTGTGGGAGCAAGTTCGTTTCTGTTAGTGTGGAGGGGAAATGCACCCATACGAAATGCCAGGTATGGTTTTTTATCGTGCCATAATCATGGGGTGTACCTGGTGCCAACAAAATGAGGGCTCCTTTCTTGCAGATTTGTTCAGCTCCTTGGTAATTAACGAAGCCTGCTCCCTCTAAGGTAAACATCAATAACCAATCATCCCGACCGTGAGGACGCTTCATAAAATAGGAATCAGGTTCTAGGAAATGGCCAGCGAATAATCCATTTGTATTTAATATCATGATGGGAGACCCCTTCTTTTCCCGTTTAAGATCGATTCTAGTATACCATGGAATAGCAGGATTATAGGAATCATTAGCATGATTAATACTTCTAAGTAATCGAATATTTCGTTATGCTAAAGACATAGAAATACAAGTTGATTACGGAGGTAAGAGCGATGACGAGAACACTAGTTAAACTGACGAGGGAACAAAAAAAGCATTTTGAATCAGAGGGTTATGTGATTGTGAAGGGGCTGTTTTCGGAAAGTGATTTAGCTGAAATAGATGAAACTTTTGAAACGATCAGCAATCAGAAGGTTCCAGGATATTTTGAACCTGATCTGTCATCGGAGGTCGTCGATCCGCTGAAACGCTACCCGCGCGTCATGCACCCACATCGGTTTAATGAGACAGCCAAGACCTATATGTTGCATCAGCCCGTATTAGAGGTGCTAGCAGATTTGTATGAGGAGGAGGCGCTGGCTGCGCAAAGCATGTTTTATTACAAACCACCGGGCTCCCGCGGGCAGGCGCTGCATCAGGATAACTTCTATCTGCAGGTTGAACCCGGCAATTGTATTGCAGCTTGGACAGCGATCGACGCGGCCGATGAGGAAAACGGTGGATTGCTCGTTGTTCCGAAAACGAATGCGCTCGACATTTCATGTCCGGACATCGCAGATGAGAAGGAATCTTTTACGACCCACTATGTGAAGCCGCCGAAGGATGAAAAGGCCATGCCAGTGGTTATGGAGCGCGGCGACGTTCTCTTTTTCAATGGAAATTTGATTCATGGTTCTTATCGAAATAAGACCAAGGATCGCTTCCGCCGCGCGTTCATTTGCCATTATGCCAATTCTTCGGCGACGCATATTAGCAATCATTATCGACCTTTGTTTCGAGCAAATGGGGAGCCGGTTTCCTTAGAGATTAACCCTAGTGGCGGGCCTTGCGGCGATGAGTTCAAGACAGTGTACCCGCATTAATTGGGATTAGCGGATGACAGAAATCGTTTTTAGGGCATAATTTATGTCCTAGGGGCGATTCTTTTTTTTCAAAGGTGAGGGGATTCCATTGGATTTCGCTTGACAGCTTAAATACTTCAATTTAATCTAAAGGAGTTAGTTAAACGTTTAACCGATGGAGTTGAAACATATATGAGCAGACCCAAACAAGTGACCATTGTAGAAGTGGCAGCAGCAGCAGGTGTATCGATTGCCACGGTCTCCAATGTGCTGAATAGAGGTGGAATCCGTTCGTCTAAGGAGACGATTCGCAAAGTTGAATTGGCGGCAGAGCAATTGGGGTATCGACGCAATACGATGGCAGCAGGGTTGAGTCGTAACAAAACCTTTGAAATCGGCCTGATTGTTCCTGGGTTGACGAGCTATTACGGGCGGTTAGCGGAGGTTTTACAGATGGAAGCCCATCATGCTGGCTATCATTTATCCGTTTTTTCTTCAGGAGGATTCGATCCGACGATTGAACGAAGGAACTTAGAAGTGTTGCTGCAACGAAGAGTGGATGGACTCATCTGTCATGGATTAGCGATGGGGAAAGATTCCACACGCGCCATCGTCAACAGCGGAACGCCTCTCGTGCTCATCAATGGCTGGGGTTGGCCCGAGGGGATTGCCGTTGGTGCCGTAAATTTAGGCTTTGCTGAGGCTTGCAGACAATCAACGTCGCTGCTTGTGGCGCGTGGCTGCGATGAACTCATCTACGTGGGCAGCAAGCATTCGAATGTGATTGATGAACAGCGGCGGAATGGATTCCATCAGGGTTTAGGGGAACTGACCGTGGAGATTTCGCATCGCATCGTTGAAATGAAGGAACTGGACGTGGACGCATTTCTCCAAGATGTGATGGTGGGGCCAGCAAAGCGAACAGGGATTATCGCCTTTGATGATCATGTTGCACTAAAGCTGCTTTCGGCTGCCAATAGGCAAAAGATCGACTTCCCGAACCGATTACAAATGATCAGTATTAATAACGACTATATGGCTAAGCAGAGTTACCCTGGCATCTCCAGCTGGGACATTCCTTATGAGCTCCAAGCTCAAAAAGCGATTGGCAAACTACTGCATAAGTTTGGGCATACGGTAGAGGCAGGCGAGGAGCGAGAATTTGAAGTCCCGCTTATTTTTATAGAACGAGAAACATCTCGGTTAGCTGAGACGGAGTAATTCGATCCGTTATGTTAAAATGCAAGTATGTATCGCGTTAAGAATACGTCGCAAGTTCCTTTTGGGGAGCTTGCGGCGTTTTTTTGTTGGACTCCAGTGCGATAGTTGTGGCAAATAGTCCATGAAACAGACTAATGAGAGGGTGACGGGGGATTTGGAGGTGAGATAGTCGAATATTTCGACTAACTCGAGGGAGAAGAGGGTATTTGGCATGTGTAAGTCGATTTATTCGAGTTACGTGTGCGCGGCAGGGTCAATTGGAGTGTGTAAGTCGATTTATTCGAGTTGCGTGTGCGCGACAGAGTCAATTGGAGTGTGTAAGTCGAAATTTTCGAGTTACGTGTGTGCGGTATGGTCAATTGGGGTATGTAAGTCGAAAATTTCGAGTTGCGTGTGCGCGATAGGGTCAATTGGAGTGTGTAAGTCGAAAATTTCGAGTTGCGTGTGCTAGACAGGGTTAATTGTAGTGTGTAAGTCGAAATTTTCGAGTTGCGTGTGTGCGGCATGGTCAATTGGAGTGTGTAAGTCGAAAATTTCGAGTTACGTGTGCGCGATAGGGTCAATTGTAGTATGTAAGTCGAAAATTTCGAGTTGCGTGTGCTAGACAGGGTTAATTGTAGTGTGTAAGTCGAAAATTTCGAGTTGCGTGTGCGCGGCAGGGCAATGTGGAATGTGTAGTTCTGCAATATCTCCACTATTTCTTGAAATCGTCTGCTAGTTTCGACCATGTAACCGACCTATACTTAGAACAAGTAAACGTTACCAAATAGATAACCCAGTAGATCAGAATGAAATGTTTAGTCTAAGTGGTTTGTAGTTTGACGGGTTGTGGTTTGATAGTTGTGGTTTGTAGTGTGATGGGTTTGTGGTTTGATTGTTGCGGTTTGCGGTTTGTAGTTTGCTGTGTATGGTTCCGCTCCACAGCTCACGAAGTATAAATAGGAGGGGTGTTTGTACAATGAAAAAATTGACACTAGTAGGACTCGCCACCATGTTTGCGCTTACAGGATGTTCAGATAACAAAACTACAGAAACATCAGGAACAGCAACGGGTTCACCTAATGCGACGGGAACGGCTAAGCCAGCTAAGCTCGCTTTGAACTGGTCTGTAGCCAGTGGGTACTTAGCGAATGTGACCCTACCTTCCGGAGACAAAGATTTCGTGAAGAAGGCCATCGAAGAGAAATTCAACGTAGATTTGAAAATTGATTATATGGTGATGGGCAAAGAGTACCATGACAAACTCAATGCCACATTGGCGGGAGGAGCAGCTCCTGATCTTTTCATCGCAGGCGGTGCAGAGTCACAGAAATACATCACAGATGGGATCACGGCTAATCTAACTCCTTACTTCACCAAAGAAGCCTTGCCAAACTACTTCAAATGGGTGTCCAAAGATGAAGTCGACGCGTTCCAGCTCAAGCAAGGGGAATTCACGCGGGCGATCGATCCTTTTCAACGTAACTCCTATGCGGCTTGGTACATCCGTCAGGATTGGCTAGATAAGCTTGGGCTCAAATCGCCGAAAAATTACGCCGAATTGACCAACGTCATGACGCAATTTACCAAAGGTGATCCTGATGGCAACGGCAAGCAAGATACGTACGGCTTCTCGGCAGCAGGCAGTGGCGTAACATTACCTTTTGACTTCCCACAATGGTTAAATAATGGCTTTGTTGCCGATTTCCAAATTACGGATAACAGCTACGTGGATAACCGCACGGATCTGAAAGTGCAAGGTGTCCTCGAGCAAGTCGTGGAATGGAACAATGCAGGAATTGTAGATCCGGATTGGTTCCTGAATAAGGCACCTGCTCAGTTAGATAAAGCGGCGCAAGGCAAGGTGGGCATGTTCTTCAGCGGCGATAAAAGCGTCGCCTTAGACAGCTTAGCAACTAGCGTACAAAACCGCTCGAAGGCGCTGGATCCTAAAGCGAATTGGCAGCCGATTTTCCCGCTGGATAAGCCGATTATTTGGAAATACAACGTACCTGAAGCTACGATCCTAATTAGCAAAACAACAGCCGACAAAACGCCTGATAAAGTGAAGCGCTCCTTGGAAATTCTCAACTGGTTAACAGGTGAAGAAGGCTTCCTGCTGACGCATTATGGCCAAGAAGGCAAACATTATACCAAAGCAGGCAACAAGGTTACGTTGAACGTAGCCAACTTTGAAGCGGATATCGCGAAAGCTGGTAACTGGTTGAACGTGTACGCTGCCTTTACACCAGATGAGCCGAATATTCTTGGTTTTGAGCTGATCGATTCCCGTATTTCTGAGCATGATCGTGCGATTTTGAAAACAGTTGAGAGCTTTCCGAAGCATAACGCTTTGCCTCCTGTGAGCTTAGTTCCTCCTGCTGGCATTAATATCGGAGATTTCCGCAAAGAAATGAGTAAATACCACATCAAAGCGGTACTGGAAGACAAGAGCGGCAAAAACTGGCCGCAATACCGTGAAGAGCTGATGACGAAATTCAAAGGCAGAGAAATTTTCACAGAGTATACGAAGCAAATCAATGCGGCACTGAAGGATAAAAAGCTGAACGACTTCAAATAAGCTTAATCAGGCTTCGAGGGGAACCCTAGGAAAATTCAGGGGTTTCCTTCTGCCTTCTAACTGGATTAGACAACTAGGAGGAGATGGCGATGGCGGAAACCATAGCTGCAAGACAAGAGAAACCTACCGTTTCACGCCCGATGAGGCAGGGCAAGCTACGCAGTATATATCTGAGCAGATGGTTTTACCTCATGATGATCCCTGGGTTGATCTATTATGCACTGTTTCACTACGCCCCGATGGTGGGAGCATTGATTGCTTTTCAAGACTACAACCTCATGAAGGGAATTTGGGGTAGTCCTTGGGTGGGGTTCGATAATTTTCGTGTCATTTTTGACAATCCTGAATTTGTACGCATTATGAGAAACACTTTATTGATTAGTATTTACAAAATCGTCGGAAGCATGGTGCCGGATGTGATCCTTGCCCTGATGTTGAATGAAGTCCGGGTCAGATGGTTTAAGCGCGCTGTACAAACGATTACGTACGGGCCCTATTTTCTGTCGTGGGTTATTGTGTATGGTTTAGCTTTTTCCTTCCTCGCCCCAGGCTCTGGTTTAATCAGTACCTTCGTACGCGATATGGGTTGGGGATCGATTGATTTACTAACGAACAAGGACTTCTTCAGGCCTTTGCTGGTACTTACAGAAATTTGGAAAAATACCGGATTCGGAGCGATTATTTACTTAGCAGCTCTGGCATCCATCAACCAGGAACTTTATGAAGCTGCCGTCGTGGATGGTGCAGGACGTTGGCGTCAGCTCTGGCATATTACGTTGCCGGGTATCCGTGATGTTTTCGTGCTCCTGCTAATTATTCGTATTGGGGGCATCTTGGATGCAGGCTTCGATCAGGTTTTCATCTTTTTAAATGCACGCGTCTATGATGTTGGAGATATTGTGGATACTTGGGTGTATCGCTACGGTTTTGAGCGTCTCGAGTTTGGTGTAGCTGCAGCCATGGGCGTGTTCAAATCGGTCATTGGACTGGTGCTCGTGATTGGCGCAAACAGACTTGCTAAAAAAATGGGAGGCTCTGGCATATGGTAACGGTATACGACAAAGACGGAGTAGGGGGAGATTCGCATGTCTTTTGTGAGTCATAAAACCAAGGGAGATCATGCAGTAGATGTGGCGATTTATACAGTTCTCGGCTTTTTCGCCTTGATCACGTTATTCCCACTCTACTATGTGGCTATCGTCTCCATTACACCTTACGTGGAAGTCATGAAAAACGGCGGTTTCGTAATCTGGCCTGAGCATATCACTTTACAAGCGTACAAAGAAATATTCGGTTCACCACGAATCCCGCAAGCCTTGAAGATTACCGTATTCATCACGGTCGTAGGGACGACGCTGAATCTGATTGTGACGACCCTACTAGCCTATCCGTTATCCAAAAAGTCGGTGCCAGGCCGCAATTTTATCCTGATGGCGCTCGTGTTTACGATGATTTTCAGCGGGGGAATTATCCCGCTTTATATTTTGGTGCGCAGCCTTGGCCTATATGATTCGGTCTGGGCACTCGTGATACCCGGTATGGTATCTACCTTTAATTTATTGATTGTCAAAACCTACTTTGAGAATCTCCCTGCTGAAGTAGAGGAGGCTGCACGTGTTGATGGATGTGGTGAATTAGCAACCTTGTTCCGCATCGTCCTCCCGTTGTCTGCCCCAATTATGGCTACGATTGGCCTGTTCTATAGTGTTACCCATTGGAATGAATATTTCAAAGGGATCTTCTATCTCTCTGACAAATCACTCATGCCGATGCAAGTCGTGCTCCGGAGTATGATTCAAACGCCGAATGTCTCAACAGAGCTGTCGATTAATTCACTCATACTGGATGCCCTGCCGCCTGAAACGATCAAAATGGCCGTCGTCGTTGTGGCTACCTTGCCGCTATTAATTATTTATCCTTTCTTGCAAAAGTATTTTGTGAAAGGCGCATTGCTGGGTTCAATTAAGGGGTAATGGAGGATTGTAACAGCTATGAGAGCAGTCATTGCACGAGCAGGCAGCGTGGAAGTCATTGAGATGGAGGAGCCGACGGTTGAGGCCAACTTCGTGTTAGTAGAAACGGCATACTCTGCGATCAGTCCAGGCACCGAAATGATGCTGAAGGACATCCGATCTAACGAGCCGATCTTCTTAGGCTATAGTGCCATGGGTCAGGTTAAGGAAGTTGGGGCAGATATTACACATGTGAAAAAAGGGGACCGCGTCGCCTGCTATGGTTCGCCGTTTGTCCGTCATGCCGAGCTTCTCAAAGTCCCGAAGCATCTGGTGGTCCCCTTGCCCCAGCAAGTGGATGCCCAAGAAGCCGCTCATGTAGGGCTCGGCGCTATTGCTATTCATGCCTTACGGCAAGCCGATCTACGATTCGGCGAGTCCGTTCTCGTTGTGGGCTTAGGCATATTGGGGCAGATCGTGTGCCAAGTTGCCCAAGCCTCGGCGAACATTGTGATCGGCATCGATCGTGTAACCGAGCGTGCGGAAAAGCTAACCGCTTCCAGTATACGGTTTGTTTATAATAACGAAGATGACATGATACGTAACCTTCCGGATATTACCGGAGGAGCTGGTGTGGATGCAGTCATTCTGTGTATCGGTGGCGGCAACAGCGAGATGATCGATAAGGCGTTGGGCTGGATCCGCGATAAGGGAAAGATTGTTATCGTAGGTGATGTCAGCATGACGTTCAATCGGGAGCTGATGTTTCAAAAGGAAGCGCAAATCCTCATCTCGCGTGCAGGAGGACCTGGTAGATATCTGGAAGATTACGAGAAGAAAGGCATCGACTATCCAATTGGACTTGTGCGTTGGACCGAGGGACGCAACATGGCGGAGTATATTCGTTTATTGGCTGAGAAGAAGCTGAGCATCGCGCCCTTGATCTCGCACATTTTGCCATTGGAGCGTATTGGTGAAGCCTATGACTTATACCGAAATGCGCCACAGCAAGTGCTGGGCGTCGTTGTCCGTTATGGAGATTTTCCTAGTTAAAACTCTCTAATTTTTCTATACTATTTATATGAGTTAATAATAGGGTCTGTAGGGTATAGGGGGATCTGGCATGTTTCGTCGGCTTAGAAGAACTAACTTCATCTCCAGCGTCTCCACCAAGCTTTTTATTCTTACCTTCATGTCGGTTATCGTGCTGTTTCTGGTGATCGGCGTGTTCAGCTACCAACGACTATTCGAGCCCATCAAGCAAAACAACGAAAAAGTACTGCAAGGCTCCGTCGTTCAAGTCGAAAATTATATTAAAACCTTAATGAATAATATACAAACACAATTGATTTTCCTCTCCACACCAGTCCTCTATAATATGGGGGAAAAAGATTTCGTTCAACTCATGGAAAATGTGTTGTCCTATCATCAAGAGGAGATCGCCAGTATATATGTCATCGAAGATAACACGGTACGGATCTCCTCTCCTTATGGTTATCGTGTATACGTCCCGGCGGAACGTATAGCGGAAATCACTAATCAAACGAGTAAAACGGGCTTCTGGTGGAGCCCTCCCCATACGATCAATGACCACTTTGTCCTCACAGTCGCTAAGCAAATCGACAGCCGGCGAGTGGTAGCCATGGATGTTAACTTAAATGCGCTGACTGGACCGCAAATTATTCAAGACGATCCGGATCATCAGCGGCGTATCTATTTATTTACTGGCCAAGGCGATTACCTCTCCACAAACACGTACCTAGCATACCCGAAGACGTATCTCAATCATTTGGAAATGAAAGAGGCGTTACAAGTACTTACGCAGCAAAGCGGTACTTCCTTTAACACTGTTCACACCTCATTTGGCAACTATATGGTCCTTAGTTCAAATCAAAACCGCTGGGATTGGTTCGTTTTCTCGGTTATTGAGGAGTCGCAAGCTTTTCCGCTTATTGACTCGTTGAAGCAGCAATTGGTGTTTGTTTTGCTAGTGGCGATCCTGCTTGCTTTCATCCTATCCGTCTGGATTACGAACTATATTCGCAAGCCGGTGACGGCGATTACAAGGCAATTTAAGGCAGCGGCGCGCGGGGAGCTGGAGGCTCGCATTAAGCTCAAACGCAATGATGAGTTTACGCATATTGCTAATGGGTTTAATGGCATGATGGATGATATCCAATCACTGTTTAATGACTTGCGCGTAGCGGAAGAAAAGAAGCGACATCACGAGCTCAAGGTGCTGCAATCGCAGATTCATCCCCATTTTTTGAATAACACACTCAATGCGATCTATTGTTTGGGGGAAACGGGACAAACGCAGGAGATGTGCGAGATGATCCGCTCGTTGATGGGTTTGCTGCAATACTCGACAGACAAGGTAGGGGACATTGTAACGGTCGAGGATGAATTAGCGCAATTGAATAATTATGTGCAGATTATGAACCTTAGGTATGGGGACGTTTTTGTCATGGATATTGCCGTACCAGAGATTTATAATGCCACGCCGATCCCCAAGCTGACGTTGATTACGTTGGTGGAAAATAGTATTTTCTATGGGCTCAGTAAGGAAGAGGTCAATCATATTATTGTTTGTGGCAAAGCGCATGAGGGAGCCAGCGTGGTACTGGAGGTTTCCGATACAGGACCGGGGATTGCGCCGGATAAGCTGAAGCTGCTGCTAGAGGAAACAGGTGCTGCCAATCTGAATAAAGGTTTGAATAATTTAGGTATGCGGAATGTCCAAGAGAGACTGCGAATGACATTTGGTTATCCCTATGGCCTGCATTTTGCCAATGAACCGGATGAGGGGTTAACGGTGACGATTCATCTGCCGGCTGGAGAGCCGAGAGAGTAAGGATAGCGTCGGGGAGAGGGGACGAGACGATCATGCTGAAAATACTGATGGTAGATGACGAGAAGTGGGTAAGGGAGCGCTTTGCGCAGCGTATTCCTTGGTCAGACGGGGGATTTACGTTCATGGGCGCAGCTTCCAGTGCCAAAGAAGCAATCAGCATGATCGAGCGGGAAGTGCCCCATTTGTTGCTTACGGATATTACAATGCCGAATATGAATGGACTGGAGTTAGCTGCCTATGTGCGGAAAAGGTGGCCGCGCGTCCGAATCGTTATTTTGACGGCTTACGGTGAGTTCGAATATGCGAGGCAAGCGATTGAGTTAGGCGTGGATAACTACTTAATTAAGCTCGCGCAAACCCCAGAGCAAATTCTTGAAGCTTGCCGCAAGGTGGCTGAGGACCTGGAGCAAGAGCTCAATATCGATCACAAGCTAGAGATGCAGCTTAAGCTCGAAAGGGAGAAAGAGTGGGCCAAGAAGCGCCAATGGACAGAGCGGCTGACGGATGGCGATGGAAGTATGCCAGAGCTTCCCGTGCCCGGTGAGTGGCTGGCAGGTGTGGAATCCGCGAGTTATGTGGCCGGAATAACGCTAGGCTGGCGCGTGACGGAGAGTTTAGGGCAAAGTGAGACATCGCTTGAAGACCTCGTGCAGCTGCAAAGCCAACTAGCCGAAATACTTGAAGCCAAACTGGATGCGCAGTTGTTAGGCGATGGTAACGGAGTGGCTATACTACCTCTGCAACATACTCATTTAGTATTGTTAATCGGTTCGAAGCGAGAGATTCCTGCCTTTCATTTGAGCCAACTAGCGAGAATGGCGCAAGATGCGGTAAATAGCTTTGCTCCTGTGAAGAGCCTCGCTCATATCGGATCTGTTGAAGAGTTAGGCAAGCTAAGATGGACAGAGAAACAGCTAGCTGATCTTGTACGCAAAGGCAGGGATGGGCTGGCTGCGTATTTCTATGCGGAGGGTGAGAAACGCTCGATCGTGCTTCGGCGACTCGATGCGCAGCAGTCGAGGGAGTGGACGGCGGCTGTCATCAAGGCTTTGCAGCGTGAGAATGTGGAGGCTTTCAGGGAAGCTGTAGCCGTAATGATTACGCTCGGCGTGCCACCGATTCACCCAGGGGACTTGCTCCGTCTGACGAGACAAATGCTGCAACCTGAACTTGTGCGGCTGCCAGACAACGTCGTTGCTAGGTTAAGTGGCATCGATCGACTGACGACGTGGGACACCTACTGTGAGTGGTGGCTGGCAACCATGGATGCCATCTGCGAATGGTGGAATCAGCAAGATCAGCCTCCGGTGACTGTTCGCAAAGAGATCCAATGGATGTGCCGCTACATTCGCGAGCACTATCAAGCGGATTTGCAGCTAGCAGAGATCGCCAAGCTCGTTCATATGCATCCCTCGTACGCGGGGCAGATGTTCAAACAGGAGATCGGCGAGAACTTTCTAGAATACGTGAACCGTGTTCGCATGGAGAAAGCAAGCGAGATGCTGGAGCGGACCACGATGAAAATATACGAAGTATCCGGCGCAGTCGGTATCTCGGACTATCGCTATTTCTGTAAGTTGTTTAAGAGCTATACAGGGGTTACACCGACACAGTATAAGAGTAAAATGGGGTAATCGCAGCATGCGGTTGCCTTATCTAGTTTTAGGAAACGTCAAATTTTATCCATAAAGAAGGTCGATGTAAACCAAATGAAGCAGAAAATAGAATATGACAATCTCATTCCCATTAATGCTTTTCTTTGGTGTCCGAAGCCGTATCCGCAGCCCCTTCATTTCCATTCTAGCTTGGAAATTGGTTATTGTAAGGAAGGCAAAGGGCAGTTTATTTTTGAAAATAAGCAGTATGAAGTACGCAAAGGTGATGTCTTTATTGTCAACAATACGGAGCTGCATATTGCTCAGTCTGCTCAACACGATCCGAGCCGATATATTTTTCTGAATTTTGATCCGAGTCTATTCCTTGAAGAAGATGAGAAATTATTGCTGCCATTTGCCTATCGGTCAGAGCGATTTGAGAATCACATTGCAGCCGGAACACCGCTTGCTCAGCAAATCGGCGTGCTCATTCAACAGATCTATGAGGAACTAAACGCGAAAGCTGAGGGTTATCTGACGTTTTCCCGTTGCAAATTGCTGGAGCTTGGTGTTATTTTGCTTCGCCATTACAGGAGTTCATTTAGTAAAGAGGAATGGGCTAAAATGTCCAGTTCACAGCGTGAGATAAAAGAAATGATGCTTTTTGTCAAAGAACGCTTTCGTGAGCCTCTTCAGCTGACGGATGTTGCCGCTCATTTAGGTTGGAGCGCTGCACGGACAGGTCGTTTTTTTAAAGAGCATACGGGCATCAGCTTCTTGACCTATATGACACAGCTGCGGATCAGCGATGCGAAGAAGCAGCTCGTGACGAACCTTGATAGTATCGCAGATATTAGTTTTTCCAGCGGGTTCCAGAGTTTGGCTTCGTTTTATCGTGCTTTTAACTTGGATGCTGGTTTATCCCCGCAGGAATATCGTAAACAATTTGGCGTCAAGCAATTATTTTGAGAAGTGTGAAAGAAATTGAGAAGATTAGGTAGAAGTAAATTCGTATAATCAGCTTAAATTCTTACATAAAAGGTGGTTTTACGATGGCTGGTTGGGAGAAGTTAAAGGATATTGTGCGTTTAGAAATTGTACAAAGACGAGAAGAGGGCTGCGATGTCAGCGGGTTTCAGGACAAGTGGGCTGAAGCTGGAGATGACGAAGCGAAGCTGATGACGGTTTATGGTCAGTTGATGGCGCTTGAAATTAGTGCTGACTTCCCTTTTGAAGAACCTTCCGACTTGGCTGGTATCCGTGCGCTGCGGCCCGAAGGACCTCGCCAATTACCGGCGAATAAATCGGAAGCTGAATGGCGCAACCAATTTCAAGGTGCGTGGCTCGGCCGAAGTATCGGGTGTGCACTAGGTAAACCGTTTGAGAATGGACAATTTATGTATGGCAGCGGGGGAAGAGACGGCTGGAAAAATATTGAGCTGTGGTTTAAGGGTGCAGATGCTTGGCCAATTCGTGGATATGTCCCAGGGAGTTCACGAGCGTCAATTGAGTTCGATTTGAAAATAAATGACTGGTGTAAGAAAAGCTGGAAAGAAAACATTCAGTTTATGGAAACCGACGATGATATCCGTTATACCGTGCTAGGGTTGATTCTTTTGGAGGAAAAAGGGTTGGATTTCGATAGCTGGAATATTGGCAAGCTGTGGCATAAGTACCTTAGCTACCAGCAAGTATGTACGGCAGAGACGCAATCTTATTTAAACTTTGCTCAGGTGACCTCCCATATGCAAGGTGAAAAAACGGAGGAATGGGCAGAGAAGAGTGACTGGGTACGAACGTGGTTGAATCCGTATCGAGAGTGGATTGGTGCGCAGATTAGAGCCGATGGGCTGGCATATGGCGCTGCGGGAAATCCGGAACTGGCCGCTGATTTAGCTTGGCGAGACGCTTCTTTCTCCCATGTGAAGAACGGTATCTATGGGGAAATGTTTGTGGCTGCTATGATTGCAGCGGCGTTTAACGAAAGTGATAATGAACGCATTGTGGAAACTGGACTCAGCGAAATTCCGAGCAATAGCCGCTTAGCTCATGATATTCGACAAGCCGTGGAAATTGCGCGTACGTCGGTGGATCAATTAGATTTAGTCGAGCGGATTTGGAATGCGTTCGAGCACTATCATTGTGTCCATACGAACAATAATGCAGCTTTAGTTGCTGCCTCATTGATTTTCGCTAAGGATGACTTTGAACTGGCCGTTACGACATCTGTGCTAGGGGGCTGGGATACCGACTGCAACGGCGCTACCGTTGGATCGATTATGGGAGCAAAGTTAGGAGCGGATAAGCTTCCTGCGTCATGGGCGGAACCGCTTAACGACACGTTATACGCAGAGGTGACAGGATTCCATCCGATTGCGATTTCGGAATGTGCTAATCGCAGCTATGAGGTGTTCAAGAAGATTTCGGCGGAGTATGCTGCTGGATTGGCGAAATAAGTGCAAAGAGGAAATAGTGTAAAGGATCAAGGCTTCTCCACGAGCAAGTGGGGGAGCTTTTTTTGTTATGCTTTTTAGTAGTAATGGCATTTTCATCTTTTACAAATTATTAAATGGACGATAATATCGCGATGACAAACCTTTCGTAAACTTAAAAAGTAATAAGTCAAATAATTTTACTAATTAGGGTTAGTTGAGAGGATGGTCGTTTTTGACACTGGAAAAATGGAAAAACAACTTAGCAGGGTACTTGTTTCTCGCGCCTTCGCTTCTTGTTCTTATTGTGTTTGTCATGATCCCTATCTTCTATAGTGCTGGATTAAGTTTCTTTTCCTGGGATATGCTGCGGCCTAATCCTACCTTCGTAGGCTTGGATAATTACGAAAGAATGTTTACGAACGATGAGTTTTATCACTCATTAAAATTGACGTTTTTGTTTGCTTTCATCACAGTACCGGGGTCATTGATAATAGCTCTATTCTTTGCACTGCTGTTAGATCGAGGGTCTAAGAAATTAATCATATTGATTCGGTCCATGTTTTTTATGCCGATGGTCACCTCGACGGTAGCGATCTCCGTTGTATGGATGTTCATCTTCCATCCGGATTACGGATTGATGAATCAGTTTTTGGGCTGGTTCGGTGTCGAGCCACTAAGCTGGCTGAACGATACCAAAACGTCGTTGTTGTCGATATCCATCATGTCGATTTGGAAGAGTATCGGCTACTGCGTCATTATTTTTCTGGCAGGTCTTCAATCGATCGATAATCAAGTCATGGAAGCTGCCAAGGTAGATGGTGCTACGAAATGGCAGACGGTTATCAAGATCAAGCTGCCTCTGCTGACGCCTTCAATTTTCCTGTTGTTGATTCTGCAAACGATTGAGCAATTTCAGACGTTTTCCCAAGTTGATGTCATGACACAGGGCGGACCGGCTAAAAGCAGTGAACTCATTGTTGTGCAGTTGTACCACTACGCCTTTGAATTGTTCCAGATGGGGTATGCGTCAGCCATTTCTATGGTCATATTCGGGATTGTACTGCTTCTTGTCCTGTTGCAAATGCTGCTGTTAGGCAAGAAAGTACACTATCAATAAGAGAAGGAAGGTAAGATGATGTTTTCTCAAACCAGATTAGTGGCACCAAAAATGAAAAGCTATTCGATGATTAAGGGACTGCAATCTGATCACATTTCCGTACTGATCACATATCTCATTCTCGTGCTTGGTGCTGTTGTTATGATGATCCCGTTCCTATGGATGGTTCTTTCCTCCTTTAAGGAAATCGATCAAATCTTCACAGGCTCATTCCTCTCATTACCAAAGGAATGGCACTGGGATAACTATATAAAGGCATGGAAAAGTGCGCCATTTGGCCGGTTCTTTCTAAACAGTTTCGTGATGTCTATAGGCACTGTTGTAGGACAAATTATCACAAGCAGTCTAGCGGCTTATGCCTTTTCGTGGATTGAGTTTCGGGGGAAAAAGGTGATGTTCATCGCCATCGTAGCTACGACCATTATTCCATTTGAAGCAACGATGATCCCTTCCTATTTAGTCATTAAGGAGCTAGGTTGGATGAATAGTTATGCTGGACTCATCATACCAAGCATATGCAGCGTTTTTGGCATATTTTTGCTTCGTCAGTTCTTTCTCACGATTCCAAAAGATTTCATGGAAGCTGCGCGAATGGACGGCTGTTCTCACCTACGAATTCTGTTTCAAATCGTTTTGCCGCTATCGGGCACAGTGCTTGCAACATTAAGTCTGTTCGCATTCCTTGGGGCGTGGAACAGCTATCTGTGGCCCCTATTAATTACGAATTCCGCAGACATGAGAACCGTACAGATCGGTCTTCGTTACATGGTGGATAAGGAGCTTGGCACCCAATGGCCGCAGCTGATGGCAGCATCCACATTCATCATTTTACCTGTTATGGTCGTGTTCATGATGGCTCAAAAGTATTTCATTCGAGGGGTGATGCATTCCGGAGTGAAATAACCAGTATGACAGTGATGAGCATGAAACTATCGAATTCCATATTCTTAGGAGGTATATACAAGATTATGAAAAAAACACTACTTACAATCATGAGTGCAGTAACAGTTATTACAGCGGCAGGTTGTGCTTCGAAAGAGGATGTGAATCAAGGCAACTCATCTGGTCAGCAGGCAACGGCTGCATCGGCTACAACTGCGGCAGCTAAGGAAGTGACTTTAACCTTTTGGTCAACGAATAAAGACCTTTATGCGGATGACATTAAGCAGTTCGAATCCAAATATCCGAACATTAAAATAAAAGCTGAATTTATGGGTGACTACGATGAAATGGCGAAGAAGGTCATGGCGGGTGTAGTAGCTAATTCATTACCTAATGTCGTGCAGCTTGGTCAAAGACACGGGATACCGCAAGTTGCCGACAGTGGCAAGCTAATTCCGATCGAGCAATTTATGGATAAAAAAGATATCGACGATATTTATCCGGCCTTCTGGAACCGATTCCGATACAAGGAAAAATTGTGGACGATTCCTTTTAACAGTTCGACACCTGTGATGTACTATAACAAAACGATGCTGGATAAAGCGGGAATTAAACCGCCAGATAATTGGAATGAATTAGTGGAAGCGGCCAAGAAGCTGACTCAGGACACAAACGGTGATGGCAAGACGGACATTTGGGGCTTTAATACAGCAGCAGACACACCATGGTACTTACAGCCAATGACCTGGAACCGTGGTGGGAAAATAGTAGATCCTGTAGCAAATAAGATTACTGTCAACAGCAAAGAATCCGTAGAGACATTAAAATCGTTCCAAGATCTCGTTAATGTGCAAAAAGCAATGGCGCCAAATCAGCACAAGACAGCTGAAGAAGATTTCAATTCAGGTAAAGTAGCGATTTTATTCAAATCAGGTTCCGCCTTAGCTGCTACTCAAAAGCAAGTAGGTGACAAATTTGCAGTAGGCGTCGCTCCTCTTCCGATGATTCAATCTCGGACAACACCGATTGGTGGTAACAGCTTAGGTATCTTCAAGTCCAATGATGAATTGCAAAAGGCTTCATGGACCTTTGTTTCTTACTTGACGAATACGGAGAATGCTGCAAAAACAAGCATGAAATCAGGGTATGTACCGATTCGCAAGACATCCACAGATTTGCCGGAATTCCAAAAGTTGCTGAAGGAAAATGATGGCTTCAAGGCAAATATGGGACAAATTGAGTATTTGTATGGACAAGCTATTCATCCAGCTGACTCCTTGATTTGGTCTGGGTTAGTAACTGCTCTGGAAACTGTGGAAGGTGACAGCAAGGCAGATCCGCAAAAGTTGCTTGATAAGCTACAGCAGGATGTTGACGTATTTATGAAAAGTTACAAGTAAATACCGGTTACTGGTTCGGGGAGTGCCTGCCTATTGGCGAGCATTCCTTTTTTTCTACCATATGTGGACATCACTATCAAAAATTATTATGTTAAAGGAGTGCTATTGAATGTTTATGAATCTTGCACATAGAGGGGCTTCCGAATATGCCCCAGAGAATACGTTAGCGTCATTCTATAAGGGAATCGAGATGGGAGCTAACGGTATCGAAACGGATCTCAAGATAACGAAAGATGGCGTTGTCATTCTGTTTCACGATAATGAGTTGAATAGAACGACGAATGGTACAGGACTTCCATCTGATTATACGTGGGAGGAGCTGCAGCAGTTGGATGCGGGAGGGTGGTACTCACCGCGCTATGCAGGGGAACGCTTAGTTTCCTATGAGCAGTTTCTTCATTATTTTGGGAGAAAACCATTGCTGTTTGCGTTAGAATTAAAAGATAAGTTTATAGAGGAGCAAACGCTCTACTATATTGAGAAATATGATGTCCGTGAGCAAGTGACGGTTACTTCCTTTTCATACGATAATCTTCGGGCCGTACGAGCAAAAGATGCGACCATCAAAATGGGACATTTGGTCCGACATATTGATCTTTCTTCTATCGAGCAAGTGAAAGAGATTAATTGTCAACAGATTTGCCCAGCCACTGAGTTCATTACTGCGGAAGGTGTTGCACTCGCGAAAGCACACGGACTAGAGGTCAGAGCATGGGGAGCATTTAGTGAACCGCTGATGCACAAAGCCTTGTCATGCGGGGTGGACGGAATGACGATTAATTTTCCAGATAAATTATCAATGGCTCTAGCCAGTAAAGAAAACAGCGCCATTTCCGTCGAGTAGATCAGGGCATAGCTGCCTAAGCCCTTTGTAGGAAAGAAATGGGTGAGGGGGATGAGGTTTGAAAACCGAGCAAGGTAACAGCTTTCTGTGGATGAAGATGAATAATCAGAGCAAGGTTCTAAAGCTGCTGCACCGTGAGAGGCTCACCTCGCGTATTGAAATTTCTCGGAAATCAGGGATTCAAAAGCAGACAGTCACAAATATTATTGGGGATTTACTGCATCAAGGCTTGGTTGTAGAAGAGGAGACGTTATCCTTAAGGGGAGCCGGGAGACGACCTACGCAGCTGCGGTTAAACAGGGAGCGTCTGGTTTCAATTGGCGTAGAGGTGACCAAAAGTCATGTTGCCGGCGTGCTTATGGATTACAACCGTATGCTGTTGCATCAGGAGAAGCTGTCACTTTCTTTAACGCCAATACGGGATACGAACTCGGTCGAAGCTCAAGATGCGGCTGAACAATTGCTGAACATGCTGATTCAGATCATCGAAATGTTGTTAGCGAAGGTACCTGAAGCATCCATTTTTACCGGCATTGGGGTAGGTGTCCAAGGAATCGTTAATTCCCATGAAGGCATTGTCATACATTCACCTTATCTTGGCTGGTTTCAGGTTCCTGTTCGTTCACTTTTGGAAGACAGGTTCAGCATTCCTGTTTTCATTGATAATAATGTTAGAGCCTTTGCCATTGGTGAGGTGTGGTCCCGTCCGGAGGAGGATTTGGGTCATGTCCTTTGCGTCTATTTGGATGAAGGTGTCGGTAGCGCAATAGTCATCAATCATGAGATCTATTCGGGCTATCAATACCAAGCAGGGGAAATCGGTCATGTGAAGATCGAACTAAACGGCGAGTTGTGCTACTGCGGTCAACGGGGGTGTCTAGAACCCTATGTATCGGTTCAGAATCTGGGGAAAAAAATGGGTCTGGACGGCGGCTTCGGGGAAATAGTGACACTGCTGAAGAAGCAGGATACTCGAGCCGTAAAGGAGCTTCAGGACGTTGGAGATCGATTAGGGTTTGTATTGGGAAATACGATTAACTTAATGAATCCGCAAGCGGTGATCCTCGGAGGTGAGTTAATAAGAGCTGTGTCATGGTTTGCCCCATCTATGACCACCGCTATGGAACAGACGACTAGAGCAAGCAATCGGAGTACAGCGATTATTTTTTCTGATTTTCACCAGAATAACGGATCCATTGGGGCTGCTTCACTTGTTTTTCATCAGGGTTTATTGAATACGATTTCAGGAAAAGAAGGCTCTGGATCATGATTTCAACAGCACGATGGCTTATGGCATTCTATTTTATTTATTACGGCACGACAGCGATGAATATTATCTATCTTCCTTTAGTCCTTAAAGAGAAAGGCCTCTCGCTCCTGGAGATCGGGGCCTTTCTGTCTGCGGGACTTGTAGCAGGCGCGGTGGCTCAACCGTCCTGGGGGGCTGTAAGTGACAGGCTCGGCGGAGTGAAAAGAATTATCCTATGTTGTTTAGTCGGGATGACGGTTGGTCTTGGTATCCTTTTTACTTCGGAAGATAGCATGCTATTGTTGATGGGATATTTGATATTTGTCATTTTTTCTTCTCCGGTCATTCCCTTGGTTGATTCGTGGAACATGTCACTCAGCGAAACAGGTGGGCGGCCTTATGGGGCCTATCGTATTTGGGGGAGCTTGGGTTTTGCTTGTGCCGCGCCTTGTATGGGATGGATTTCACAGCAAACGGGTCCTGTAGTTTTGTATGTTCTTTATTCAGTAGGTTTGGTAATTTCGTTGATTTGTCTGCTGCCATTGCCGGATGAGCCTCGCCATATTTCCGGTACGAGGTCGAATTGGTCTATCATGACCATATGGAAGGGAAAGCCGGGATTATGGTTCATCATGGGTGCATTATTATTGCTAGGTTGTGCTTCCCGAGCAGCAGATAATTTTACAGGCATCTATGCACAAGATATCGGCGGTACGGAATTGTTTGTAGGACTCTGCTGGTCTGTTGCTGCACTTTGCGAAATCCCATTTTTTTACCGGGCGGCGGCATGGGTCGACAAATATGGTCCAATCCGTGTACTCTGCACAGCTGCGGCTTGCTATGGAGTCAAATGGCTGCTCATTTGGACAACGGGGAACTTGGCAGGCCTTATGATAAGTCAAGCGCTCCAGGGCGCAACATTTGCATTGATGTACGTCGCGGCCATGTATTACGTGCGATCTATTGTCCCAACAGCGTTGCGATCAACAGGACAAATGCTGCTTTCGATGTGGATGTTCAGTCTCGCTGGTGTCTTAGGCAGTGGCATGGGGGGATGGCTGATGAATAAGGGCTACTCCTTGGAATTATTTGCCGTCTGTGTCTTACTTGCGGGAGCAGCTTTTGTCCTTCTATTAGCAGGTGTACACCGGAATAAAAGCCCACAGCTCGTTCATACACGTCCAGGAATGTAGGAGGAATCTAACTCGGGAAGGAGTGGCGAATGTATGACTCAGGTGATTGAAATGAACGAAATAGGTTGGAATAGAGATAACAAGATCATCTTGGAAAATATAACTTGGCAAGTTGCCAAGGGCGAGCATTGGGCTATTCTTGGACTAAACGGCTCAGGCAAAACAACCCTGCTCAACATGATTAATGGCTACATTTGGCCAACGAAAGGGCAATTGTCCGTCTTGGGGCATCCTTTTGGAAGCGTTGATATAAGAGAATTGCGCAAGTCAATTGGGTGGGTCAGTTCATCCTTACAGGAGAAGTTGTATGCTTCAGATAGAACACAGCATGTCGTAATCAGTGGCAAACATGCATCTATAGGGTTATATGATAAACCGAGTGAAGAAGATTACGACCGTGCAAGGGCGTATATGCAGCAGTTGTCTTGCTTGCATTTGTATGATCGTACTTATCAATCCTGCTCGCAGGGAGAGAAACAAAAGCTGCTCATTGCCAGAGCATTAATGGCATCACCGAAGCTGTTAATTTTGGATGAAGCTACAAACGGTCTGGATTTTCTTTCTAGAGAAGCTTTATTGTCCAGTATTAGTGAACTAGTCAAGAGCCCGAATGCCCCGACGCTCCTATTTGTCACCCATCATATTGAAGAGATTCTTCCTGTGTTTGGCAAAACTTTACTCATTCGCCGGGGCGGTGTATTTGCCAAAGGAGACTCGCGCGAAGTACTGACTAGTGACAGTTTGTCCTCTTTCTTTGAAACCTCTGTAGAAGTGAATTGGCAGAACCAGCGGGCATGGATTTCCATTCCCTAAATAAACGGAGACCCTCAGTCTTTTGCTGAGGGTCTCTTTGTACGATCTAAGAAGTCCCTACAATACAAATCAGTAGGGACTGTTTGTGTTGAAAGCGTTATAATAAGAGAGATATATTCGTGCAGAGTGAGTGAGTTATTGAGAGATAGAGACGGGGGAACTGGCATGAAACTTTGGCGAATCGTTCGGGAGAAGAAATATTTGCTGCGCATTTTTCTATGGATCAACTGCATGATCCTGCTCATTTTACTTCCATTTTCAAGCCTGATCTATGTGAATGTGGAGAAAAATATGTTCCAAAGCGAATACGAGGGAAGCCAAAAGCTCCTGTCTCAAATGAAGTACAATATCGATTATTTGGACACGATGATTAGTAAACTGACATTTTCTACATACGGCAATAATGATGTGAAGGCACTTATGTATTTGAATGATGAAGAGACGTATGATCATATGAATACGATTAACAAATTGAATGCGACGGTGGTCGCTAACTATCCGTTCGTTCAATCCGTTTATGTCTATAACAACCATAAGAAAATGTACTACTCCACATTCGGTGAGTTGTACCATAAGGATGCCGAGTTAGATAAGGTTCTTGCACAGAACGCTCCGGTTATCCCGTTAAAGGCGATTGTGCGGAAAATGCAAACCGGAGGCACTACCGCGAGCCCTATCTACGATACTGTATTGAGTTATGTCATGTTTGAAAATGTAGATGCAAAAGGGGTAATGGACGGAGCCATCATTCTCAATGTGAAATTAGATTGGCTCGTCGATAACATTCGAACGATTAACCAGTTTGATGCGCGCACGCAAAGCGATTTATACATTTTAGACAACAAGAATCAGTTCATAGAGACCGATACTAACCAGATGATCGCTGAAAATCCTTCGGCGGTAACAATCAAGCGAGCCTTCGAAACGTCGGTTTCCCAAGAGCGGGTGCATGCGGGAGAGTCGGCTGGATTTTACGAAACTGAAGTGAATGGTGACAAGCTCATCGTGTCTTATATCTATTTGGAAAAAACGGGATGGACCCTGTTGGAAGCGAAGCCGTACAAAGAAGTGTACGCTAATCTGAAGCAGTTGATGGATACGATTGTGATCATCACGGGAGCTGTTTTTGTAGGTGCGCTGCTGTTAACGTTATCGGTTTCTCGAGGTATTTATAAGCCGGTGAGAAGGTTAATAGAACAGACATCGCCCGGAGGAGCTGGCAAAGAGGGCTTCCTGAAGCCTGGTGTGAAAGACGAATTTTCCTATTTGACCGAGGTGTATCAGAAGTCGCGAGAACAGCTCTATGAGTACAACCTCGAGAAGAACAATAATACGAGCATTATGAAGATTTACTTTTTGAAAAAGCTAATGGCCGATAGCTACAGCATGAATGCAGCTGAATTTGAAGACGTATTGAGGCAGTTGAATGATACCTTAACCAAAGATAAACCTTTCATCATTTGTGTTCTCCGCATAGATGAGTACAAAAAGTTCCTAAGCCACAAGAGCCTAGCAGAACGGGAGTTGCTGCGCTTCGCGATCGCTAATGTCACGACGGATGCTTTATCCCAGATAAGTGTCGCCCAAACCGTGGATATGAAAGATGACTCGTTCACGATCCTTTTGAACACCGCAGATAGCCAAGAGAACGCCGTGGAACAAGTGGAACAAGCGATACGGGAAGCGCAGAACTACATGGAGAAGCATTACCATATCACATTCACGGCAACCGTCAGCACTATCATTTCCGAGTATACAGCAATTGCTGCCGCCTATAACGAAACCTTAGCTAATAGCTCCTACCGGTATGTATTTGGAACGAAATCTGTGATTTCACAAGCACATATCGATGCAAATATAGAAAATGTAGACATTGAGCATGTGTTGGGCATGGTCAGTAAATTTACAGATGCAGTGCCTAAGGGGCATGCAGTCAAAACAGAAGAAAGACTGCGTGAATTGTTCAGTCAGATCCGCCAATTGGACTATGGCAGCATCATGTTGGTCAGCATGCAGGTCGTTCACCATTTGAAGATGACGATTTTTGAGATGAACCGTACGAGTAAGGAGCCAATTGCTGTTCCAGCAAGACTCATGAGCCGTGAGCTGTATGAGGAGGAAACGATTGAACAATTCGAAGGGCTCTTGTTGGAAGCTGTACGCGCCATTCATAGTGAGGGTGAAGAAAAGGGCATCCAAGGCAATCAAGTTGTCGCTGATACGATTAAGGAGATCATCGATTCCAACTACTTCGACTCATCTCTTTCTGCTGCAAGTATTTCTGACATGATGAGACTACCTGCTTACAAGTTGAGCAAAATAGCCAAGATTCACCTCGGGATGTCGATCCCCGAATATATTAATCAGGTCAAGCTTCATAAAGCGGTGGAATGGATGGAGAATTCGAAGCTGAGCATCCAGGAGATCATGCAGCGAGTGGGCGTTGAGAATGAGAGTTACTTTTATAAATTGTTCAAAGCTAAGTTCGGGATGACACCAAGAGAGTATATGGCGAAGCGTATGCGTTGATATAGAAAAAATAAACAGACCCAGTTGTCCATGATGGACTTCCGGGTCTGTTTGATGTGTGCCTATTTAATTGTGTACGGCAGTTTAAACGTCCAAAGAAGTGTTCCATTTTCTGGCGTCGTGCTATCAATGCCGAAATCGTTATCGTTCGTGATAGCAAGTGTATCACCATTAATAAGCGAAACACCTTCAATTTTTTCATAAGGGAACTTGAAGGCAACTGCATCCAGAACCGTACGTTTCGTCGTAGGCAAGATTCCATTCGCTTTCAAATCTGCAATCGTCATTTGCTCAAGCGTTTTACCTGCGGCTGTCGCACTGTCGTATTTGCCACTAATGTTAGTAGCCGTTGAAAGGTCAATGGCATAAATGCGCTTCAATTGTGCTTTATCGCCAGAGAATTTATCCCGCTCATCGATTAACAGCGTGTTCTCGTTCACGACAACCATATCAGAGATAACGATATCTCCTTGAGCTAGATCTTTAAATTGCTTCGCATCTTCTAGGACGTATACAAACTCACCAACAGGGTTAAGTGTCGCTAGGTCAAACTTAATAATGCGAACTTGACGGGAATTGTCCATGGCTTTATCTGGATTGCGAAGCGCATTCTGCATAGCCATGAACATATATTTGCCATCAGGCGTAATGCCAACAGCTTCAGCTCCACGGTTCTGGCGAAGTTTGTTGTACACGTCTGGCAGTGTCTCACGGGATGGCACAAGCGGAGCGGATGCCTGGCTTGCCCAACCTTTAGGCACAATACGCTCAATGATTGTACCGTCACGTTTCACATGAACAATGGACGGGCCGTATTCATCAGAAATCCAGAAAGTATCATCCTTCGGATTATAAGCCAAGCCTTCGATATCAAGTCCGTACGGGTCGTAAGCTAACACTTTCTCGCCTTTTGCATCATACGGCTCTTCATCGCGCCCTTTAATATTTGGCAGTCCAGTAATCGTAACTTTACCTGATACAGGGTCAGTACCTGACAGCTTCAAAGGGAACTTGTCTAAAATATTGATTTCGCCCTTACTTACTTCGATTTTATAAATCGTTGGTGTATAGTCTGGCAGTGGGAAGGTACGCACTGTTTTACCGTTGATCGTAGGTTGACCGTTTGGCCCGCGATCAGCCGTTGTATAGAAAACATTATCAGGGTCGCCTGGAATGTGCGTTAAGGATGAACCAACTCCCATTTTGATACCTTCTGCAAGATTTGGGGCCTTAAGTTCGTATTTACCAGTCAAAACAGGCTTGTCCGTTAAGGACACACTGCTGCGGAACTCATCCCAATCGACATATTTACCCAAAGATTCAGAAAGCGCACGAACTGGCATGTATAAGCTGCCTTCCAAATTGACAGCAGGTGCAGATGGCTTAATTACTTGTCCATTACTCGAGTACACGACATTCTCGGAAGTTTCCCCACTTACTTGCTGAGCCGTTACTGTTCCCGAAACTGCCACCGGAAGAGCAAGCAGTAAAGAAGTTAATACGATCCATTTACGTTTCATTTGTAGTCATTCTCCCCTCGCTATTGTCCGCATTTATCTTTGACTTCTTAGTTATAGCAAAACAATGTAAGGGTCGTGTAAATTGAATATTACGGAATTGTAAATTTTTAGATCGTCATCTGAAGTTGCTTCCACTCATCTATCCAGATACGATTGTGATATACTGTATATGATATATACATTTTCGGAACTGCAAGGATAATGGAGGATTGAGCAACATGGAAATCGGCGACGAGATCGATGATGAAATCATACAGAGCTTACCATCAGGTGTAGCGCTTAGTTGGGGAATTATTAAGCCGTCCCGCAGAGGGCCAAAAGGTGAACTTAGCATCAAAAAAATCGTTGATGCGGCGATAGACATTGCTGATAACGATGGACTTGCGGCGGTGTCCATGAGCAGAGTGGCCCAATCGTTGGGGTACACGACGATGTCGCTCTATCGCTACATCACAAGCAAAGAAGACTTGCTCGTACTGATGCAGGATGCAGTCTGTGATATCCCCATTCCACCGGAGGTGCCAGGAAAGCCGTGGCGCGAAGAGATGGGGGAATACGTCTGGGCATGCGTAGATGTGTTCCGCAAACATGCGTGGTATGGGGATATTCCGATTACGAGCGTGCCACTCGCGCCCAATAATCTGCAGGTCATCGACTGGATGTTGAGAATCATGCGGGATTTTCCACTGAATGATTTTGAGAAAATGTCATTTCTATTGCTCGTTAGCAGCTATTCTAGAGCATGCGGTCTGATCGCGCGCGACATGGATAAGGCTATCCGTGATGGTGCGAGCCCGGAGACATTTAGCGGCGTCAATTATGGGGCAGCACTCAAACAGCTGGTGAAGCCGGATCGTTTTCCCAATCTCCATCCCATCTTAATGGCGGGTGCTTACACGGATGAGGCGGAGAATCCGATCGGCAACGATCTGGCCTTCGGACTCGAGCGAATCTTGGATGGGATTGCGCATTATTTGCGGGAGAAGGGAGTGGGGCAGGGGGAATAGTCCCTCGACCCCGACCCTAAAACCAATGCCAAAGCCAAAGGCAAAGGCAAAGCCAACCCCAACGCCAATGCCAAAGCCAAAGCCAAAGCCAACCCAAAGCCAAAGCCAAAGCCAAAGCCAACCCCAACCCCAACCCCAACCCCAACCCCAACCCCAACCCCAACCCCAACCCAACCCCACCTCACCCCAAAGCCTGTTTGGTTGCTCTTTTATGTGAATAGATGGATTTCCTGTAGTTAATTCTTCGTGAAATCGATACAAATGAAGAATAGATGGATTTTGTACAGCTAATTTCGAGGAAATTTGCCAATACGCTCTTTTGGGGGAGAATTAGCTACATATTTTCCATCTAATTCTAATTTTCAGTTGGAATGCTCTGAAATAGCTGTACAATTTCCAGTTAAGTTGTGGTGTTGAGAGTAGTTTGGGGAAACGAGGGCCCCCACTTAGCGCCTGAGGTAATAGGTACCTTTATCAAAAACAAACAGCGCCCCGGCAAAGCCGAGGCGCTGTTTGTTTGGGTGGAAGGCTATTTCTGTGTATAGCGTTATGCGATAACGTTATTTGCATCCACAGACCATTTTCAAGGGAAATAGGATGATGGGATAACGCTATTCCACCTTTTTAGCAGAAAATGAGCTAGTTGAAGGAGAATAACGTTATGCCATACCGTTAAACGCGGGCTATCCGAGTTTTTCTGCGAGATAAGATGATGGCATAACGCTATCTATCTCAACACTGTATGCTGATTCCCCCAAGCGAAGGCTCCCCTCACTTCCCGCCATTCTTACGAAACGCCAGAATACACCAACTAATCGCTATCACCAGCAAAGCGACGCACCAACCGACGGCCCACCAAGCGTTATTCAGCACCGGTGTACCCATGAGCAGTCCGCGAATCGTCTCAATAACCGGTGTAATTGGCTGATGGTTCGCAAAACCTTGCATCCAAGAAGGCATGGTATTCGTTGGGACGAATGCGCTGGACAGATAAGGAAGGAACAGCAGGGCAAAGCCGTAGCCGCTGGCAGCGGAAGGGCTGCCAGTGACGAGGCCAATCGCCGCGAACAGCCAGGTAAAGGTTAGAATGAACAAGATGATGATGCCAATAGCTCCAAGCCATTCGATGAATGTCGCGTTTGGACGAAAACCAACGAGCAGAGCAACGCCAATGACCAAACAAGTAGCGAGCAAATTACGAGCAAGGCTTGCGGCGACATGACCGGTAATGACGCTGATGCTGCTAATCGGCATCGTTCGGAAACGGTTAATAATGCCGTTGGTCATGTCGGTTGCCACATCAACAGCGGTGCTGGATGAACCGAAGCCTGCACATAAGAGAATGATGCCGGGTACAACATAGTTCACATAATTGCCGCTAGAATCAATAGCACCGCCGAATATATAGGTAAACAGCAGCATGAGCATGATAGGTAGCATGATGGCCATCATCAGCGACTCGATGTTGCGCAAGCTGTGACGGATACTGCGTCCGACGAAGACGGCGTTGGTTGCTGCGAAAGAAGCAGGCTTTGGCGTAGCTTGTAGACTGCTCTTATTCAAAAGTGGAGCCGAGTTCATCGGTTGTACGTTCTTCAGCGCTTGGAAATCATTCATACGAGGGAGGCCTCCTTGTAGTTAGGTGTCGTCAACGCTAAGAAGACATCGTCCATGCTTGGCTTGCGAATGGAGATGCGTGTACCTGGTGGGCACGAGCCCGCGATCTCGTTCAACGTTTGGCTGACATCCTGAACAGTGCCGCTGGTCGGAATGGATAGAATGACTTCGTCCAACACATTCCGGAGCTCGATGACTTCGCCGCCGACACGTGCTTTCAAAGCTTCAGCAGAGCCGGATGCAACGATGCGTCCATGATTCAGCACAGCAATTTCATCTGCAAGTTGATCAGCTTCTTCCAAATATTGCGTCGTCAACAGTATCGTCATGCCTTGCTGCTTCAACTGGAGAATAGTCTCCCACAGGGATCGGCGGCTGACCGTATCTAGACCCGTCGTCGGCTCGTCGAGAAAAAGCACGGGACGACTAACGACAAGGCTAACGGCCAGATCCAATCTGCGGCGCATGCCGCCAGAGTAGGATTTCACACGCTTGCCAGCTGCGGCTTCCAGATCGAATTGCTGGAGCAGTTCCGCTGCACGGGCGCGGGATTCATCCGCAGATAAGCCAGCTAGTCGGCACATCATGATGATATTCTCGAGGCCCGTTAACACCTCATCCACTGCCGCGAATTGCCCCGTGAGCGAGATCGATCCCCGTACGATCTTACGGTCAGCGATGACATCATACCCTTCGATTCGTGCATAGCCCGCATCCGGTTCCGATAACGTTGATAGAATGTTTATCAACGTTGTTTTTCCTGCACCATTTGGCCCGAGCAACGCAAATATAGATCCTTTTCCCACCTTTAAATCAATGCCATCCAATACGGTTTGGTTGCCAAAGCATTTACGCAAGCCACTTACTTCAATAGAATTCATAGTCATCCAATTGCCCCCGTCCTTTGAATTGTGGATCATATAAACAGTGTATTACATACTCAGTTATTTATGATCATTCTCAAGACCGATATTGCACTCAGCCGTGCGTCTCATTCACTCGCCCTCATACACCATCTTCAACCCGCCAAAACCCGCAATATATAAGGGATTTCACCACTTTCATCACAAAAAAGTACAGTGAAAATCCATCCGATTTTCGAATCTTACAGTACATTTTAACCACAGCAAAAATGAGCAGTATTCAATTCGCTCCCTACTTTCGTATGATGAAATCGCAAAGAGGACGCAACGTAACACAGACAGAAGGAGGCAGCGTACTTGGGAATCTTCTCAGCAATACGCAAAGAATCGAAGCATTTCTGGAGGGCAAAAAGTTTGTTTTTAATCGGATTGCCGGCCGTCATTGTGGTGTTTACCTTTTACTACTTACCTATGTACGGTATCGTGATCGCATTCAAAGATATCAACTACGCCAAAGGCATTTGGGGAAGCGATTGGGTAGGGCTGCATAACTTCAAGTTTTTCTTCAACTCGCAAGATGCATTTAGGATTACACGAAACACGCTGCTATTAAATGGATTGTTTATCGTAGTGGGGATGTCCTGCGCATTAGTTATTGGATTATTACTGGCTGAATTGGGCCGGAGATGGGTGAAGCTGTTTCAGACGATCTTGTTCTTCCCTTATTTTCTTTCGTGGGTCGTCGTCGGTTTCGTCAGCTACATTCTGCTAAATCCATCCTTCGGTGTGATCAATAAAACGTTGGAGCAGCTCCATCTCACCCCGATCGACTGGTATAGCAAGCCGGGGTATTGGCCCCTCATTTTAACACTCACCTACTTATGGAAAAATGTCGGCTACACCGCCATCATCTTCTTCACGGGTCTGCTGTCCATCGACAACAGTTATTATGAGGCTGCTTCTATAGATGGAGCTTCGCGATTGCAGCAAATTCGGAAGATCTCGATCCCGCTCATTTTGCCACTGATAACAATGCTGTTCATGCTCAATGTGGGCCGTATTTTCTACTCGGACTTCGGATTATTCTACTTCGTGCCCCGAGATGCAGGGATGTTATACCCAACGACAGATGTCGTGGATACGTATGTGTTTCGCTCATTACGGGTTGTTGGTGACTTGGGCATGGCCTCCGCAGCTAGCTTGTACCAAGCGGTTGTTGGTCTAGTTCTAGTCGTAACGACGAACATACTCGTCAGAAAATTTAGTAAAGATCATGCGTTGTTCTAAGGAGGAGGGTGGAGGTGCATTCATCTATTAAGCAAAAGTCAGAAAATAACCCGCTGATCATTCTATTCTTTATCGTTTTATCCATCTTGTTCATCTATCCGATGCTGTACGTCATTTCGGTCTCCCTCTCCTTCGATGGGGACATAGCAAAATTTGGTTACCAACTGATCCCCGAGCGTATTACGTTTGTCGCGTATTCGTATATTTTTCAAACGCCAAAAGCGCTACTGCAATCCTACATGGTGACGATTTTTGTAACGGTCGTAGGAACCGTATTAAGCTTGATACTCACTTCTTCTCTGGCCTATATCATGACGCGGAAGGATTATCGGTATAGCCGTATAACAGGATACTTCGTCTTCTTCACGTTACTCTTTAATGCGGGATTGGTTCCTTCTTATATCGTGATGACCAGTGTGTTGCACCTGCAGGATACGATTTGGGCCTTAATTCTTCCGTATGGGGTCAGCGCTTGGTTTACGATGCTCATGAAGGGTTTTATGGATGGGTTACCTTTTGAAATTATTGAGTCTGCCAAAATCGATGGATCTTCCGAACTGAGCACTTTTGTGCGAATTGTTCTTCCACTTTCGAAACCAGCCCTAGCGACAGTAGGTTTGTTCTATGCTCTGGCTTACTGGAATGATTGGTGGCTTGCTATGCTGTACATTCAAAATGAGAATCTGATTCCGCTTCAATACTACTTGCAGCGAATCATGTCTAATATCGAGTTTTTGACGAAAAATATGCAAGCAGGCATCAGCATTGATATGAGTGCGATTCCAGCTGAATCATCCCGAATGGGCATTGCTATTTTGGCCGCAGGCCCGATGTTGTTCGCTTTCCCTTTCTTTCAGAAATACTTGATCAAAGGATTGACAGTTGGTGCTGTTAAAGGCTAACTGAATGTATGGCTTCAAAACGTTTGTCAATCCGAATCCGGATCGGATGATAATACATGTCTTTCTGAGTATGCTTTCTTAGTATTTTTACTTAGTACTCTTTCTTAGTACCATGTTGACCATGAAATCAGGAGGGTTCGATGATATGAAAAATAGATCAATCAAAGCGTTAGCTCCCGTTATTGTAAGCTGTGTGTCCCTATCCATGCTGCTCAGTGCTTGCGGTTCTAACACGAATAGTTCTTCACCGTCCCCAGCAGCCAGCCTTGCACCTGCATCTCCAGCGGCAACGACGGCTGCGTCGGCGCCAGCAACAACAGAGCTTAAACCATATGAAATTACTTGGTATTTGCCGCAAAGCGTGTTCCCTGATGCGAAGTTGGTTCAAGATGCGATGAGCAAAATTACCAAAGAGAAAATCAACGCAACATTGAACATCCAATTGGTCGATTGGGGTACGTACGATCAGAAAATGCAAGCGATTGCAGCTTCTGGCGAGAAAGCAGATCTTATTTTCACATCCAACTGGACAAATGACTACCTGCAAAACGTAAATAAGGGAGCATTCCTCGACATTACGGAGCTGTTACCGAAATATGGACCCGACATTCTAAAGCAAGTTCCACCATCAGCTTGGGATGCGGCGAAAGTGAAAGGCAAGCTGTACGGTATCATCAACACGCAAGTTTTGGCTCGTACACCGGGTGTACTAATTAATAAAACTACATTGGACAAATATGGCTATAAAGCCGATCAGTTTAAGACATTGGGCGATTTGACACCATTTTTCGAAAAAGTAAAAGCGTCGGAACCGGACAAATATCCGTTCAGCTTAAAAGGTGATATGGATGTCATGGGGAACTACGGCAGCGCCATCGGTCTTGAATACTTTTCACAGAAGAACCCAGGGGTTGTTCGTATCGATGATGCGTCTTCCAAAGTCGTGAATTTGTATGAAACGAAGGAGTTTACGGCCTTTTTGAAACAAATGCGTGAATGGTATTCCAAAGGGATTATTCGTAAAGACGCAGCAACGATCAAAGATACGAACTCGGATGAACTGGCAGGAAAATACGTCTCCTCCACGTTCACGGTGATCAATCCAGATACAGCAGCTAACCAGGCGCAAAAATTTGGTGGTGGTGACGCAGCGAATGTAGCAGCGATCGAGTTCTCGAAGCCCTACATGAGCACAGGCTCCATTATTGCGACCATGACGGCCATCTCTCGCACATCCAAAGATCCAGCTAGAGCGATGATGTTCTACAATTTGATGTACTCGAATGCGGAACTGTTTAATCTGATGAGCTATGGGATTGAAGGTAAGCATTATACGAAGGTTTCCGATGGTTTGATCAAAAAGATGGACAATGCCGGCTACTGGGTAGATTCCGGTTGGGAGTACGGCAACATGTTCAATTCGTACCGTACCAGTGCAACACAGCCGAAATGGTTTCCAGCAGGTCCGGATAAGAATGCTGCAGCGATTCCATCCAAAATTCTCGGCTTCTCCTTTGACCCAAGTAACGTGAAAAGTGAATTGGCACAAACTGCATCCGTCGTGGATGAATTCTATGCGGGATTGATTACGGGGATTGCTGACCCAGACACAACACTGCCAGTGATGAATGCGAAGCTGAAGAAAGCAGGCTTGGACAACATTTTGGCGGACATGCAGAAACAAATCGATGCTTGGAAAGCTTCGAAGTAAGCAATGAATGAAATGTCGCTTCTCTTCATTTAGAAAAGCAGTCTCCCCATTAGGGGAGGCTGCTTTTTTGTATATCGTGTGGTTGTCACCTTAACAAAATGAACCATGTGTAAGAAAGGTAACAGGATGTTTTGTAAGAAAGGTCAACTGAACAAAACATGTCTATTTCCATTCTCTTCACCGCAGGATACGATCGAATCGCCAGCACAACAGCAGGCTCAATTTCGAAAGGGTGAACACAACATGGAGGAAAGAACGACCGGTTTCCATACAGGTAGAATCCAACGGAAGCCAATATGGACCAAACCGACGCCATCCACATTCAGAAATCGACTGATACGGGATCGACATCTGTATCTGATGCTACTGCCTGTGATCGGATTTTATCTGTTATTTAAATACGCTCCGATGGCTGGCGAAATTATTGCTTTTAAGGATTATCGTTTTGCAGATGGTATTTTTGGAAGTGAATGGGTGGGGTTCAAACACTTCTCTAGCTTATTCCAAAGTATTGATTTTTGGAGAGTTCTCAGGAATACCTTGCTGCTCAATGTCTACAGTCTTGTATTAGGATTCCCGATACCTATTCTTCTTGCGCTTCTCCTCAATGAAGTTCGCAAAGAGTGGTATAAAAGGACTGTGCAGAATCTGCTCTACTTACCTCATTTTATCTCATGGGTTGTTCTAGGGGGTATCTTTATAGCTATGCTTTCCCCAAGCACAGGGGTTGTGAATTTGGTGCTGACGAAGGTGTTTGGCATCGAGCCGATCTACTTCATGGCCAGTTCCGGCTGGTGGCCAATCGCATATACCTTATCCGGTATTTGGCGTGAAGCGGGATGGGGAACTATTTTATATCTAGCAGCAATGGCATCCATTGATCCTCAGCAGTATGAAGCAGCGAAGATGGATGGGGCATCGAAACTGCGTCAGATTTGGCACATTACGTTACCCGGAATTCGCAGCACAATTGCTATTTTACTCGTTCTTCGGATGGGGCACATGATGGATGTGGGTCTCGAGCAGACGTTGGTGCTCCAGAATATGTCTGTATTGGATGTAGCGGATGTCATCAGCACTTATGTGTATCGTGTGGGCTTACAAAATATGAACTATAGCTATACGACAGCATTAGGTTTGTTCCAATCCGCGGTTGGTTTGATTCTAGTCGTGGGTGTGAATCGATTAACCCGAGTTTTCGGAGAAAGGGGGCTTTGGTAATCGATGAAAACCTTCAATAGCAATCAACCATTCTTCACTCGTTTGGGAACAGCGGCGAATTACACAGTGCTTGCGATCTGTTCACTAATTGCGTTATACCCCTTTTGGTATGAGATCGCAGCTTCTTTCAGCAGCAGTAGAGCCATTACAGCAGGTGAGGTGTCCTTATGGCCCATTGAATTCAATACGGAAGCCTACCAGCGGCTTTTCCAGGATGGACAGCTCTTTGTAGCCATGCGCAACACGGTGCTGGTAACCGTTGTGGGAACAGCCCTCAATATGGCCCTTACTTTATTGGCCGCGTATCCGCTTTCTAGACGAAGACTGATGGGACGCACGTCCATCCTCATGTTCATCACATTTACGATGTTGTTCGTTTCAGGTGTAATTCCGAATTTTATACTCGTAAAATCCTTAGGTCTTATGGATACGTACTGGGCATTATGGCTGCCTGCTTTAATAAGTACGTATAACATGTTCGTGATGAAAACATTCATGGAGGGCTTACCCGAGGAAGTTGAGGAGTCTGCGGCTATCGACGGCGCAGGTGATTGGCGAATTTTGATTCAAATCATCGTACCTTTATGCAAGCCGATTTTAGCTGCGCTTTCCCTCTTTTATGCGGTCGGCTGGTGGAACTCGTATTTCAACGTATTGCTGTATGTGACTAAAACGACCATGCAGACGCTGACGCTCAAGCTCTACCAAATGATTCTGCAGGTGGATCAGAGTCTGCTCGACAATGTTTCTGGAAGTGAGGGCGTAGCTAATGTAGTCCTAACGCCAGAAGGCATCAAAGCGGCTGCTATCGTCATCGCAGTTACGCCAATTCTGATTGTCTATCCCTTCCTTCAGAAACATTTCGTCAAAGGAGTCTTGATTGGATCGGTTAAAGGCTGATATCATGGGGCACATAGCCCTTGGTATAGATAACAAACTATAAGGGGATGAATTCATTGAAGAAGTCTAATCATGTTTGGAAACCAGTTCTTGCTGCAAGCTTGTCTTTGGCGGTACTGGCTGCCTGTAGCTCAAATACGGCAACGACTGAAAGCAGCTCGACTGCACCACAAGGCAGTGCACCAGCTGCGGCAACACCGGTAGGACCGAAGAAAGAAATCAGCATTTCCACTTTTGATAGAGGTACCGTAGCCGCAGAAGAAGGCAGCTATGAAGATAACCGATGGACGAAATGGATCAATGAAAATTCCCCTGCCAAAGTGAGTTGGGTTCCAGTTCCTCGAGCGCAGGCTCAACAGAAGTTAAGCACCCTGGTTGCTTCTGGCAGTGCACCAGATCTCATCTGGGAGTATGATCGCAACTATATTGCCCAATTAGCTAACCAAGGTGCCATTCAGCCCATTGACAGCTACATTGAGAAGTACAGTACGACTTTGAAGAAGTATCTGCAAGAACATCCTGAACTGAAATCTGCCATGACCATTAATGGTAAAATGTATGCCATTACCAGCAGCAGAAGTATCGATGGTATTGCCAACCATGCGATGTGGATTCGGCAGGATTGGTTGGATAAACTCGGATTAAAGGCACCAACGACAACGGAAGAATTAATTGAAGTGGCAAAAAAATTCAAAGATGCGGACCCTGACGGCAATGGTAAAGCAGATACCGTACCTATTGCGTTCAATGGTAATGCTGTGCAAATTATTAGAGCTTTCTTTCAGGTGAATGAGAATCAATGGTATTTGGAAGATGGCAAAATGAAATTTGGCAGAACGTTGGATCGATACAAGGATTCCATCGCTTATCAGAAAGCGTTATTCGACCAAGGTTTGTTGGATAAAGAATATATTACGGATAGCAACTTCCAGCGAGCACGTCAATTGTGGACGACGGGCAAATCAGGTATTTATATGAGTTCTTGGAATATGCAAAATGAATTTATAGATCTAAAGAAAAATGTGCCGGATGCGAAGATGGTTCCGTTAGAGCCGGTAGCTAGTAAATATGGGAAAAATGGGTTGTATCAGGAGCTGCCGGCGAATATTCTTGTCGCTTTTAACAGCAAGATGAAGGAAGATAAAATTGAAACAGCTATTAAATTTCTAGATTGGATGATGGAAAAAGGGGATATGTCACTGAAGTACGGGGAGGAAAACGTTCATTACAAACTGCAGGATGGGAAGATTCCTCAAGTACTGAATGCTGATAAATCCCGTAAGGAAGTATCTTACGCGTATGAGTACGCAATCGTATCTGATTTTAGCTTAGTACCTGAGTGGTTCCCGGTCATGGCTGCACAAGATGCTGTATCCCAAGAATATGCCAAAATAAAGACGCAATCACTGAATGTGGCTCTCAAAAATAAATATCGTAGAGACATTGCCTTTAATCCGGATCTTCCTGAAGTCAGTCAGTTAATCGCAACATTCCATCCGATTGCAACGCAGATTGAGGTGAAAGCCGTAACAGGCGGCAATGCTTCAACTCCTGAATCTGCGATGGAAGAAGCTCGCAAAGAATGGAAGCGGCTTGGTGGGGAAAATGTGGAGAAGCTGGCTCAAGAATGGTATGAGAAGAACAAAGAGTTTTTGAAATAAATAATCCACGTATAGTCTAGGGTATTATGCGTCATTAACAACTCAGAATCATCTGAATTCATTTACTGGTTATTAAGCATTTTGCAGCAGGGATTTATCTCTGCTCGAAATGCTTTTTTTATGTTGAATGGAGTGACATCATCATGCTTCAGGTTACATCTTTTAAGGTGAACATAAACAATCTGCTAAATGATAGTCGATTCAACAGGATCGAAAGAAATGCCACGTCATATAAAAAGTGTCTCTTGTGATTTGGTCCGTATTTGACTAAGTTAATTTCAGCATCCAATTATCATCATTGACCAAGGGAGGACGTGTGAAAACATGGGTTAATATACCGGGTAGATCCAATGACATGACGGTCAGACCAATCGTTCGAGAAAGGGAGTTCGTGATGAAACGTCTAAAAAAAATAAGTTCCATCCTTTTTGCTATGATCATTTTCATACAAGGTTTGGGCATTGTCTCGATGAATCCTACGACTACACAAGCGGCTGAATCTGTTTCACCGAAGTTGCTGAGCGGTAATAGCCTAGGTGAATTGTTCCCTGCGAATACAACTGTCGTGGATACAGGAGCCTCCTATACTTGGCAGCAAGATGGGCTTTATGCAACGGAATCCAATCTTGCGGCTTCAGACCCTTTAGCTGCGCGTAAAATGATGGACGGTTCTGTAAGCGTTGTCAGTTCGGCTAGTCAATCAGGAGAAGCCTATGGAACAGTGGTCTTTGACTTGCAAACTGTAACCCGTCTAACCTCCCTGCAGGTGTGGTCAGAATTCTCAGCTGCAAGCGGATTGAAACAGGTAGAAATTTATGCAAGTCTCGATGGCACTAATTACAATCGTGTTGCGGTAACGGATAGTGTATATGGCAATGATGCGGGCATTGTGCCTGTGAGCAGCGATATGAAACCAGCACCCTATGCAAGATATGTAAAGGTTGTGCTTCATAAAGATCCAGCCAAACTTAAGTTGAGCATTGGAGAAATTGCCATTTGGGGTGATGCTGTTCAGGAGCCGGCGATTCTAAGCAATAATCAATTGAAGACCGGTGGTTACTACGGGGCGGGGACTCCGAAGTTGGATACGAAAGCGACGTATAAATGGCATACGGAGCAACCGTTTGTGACACAGGCAGGATTACTTGCAACGGATAATGAAGCTGGCGCGAAGAATGACGGCAGTGCAGGCGGCTTGCCTGATCTTATTGATGGCTCAAGTATAGAGTCGACAGCGGATACAACAGCCAGCATGACCGTAGGTTCGCAAGGTCAATTCGGAACCGTCACATTTGCATTAAATGACGTATACCAGATCGGTTCGATTGATGTCTGGTCCAAAGCGAGCAGCGCAAACTTCATGGATGGTTATGAGGTGCTGTTAAGCTTGGATAACATCAACTATTTCTCCAGCGGTTACACGGCTAATCCGAACAATCGATACGCAGATGCGATGCTCAATACGCCCTCCTACGGCATCCCTGGCAAGCACGCCAAGTATGTCAGAATCGTCATGCATAACGCGAACGATTCCGATCGGTTAATTGCTGGTGAGATTGCGATTAAAGGGTGGAGACTTTATGATGCGACGCTTATCAAGAAAGACATGCCGGATCTAGTTGAACTCACCACGACGATCAAAAATTACAACACGTTGTATCTAGATTGGTCTGCCTACAACTCGGTGGTCAATAAGGTGAATAAATACAGTATCTATATCCAGAAGAATGACTTTACATCGACAAATGGGCTAATCGCTCAGGTAACAGCCGAAAATGGGTCCGCCGAACAGAAGGGGAAATTCCTGCTCGTTTCATCCTTACAGCCAGAGACGACCTATTACATAGCTATAACGCCGACGAGCACAACTTCGGGTGAACGTAAGGATGTCAGCACAATTAAAATAACGACGCCTAGTGTTCTTGGCGGGGAGAAGATTGGGGACATTTTCGCCATTAATGATACACCTTACGGTGGAGGAAACTATGTTCATCACGGGGACAAAGAGGAAGAGAATATCATCCGTAAGCTTGTGCTCATGCGCAATATTGAAGGGATTAATTTTAATCGGTGGTGGATCCATGATTCTTGGGTTAAAGCATTTTCTAATACATACGGAATCGGATTCCACACGTATTATCATGGACCTCAAGATGTACCTATGGAAAATAAACAAGGAACCTGGACCTTCTCTACCGTTAATGAGCCCGATCTGAAAGGGACGAATCCCTCTGCGCTCGCCTTACAGTTTAAACAAAACCACGAGAGCCTGAAAGCTGTGGACAACCGAAATTTACTTATTGAGCCTGCCTTAGGCGGGACTGAGCCAGCAAGTATGACTTGGCTTGAGAATTTGTACAAATCTGATGGTCAAAATGGCGCTGTAGTAAAAACGTACTTTGATGTTCTTGATGTGCATCCTTATGTAAAAAATCATGAAGGTAGTCTACCAGGTCTCATTCCAGGTGCCCCTGAAATGTTAATCGGGAAAATCAATGAAATCAATGCACTGAAAGCTAAATATGGCGATCAGTCTAAGCCTGTCATATTCAGTGAACTTGGATGGAGCACCTATACAGGAAGCGGATATCTTCGACCTGTAGATAAGATAACGCAACGTAATTACTTAGCTAGAGCCTATATGCATGCCATTGCTGGCGGTATTAAGCGAATGCATTGGTACGATTTCCAAGATGACGGAGTTGATCCGACGAATCTGGAACATAATCTGGGCATGATCGATTGGTATGGCGTTCCGAAGCCAAGCTATTATGCTTACTACACGATGGCAAAAGTGTTGAAAGACGCCAAGTTTATTGGCCGCAAAGCGAATGTTGATCATCCGTATTATGGATATGAATATTGGCATGAAGGGAAAAATCAGTACATTACATCGTTGTGGGCTGCTGATGAATCGACCAAAACAGCCACTTTCAAAACGAAGGATACCAGCCTTACTGTTGTAGGTATTGATGGCAGTTACACCTACTTACCGGTTAATGATGGGATTGCCAGTTTAACCATTAGTGGTGCTCCTGTTTTCATATATTCGAGCACTGGCTTGGAAATCTCTTCGATTGATGATTCTTTTGTATTAAAAAACACTTCAGTGGATGTAAGACGTGGCGATACGCTCCATACGGTTATTCAACGTTCTGGCCTGGGAGCGGAACTGAATGGAAAGATTCAACTCATGGGTCCATCCGGTGATTGGAAACTCGAAGGTGAAACAAGCTTTACTGCAGGAACAACGGCGATTCCGGTTGCTATCCCCATCCCTTTTAACGCGGAAGAGAAGGTCCATGAGGTTACGATTCAAGTGATCTCGGGTACGTCACTCGTTGCAGCCATGAAATTGAAGGTCAACGTACTTGAGACCGTCAAAGTTCGTGTTGTGCCTGAGGTTGCAGCGCCTGGAAGATGGAATGAATGGAATGCGGCAATCTATGTAGAGAATGCGACTGCTGACAAAGAGCTAAACGGTACCGTTCGAGTTACGGAGGCGGTATATCTAGCCCTAGGTCAAGGAAGCCCAATTACGTTCAATCACTTATTGCCTGGTGAAATTACGAAGATCACCATGCCGATTACCGCTCTTCCGGAGCAAGCAAGAGCTAAATTGAAGTTATCCATTGATTTGGATAGTGGATTTACGAAGATTGTGGAAAGACCGTTTAATTTTATTGCAGCTGTAAACGACCAGACAGCGCCAATTATCGATGGCAAGCTATCTGAGGAAAGCTGGAGTAATAGCATGCCCATCGTCATAAACAGACCAGATCAAATTAAAAATATAGTCAACTGGGGCGGTGAGGCTGATTTAAGCGGCAAGGGCTTCCTGAAGTGGGATATGAATCAGCTATACTTTGGCATGGAAGTTCAAGATGACAAGCATTATCAAGTAGGAGCTGGCGGTGATCTGTGGCAAGGGGATAGCATCCAATTCGCCATTGATACGGGAAGAGAAGGCGGAGTCGGCAGCTCAGCCAACAATGAGTTCGGCATTGCACTTGGCGAACAAGGGCCGATGGTTTGGAGATGGCTCGCGGCTAACGGCAAGCCAATTGGGGAAATGACGACTGTGCAGTCAGCTGTTTATCGAAGCGCCATCGCGACTACCTATGAGCTTGCGATTCCTTGGACAGAGCTACTGCCTCCAGGTCGTACAGTGACGGACAAAGACATTTTTGGCTTTTCGATGCTCATCAATGAGAATGATGGAACAACCCGCCGAGGTTGGCTTGAATACATGAGCGGTATTGGTTCCAGTAAGAACACGCAGTTATTTGAGGATCTCATATTCAGCCAAATTCATGCACCTGAAGTTAAGGTGACTGGCGTGAAGCTTGACCAACCGACAGTGACTTTGAACAGAGGGCAATCCATGGTTCTGAAGGCAACTGTACTTCCAAGCGATGCAACCAACAAACAGGTTCGGTTTACAACCAGCGATCCAGCAGTGGTTAGCGTATCGCAAGAGGTGTATGGCTTGCAAGCAACGGTGACAGGTGTCTCAGCTGGAACGGCAACGGTTCGTGTGACGACCGTCGATGGTAGCTATTCGGCGACTAGTCGAGTAACCGTTCAGTTACCTTCAGGTGAAAGTAATGGGCCTTCAGGCGGGGGAGCATGGATGCCAGCACCAGATCTTCCTGAGATTCAGGCTGGAACGATCCGCTTCACAAACCCAGTGCTGAAGCAAGACGGAACGGTTGAAATTGAAGTCCCTATGGCTTCCTTGGAGAAAGCGATAGAAGGAGCATTATCATCTGATCGAACGCTTATCATCGATATTGCAAAAGTGACAGGTGCCAAGAAATTTCAGCTTAAGCTCCCTGCATCGATTCTTGACATAGCTCAAAAGAATCATATCGAAAACATCCAATTCCGAACAGGGTTGGCGACGATAGCTTTGACACCTGATGCACTGTCGGACCAAGTGAAGTCGAACTCAGCTGTTTTGGAGATTTTCGTGGAGGAGGTTCGTTCAGATGCTCTTACTGGAGCAGCGGGTTCCCGTGTAGGAAACCAAGCTGTATATGATTTTAAAGTCATCCTAGATGGGATTAGCATTCATTCGTTTTCCCGCAGAGATGCGGTTCAGATCTCGATGGACTATACGCTCGCACCAGACGAGAACGGCGATCAAATCATTGTGTACCACATCGTAGACGGTCAGACGCTTGAAGTGGTGAAGAATGGGAAATATGATGCCGCAACAGGTCGAGTTTCTTTTACAACAAATCATCTTAGCTCATATATAGCCTTGTATACGCATGTGACTTTCGCGGATCTTCAGGATGCCGTGTGGGCGCAAAACAGCATTGAAGCATTGGCAGCAAGAGAAATCGTAAATGGTCTCGAAAGTGATCGGTTTGCTCCGAATGAACAGGTTACGAGAGCCCAGTTTATTCAGATGCTGATGAATGCCTTCGATCTGACAGAAGCGGATGCTGCAACGAGTTTCAGCGACGTGAAAAAAGACGATTGGTTCTACAAAGCAGTGGCAAGCGCTCAAAAGTTGGGAATCATCCAAGGGTATGAGGATGGGTCGTTTGGTGCCAATCAACCTATATCAAGACAAGATATGGCGGTTATGGCATCTAGAGTAATTATGTTAGCAGAGATTGAGCTTCAGACATTGATCGATCCTGTGCGTTTCGATGATCAGCTAGACATTGACGCTTATGCTCAGGAAGCAGTTAAGTCGATGCAAGCGGCTGGTATCATTAACGGATTAGATGAGAATCGATTCGCACCGGATAGGAATGCGACACGTGCACAAGCTGCAAAAATCATTTATGGCCTGTTATTTATGTGAATTTGAATAGGGTCGGTAACCAAAGTTCTCAGATGGTATACCGACCCACTATCTAACCATCCAGAAAGGAGCTTTGCCATGCGTATTACGAAAAAGAGTTGTGCTCTGATAAGTGCGTTTGTATTTCTTCTTGGCTCGGTTTCCGTAGTGTTCCCTGCTAGTCAAACCGTACAGGCGGCAGTCAACCAAAAGCTGCTAAGTGGGAACGCAGTTGGAAGTGAATTGTTTCCTACAGATACGCCAGCAATTGCAACAGGTGCGTCTTATACTTGGCTGTCCGAAGGGATACATGCGACGGAGCCAGGTCTCCTTGCATCGGATGAATCAGCATCACCAGATATGACGGATGGTGGTAACGGCCCAGATGATGATGCCAGCAATTCGACGGGGAGTGTGGTAGGAGCGGCGGTTTACGGAACACTCATCTATGATTTGAAGTCCGTATTGAAAGTATCCTCAGTTACCGTATGGGCGGACACGAACAATCAGAGTGGTATGGATCAGTTCGAGGTATACGCCAGCTATGACGGTTTAACTTACAAACGAGTCGGGGTTCAGGAGAACACGAATGCGCAAGATACGGGTTTTGCTCCTGTTTCACTTGCCATTAAGCCTATAGTCAATGCGCAATATATCAAAGTTATTATGCATAAAAATCCGAACAAGCAAGTCATGAGGCTAGGTGAAGTGGCGGTTTATGGAGATGCGCTTGAGCCTATGGCGATACTCAGCAATAACTATTTAAGAGCTTCCGGTACCTACAATACGACCAAACCGAAAATTGCAACCGGTGCTTCCTACTCGTGGTTAACCGAAAATCCCTTCATCACAGATGGCGATTTAATCAAGTTTGATAACGATGGATCCAAGAACGATACGGTAGGGGGACAGCCGGATTTAATTGACGGATCTAGCACGGAATCGGATGCAGCATCAACGACTAACTCGATCTGGGGCTCCAAAGGGAAATTCGGTGCAGTTGTATTTAACTTAAATGATGTGTATCAAATCGGGAAAATTGACGTATGGACCTTGGCATCGGGCGGAAATAAGTTCATGGACGGGTATGAAGTGCTCGTCAGCACAGATGGTGTGAATTACACATCCCTCAGTTACACTACGAATACAAGCAGTCGTACGGCCAATGTGTTCGTGAATACACCGAGCTACGGCGTTCCTGGTCAGTTTGCCAAATATGTCAAAATCATTATGCATAACGCAAATAATTCGGAAATCCTGACGGTGGGAGAAATCGCCATTTGGGGGTGGAAGCTTTATGATGTGTCACTTCCTAAGCAGGCAACACCGGATCAAGTAGAGTTCACGGCTAAGCTCAAAAATTACAGCACGATGTATCTGGATTGGTCCAGTTACAACAGTGTGGTTAATAATGTGAACAAATATAGTGTCTACGTGGAGACATCTCCTTTTACAAGTACATTAGAATTAAAGCCTAAGTTTACAGCTGAAGCAAAGTCCATTGAACAATTAGGCAAATTTCTACCCTATTTCGCTTTGAAGCCAGAGACAACTTATTATGTAGCAGTGACCCCCTTCCAAACGACGGGTGTTGAAAGGCGCGATGTGCAAACGTTGAAAGTAACAACACCATCTGTGCTTGGAGGTGACACCGTTGGAGATATATTCGCCATTAATGATGCTCCCTATGGGGGAGGAAACTATATGCACCATGGTGAGACGGAAGATCTCTTTTTGATGACAAAATTGCGTTTGCTTAGAGATCTCGGAGGTATGAATAAGAACAGATGGTGGGATCACAGTAATGCCATGAAAACCCTATATGGTAAAAGTGGATTGAATTTCCACTACTTCTATCATGGACCGAGTTATGTTGAGGCGGATAATAATGGAGGAGCCTATACATTCTCGACCTACAACGAACCTGATCTTGCCAATCGAAATCCGGCTTCTGTAGCAGCTCAACTTAAGATAAACCATGATAGCTTGAAAGCCATCAGCAGCAAGAGCTTACTTGTAGAGCCTGCACTTGCGGGTCTCGATCGTTTAGATCCCACCAAAGGTTTGAATTGGCTGGACGATTTCTATAATTCCGATGGGCAGAACGGTGCTTTAGTGAAGACCTATTTCGACGTCATGGATGTCCATCCTTATGTCAAATATGAATATCCAGCTGTACCTGGACTTGATCAAGGTACTCCGGAGAAGCTTCTCGATACGCTGAAGCAATTGAAAGACACGATGACGAGCCACGGTGATGGAGACAAACCGATTGTTATTACGGAGTTAGGGTGGAGCACTTACACAGGCGGAAGCTACTTGAAAAAAGTAGATCGTGCGACCCAACGTAATTATTTGGCTAGAGCTTATATGCATGCCATTGCAAACGGCATTCGTACCATGCACTGGTACGATTTTGCCGATGATGGCACGGAGACGAATAACTTGGAGCATAATTTAGGGTTAATCGACTGGAACGGTAAGCCTAAGGAGAGTTATTACGGTTACTACACACTGATTAGAGTTTTAAAAGATGCAAACTATGTAGGAGTGGTACCGGGCATTGCCAATCCTTACTATGGCTATCAATTCTGGGATGAAAATAAGAATAGATACATCACATCTTTATGGGATGCCAGTTGGCAAACAACAAGTACCACTACACGAACAGCCACTATAGAGACGACTGAACCAGGAGTAACGTTTGTTGGCATTGATGGAAGTTATAAATATGTCGCTGCAGTTTCGGGAGTTGTAAGTGTACCTCTCACAGGAGCACCTTTGTTTATCTACTCTCTGGCGAACGTAACTGTTAATTCCATTAATTAATGGATGATTATTCCTCCTGAAGGTCGTGTTAATGATACAATAAGAACAAGTGCACGACCGAATGGAGGCCTACCATGAGAAACAGTATTTCTGCGAAGGCTATGGTGATTTATGGCATCGTTTTCCTTTTTATAATCAGCCTAACGTTCTGGCTGTCCTATACGGGGACAGTGGGTAAGCTGCAGAAGGATTTAAAAGATACCAATCTTGCACTCTTGAAACAAGTTGACTCCAAGATCGAAGGTGCTTTCCGCCAGACGGAAAAGGATTTGCTCTCCATGGCGGAAGGGTTGGAGTTTATTTATTTTATGAATAATAGCTATAGTGATGATGCACAAAGATACAGTATCCATTACACACTGACTACAAGACTGAGGGATTTTATCGCGAATAATCCGAATTATTCCTCTGTTTTTGCTTATTCACATGTCAGCGGAGACTTAATGACCGAAGAAACATTTTTAAAACAAGCCTCGACAGAGTTTAATTGGTTAGCTCAGTATTTGGATATGCCGGAATATTTCAAGTGGTTGTCGACGCAGAGAGTATGGGATGGTCAAAAAACAGAGGATGTCATTACCTTGGTCCGCAGTTTTCCTGCCCTTAGCAGTCCTGGCTTTAGGAAGGGTCTCATGGCCATTAGTATTCAAGAGGATGAATTGTTCCAAATGATTAAGACGATCTATGAGGATGGTCATCCTGGTCATTTTTTCATTCTGGATGCAGAAGGGAACGTCGTTACGCATGACGATAAAACTCAGCTTTACCGCAATATGAAGTCGTTACCCTATATAACTACGATACTAACAGATTCGGATAGCGGTTCGTTTAACGTGAAATTGGATGGCGTGAAGCAGTCTGTTTTTTATCGGACAAGTGCATATACGGGATGGAAAGTTGTCAGCATTATGCCGGAAACGACGGTATTTGAACCCCTTAAAGTTACACGCAATCTGCTGCTCATTTTTGCCGTTATCATGTTCAGCCTCGCGTTATCTGCCTTATTCTATGTAAATCGCTGGACCTTTAAGCCGTTAGACCGATTAGCAGGTAAGATGTCGGGTATGAAGAAGGGAAGAGGGCAGGGGACGGAGAGCATTGGACTTAGCAACTTAGAGCATATTTTCGATGAAATCCTAACAGACCGTGAGCACTTGGAGCAGCATGTGAGGGATTCGAAGCCCATGCTCAAATGGAAGATCATGATGGAGCTATTGAATGGCAGTCGTTCTGATTTCCACGCGGTGTATCACCATTTGGAGTTTCAGGGGATACGTATGTATCCAGAGCGCTTCCTTGTGTGCACGGCAGAAATTAGCAAAGATGGCGAACAGCTGTCACCGCGTGACGAAGCCTTGTACACCTATATGTTCTGTAATGTTACGGAAGAGCTGATTCGATCAGAACATGCGGGAGCAGCTATTGACTTAGGAGGCGGCAGGGCAGCCGTCTTGCTAAGCTTTGCTGAAGGTGACCCAGAGCAAAACCATTTACGGACATTGGTCATTCTTGAATTAATTCTCGATATTATGAAAAAACAATTCGGTTTGTCAGTGACAGTCGGTGTAGGCACATGCCGTATGGATATGCAGGAGATACCACGTTCGTTCGATGAATCACAAAAGGCACTGCTTTATAAAATGATTTTCGGTAAGCACTCGGTAATCTCTGTAGACGATTTACAGCCACCAGACCGACAGGATTATTACAAGCTCAGCCGAATGTCTGAGCCCGTCATGGAAGCTTTAAGGCAGACCGATCGAGGTAAGATGCTTGCTTACTTGTCAGATACCTTCCGTGCAGCCGTCGAAAGTAATCTTCCACCGGAGCTAATTAGGCAGCTGTGTTACGATCTCATGATGAAGTCATTGCAAACCGTAAGTGCGATTGGGATTGAACCGGAAATATCGATGGGGCCCTTAAGCAGCATTTATGAGCGTATTGCAAAGTGTGAAAACTGGAAGGAAGCGGAACAGCTGGTCGGGGATATTCTCGAGGGCTTGGCCTCACAAATAGAAGAAAAGCGCAGCCAACGTGGGAAGAATGAGACGATTGATCGAATGCTGGATTACATTCGTACGCATTATCAAGAGCATGATCTATCTTTGGAACGACTGGCTAGCATGTTTCATCTGACTCCTCCTTACATCAGTAGATTGTTTAAGGATCATACGGAGAGCAATTTTATCGATTATATGATTGAAATTCGCATTAAGGCTGCCATGGAGTTGTTGAAAGATAAGTCGATTAAAGTGAATGATGTATCAGATGCAGTAGGTTATGCGAATACGAGGAGCTTCCTGCGTACGTTCAAAAAATACACGGGTTTAACACCAACCGAGTATCGAGAGATCATGTTGAAGCGAGCAGCGTCGCAAATTGTTTAACGGCCATCAGCAGGAGCGTTGAGTTTACGTATGCGTCCATCCCCGGTTGGGGGATGGGCATTTTTTTATTTTTCTGATCCCGTCTATCATCTCACTAAACTTTACTTGATAGTTCAATATTGTATGGTACTGTTGAAAAGTAGAGACTACTATTTTTAAGTGCTAAGGAGATACATGTATGCTTCTGACAAAAGGACAAAAGGTGGATGTAACAAAGGGGAGAGCGTTATCAAACCTTAGGGTGCAATTCGGTTGGTCGGCAGACGACAAATTGAGCATCGATGCTTCCTGTTTTGTGTTATCGGGAAATAATCGGTGCGAAAAAGACGAAGACTTTATCTTTTATGGCAATCCTGCCGCGTTAAATGGCGGAGTGACGCATGGTCAAGCTAGTGGACAAGATAAAGAAGCCATCTCCTTATGTCTGTCGAAGATTCCAGAAAGTACAGCGAGAATTGCTTTCTCGTTAACGATTCATGAAGGTGAAAAGCATGGATATTACATGCAAGATGTATCTAATATGTATGTAAAGCTAATCGATGCTGATCGTGGCGAGGAGCTTTTTCGATATGAATATGGAGCGGATTTGTCAAAAGAAACGGCGATAGTTGTAGGGGAGCTATACAGGCACAATGGGGAATGGAAGTTTAATACGATTGGCAGTGGCTTTTTTGGCGGATTAGCATCATTATGTACGAACTTTGGTTTAGTCATTGAACCAGAGATTGAGCAGGAACCCGTTGAAGTGGTTAAGCAACCTAATCTTTCATCGATTGATCTACGTAAGAAGATCGTTCAAATCACTTTAGAGAAGAAAAAAATGGTGAACGTAGCGGCAAGGGTTGGCTTAGTACTCGACATCTCTGGATCTATGCAGCTTTTATATAAGAACGGAACCGTTCAAGAGGTGGTTGAACGAATATTGGCAGTTGCCTGTCAATTTGATGATAACGCGACATTGGACGTTTGGATATATGATAATGAATTCAGTCGATTGACGCCAGCAACAGAGAGAGATTTTGAGCAATATGTCGTTAAAAATATTATCAATAATAGGGATATACATAAGTTTGGTAGAAATAACGAGCCGCCAGTTATGAAAGATGTTATCCGTAAATATACAGAGGAAGAAGAGTCAAATCTTCCGGCTTTTGTTATTTTTATTAATGATGGCGGCGTTGTAAAATCGATAAAGAAAGTAATCGTTGAATCCTCACTCAAACCGTTGTTTTGGCAGTTCGTTGGCATTGGGGAGTCGGATTTCGAGGTTTTGAAGCAACTGGATACGATGGAAGGTCGGATCGTGGACAACGCTAATTTTATTCATATCAAGGATATTGCTTCGATATCCGATGAAGAGTTATATAATCAATTGTTAAATGAGTTTCCCCTATGGCTGAAAGCAGCAACAGATCTAAGAGTTATTCGAAATTAAATGTGTGCTTTTTAAAAAAAGGAGGGTGTAACATGCAAACAAAGCAAGCAAAAATCGTCGTTGTTGGCAGTATTAATATGGATCTCGTTGTGAAGTCCGAACATATTCCAGTTGCTGGGGAGACCGTGACAGGGCAAGAATTCGTCATGATCCCAGGTGGAAAAGGCGCGAACCAAGCAGTTGCAGCAGCTAGACTGGGGGCACATGTTGAGATGGTTGGCTGCGTGGGCGGCGATCCGTTCGGCAAGCAGATGCTGGAGCAATTAGCCAATGAAGGCATAGGCACCTCTTACGTTCATACGGATCCTCAGCAAACGACGGGTGTTGCGTTGATTCAAGTACAGGATGGAGAAAACCGCATTACGATTGTCCCAGGCGCGAATGCCAGTGTGACGCCAGAGCAGGTGGAGCGTGCCAAAGAAGTATTTGTTGGCGCGGATATTTTGCTCGTACAACTCGAGATTCCCCAAGAAACAGTTCTGCGTGCGGTTCAACTTGCCAAAAGCTACGGTGTAAAAGTGATCTTGAACCCTGCACCAGCTGCGGTGTTGCCGGATGAGATATGGCCTTTCGTTGACTTGGTAACACCCAATGAGACAGAAGCAGCTATTCTGACATCTGGACAAGCAGTGGTTACTGAGCATTCGGACGTTATGAACGAGCTGCGAAGCTTAACGAAGACTGACGTTATCATTACCCAAGGGGAAAAAGGAGTGTCTTATCACCTAAATGGCGTAGCAGGATCCTACCCTGCTTATCGAGTGAACGTGATGGATACTACAGCTGCGGGTGACTCCTTTAATGCAGCTTTGGCGGTGTGGCATGGCGAAGGATACACCATGGAGCAAGCAATCGCATTTGCAGCAAAAGTAGGTGCCATAACGGTATCTCGCTTTGGCGCTCAAACCTCACTGCCGACGCGACAAGAAGTGGAATCGTTCGAGGGCAGGTTAAATAAGCTTGGCTAGGTTATCGTGTGATAGGTGATGGAAGTGGACCATAGCGCTTGGAGGGTTACCCTATGTGTGGGGTAGCCTTTTTTCATGTAAACAAACTCGATTTTTGTTGAAAAAAGGATATTGATGTCGAATTGCTAATACATTATTAATGTTTTTCTATGTAGATACTAAACAATTTTGGTATATTATGTACTCAACAGATGTGATGTTAATAAGTGGATCGTTACGAAGTCCAGTATTTGTAGAGCAGACAGGAGTTGACTATCCTTTTGATACCGATTGTATTCAAGCTCGCTAAGCAATGGAGACGCTATGTTAACTTATTTCGTAAAGACCCCAACGTGCAGGCAGTGGGCCTTAAGCTGTTTGTGTGGGCGGTAGGCGGCACGGTTATTCTCTTTGTCGCGTTCAGCTATTTTTCTTACTCGCATTCCCAACAGATCGTCATAGACAAGGTGACATCGGCGACGAAGCAAACTGTCGTGCAATCAAGAGACACGTTAAATATCATTTTTCGCAATTACGAAGATATAACCTTTAACATTTTGACCGATGAAGAAATGTTGAATCAGCTCCACGTGTACGGAAGTGCGACAACGAATCAGAACGAGAAATTCGTGGCTCGAAATAAAATCGTGGAGAGCTTAGCTATTCGCTTTTTTAGTAAAAGTGATATCACGAATATACACCTGATTCCGGTGGACCCGAAGCTCAAAGAGATTACAACGGATACCTTGCATACCGAAATCATCGATTATAGTAAAGAGGAATGGTTTCAGAGAGCGGTAATTGCGAATGGGGAAATCGGCTGGCTGGCAACCAAAAGATATGGCTATTCCAATATAGGACAACCTTCCTTTGCCATCAATCGGCTCATTAAGTTGAGTTCAGGTATGAAGTATGTGCTTCTCATCGAGATTAGTTCCGAGGTTTTAAAGCGTTCGTTTGGTGATATACAAAATGGAGAAATGGTCATATTGAATCCTGCTAATCAATTGTTGACGAGGACGCATTCGGAACTTGAAGGAGACTTTTATCGCATCCCCAACGTATTTCATACGAATCCGATTCATGCAGGACACCCCTCTGATAGTATGACGATTAAGGTTGACGGGGAAATGCAGTTGGTTGTAGCGGAGAAAATAGCGGCCAGTGATTGGATTGTACAGGCCGTAATCCCAACATCGGAATTGTTTAAGGATGCGAATGCCATTGGCAAAAGTATGCTGATTAGTATGATCGGAATTGCTGTCCTAACCTACTTGTTCAATTACTATTTACAGAGACGGCGGAATGCGACCAAAATTCGATATATGGCTTACCATGATCATTTGACCGATTTAGCAAACCGTAAATTGTTTATGGAGGTTATTGAAAAGGAGATTCAGTTAGCCCAGCAAAATAGGCAGGAGTTTACGGTGCTTTTTCTGGATTTGGATCGCTTTAAAATTATTAACGATACTTTCGGCCATGAGGCTGGCGATCGGATGCTCATCGAAACAGCGCGCAGACTAGAAGGCGTTCTGGATAAAAGTTGTACGGTAGCTCGTTTTGGTGGGGATGAATTTCTAGTTCTTCTGCCGAACGCAGGCGACCACGATGCGATATTGACCATTATTCACCAGATCACCACGGAGATTCAAAAACCAGTATACTACGAAGAGAAAGAACTTCATGTATCTGTTAGTATAGGTGTGAGTAGGTATCCGCAGGATGGCAACGACATCCAGTGTTTAACCAAGTACGCAGATACTGCGATGTACAGTGCGAAGGAAAGCGGTAGAAATAATTATAAGTTCTATAACACGACGATGGAAAAAAATACATATGAAAAGCTGTCTCTAGAGAGAGACTTGCGTCATGCGATAGAGCGTGATGAGTTGCTTCTCTATTATCAGCCTCAAATCGAACTGAGTTCCGGCACCATTGTTGGGGTTGAAACGTTAACGAGATGGAACCATCCTAAGCATGGTTTCATACCGCCGTCGGAGTTTATTCCGATTGCTGAGTACTCTCGACTCATCGTTCCAATCGGTAAATGGATTCTATACACAGCATGTAAGCAAAATAAAGCTTGGCAGGATGCCGGGCTCCCCAAGGTACACGTAGCTGTCAACTTATCGATTCATCAGTTCCAAAATTCGGAGATCATTCAAACCGTAGCTCACATTTTGCAGGAAACAGGATTGGAACCGCAATATTTAGAATTGGAAATTACGGAATCCATTGCCATGCAAGATGTGGATAAGGTGATTTTAACCTTACAAGGCTTGTATGCCTTAGGAGTGAAAATTTCAATTGATGACTTCGGCACAGGTTATTCTTCCTTAAATTATTTGAAGAATTTTCCGATACAACGATTAAAGATTGATAAATCATTTCTCGATGATATTGTGATCAACTCCAAAGAACGTGCCATTGTTGGAGCCATCATCATCATGGCACATAGCCTGAATTTGCGAGTGACTGCTGAAGGGGTAGAGACCATGGAGCAAGTGGCCTTATTACAAGCATGCAATTGCGATGAGATTCAGGGTTATATCTACAGTCGTCCCATTCCGACCCATGAATGCGGAGAGCTGCTAGCAGAGAGAAGGGTGTATGACACAACAGAGAAACTTTTACAGAATGGCTAACCATTTGAGCACAAGGGGGAAACCATGATGAGGATGAGGCAACGTAAGAGGAAGGTGTGGTTCGTATGCATGAGTTGGCTACTACTTGTTACCTTTTTAATAGGCTGTTCTAGTCAGGAACATCAAACGCAAGCTTCAGCGCCATCAACCGAGAATAAAGTGACCCTGCGAATGATCGAAAGCTTAACGAATCCGAATCGGACCCGTATTCTGAAAGGTTTGATTGCTCAATTCGAGAGCCATAACCCTAATATCCATGTGGAACTCATTTCACCTCCATTTGGGCAGGCGGATATTACGATCCGAACGATGCTGAGTGTTAAGCAGGAGCTCGACGTTCTTGAAGTTCGTGATATTAATGTCGCTGATCTGGCGAGTCAGGGCTATATTGACGCATTAAACACCTACATGGCCACGTGGGACGAACAAAATACGTTATCTAAAGCAGCCAAATCGATCTCTGTTGTCGGCCGCAAAAATTACTTTATTGCGAACGGTTTGTATCAGCGGCAAATTTTTTACAGGAAGGATTGGTTTGAAGCGGCAGGCCTTAAACCACCTTCTACTTGGGAAGAGATGTATCAAATAAGCAAAAAATTGACAGACCCAGCCCGAAATCGGTATGGTTTCTCATTTCGTGGAGCCAAAGGCTCCGTTTCTACTTTGGATTCCATGATTCTGGCCTATAATGGGGATCGCGTTAATTTGGAGGACGGTCCCTTTCTGAATGATGGCTCTACGATATATGCTTCACCTGAAGCGGTGAAAGCGATGGAAGTGTATGTGAAGCTGTATAAGGAAGCATCGCCGCCGGATTCCATATACTGGGGCTTCCAAGAGCAAGTAGATGCGTTCACCTCGGGCATGACAGGGATATTGCTGCAGGATCCGGATGTCATTCAAACCATACAGGACAACATGCAGCCAGACATGTGGTCAACAGCACCTATGCCAACAGGGCCAACGGGTAACGCACTTGTGAGCGTGGGCGGAGCTGGATGGGGAATTGCTTCTTATTCCAAGAATAAAGCAGAAGCATGGAAGCTGATTGCTTTTCTTGCAGGTGCTAAACAGAACACCGAATTATCTAAAAAATATGGCGTGATTCCGACTCACACTTCTGTGGCATCGGATTCCTTTTTCCAAACAGGTCCTTATAAAACCTTACTCGACATGACGCTTCAACCAGACAAGTACCTGCTCTATAAACCGCCCTTTCAATATCCGGGGAACAGCAACTGGGATAAGATAGCTACGGATAATAGCCAAGCGCTGTTGATGGGGAAGACGTCCATTCAAGAGACATTAGGCAAGTGGGATGCTTTTTGGAAGGAACAGAAGAGGACCATGGGGGAATTGAAATAGGTGAGGGATAACGCTGGTATATCATGATAGAATGGAGTCGTAAAGGAGGATAACAGGATGAGCGTGAAGGTAGAAATGAGAAGCTTAGCTGCTGTAACTCAAAAGCTGGATCAAGCTGGTATTCGTTACTCCTTGGGTGGAAGCGGGTTGCTGCTTAGCTTGGGTCTAATCGATGCGGTTGGCGACTGGGACGTCATGGTTGAAGCTCCGAAAGATCAGGTGTTACAGGCTTTACAGTACGATCATATCGAGGAAAAAATGAGCGGGGACTATCCCTTTGCTACGCAATATAAGTTAGTGGTTCTTAGCGATACTCCTGAGGTAGAAATCATTAGTGGTCTAGCCATCCATACGGATAAGGGCTTATGTAGACTGCCATCCACCCCTTGTGCTACATGGAACGGCATTCAAGTTGGCAGTCCTGAAGTCTGGTATATCGCGTATGCTTTAATGAATAGGACGGTAAAGGCAGCCCTATTGCTTGCTTATTTGAAGGAAGCGGGAGCCGATCAAGATATTCTAAACAACCTGATGAATGAGCCGCTCCCTGATGAGATCATGGATGAACTCAGGTCTCTTTTGAACATTCAGAAGGTATAGAAGGACGATACCATGGATAATCAAATTACGATTCAAGCTTTAAAATACGGCAATCTCCTGCACTACGAATGGCGCACCACCTTATTAGAAAAGACGGACTCACATATCGTTGTTTTAGGTGAGTACGGAAGGCAGCTTCATCATTTTACGAAGCAAAAGGTATTTACGGTTGAGAATTGGACGATTGAATTTTTCTCTTTTGATTCTTGGTACACGGTTAGTGCGGATGTTGTTGATGGTGTGTTGAATGAATTTTATTGCAATATTAATCAGCCTGCCGTGATGAAGGGAACCACTGTTTCTTTTGTGGATTTGGATTTAGATTATGTGAAGAGAAAAGGTGTTTGGCAAGTCGTTGATGAGGAAGAGTTTGCTGCCCATACGATTAAATTTGGGTATCCAGAGGATCTGGACCACCAAGCTGAGCAAGCAATGGCTGCTTTGAAAGAAAAAGTTGCCAACAAGGCGTTCCCGTTCGATGGTTATCTCGAGAAGTTTATCACTTGTATACCTAGTAAATATGGGCAATGATTACGAAACTTAGGGGAGGTTTCTTTTATCATGATTACTGTACAAATGGTGCTAGATTGCCTTATTGAGCCCGTCGGACAGCTGAACAAGACGGTGGATACACTGAAGAGCGGACGCGTAGATGCAGAAGTTCGCAAGGTGGCTGTCGTTTTTATGACAACCTATGGTGTAATTAAGCAAGCTGTTGAATCAGGCGTTGATCTCATCATCACCCACGAACCCACGTATTACAATCACATGGATGAAGTCGAATGGCTTAGCGGATATCCTGTTTATGAAAAGAAGCGTGCACTCATCGAGGAATCGGGTATTGCCATTTTTCGTTTGCACGATTACGTACATAGCTACAAACCTGATGGTATTCTGGTAGGCATGTTGAAACAGCTCGATTGGGAAGCTTACGCAAATCCGGAGCAGATGAACCTACTAACACCGCCTTCTAGCGAACAACATACCGTGCGCACCATCGCCACGCATTTGAAAAATAAACTAGGCATAGAAAGTATGCTTGTTGCCGGAGATCCGGATCTTCCGGTGAAGCAATTCGGTCTATTGCCTGGCGCATCTGGCGGTCGTGCTCATATCAAGTTTCTCGGTACGAAAGAGATTGACCTCTTGATCGTTGGCGAGACGAATGAGTGGGAGACGAACGAGTATGTACGGGATGCTGCGGATATGGGGTTTGCGAAGGCGCTAATCGTAACGGGTCATCAGAAGAGTGAAGAAGCAGGCATGCGGACTGTCGTGGAGAGGGTACGCCATGCGTTCCCAGAGCTGCAAGTGGCCTTCATAGAGAGCACGCTCGCTGTACAACGGATTTGATGACAAAATAGAAGCAGTCTAGGCACTTTGGTGTCGTAGACTGCTTTTTACTGAAAATCAAGCTGATCGCCGCGGCCGAATGATAGATGGATAACCTACAGTTAATTTTGCCGGAATCGAAGGTATCGAGGTAATAGATGGAAAATGTACAGCTAATTTATTCAAAAGTAGTGATATCTGGGCTTATGGGGGAAATTAACTACAGGAAATCCAGCTATTTCTTCTGGTCAGAGGAAATCGGCAAAAATAACTGCATATAATCCATTTAGTGTGACATAGCAGAGGAGTCTTGACGCATGACAATTATCACTTTTCTAATCGTTGGTTGGATACTAAATTGGTTTAAATTCGAAAGATTGGTCATTCAAGCGTTTAAGGAGTTATTTAACAAAGAAGTATCCAAAGCAACTTATTATTTCATGTTTTTTACTGTGGGCATATTTGGCGATGTTGTGCTGCTCATCCAAGGTTTTTATTATGACTACTTTTTGCAATTAGGATGATCTTAAGCAGTAGAAAAGCCACCCTCTAAAGGATGGCTTTTTCTATTTCGCATATGAGCTGCTACTTCTTCATCCTACGCCTACGCTTGCTAGCCATTGTGTTTGAAGCTTTGCCACTCCCGCCGACGGCATCCTGCTGCTTCGTTCCAGGGCTATCGATGGCGGAGTTAGTCCCGCTGGTGCTATATTTTCCAGCGCCGCTGGCCACTTGGGTAGCCGATGCATTCGCTGCATGTTTCGGGAGCTTCACAATTTGATCGTTAATGACAACGATGACTTCTTTGCCTTTACGACGGATATCGTAGAGGCTTTTGCTGCCTGATAAATTGCCTTTAGCGACTTTACCTAATTGGTTCTTCGCTTTGCCGCCTGCCCCAACACTTTGTTGTTGCTGACTGTGTGGAGACTTGATTGCGGCGTTGCTGCCAGCTGCACTGCTGCGACCTGCACCACTAGCGAGCTGCGTCGTGTTAGGCGCATTCGTAAATTGATGGTTGATCACGAAAACCAACCTATGAATACCATGAATTGGCGATTGTGCAATAATGCGTTGCTTCCCTTTTTCAATGATAATTGTGACACGGTCTGATTTCATTGCACACAGATCCTCCCTATTGGGTTCTCCCTAAAGTATATGTCCGTAGGACAAATTGGTAAGGGATAGTGGCTGAGTGGCTATAAAAGTCGTCGATAAGCCTATGTAACCTTCAAAGTGCCGAGGTCTTTCCGTCGATACACACTAAGCATGAGGCCGATGGCTACAAACTGAAAAAGCACGAGCGAGCCGCTATAGCTAATAAAAGGAAGATGGAAGGAGCTAAACGGAGCTAGACCGATCCACATGAGCATATTCCATACATATTGTATGACAAACAAGGTCGATAACCCGGATACCAAAGCTTTGCCATAGGGATCTCTCGCCTTCCGAGAGACGCCAACCATTTGCTGGACGAACAAAGTGACCATAATCACTATTGCGATCCCGGCTCCCCAGCCAAAACAGTAGATGAGAAAAGGAAACATCATTTCGGCTTGAAGATCAGGCAAAGCGTTAAGGGAAGATCCAAACCCATGTCCCGACCAACCAGCGGATTGCATCGCTATTTTGGACTGAGTTAGCAGAAAATTCATGCCTCGCCGATCTTCAGTTGGATGTATAAAAGCAAAAATGCGTTTTAGTTGATAGGACTGACTAAGCAAGAACCAGCCAAAGGCAACTGCAAATAGACTACAATGCGCAAAGAGTAGGGTGCGTTTCATTTTCAAAACGAGTAACAAAGTCAAACATCCTATAAAGAAAAGAACGAATTGATCTATAGCGTGTATACGCAAAATAAGCAAAACTGCCAGCCAAACAGTTCCTACATGGGTCCAACTTTTACGCATAAATACGTTCATGGAGGATTCGTTGGCGACGACTCTTTGTGGCGCACTCCAAATACCAGCTAGCGCAATGAGCAGCAGATAGGGGGTGAGCGCTGGAATATTCATTTGGAAAGGGTACCAATTGACATAACCTCTAGCTCCATTCACCTGATTCCCGAATAGATAGACATAGATGAGCAACGCAATCGTAACCAGATAGAGTCCCCATGAGAATTTGGCAAACTTCCTATAATTACTAAAGCCAATGATCAACATTAAGCATGAACCAGCGCACAGATATACGATTTGTTTGAGTCCGATAGAAGTGAAACCTAGACGACTGACTAGCGCAGTTTGAGCAGAAAATATGGCAACTAACCCGATCGTTATAAAAAGCACAACGACAGCAAGCAAGCCCCAATTAAAACGAGGCCGATGGGCAAGATGAAACTGCTGCCCGATCACATCAGGTGTCCCCATTTGGAAATAGCTTCTCTAACGGCCGTATCTAAATCGATTCCATTACGTAGTTTCTCCTCAATTAACTCCTGCAAATGACTCTCCAGCTCCAGACGAACTTCCGGATGGACCTCTCTTGCTTTAATTTCGCGACAAACTTGTTTCAAAAACAAAGCGATCTCCTCATGATAACGAAAGCTGCTCATACACCGCCCTCCCCAAGTACCCGATCAACAGTATTGCGAAAAAGGAACCATTCTTGTTTCTTTGCCGTAAGCTCGCCCTTCCCTTGCTTTGTTAGGCGATAATACTTCCGTTTGCGTCCGTCTTTCTCATCCCAATAGGCTTCAACAAAGCTTTCCGACTCGAGCGTGTGGAGAATGGGATAGAGCGTACCTTCCTTCAATGTGAATACGCCATCGGAGTGTTTTTCCATTTCTTTGGTCATCTCATAGCCATACATATCCTTGCGATCCAAAAGGGTCAGGATCAGGATAACGGTGCTTCCTTTCATGAGCTCTTTACTAATTTTCATGGAAGACTCCTTTCACGACTATAGAATTACAATGCATCGAATATCTAGGTATAAGTATAAGTGGGAAAACTATATTTGGCAAATTTGTCCATTTTAAAAAGACGTGCTGAACATCCATACAAAGATAAATTTAGTCAACAAATCGGATAAAATTGGATATGTACATTGGAAAATATGCCCTTTATAATTGAGACTGAGAATTATTATCAATTAAAAACAGGGAGTCAGCATCAGCATTCTAAATAGATGGCTTGTTCATCACCAGTGTGTGCTTTGCTGTACAAGGAGGAAGAAAAGGATGAAAGCTTTAAAAATGATGATCGTGATGTTGTTAGCACTAGCCGTGACGGCTTGTGGTAGTTCGACAACAACAGGTGGAAATGCGAGTAGTACGAGCACTGCAAGTGCGTCGCCAGAAGCCGCTAAAGCTACAGCTGTAGCAACGGTAGAGAAAACAATTAAACATGCGATGGGTACAGTTACTTTGAAGAAAAAGCCAGAGCGGATTGTCGTCCTGTTCAATGGTATGACGGATATAGTTACACACTTGGGCGTTAAGCCAGTTGGTTCGGTTGAATCATGGGAAGAGAAGCCTTGGTACAACTTTCTGAGATCCAATATGGATGGTGTAAAGAACTTGGGTGAAGAAACACAGCCGAATGTGGAAGCAATCGTGGCATTGAAGCCAGATTTGATCATTGGGACGAAACCACGTCATGAGAAAATTTATCCGCAGCTGGAAAGCATTGCGCCTACTATTATGACGGAAGAGATTTTTGACTGGAAAGCGAATTTGAAGTATGCCATGGATGCCCTTTATAAGGAGCAAGAAGGTGCGAAAATTTTAGCGGATTGGGATAAAGGGGTAGCGGAGTTTAAACAAAAAGCGGGAGATAAACTGGCGAAATCCGAAGTTTCGATTATCCGTTTTGAAAGAGATGGCAGTGCACGTTTTTATGCAACAGGTTTTGCTGGAACGATCTTCAAGGAACTTGGTTTACCACGTCCTAAGGCTCAAATTGTAGAAGGCAAGGCTGTCGTTAACATCACCACAAAAGAGCAAATGTCGCAGTTGGATGGCGAGTATATCTTTGATATTACACGTCTGAGTGCGGAAGAACCTTCGGTAGAGAAATCGCAGAACGATTGGACGGCTCACCCGCTTTGGAAAAATCTCAAAGGCGTAAAGAACGGTAAGTATTTTAAAGTAGACACGATCACTTGGAACTTATCTGGGGGCTCGATGGCAGCGAAAGCGATGTTAGCGGATCTCTACAAATATTTTGATATTAAATAGTTGAAACACTTAGGGATGAACGTTATGTTCATTCCTTTGTGTAATATAAGTGTTTGGGAGATTGTCATCATGAACCTTATGAATACGAGCTTATGGAAAACCGCCGGGCTGCTCACACTGGTTATCATTTTGCTTGGGAGCTTTGTTTCCAGCATTCTGTTCGGTGCGACGCAGTTTGACTGGCATACAGCATGGGCTTCCATCTTTCATTACGACGAGAATATCAATGATCAAATCATTCTTCGCACAACGCGTGTGCCCAGGGCCTGTATAGCCGCAGCCATTGGCGCTAGCTTAGCGATCGCGGGTACGTTGATGCAGACGCTCACACGTAACCCGCTGGCTTCGCCGAGTGTACTTGGCGTGAATGCAGGCGCCACGTTATTCGTTGTCCTTGCGGCGGTAGCTTTATCGATTTCATCGATGCAAGCTTTGATGTGGATTTCTTTTATCGGAGCGGCAGTCGGTGCCTTATCCGTTTATATTTTGGGCTCTTTTGGCAGAGATGGCTTAACGCCACTCAAAATTGTACTCGCAGGCGCAGCGATGACCGCACTGTTCTCCTCCTTCACACAAGGCATCTTGGTGCTGAACCAACAAGGGCTAAACACGGTGTTATTCTGGCTAACGGGTACAATTGCCGGACGTTCTCCAGATATGTTAATCACAGTCATCCCTTTCATGGCCATATCCTGGGTAGTTGCTTGGTTCATCGCGCGTGATATGAATTTACTTCTCATGGGTGAGGATACGGCGAAAGGCTTGGGTCAAAAGACGATCTGGGTCAAATCAGTCGCAGGCTTACTAATTGTCGTGCTTGCGGGCTGCTCCGTGTCGGTCGCGGGTCCCATTGGATTCATTGGTATTGTCATTCCGCATATTTCTCGGTTTTTCATCGGTGGTGATCATCGTTGGGTCATTCCTTATTGTGCTGTATTAGGAGCAATTCTGCTGATACTGGCGGATTTGGCTGCAAGATTTATTATGATTCCTGAGGAAATGCCTGTAGGTGTTATGACCGCCATTATTGGTGCCCCATTCTTTATTTATATTGCACGAAGGGGGCTTATCAAATCATGAAGGGTCATGTTCCGATTCGATCACGACACGGTGCGGTTTCTTTTTTAGTTGAAAAAAAAGCGTTCACGATTTCCCTCCTGTTACTCGTGGTTTGCGTGGTGATTGCGATTGTCAGCACGGGGATGGGGGAAATGTACATATCTCCGATCGATGTTGTTAGAAGTGTCATAGGCATTGGCGCCGATGATCATGCAATGGTCGTTCAAAAGCTGCGCCTTCCGCGCATTGTCATTTCCATGTTAGTAGGGGCTGCATTGGCAGCGGCAGGTGCGATCATGCAGGGAATCATTCGAAACCCATTGGCATCGCCAGATATGATGGGTGTTACGGGGGGAGCTTCAGTGGCTGCGGTCACCTTCCTCACGTATTTCAATAGCATGATCAGCATTCGGTGGCTGCCGGTCTCGGCGATGCTGGGTGCTGCAGTTGTTTCAGTCATTTTGTATATGCTCGCTTGGAAAAAAGGAGTCACACCCATCCGCCTCATTCTGGTCGGCATTGGGATGTCATCGCTGATGTCTGCTGCGACGACGATGATGATTGTTTTTAGTCCGAAGAACGATCCTGGCACAGCCTACCTATGGCTCACAGGTTCGGTTTACGCGGCGAATTGGGAAAATGTGCTTACGGTTCTGCCATGGACGGTCGTTTTGATTCCACTAGCATTTCTATTAGCTCGCCATGTCAATATTGGACAGCTCGGGGATGATGTGGCAGCAAGCGCAGGAAGCGCAGTAGAGATTAACCGCTTGTTATTGCTGCTCATCAGCGTGGCGCTAGCGGGTTCAGCTGTTTCCGTAGCTGGCGCGATCGGATTCATTGGGTTAATCGCTCCGCATATGGCACGCAAATGGGTGGGCTCAAGCTTTGACAGCTTGTTGCCCGTCTCAGCACTGCTCGGAGGCGCGATTGTGATGTTGGCGGACCTAGCGGGTAGAACGTTCTTTCTACCGCTCGATGTGCCAGTTGGTGTATTCACGGCAGCGGTAGGGGCACCCTTTTTCATCTACTTGCTGTACACCAAGCGAAATTCAAGATAGGAGTGAAGAGAGTGCCAACTTTGGAAACCAGAAATCTCAATTTGACCTATGGCAAAGAAAATATTATCGAAGGCTTGAATCTTACCATGCCTAAAGGAAAGATTACGGTATTAATCGGTTCAAATGGCTGTGGAAAATCAACACTCCTTCGTTCGATGGCTCGCTTATTGAAGCCTGCTCAAGGCGAAATCATTCTGGACGGCAAGCATATCGCGGAAATTCCTACGAAAGAGATTGCGAAGCGCTTATCGATCTTGCCGCAAGGGCCTATTGCCCCGGAAGGGTTAACCGTTTTTCAGTTGGTGAAACAAGGGCGATACCCCTACCAGAATTGGCTGAAATCGTGGTCGGATGAAGATGAGCGATGCGTGAAGGAAGCACTAGCCGTTACCAAAACAACCGAATTGGCAGAAACCGCGGTGGATTCCTTATCCGGTGGACAGCGCCAACGGGCATGGATTGCGATGACTCTCGCGCAGGGAACCCAAACGATCCTGTTAGATGAACCTACAACGTATCTGGATATGGCTCACCAAGTGGATATTTTGGACCTTTTGTTTGAGCTGAATGAACGTGAACAACGAACGATTGTGATGGTTCTTCATGATCTTAATCTTGCTTGTCGCTATGCACATCATCTTGTGGCGATTAAAGATAAGTCTGTTTTTGCTCAAGGGAAACCAGAGGATGTTATTAATACAGAGCTTGTCCGCCAAGTGTTCGGGATGGAATGTGACATTATGGAGGATCCGTTCTTCGGTACACCGATGTGTATTCCGAAAGGAAAAGGCCGCAAATCCGACAAGTACGTATCTAAGCATATCGAGGAGGATGTCCAACATGAGCTTATCCGAAACTAAACAAGCGGGAACGGTAGCAGAGTTAATAAAAGAAAGAAGAACGATTCGCGATTTCAAACAGGATCCTGTTTCGGACGAATTGCTGCTGGATTTACTGAATGTAGCCGTTTGGGCACCGAATCATGGGAATAGACAGCCTTGGCGCTTTATTTTGTACAAAGGAGAGGGACGTGAGGCATTAGCCAATGCGATGCTCCAGACCTATGATGATGAAGAGATGAGAGAAAAACACGGGATACCCAAGTGGAACGATTTCATGAAGATTCCTGCCCATCTCGTTGTGATTCTGAATGAAGATACACGTCAAAAGCAGTGGGATGAAGACTACGGCGCTGTCTGTGCCCTCATCCAAAATTTCCAATTGGCCGCTTGGGAGCAAGGGCTCGGCGTCGTGTGGAAAACGAACAATTATAACTATGAATTGGAGTTCCAACAATCCGTCGGCTTGCAGGCAGATGAGAAAATCGTCGGCCTTCTGCATGTCGGATACCCAGCATCCGTTCCAAAGGTACAGCCGCGGAAGTCCGTTGAGGAAATGCTGACGATTATTGATTCCAAATAGGATAGGAAAATAGTAATAGTGATCCCCAGAAAAACCCTCGAAACGCTTAACGCGATTCGGGGGTTTTTCGATAATTGCAGATCGGCCTTTGGCCTTTTATAATAAAGGGACTTTAACCAGACACCAAGGGGATACAGATGAAAAGAATTCTTGTCATTAGCGATATTCATGGCGAACTTGCCAAGTTTGAAGCTTTACTAGCAGCCGCGGGGTACAACTCCGAACAAGATCAACTGATTTTGCTGGGCGATTATGTGGATCGAGGGCCAGACGCCAAGGGTGTGATTGAACGAGTTATGGCTTTAAGAGAGGCCGGAGCGCGAGTATTAAAAGGGAATCACGAGGATTTAATGATCAAAGCATTGACGACGCAGGATGAACGGGCATGGAAACGCTGGGCACAAATCAATGGCGGCGATATGACTCTACAAAGCTATGGGTTTACAGAAGCTGATTATGCCCTCGATGAGAACGCGGAGTCGTTCACCAGACCAGAGCTGCAGTCGGATATATTATCAGAGCACTTGGCATTCATAACGAAACTGGAGCACTATATCGAAACGGATGACTATATATTTGTCCATGCCGGTGTGCAGCCAGGAGTGCCTGTTTCGGAAACGGATCCATTTACTCTGATGTGGATTCGTGGCGAATTTCATACAGGGTATAGTGGTGAAAAAATTGTGGTTTTCGGCCATTCATCCACCGATACACTGCACGGCGATTCGGATAATTATCATGTTTATTTTGGTGTGAATCGTATTATTGGCATCGATGGTGGCGCCGTTTATGGTGGACAATTGAATTGTCTAGAACTGCCAAGTCAAGTGGTGTACAACGTAAAGTGAGGGGTAACCGTTATGTCTTTAATCGAATTTGGAATTGTAGGGCGAGGGTGGAGAGCTGAATTTTATTTGCGGATTGCGCAAATGCAGCCTCACCGTTTCGCCGTCCGTGCGATGCTAGTCCGTGATGAGGAACGAGGCAGGGAAATCGAGGAGAAATGGGGCGTGAAAACCTACCGAGACATGGAATCTTTCGTTTCAAGCGGACCGCTCCTATTCGCGGTTGTTTGCGTTTCGAGGGATGCCATGCCTGGCTGCACACTGGAGCTGGTAGAAAGGAACATACCCGTATTGACAGAGACGCCTCCGGCCAATGACATCTCGGGTATGATTGACTTGTACCAGTCGGTTTCCAAGCTAAAGGGGCGCGTACAGGTGGCCGAACAATATTTGTATCAGCCGATGCATGCTGCACGTATAGCTTTCGTGAGATCAGGTAAATTAGGTGACGTTTCTCAGGTGCAAGTATCGGCCGCTCACGGTTATCATGGCATCAGTCTGATCCGAAAGTTACTTGGCATTCAATTCGAGAACGCCATTATTCGTGGACAGAGATTTACCTCTGATATCGTGAAAGGTCCGGGGCGTAATGGGCCTCCGGAAAGTGAAGTGATTGGCAACTCGGTGCAGGATATCGCTACGCTTCGTTTTGGAAACCAACTGGCGCTGTTTGATTTTACAGGTGATCAGTATTTCTCTTGGATTCGCCAAAATCGTGTCCTTGTTCGCGGAAACCGTGGCGAATTATCGGATGAAACGTTCCGGTATTTGAGAGATTTTAAAACACCTATCACTGGCAATTTCCGTAGAGTCGATACCGGTCATAACGGTAACTTGGAAGGATATTATCACCAAGGGATTATCGCGGGCGAAGATTGGGTGTACGAAAACCCAGTCGTTCCCGGGCGTTTATCCGATGATGAGATAGCGATTGCTACTAGTTTGACTCGAATGGCGGACTATGTACAGGGTGGGCCATCTTGTTATGACTTGGCTGAGGCGATGCAGGATCATTATTTAGGGATTGTGATGCAATCCGCTATTGAGTCGGGAGAGGAACTGACAACGACGACGCAACCCTGGGCGGAGTAAATGATAGCCACGAATCGTGTAAATAGATTCGTGGCTTTTTTAATTTTAGTTTGACAGAACTCTGTAGCCATTACCAGGCTGCTAGGAGTAAACTTGATTATTTTCAAATAAATTCTTAACCTGATCAGCCATAAATTGTGTGGAATGCGGCATGTGATGAAGGATCCACCACTCCACAATGCCAATAAAAGCAGAGGCCATGAACTGGGCCTTGATCTCATTGTCGATAACGGGGGGAATGCCGGGTTTTTCCATTTTGACCATCAGATTAACGGAGATAAATTTTAGCAGGCGGTCCCGGAATAGGAAGACTCTCTGATTGGAAAACATAGCTGAGAAAAATGCGGAATGGCTATGAAAGTAATCAAAAATCGGCTTGGGGTCTTGTACCATCCCCTCGTTTACTTTATTGGCCTCTTGGTTCGTGCACAACGTAATCAATTCATTGATATGGGCTTCAATGCATTTGTCCAAAAGGTCGTACTTGTCGCTGTAATGCAGATAAACGGTGCCGCGGTTTACATTCGCACGCTCCGCGATCTCGTTAATGGTGATCTGTTCAAAATCTTTTTCCGAAAATAGCTCCAGAAACGACTTCGTTATGGATTGTTTGGTTCGGAGAATACGGCGGTCGGTTTTATGGATAGGTTCCATACCTTTCAGGTTACCTCCTTCACGTTAATCAACAATTCTTTAGATCCTGTTGTATATGAAACAATTACGTCGATATCAACCATTGAGTAATCACTGCTTCTGTCTATAATATTAATCAACGGCCGTTAAATATTCAACACATGTTCCATATCATGCGATGAAGGAGCAAATTACAATGGAAAACATTCAAAATAAAGTGGTTATCATAACAGGAGCATCAAGCGGAATCGGAGAAGCTACAGCGAAATTGTTAGCCGAAAAAGGTGCGAAGGTCGTATTAGCTGCCAGAAGAGAGGAACGTCTGCATTCGATTGTTCATGAAATTAAACAGAATGGCGGAGAGGCCGTTGCTGTCAAAGCTGACGTCGTTTCTGCTGAAGATATGCAGCATGTGGTCAAGTTTGCTTTGGATGCGTATGGCCGAATTGATGTATGGGTGAACAACGCGGGGATCATGCCATCTTCCAGGATGAATGAATTACGCGTGGAGGAGTGGGATCAGATGATCGATGTGAACATCAAAGGCGTTTTGTACAGTATAGCCGCGGTACTACCTGTCATGCGGGAGCAGCAGTCTGGCCATATCATCAACCTATCCTCGACATCCGGGTATCAAGTGTCTCCAACATCAGCCGTATACGCGGCCACCAAGTTCGCTGTTAGAGCCATTTCGGAAGGACTTCGCCTAGAGGAGTCTTCGACTTCAGGGATTAGATCGACCTTGATTGCGCCAGGTCTGACGAAGACAGAGCTATTTGACAGCATTACTAGCCCGGAAGTGCAAGCGATAGCCAATCAGATAAGCGGCATGGGGATTTCTCCCAACAGTATTGCTAGAGCCATTGCATTTGCCATTAATGAACCAGATGACACACTAATCAGCGAAATTATGGTAAGACCGACAGCATTGTCTTGATTGTAAAGAATTGTAATATAATTGAAATATGATATTCATCTGGCATTAATGTATAAAGCTTATAATAAAACCCGACCCCCTTTTTAAATATATATACTTAGACCCTCAGCCCGTTGCTGTGGGTCACTTTTTTGTTTGCCAACATATCGCCAGTCCTCGCACATCGTCAGATCGCCTGCATCACGCACATCACCCAGATCGTGCAACCCCCATCTATCGCACATCGAAAACGCCTCAACACGCATCCGAATTCCATTGGATAAATCCACTCAAAGTAGGTAATATAGGCCTTTTGAGGTAATTCCATTGGATAAATCCACTCAAAGTAGGTAAGTCAGACCGTTTTGAGGTGATTCTATACGATTTCAATAACCAAAAAAACCTTTTCAAGTAAATGTAAACCATTTATACTGAGTCTATTGAAAATCATTCTCACTCACGGCCGACTCTGACCATGGAAGGGGTTAAAGCAACTGATGCTACCGGTTCAAGGACAGGATTACTCGCTTCTCATGCTTTCCTCCATAAGCAAACGTCGTTTCTACAAACGAAACACGCTGCATAAAAAGAATATCTCAGGAGATATGCTCTTTGTTGTGATACAAGGCAAAGGCATTCTTTGCATCGATAATCAAGCTGTGCCGATCAAGCCGAATCAGACATTGTATATAGCTCGAAATAAGCCGATCGAAGTGATGTTGGAATCAGAGTTTATCGAGTACTATATCTTAATCATAAGACGTGTATCGTTTTTCAAAAGAAAAGACGGCTGGCACTGTGTCAGATCGACCTCGGATCCTTCGCTTTTTCAGACGGGCAAGATTCAAATCAAGCAGGCCAAGCAGCATCTCGAAAGTGTGGAGCACCTCTATCAAGAATCTCGAACGAAGTCGATGAAGGATTCCATTCTTCAGCTCAAGTTTCAAAGTCTGATTCAATCGATGCCAGAGGAGGTACCTGAAACGATTGAACTCGAGGATGCGTCCAAAGGAATTGATCAAAGCATTTCCTACATGTACAAGCATTTTAGCCACAAAATCAAGCTGGAAACGTTGTCCGACATCGCAGGATTGACGCCAACTTCCTATTCAAGAAGCTTCAAAAAAGCGAAGATGGTGTCCCCCGTTGAGTATCTGAATCAGATTCGGATCGATTCTTCAAAGGAACTTTTGCAACAGCCAGACGCTTCCATCAAGGATATTTCAACAGCTGTTGGTTTCGGGAATGAGTTTTATTTTAGCCGCATGTTTAAGAATAGCTTGGGGATTTCACCAACGATGTATATCAAAAGGAAACAATTGAAAGTCGCTGTAGCATCGTGTTTTCGTTATCGCGATTGTTTGCATGACCTTGGCGTGGAGGACGCCTTTGAATTGAATGGTTATCGACATCTAGAGTTAGGCATCGAAGAGAATCAAAGACGTATTCGTGTTCAATTAACCGAACTGCGTAAGTATCAGCCTGAGTTAATCATCGCCGATTATAGGCATCTTCCGATGTACGACCAGTTAAAGCTAATAGCACCTACGGTTATTGTGGATTTTTCCATGGATTGGCGGAAGTATTATTTGAGGATTGCTGAGTTAGTAGGACGGGAGAAAGAAGCGCAACAAACGTTCAGTCAATTGGATCTACGTGTGAAGTACACGAAAGAAGTCGTGATGGATACGATTGGTCATAAGAGTGTGTCCCTAATTCGATTATATAGCCGGAGGATTCGCGTGCAAGGATTCGTGGATCACCCGCTAAGTCATTTATTGTATACAGAGCTAGGCTTGAAACCCGGCAGCTGTGTGCCTCTGAATGAGAGGACGAAGGAGTATGCCGTGGAAAGTATGCCAGCATTCGATACGGATTATCTCCTCATTGATAAACGACTTACGTCACTTGAAGAAACCAACTTATATATGAATGTGTTAAGAGGGAGCTCTTGGGAAACGATGAAGGCTGTCCAGAACAACCAGATCCGCGTGATTCCGAATTGGATCAGCATGAGCTGGGCTCCTAGCGGTCAGAACCAGATCCTTGACGATTTGCTGCAGTGGCACGCCTGAAAGTCTCGTATCCCTAAACAACCAAAAAGCCTACAACCAGTTCATACGGGAGGTAGGCTTATCTGTTATTTCACGCTATTTTTGGCGAATCACCATCACCCCATACGGGGCTAAAGCAGCCTCCGTTCCAACCGAGGAACCATCCAAGAGACTCACATACGCACGGGGTAGCGCCACATGTTTGACTTCATTTGTATAATTCAAAAGCACCCAGAACGCCTGCCCATCCTTCGTCTTGGCAATGACTTCCACGCCGCTCACAGGCTCCCGCAATAAAGGCTCCAAGCCCTCCCGTTGAACTACGAGCTGCATCAGCGCCCCGAGTGCATCAGCATCCAAATCGCATCCCACATAATAAACGCGGCCATTGCCGTACCCATTCACAGTCACCGCGGGTTGACCTATGTAATAATGACTATCGTAAGTCGCCAAAACCTCGGCGCCAGTACTCTTTAGAACATCGGCCCATATCGCGGCGGTGCCCTCTCCGAAAGTCCCCTTCACCTTGACGGTTCTGCCGAAATTGATGGAATCGAACTCTTCGAGCTCAACACCGGCCATATCCTTGAATAACCCTGGAACGGTAAGTGTCGACATTTGGTTGTTCCATGTTTTAGTTCCTGAGCGGAAGGTGATTAGCAGATTGCCGCCGCTAGCTGTATAGGCCTCGCATTTGGCAGCAATTTCAGGTGTCATAAGGTTAAAAGCCGGCATCATCACGAGGCGATACTTGGAGAAATCGGTCTCCACATTCACCACATCGAGATTGATATGCTGATCCGCAATGGCATCGTAATACGCGTGCAGCAAAATATTATAATTAAACTTACGATTGTGCGGCTGCTGCCTATGGCTCCAAGCATTATCGTAAGATTTGATGACTGCGACTGGACTCACATTCTGTGAGCCCACGAATAAATCATGCAAGCCAGCCAATTCGGCGCCGAGCTGTTTAATCTCGCGATACCTTCTCCGCCCGATCCCATCATGATCGAGAATGCCATGCCAATACTGCTCGATCCCCACCGTGCATGCCCGCCAGCGGAAATACACCATCGCTTCAGCGCCATGCGCGAGTGCTTGATAGGTCCATAACCGCAATTGGCCAGGCTCGGGCGTGTCGCCCATATGCTGCCAACCACAGGGACCGCTTTGCTGCTCCATCATCCAGAAATTCTGCTCTTTAATGCCTCGCATCAGATCATGTGCCATTGAGGCACTAGAAGGTGAGCCTTTTCCCCACATATTATTCGGATAATTGTCCCAACAGATGAAATCGAGATCTTTTCCTATTTTAAAATAATCCAAATCATTCGCATGCCCCATCAAATTATGGGTAATAGGAAGAGAGGTATAGATCCGAATTTCATCAATCTGCGCCTTCTGATAGGCTACCGTTGCATCCGTGAAAAAACGATAATAATCCAATAGCATGCCTGGATTGTGATTGTAAGGTGTAGAGAGGTCTCCTGCTCCAGCATTTTGACTGAAGCCATCGCTAGATGAATAGGCAGGTAAATCAATCTCATCGAAATGGCGATAGGTCTGGCTCCAGAATATCGTTCCCCATTCTCGATTTAACGCATCAATAGAACCATATTTACGAGTCAACCATTTGCGGAATGCACGCAGATCACTTTGACAATAGCAAGGACCACCGAATTCATTATCCACTTGCCAAGCCACAACTTGCGGATGGTTCGCATAGTGTGCCGCTAATTTACGCGTAATGATGGTCGAATGCGTCAGATAGACGGGATGATTTGGGCAGTAATGCCGTCTTGTCCCGAACCCTTTTTTGAGGCCGTACACATCCATGGGATACATATCGGGGTACAGATCCATCAACCATTTGGGCGCAGCAGCAGTCGGGGTCCCCAGAATAATCTTGATGCCTTCCTGCGTAAACACGTCAATTGCGCGATCCAACCAGGAGAAATCATAGACGCCAAGTTCGGGCTCCATTTTGACCCAAGCAAACTCCGCCAATCGGACAATATTCATGCTGGCTTCCCGCATCATTCGCGCATCTAACTGCCAACGTTCTTCTGGCCAATGCTCTGGATAATAATCAACGCCAAAGTACATAGTGACAACACCTCATCAAGGGATAGTTACTAGCTTTTGACTGTCTAACAGGGCTGTACCTTCATTATAACGGATGAGCATAGATCTAAACGTAATCTTTTTGGGAAAAAAGCTCCTGTAGTTGTCCTATTTAGGTTGTTGTAGCATATGCACGACAAGTGCCCATTATAAATGGAAGAGGAGAACATCATGTGAGGAGAGTGCTCGAATTGTCAAATGAGTTCGTGATGCGGTCATTGGATGAGGTCCGGTTCTGGTCACGTATTATGAAGGAACATTCCTTGTTTCTCAAATTGGGCTTTCGCTGTGAAGACACGACGTTGATCCAAGAGGCGAATCATTATTATCAGATTTTTGAGCATATCGAGAATAAATCCCATTCGTATAACGAGTTGACAGATCCTGAACAAATTCGGCGTTTCAATACGGAAGTCTCGTCGGCTGCTGCACATATTTGGGCGTTCAAAAGAAAAGTTCTCGGACTCATTATCCAATGCAAGCTACCTGGCGGGAACAACTTCCCATTGTTAGTTGACCATACGAGTCGTGAGGCTAATTATTTCCGTAACCGATTACACGAATTAAACGCAGGACGATTAGAGCCATTACACGACGCGATTATTGATGAAAATGTATTCTTCCTGCGTATCATGGCGGATCACGCTAAGTTCATCGGTCATTTGCTGGATCCATCCGAACGTCAATTAGTGGAGCAAGCGCGGAATTTTAGTCATGATTTTGACCAACTCCTCTTCCAAGCCATCGATTTGAGCGGGATGCGGCCGCAATCTCAAACAGATCCTCTCTTGGACCAGTTCCTGGACCAGAATCGTGTCTCTGTCGTTGCACTCCGTGATTTTAAAAAAACAGCGCGTGATTTGATTGAAGCCTGCAAAATCAAAAGCATCATCCATCCTTTGCTGGCGGATCACGTGTTCCGTGAGGCGGAACGCTTCCTAGCGATCATTGATATGTTCGAGCAGTGCTTAACGGGCAATCCAGTCATAGGGATGCGGGAGGAGCATGTAGGGCATTAATTAGGCTGAAAAAAATAATTCCGATAAAACTTATAGGATTATATTAAATTGTGATTGACTAAGTTTCATTCCGAGTGGTACTCTAGAAATGTGACCACCGTTTGAACGGAGACGCTATTCTCTTTTGGGAGAAAAGTGTCTTTTTTTATTTTAAAAAGGAGTTGAACCTAATGAGCCAACCGTTGTTGAAACTCGAACATGTGAACAAAACATTTCACTCAAGCAAAGGGTCTGTTCAAGCTTTGCACAACATCCAGCTGCAAGTGAAAGAGGGGGAATTTATTACTGTCATCGGTCCCAGCGGCTGCGGCAAAAGCACGCTGCTCAAGATCATTGCTGGACTGGATGTTGCGCATACCGGTGAGGTTCAACTGGGCGGTCAGGTTATACATGGACCAGGCATTGATAAGGGCTTTATTTTCCAAGAGCCAAGGCTGTTTCCGTGGTTGAACGTTGAGAGAAACATCGCCGCGGACCTTTCACTGCGAGACCCTGAAGTGCGTAAGAAAGTGGATGAACTGATTAAACTCGTCCGTCTGGAAGGCTTTCAGAAATCGTTCCCGAAAGAGCTTTCTGGTGGAATGGCTCAACGTGTTGCCATAGCAAGAGCCTTACTTCGTAATCCGAAAGTGCTGCTGCTTGATGAACCGTTCGGTGCACTGGATGCTTTTACGCGAACTCACATGCAGGAAGTGTTGATTGATATTTGGCAAAAAAATAAAACGACGATGATTTTCGTTACGCATGATATTGATGAAGCGATCTATTTAGCTAATCGTGTTGTGATCCTCAAACCGCGGCCTGGCGCGATCAGGAACATTGTGCCCATCGATCTGCCGATCCCGAGGAAGAAGACGACAACGTCTTTTCAGGAGTTGCGGCTCAAGGTACTTAGTGAATTTGAGAAAATCGAAGAGTTAGAATTAATCGATAGTTCGGGCATTTAAGGAGGAAAAGGGGGGAGCTCTTAATGAGCCAACAAGGACATTTGGCAGGTATTGATCAACAGAGATCTAGGCAACGATTCCATCGCGTGCTTCTTGGTGCTTTGGTACCTTTACTTGTACTGCTTTCTTGGCAGCTGCTGGGCCATTTGGGCGTGATTTCATCGTTGTTATTTCCAACGCCGCTTCGCATTATGAATGCAGCGATTCGCCTTATTCAAACAGGTGAGCTTTATGACAATATCAAGATTAGTGTCGCCCGAGCACTTTCGGGTTTCTTGTTAGGCGGCTCGCTGGGCCTTGCCTTCGGGATTCTCGTCGGTCTATTCCGTAGAACGGAGAAAGCGTTAGATCCTACAGTTCAAATGCTTCGCATGGTGCCTCATTTGGCGATCGCGCCCTTATTTATTTTATGGTTTGGTATAGGTGAAACGGCTAAAGTTCTTCTCATTGCCAAAGGGGCGTTTTTTCCGCTATATATCAATGCTTTCTTGGGTATTCGAGGCGTGGATAACAAACTTTTCGATGTGACACGTGTACTAGGGTTTAGCAAATGGAAGCAAATCATCCGGTTAACGATTCCCGGAGCGCTACCTCATATTTTATTAGGCGTTCGAATCTCATTAGGTGTGTCTTGGCTTGGCCTTGTTGTGGCTGAATTAATGGGATCAACCGCAGGGATTGGGTATATGATGTCGGATGCACGGCAATTTTCCAAAACACCTGTTGTGTTCGTTGGTATTCTCATTTTTGCCGTTTTCGGTATCGTCGCGGATTCCGCTGTGAGGCTGCTTGAACGCAAATGGCTGAGCTGGCAAGACAGCTACAAAGGGCAATAAGCACTACAAAGATTTACCGCACTAAGCTAAGGGGGAGAAGGTATGAGCAATCGTGTCGAGACACTAAGTCAAGCCGCGCAAGGAATCGGCAAATCGAAGGGGCAGAAGTTAGAGCTTGTTCGAATCAAATGGTTGTGGGAGAGAGTGAACGATTTCGTCATCGGCTCGATCGTGCCATTATTACTTCTTGTCATTTGGCAAGTATCGGGGGATTTGGGACTGTATTCGCCGTCATTTTTGCCCACACCTTTACAGATTGCTGCGGAATTTCGTTCGTTAATCGCTTCCGGTGAGTTGTCCCAGCATCTATCCATTTCGTTGCAACGAGCTGTAATAGGATTTCTAATTGGAGGATCCATTGGGCTGCTTTTCGGCTTTTTCGTTGGTTTTGTTCAAAAGCTGGAGATCATGCTGGATCCCTCCTTTCAAATGCTGCGCATGATTCCGCATCTCGCGATTGCGCCGTTAATTATACTTTGGTTCGGCTTCGGTGAGGTTTCGAAAATCGTAATCATTGCGAATGGTGCCTTTTTCCCTATGTATATCTATACCTTTCTTGGCATTCGAAATGTGGATCGCAAATTATTCGAGGTCGCTCAAGTGCTGAATTTCAGCAAGTCGAAGCAAATTTTCCGGTTGATTCTCCCTGCTGCCTTGCCAGGTATTCTTTTAGGCTTACGCTTATCTGTGGCTATTTCTTGGCTGGGACTCGTCGTAGCGGAGTTGATCGGTTCACAGGAGGGAATAGGCTTCCTTATCAACTATGGCAAACAAAATTCAAGCGCAGAGCTTATTTTCGTTGGGGTCATTATTTTTGCGGTGATCGGGAAACTTGTGGATTCACTTGTACGATGGCTAGAAAGAAAATGGCTGAGCTGGCGTGACAGCTTCCAGGGCTAGGACTTAAATAAATAGTGTTGACGACTTTGAAATACGGTGCTAGTATGGTTTTAATCTTAGTAAACAAATTGGTTTTGTCGACTTAAAGTTAAATACTCAGTCCAACCGTACACACGGAGGCGTTCCTACAAAGGAATGCCTCTTTTTTGTTCCAACTACATGTTTAAAGGAGGTCAAGGTAATGGCAAAGGTTTTGGAAGATAACGAATTGCGTCTCGATGCGGATGTGTTAGTGATTGGCGGAGGTCCTGCGGGAACATGGGCGGCCTTAACGGCTGCTACGAAGGGCTCCAAGGTGATTTTGGTGGATAAAGGCTACTGTGGAACGAGCGGGGCAACGGCACCATCGGGTACAGGGGTTTGGTACATCAAGCCAGACGAGAAGCTGCGCGAGGAAGCGAGACAGAGTCGCTATTTGCTAGGAGGTAAGCTAGCGGAGGTGCCTTGGATGAACCGGGTGCTCGATCGCACCTATGAGAATATGAATAAGCTGGGTTCCATGGGGTATCCGTTTCCGAAGGATGACATCGGTGATCCCTACAAACGTGGTTTACAGGGCCCTGAGTACATGAAGTTGATGCGGAAATTGGTTCAAAAGGCTGGTGTAAAAATCCTCGATCACAGTCCGGTGCTCCAATTGCTTGCTGATGAGCATGGTGTTGGCGGTGCAACGGGTGTGAGAACACAGAGCGGTCAAACCTGGACAGTTCATGCAGGATCTGTGGTGATCGCAACAGGCGGATGTGCCTTTTTAAGCAAAGCCTTAGGAACCAACGTGTTGACGGGGGATGGCTACTTATTGGCTGCTGAAGCCGGAGCTGATTTCTCGGGAATGGAGTTCTCGAATGCGTACGCGATCTGCCCGACATTCTCTTCCGTAACCAAAACAGCCTACTACAAGTACGCGTCCTTCTATTACGAGGATGGATCGATTGTAGAAGGGGCAGGGTCACAACGTGGACGTTCGATTATTGCGCGGAATTTGCTGCAAGGTCGTCAGGTCTACGCGAGTTTGGATCAAGCACCAGAAGACCTTCGTCCGTTGCTGCGTGTGAATCAAACGAATTTCTTCTTGCCCTTCGATCGGCTCGGGATCGATCCGTTCAAAGATAAGTTCCCAGTTACGCTTCGCTTAGAAGGTACGGTGCGTGGAACAGGCGGGATTCGGATCGTTGATGAGCAATGTTCAACCATTGTTCCAGGCTTATATGCGGCCGGCGATGCAGCGACGCGTGAGCTGATCTGTGGAGGTTTCACAGGGGGCGGCAGTCATAATGCGGCTTGGGCGATGTCATCGGGATCATTTGCAGGAGAAGGTGCAGCCCAATTTGCTAAAGATCTTGGCGATAAAGCGACCAACCGTCAGCTGAAAAGTGTCTCAACGACAACCTTTACGAAGTCGGGATCGGGTCAGATTTTAAGCAAAACAGGCGAAGCCATTCAAGCGGTACAAGAGGAAGTCATGCCGTATGACCGTAATTTGTTCCGTACGCAGCAAGGTTTGGAGGGATCGATCAATCGACTTGATGGGCTTTGGAACGATCTGCGTGAACGTGTGACGACACTCGATATAGCTGGTGTTCGTCATCGTGAAGCAGCCGCTATGACAGCCACAGCTCGCCTTATGTACAACACGGCACTTGAGCGTACCGAAACAAGAGGCATGCATAAGCGGGAGGATTTCCCGGAGATTGATGCTGAGCAAGGGTACCGTTTAATTAGCGGAGGGCTTGATCAGGTATGGACACAAAAAGCTGAAGTGAACAAGGAGGCTGTTACCCCATGATTGAGTTAGTCAGCGAGTCCAAATGCGTATCGTGCAACCTCTGTGTGTCGGTATGTCCAACGAATGTATTTGATCGAGTAGAAAATGGTATTCCCGTTATTGCTCGGCAAAGCGATTGCCAAACCTGCTTCATGTGCGAACTATACTGCCCAGCAGATGCGCTCTACGTTGCGCCCGATGCGGAGGGACTGATGCATGTGAGTGAGGAGATTCTTGATGAGCAAGGATTCTTTGGCGGTTATCGTGAGAAGGTTGGCTGGGGCAAAGGACGCAAGCCAGTTGCCGAGCATCCTTATATGTATGAATTATCGAAGCGAGCATCTTTCGCGTAGTTGGGATCGTGTTTGTTCAAATTGAAAGGAGAATGGAAGATGATAGAGAGACAGAAGCGAAATAAAAGGGGATTCGGGCTTTTCCGTACCACAAATGTGGTTATTGTATTGACAGCATTGGTTGCTTTCCTTGCAGCATGCGGTAATTCCGACGGAGGAGCGAAAACGGCAGGAGCGAGCGCAGCAGCGACAAGTGGAGGAGCCGCCAAAGTACAACCCCCAACGGTCATTAATTACGGTTACATTGGCACGAACAAGCTGAATTTTCCTGGTGGCGCAGAGGGTTGGGGCTTATATAAAGGGATTATCCAAGAGGAGCTCAAAAAGTACGGCATCACCGAAATCAAGCCGGTAGCATTCCCGAATGGACCTGACCAAAGCGAGTCGTTAATTAGCGGCAGATTGGATTTCGGCAGTTTGGGCGATACGCCAGCGATACTTGCTCGTTCGACTGGAGCGAAGACGAGAGCGATTACCCAGAACTCAACAGACAATATAGGTTATTTGATTGGTAAAAAAGGTGGACCAACAACGCTTGCTGATTTGAAAGGCAAAACGATCGCGATTCAAAAAGGCTCCTTCATGCACCGCTATATTGCCGGCCTTGTGAAAGAACAAAATGTGCCCGACGTGAAGTTCATCCATATGCTGCGTCCGGATGGTGAAGCGGCATTGTCTCGTGGCGAAGTGGACGCGATGACGAACAGTGCAATCTTTGCTTTGAAACAAATTGAGAATGGATTCCCACTAATTGATGAGGCGACGAAACATCCGAATTTAATTGGAGGTAGCCTTACGGTTGTGTCTGAGGACTACCTGAAGAAATTCCCTGATTTCCCGAAGGTTTGGAATGAAGCAAGGCAAAAAGCGCTCAAAGATTTACAATCCAAACCGGATGAATATTATCAATTCCTATCTCAGTTAAATGGGTTCACACCGGAATTGAACAAGAAGGTTACACCAATTGAGACGATAAAAGAGGTTAATTTTAAGGATGATGGTGTGAAACTGCTTGATGGAACGAAGAAATTCCTGGTTGAAGAGAAGTTGGCGGAGAAGGATTTTGATCTGAATCAGTGGTTACTTAAATAAAGGCAACACGCCTATTCGGAAAGGGAATGATGACATGACTGTATCCTCACAAGTAGTTAATCAAACTGTTTTAACTCCCGAAGTGGAGGCCAATCGTAAGGCGGATTATCCTGTTCATTCGCTGTTTCTGAATCGTTGGTCGTCGCGTGCTTTTGAAGAGAAGGACGTCACGAATGAGACCTTGTACACGATTCTAGAGGCTGCTCGCTGGGCGCCTTCCAGCTCCAATCTGCAGCCCTGGCGATTCGTAGTCGCCCAAACAGAGGAACAGAAACAGAAGTTTCAATCGTTTATTAAGCCGAATAATCAATTGTGGACGGAGCATGCTCCTGTTCTGTTGCTGATCCTGTCTAACAAGTTCCGTCAGGATGGTGAACCTAGTGGTGCGCATGCGTTTGATGCAGGAGCAGCTTGGGCATCCATAGCTTTTCAAGCGCACTTGTTAGGTCTGGCTACGCGCGCTGTTGGCGGCTATGAGAGAGACAAAGCGCGTGAAGTACTTCAAATTCCAGCGGAGTATGAGCTTCATGCCGTGATTGCTTTAGGTTACCGTGGAGCACGTGAAACGTTGGCCGAAGACTTTCAACAGCGAGAGCTGCCGAATGGACGACGCGCATTGAGCGAGAGTATCATCGAAGGCTCTTTCTAGTTCGATGGACTCGTGGAACCGGCAGTTTGCAGCGTTGCTCTCTGTACAATTGCTTGTATCGACCGCGCACGGCATGTTCGTTCCCCTCTTGCCCAGCTTCCTTCAGGATGTTGGGCATGTAAGTGGGGATTCGCTTTACATATGGTCAGGCGCCATATTCTCGGCCAATTTCATGATTATGATGCTGCTCATGCCCTTCCTGGGGCGCATCGGAGATCGTTACGGGCGTAAGCCTGTGATGTTATGGTCAGGATTGGGGATGACCCTCGTTACGGCTTGCATGTCACTTGCCACCGAGCCTTGGCAGTTGGCGCTGCTGCGATTGGCACAGGGCTGCTTTACTGGCATCCTGCCATTCACGATGGTGCTGATCTTGATTGGAGCTGCCAAGAATAAAGTTGGCGTTTCGGCTGGCACCATGCAAATGATGGGCGAGACCGGTTCGCTGATTGGCCCCCTGATCGCGTCCTCTTTACTTACATTTTACGCAGTAAGAGGCGCGTATCCGGCTATGAGTGTGTGTATTTTGCTTGCGACCGTCAGCGTATTTTGCTTTGTTAAAGAAGGTCCACGTGCACCTGTCGTTGCTAAAATGGAACGGAGCACATTGCGATCCGACTGGAAGCAAATTTGGCGGATGAAGCCGCTCCCCTCGCTGCTGCTTAGTGCCCTTTGTATTAATTTCGCACTAGTCGGGACGAATCCAATTATCCCTTACTATGTGCGGCAATCCACGCATAAGCTCACCTTTTTCAACGATCAATGGCTGCTTGGCATCACCTTATCGGCGACCTCTCTCGCAGTTATAGTTTTCTCACCGTTGCTGGGCATGCTATCCGATCGTGTAGGACCCTTATTGTTGCTCAAAATAGCGACCAGCACTGCGTTTCTCCTCTGTATCGTGCAAGCTGTGACGCACCTGTATCCGCTCATCCTTGCGTGTCGATTTACACTCGGCCTGTGCGTAGCGGGTATGATGCCCAATATTCAGGCCCAAGTGCGAGGCTTAGTCCGCAAGGGGATGGAGGGACAGACCTTCGCCATGGTGAACTCATGGATGTTCCTTGGCTGCCTAACCGGGCCGCTTCTCGGTGGCGTTATCGTCGCCCATTTCGGTATCCGTGGTTGGTTTATAACGGCTATGCTCGTTTTTGGCATCAGTTGCTGGCAGGCTTTTCACATTGGAAATTACCAATTGCGGAAGACAGAGTTGGAACTAGCTCAAACCGTGACACGTGTATCATCCACTGCAAATTAAAACGAAACGGGCTCTTTGGAGCTCGTTTTTTTTGCGTAAAGTACTGTGCATTGGGAAGACTGTTTTGGGAGACTGTTGTAGATATAACAGAATTGATATCCGCAAGTTTTAAACAAGCCGAGCATTCCGCGAAGCCAGGTGGTATAATAGGTTAAACGTTTCAACAAACTTGGCGAGGAGTGTTACAGATGGCAACAATTCAGAAGGGGTGGGCCCAAGAAGCATGGGCACAAACCGTAACTAAAGTAGACAAAACAAGTAAACGCATTGGTGATGGCTTCCCACATGCAAGTGTTGGCGGAGAATATAAGCTGGAGCCGGCATATTGGTGGACAGCGGGCTTCTGGCCTGGATTGTTGTGGCTTTTATATCGAGATACGAAAGATGAAGGATTGAAGCAGTTGGCGGAGTCTTGTGAGCAGCAGCTCGATAAAGTTGTTACCGACTACTATCGTCTGGATCACGACATCGGCTTCATGTGGACATTGACGAGTGTTGCCAATTACAAGCTAACGGGTGCAGAGGACTCCAAGCGCAGGGCTTTGCTCGCGGCGAATCTGCTCGCAGCGCGATTCAATGTGAAGGGAAACTACATTCGTGCATGGAATCCTTGGCGCGAGGGTGAAGACAATGCAGGTTGGGCTATTATCGACTGCATGATGAACTTGCCTTTGTTGCATTGGGCGTCGCTGACTACAGGTGATCCGCGCTTCAAAGAAATCGCTGTAAGACATGCGGACATGGCCGTAGATCACTTTATCCGTCCCGATGGATCGGTCAATCATATCGTGATCTTTGATCCTGCCACCGGCGAAAAGCTTTCCGTGAACGGTGGGCAGGGCTTTGCACCTGAATCGGCTTGGTCGCGTGGAACCGCGTGGGCCATTTACGGTATGAGCCTCAGCTATAAGTACACGGGCGATGAGAAATATCTACAAGCTGCGAAGCGCGCTGCGCATTTCTTCTTGGCAAATCTGCCGGAAGATCATGTGCCGCATTGGGATTTCCGTCTGCCGGACGGTATCCCGGCGTATCGTGATTCTTCAGCAGGCGCGTGCGCGGCTTGCGGCTTGCTCCTAATCGCGGAGCAAGTGAACAGCCAAGAAGCATCCCTGTACCGCGAGGCGGGCGAGCGGATTCTTCACTCGTTGTACACGAACTACGGCGCATGGGATTCCGAAACCGAAGAGGGGCTAGTCACTCACGGTACAAGCCACTATCCTGAGGGGAAAAACATCGACGTTCCGCTCATCTACGGCGACTACTACTTTGTTGAGGGGCTTTCCCGATTGCTCGGGCATGGCGAGTTGTTCTGGTAGAATGTATGTATGACAGTAGAGTTGTCCTCGAGTAGCATTGTGCTGCTTGAGGGCAGCTTTTTTGTTTTAATTCCCCGTAAACCAAACCGTTCCTCGTAAAATCGTAACACCACCCTCCAGAAATATCGTAGATACCACAGAAAACAATTTAAATTTATATGCCACCAGCCCGACCCAGCCCACCATCCGACTTCAGCGCCTCCACAAATATCGATTAACTGGATTTCCTGCATCTAATTTCACTCGAAAGGAGCCACCAGCTCACCATCCGACCTTTAGTCCTCCCACAAATATCGATTAACTGGATTTCTTACATCTAATTTCAATCGAAATAAGCTTTTGTAGCGATTAAATGGATTTCCTACAGCTAATTCCACTGATTTTATCTAAAAACATCATTTTGCTCGAAATTAGCTGTAGGTTTTCCATTTAAATTCTATCTAGAGCTGGAAAGGCAAAAATTTGCTGTACTTTTTCCAGTTATTTGTTCTGGAGCTGTAAGTTCGTAGCTTCGTCATGAGGCCGCCGCTGTATAGGGTGGAAGAGATAGCTAGTTTCAGAGCCGATGTGCAGAATGAGGCGAATTGAGTACTACGTTTTATGGGTGCATACCTCTAGCAACTTACGGTTGTAGATAACACAGAAAACCATTCGAATTTACATGCCACCACCCTGATCCAGCGCGCCATCTGACTTCAGTCCTCCCACAAATATCATATAACTGGATTTCCTACATCTAATTTCACTCGAAATGAGCTTTTGTAGCGATTAACTGGATTTCCTACATCTAATTCCAATGATTTTATATGAAAACATCAATTTGGTCGAAATTACCTGTAGGTTTTCCATTTAATCTCTAACTAGAGCTGGAAAGGCAAAAATTTGCTGTACTTTTCCAGTTATTTGTTCTGGAGCTGTAAGTTCGTAGCTTCGTCATGAGGCCGCCGCTGTATAGGGAGGAAGAGCTAGCTAGTTTCAAAGCCGATGTGCAGAATGAGGCGAATTGAGTACTACGTTTAATGGTGCATACCTGTAGCAACATACGGTTGTAGATATCACAGAAAACCATTCAAATTTACATGGCACCACCCCCCCTACCCGGCCCACCCGACTTCAGCTCCTCCACAAATATCGATTAACTGGATTTCTTACATCTAATTTCACTCGAAAGGAGCTTTTGGAGCGACTAACTGGATTTCCTACAGCTAATTCCAGTAAATTTATTTGAAAACATCAATTTGCTCGAAATTACCTGTAGGTTTTCCATTTTAATTCTATCTAGAGTTGGAAAGGCAAAAATTTGCTGTACTTTTTCCAGTTATTTGTTCTGGAGCTGTAAGTTCGTAGCTTCGTCATGAGGCCGCCGCTGTATAGGGAGGAAGAGCTAGCTAGTTTCAAAGCCGATGTGCAGAATGAGGCGAGTAGAGTTATACGTATTATTGATGCATACCTCTAACAGCCTATTGTTGTACATACCACAGAAAACCATTCAAATTTATATGCACCCACCCCGCCCCCACAACTGACATTGCCGTGACCCGTGGTACCGTTGCGGTTATACTGCCAGTTAAATCCGTGACCAGCTATGTGGAGTAATCAGCGGTTAGCAACGTTTAACTGTTGATACAAGTGGGCATCCTTTTACTAGATTGATAGATTCTAGTGAGAGGTGGAGTTGGAACGATGACAACGGAAGCATCTAACGTATTAAAACCAATCATTCCTAGTAAAATTGCGGAATCCATTAAAAACCTACGGGAGCAAGGTTGGATTGACGATGATTTTTTTAACTTCTCGCGTTACGATGAAGAATCTGCGGAAGCTCGGCTGTTATATCACTTTTTCCGCAACAACCGAGTCACTTTTGCGGCGGCAATCATAAATAGCTATAGTGTTCAGGAGTTGCAGCAGTAAAGGGATAGCCCGATTTGGAAGAAGCTGCCAGCTGTTCAAAACGTATTTGCATTACGATCCGATCTCGATTCTGGGACAAGCGGATCTGATCGCGGATATGTTGGTGAAAAAGTAGGTTAATGTCATATTAACTAACGTTAAAATGATTTATTCAGCAATAATAATAAAAAATAAATTTAATGTCACTATACTTGACACAACCCATTTCAACCCGTATACTCAAATTAACCGCACGACGATGTGCAACGAATATTCGAGGCAATGGCGCCTATCCTACCACAGGATAGGCGTTTTCTGTCTTTTTGAAAGGGTGAATATGATGATGAAACGCTTGAAGAACGTTGTTTTGTTTATCCAATGTCTGCCTGTCGCGTTGAGATGGTACTAAGCATTCATGTTAGGTTTCAGCTATAACGAAACTCTATCGTCATCGCTCCTTACGGGGTGACCGTGATAGAGTTTTTTTATTTTTATCTATCCTTCATACTTTGGGCAAACTTTCATGATACGATGATGGCAAAGTGCAGAAGTGGCACGATCAGGATGGAAGGGAAGTCACGGAATGTCAGATGAACAATTAGCTGTATTAGATGTACATATTGAACAAGCAGGTTACGATGAAGTGCCTGATATTATTAAGGGAATTCATTTTACGGTGAAGCAAGGTGAACTCGTGGGATTGTTAGGTCCGAACGGCGCCGGCAAGAGTACGACAATCAAGAGCATCCTAGGCTTGCTGAAGGATTTCAAAGGCAAAATCTCCTTCATGGGTGAAACCAAAAGTTACGCGTATATTCCCGAACACCCGATTCTATATGATGAATTGACGTTGTGGGAGCATATGGAATTCGCGGCCTCCGTGTATGAGCTGGATCGAACCGTGTTTCTTGAACGTGCTGACGATCTCTTGCATCGATTCCGATTGCTGGATGAGAAGCATCAATTGCCTGGGAAATTTTCCAAAGGCATGCAGCAGAAAATTATGCTGATTCTCGGCTTTTTGAACAAACCGGATGTGTACATCGTGGACGAGCCCTTCATTGGCCTAGATCCAAAGGCGATCAAGGATTTCTTAGGGATGCTGGAAGAGGAACGGAAGCGCGGCGCAGGCATTTTGATGAGTACGCACGTGTTAGATACAGCGGAGCGGATATGCAGTTCATTTGTACTGCTGTCAGGCGGCAGATTGGTAGCGAATGGTACACTTCAAGACATCCAACAACAATGTGACATGCCGGATGCGACGTTGTTCGACTGCTTCCATTCCTTATTATGAGAGGAGGCGACAGCGGTTTGACTAGTAGCTTTCAGGTTTTTGCGCGAAGAGTGCGCTCGGATTTACTTTTTCAATATCGGGCAATACGTATGGCCGTTGATTGGGTCATTGCGATTTATTTTGTTATTCCTCTGCTGATCGTAGCAGGTTATCACTATTATGCGTGGTATATGACACCACCGACGTGGTTAAGCGGAATCTCTATTCATACGGTAGCGACGCTTTTTTACATATACACATGGATGGGTACACTGAGGTACTTTGTTGAAGAGGGAGATCAATTGTTTCTCCGGCAAAATGAAGGCTGGTTCCGACATATCATGCATCTCGGCTATCGGTATTCGGTGGTACTGCAGGCGATTACAATGATGCTGGCAACGCTCCTATTTCTGCCGTTACTAGTGCCAGTATATTCATATACGATCACACAAGTCGTGTGCTTCTGGTTACTGACTTATGTGGTGAAGCTTAATATAGGGTTAATTCGCCAACTGCTTGCCCTTCGATTCCAAAGGTTCATACTATGGTTGCTGCGTATTGTGGCATTTGCATGCGGGTTTATTTTATTCCAAGTGTTAATTACTGAAATTAAGGATCAGACTTTCATTAGCTGGGCTGCCATTGGGTTAGGGATACTTACATTTGTGCTTTTAACCAATATACGGCTGCGTGAAAAAGGTGCTTTCTTCGCGGATGTCGCCAGAGAGCGAGATGCGCGGATGCGTATCGTCTCTTTGATGTTAATTCGTGTGATGGAGCGAAAAAGAAAACCGACACGCAGGTATCCGCTATTTTTTAGCAGATCACAGCGGTTGCTCAAAGGCAAAGGAGCTGGCAACGGAATCGCGGAGCTCTTAGTAAAGTCCTACTTCCGAAACGGACTGCAGTGGCGACAATCGATTCAATTCGTCGTTGTCATCAGCGGAGCGTTGTTTATTTTGCCTGGCGCGATTAAAATTCTTGTTTGGATCCTTGCGGTGGTCTTGTTGGTTTTCTGGCGCAAATCGTTTTGCAAGGATGAACTAACGACGCCATTCCTGTCGCTATTCCCCATCCAAGATACCATGAAGCACCAAGCGATTCAGACGGCTATGCCTATCTTAGTGCTGCCAGCGATGATCGTTATCAGTCTAGTCGCGGGTATCTCCATGTTCACGTGGTGGGGGCCAATTGTCATGATCGGTGCCGTAATCCCGTTAACGTACGGAACTTCATCTGTGTTTACTAGCTGGTATTGAGCAGCGCAGCCAAATAGAGGATCCTAAGGTTAGTCAACGCATGTTGGCTAGCCTTTTTTATTTTTATATAAAGTGGTGTCTGAGGATGTCTTAGTATGAAAGCATAATGGAATAGAACGATAAGTTTAAGCGGATGCTAGCAAATAATTCCCATTTAAAAGGTGATGAAAGCGAGGCCGAACTCCGTTGGAACTTCTATTGCCCTTATTAATTGTAGCGGCCGTAATCGTAACAGCATCGTTACTTCAGAAGCGCTATCCCCAAATTCCTCTGCCCTTTTATTTAATTGGACTAGGGGCTATCGTATCTTGGCTGCCCTTCCTCCCGACAGAGTTCGAATTTGAACCCGAGGCATTCATGGTTTGTTTAATTGCGCCTATCCTTTTTGGAGATGGCAGGGTCATATCGCGCAAAGAACTGTTGGAATACCGCAAGCCAATTCTCCTTATGGCGATCTGGCTTGTTGTCTTTACGGTCATTGGCATTGGCTATGTGATTCACTATCTGATTCCGTCCATGCCACTTCCCGTTGCTTTTGCTTTAGCGGCAGCCTTGTCACCTACGGATGCGGTTGCGGTTAAATCCATGACGCGAGGCCGGACGTTCCCTAAAGGTTTAATGGCGATCTTGGAGGGAGAGTCACTGCTCAATGATGCAGCAGGTCTCGTCTCGTTCAAGGTTGCGTTAGTTGTCGTGATGACAGGTGTATTCTCTGCCAAATCAGCTGCTTTAGAATTTCTGCTTGTGGCTCTTGGCGGCTGTCTGATTGGGCTTGTAATCGGAGCTGCATTGGTGAATTTTAGGATTTTTCTTAGAAAAAGAGGCTTAGAAGAAGTCCACTCGCTGGTTACGATTCAACTCATAACACCATTTGCGATCTATCTTGCTGCGGAGGAACTCCATGTTTCCGGCATTTTGGCCGTCGTTGCCGCGGGTATCGTGCATGGCTTAGAGCGCGATCGGTTGCAGCAAACCACGACGAAACTGCACATCATCTCGATGAATACGTGGTCGATGCTTAGTTTTATCCTGAATGGCCTCGTATTTGCTTTGCTTGGTCTGTTACTTCCGGAAGTGATAACAGGGTTGCTCCATAGTGGTGAGGCTTCGGTCTATAAAGCATTTGGTTTAGCCCTCGTCATATACGCGGCGCTAGGTACAGCGAGGTATTTATGGGTGTATTTTTTACATAATGACTTCCTGCCTGCTAATCACGCGAGCGCTAAGATCGACATGAATACGAACCGAAAAGGATATGCACTTGCTGCCAGCTTATGTGGTGTTCACGGTACGATCACCTTGGCAACAGCCCTTTCGATTCCCTTTCATTTGTCCGATGGAACGCCATTTCCCCTGCGCAATACGATCTTGTTTATTTCGGCCAGCGTTATACTGATCAGCATGTTAGCTGCCTCTATAGCAATGCCATTCATAGGGAACTCCACTGTCGCTGAGGCTGATTCAGCAGCAATGACGATGAAAGAAGCGAGCATTCATTTGGCGAAACAGACAATTCAATTTCTCAAAACCGAAATGGATGCCATGAACTTCGATGCGACCCTTGCAGTCACGAAGCAGTTGGAGGAACAAATTCGAATTGAGTCGTATGGCTCCGTCAAGCTCTCTGGTTCCTATATTCGTGAGCTGCAGCAAATTGGGAGAGAAGCGGAAACCACAAGGCTCTGTGAGCTCATTGATCAAGGTGTGATTTCGCCTCAGCTGCAGGCCGTGTTTATGCTGCTGCATAAACCGCAATCGGAATCCTTTTTTCTAGCGAGGCTCCAGTATCTCTGGGTCCGATTCAAATTGAACCTGCTTAACCGTAAAATTAAGCAGCATCGCAGGGAGGGGGTCCCCGAGAGATTCCGATCCGTTTCGGACATGTTTGAAGAGCTTGAAACCATTGAAACACAATTGCAGCAGGCAGCCGTTACCGCAATTCGTAAGCAAAAATCGAAGAAGCATAAGCTCGAAGCGCTGCTTGTCATCCAGCATTATTCGCGCATGCTAAAACGTGAGAAACAGAAAGATAACGAGTGCTCTGAAGCAGAGTTTCTACAACAGCTGCGGATTACCCAACTGCGAAGTGTACAAATTAGACGAGATGGGGTTCAAGAGTTAGAAGAAGCGGAGCAAATCTCAAGGGGAACTGTGCATGAATTGCTGCAAGCGATAAATTATGAGGAGATGCTTATTTTGGACAGTGGCGGGGAGGAAGCAGCGCCATGCTAAACCGAGTAGACAAAGGGTTGTTCCAATGGAACAACCCTTTTGTTATTTGCGAGGTCGTAGGAGATACCACTCTACAACTAACAGGTTCATCAAAAGACCGAACCAGACGTTGACATTCAGGATGTCTGTGATCATTTGTGCCCTTCCGCCTCCGGGAAGCTTGAATCCGTGCATGGCTAGATAGAGCAAAATGCAGACGGGAACGACGACTCTAGACGTAATTGCAACTAAGGTGACCGCATAGCTTCGAATCATCCAGGCGCGATGCTGTTGGAGTTCCCCTTTGACCGCGTAACGGAATCCTTTCCAAGTCGTGAATAGCCACAGCAGACTTAGTGTAAGAAAAGCCATCGCTTTCGTAAAGTTCTCCGCATAAAAGGTTAATACAAGGCCTAAAATCCCACTGACCATAACACTGATGACATAAACACGCCCTAATGCCTTATGCCACACGGTGTAGCTAGCTCGAAACCGCGCATGAAATTGAAATAAACCGCTTATCAGCGCAATCGTGGCAACCGCGATATGAAGCGTGAGCACCGTGTAGTGCAGAGGAAAATCCACGTCAAGGGTGATTCGGCTATTCGCTGAATTGAAGGTCACATAGGGGAATATGGCAGCTATAGCGACCCCAATAATAAGGATGATAGATAGAATACTCAACTTTTTATTCATGCGGGACCCCCGATTCGTGACACTCTCCTCCCTAGTGTAAAGCCTAAATCTAAAGCAACGCTTACGCTGTTATTAAAATTTTCTAAACTTTGGAATGAGCAGTCGTGATATGTACTTTAGTGCAAATATTGATGTGATTCAATGCATGTATTCTAAAAGCATTTCGCACTATGATTAGGTTGAGAGTAAACAATATAGTGCAAATATGCAGGAGGTTACATGATGTTGCATCCATTCATGGGAATCAGAGATTGGGATCGTATCGGCATGTCCGTAGAGGATTCAGCTAAAACATTACAACGCATTGCTTATGTAGATCGTCAATTAATGCGGATCGAGGCAGCTCATATGGCGGCTAGACCTGAATATGAAATAAAAGGAGCGCTCGCTCGCTTAAGCTATCAGGATGCGGAGCACCACGATCAATTCCGCAATCGGATTAAGCAGCTACGCATGAGCACGGTAGCGTTCGACAAGTGCCCAGATGCTTCTCTGAACGAGCTTATGCAAACGGTACTGAATTCGCCTACGACTTTGTGTTTATTGACGGCACTTTTTGAAGTTGTGAAACCAGCGCAAATCGCTGCTCTTCATGCCTATAAGAGCAAAGCGCAGCCGCTCGTTGATGAGCCTACGCTCCACATCATGAAGCACCAGCTCATTGACCGCGAGGAGCAAATGGCATGGGGACGTGAGGCGCTGCAATATTTGCTGCAGTCCGCGTCAGGATCAGAGAAGGAAGAAGTGAGTCGCTGGAGAATGTATGTGGAACAACTGCTTGAAGCGGCAGGTGGTATTACGGGATGGGAAGAACGCATCCCGTTGGATCCATCTGTTCGAATCACCGTCGAGCCATTTACCATGCCGCAAACGAGCACGCGTGACAGTCGTTTCAGCACACAGGTTGTGAAAATGCAAGGGTTCTCTATCCCGGACAATGAGGAGGGAAGATTCTTAACGATGATGCTGGCGAGGTATTTCGAAATGTCGCCAGCGGAAGGCGTGGCTTACGTTCATTTCACGACAGAGGGTAAACCGTGGCAATTCTATCGCGATACAGCTAGACATATGTGGGATGAAGTCCGACATAGTTGGTTCGGTGAAGCGGCACTTCGCGTGAAAGGGTACGATGTGTATCAATTCCCGAATTGGACGGGGTGGTATGATATGACGGCACAGCTATTCGAAGGGACCGAGGCGTATTCGCATTTGACAATTGCTATCGAGAAAGCGGCAATGAAGTATCCGCCAGGTAAGCGCGAGGAGTGGGAGTTCTGCCGAGATACGGCGAAGGATCCGCTCATGACGACGTTTCAAGATTTTGACTGGGCGGATGAAGTGGTGCATGCAGGCTTTGGTCAGCGTTGGATGATTGATGATGTTCACCGCGGAGACGCGCGTGCAGCACAGGAAGAAGCAGAGAGAACCGTGAAGAAACGTGCGGTGTATATGGAGTCGCAGGGGGATCTTGCTACAAACAAACCGGCGGGAAGCCTAGGAGGCTATTAACACGAATGAAGGCACAAGTTGATATGACCAGAATCAATGATGGCTCTAATCGTCCACCGCGTCTCGAAATACATCAATCCATGTGGGCGATGATGGAGCTTGGCGAAACGAAAGTTGAGCTCTCATTGGAGGCGAAACTCGAGCGCATTGCGAGCGCAGGCTTTTCCGGCATCTTAGCTAGAGTGCCGGAGATGGAAGTCAGGGAAGAATGGATGGGATTGCTGAAACAATATGGTCTTAGCTTTGGCTCGCATTGCTTCCCCTATAACCCGAGCGATCTATCGGCTCATATTCAGCAGGCGAACGAGATGGATATGCTTTATGTAAATGGGCAGGTGGCCGATTCCTTTGTAATCGGGGAGGAAGCTATTGAGCTGCTCGGAGGTCTCAGTGCTGTGTCGGCTGCGCATCAGATGCCGTTTTATGTGGAGACGCATCGCGGCAAGATCACGCAAGATTTGATCCGCACCGTGCAATACGCACAAGCGCTGCCCAATCTGCGGTTTACATTGGATATCTCCCACTACGTGTTAGCAGGGGAAATGACAGAGAAACAAGACAAGGCGGAGCTGCTATTTGAGACGGTGCTGGAGCGAACGTCTGCCATTCATAGCCGCATTTCTTCCGGAGAGCAAATTCAAGTGCATGCGGGCTACTCCGATGCGATATTGGAGCGTTATGAGAAATGGTGGACACAAGCGATGCGCTATTGGCTGCAGGGGGCTAGGCCTGGCGACATACTGCCATTTGTTTGTGAACTCGGTCCTGCACCATATGCAATCAAGGGATTAAATGGTACAGAACTATCCAATCGGTGGGAGCAGGCTTTGATTTTAAAAAATGTGGCGCAAGCTTGCTGGAAACGTGCTACAGTAGAGTAAAAAAGTGAGGCTATCGTATGGAGCAAATCACACTCAAACAACTCGAATTTATACGTCATCTTACGATTAAAGCGGTTGATGGATTATCGGAAGCTACGCTGGATCGTGTGCCCGCAGGGTTTAATAACAACATCAGATGGAATTTGGGGCATATTTATCTTGTTCAAGAGAATTTTGCTTTTCATTTTGCTGGCGAGCCCGTACGACTACCTGAGAATTTTAAACAGTTATTTGCAAAAGGAACGAAACCAGCAGATTGGAACGAGGAAACACCAACGCTCGAGGCTTTACTTGAGCTGCTTTCGGAGCAGCCCAAGCGGATTCAGCAATCTTTGCAGAATCGCTTAGACGAACGTGTAGAAAAGCCTTTCACAACAGGCAGCGGCTTGCTTCTAAATACAATTGGGGAATTTTTGAACTTCACGTTGTATCATGAAGGGATGCATTTTAACTCGATTACGCTGCTAAAGCGTTTCGCAACCAACCCATAGCCGCTGGTATTAACAACCTCTTCGAGCTTGCTTATGAAGAGGTTTTTTTGTCTATTATGGTATAATTGATTTAGTCCCATGTTGAAGTAAGGAAGAGGAGATACGATGACAGATCATATAGCAAAACAAGATACAGGTTGGAACTTCGATAACAGTTATGCTAAGCTTCCACAAACCTTCTTTACACAAGTGAACCCTACCCCTGGACGCGCACCGAAGTTGGCTGTGCTTAACGGTCCATTGGCAGCAACGCTAGGGTTAAACGCTGAAGTTTTACGAAGCGATGAAGGCGTCGCAACACTTGCAGGCAACCATATCCCAGAAGGCTCGTTGCCTCTGGCGCAAGCTTATGCAGCACACCAGTTCGGACATTTTAATATGTTAGGTGATGGCCGTGCGATCCTGCTGGGCGAACAGATTACGCCAATTGGCGATCGGGTAGATATTCAACTGAAGGGTTCAGGCAGAACCCCCTATTCCCGTCGAGGTGATGGCCGCGCAGCCCTTGGACCGATGCTGCGCGAATATATCATCAGCGAAGCGATGGTTGGGCTTGGCATTCCTACGACACGCAGCTTAGCTGTTGTAACTACGGGTGATGTTATTTACCGCGAAACTGAGCTGCCTGGGGCCGTACTGACACGTATTGCATCTAGTCATATTCGTGTGGGTACTTTTCAGTATGCGGCACAATATGGGGCATTAGAAGATATTCAAGCTATTGCGGACTACACCATACAAAGGCATTATTCCGAAGTCGCCCTGCAGGGCGACACGGATGAGAAGCGTTATCTCCACTTCCTACAGGAAGTGATCAAGCGCCAAGCCCAATTGATCGCCAAATGGCAGTTAGTTGGTTTTATCCACGGCGTAATGAACACGGATAATATGGCGATTAGCGGAGAAACCATTGATTACGGTCCTTGCGCCTTTATGGATACCTATGACCCAGCCACCGTCTTCAGCTCCATTGACACACATGGCCGCTACGCTTATGGCAATCAGCCGCGAATTGCCGTGTGGAATCTTGCAAGATTTGCAGAGACGCTGTTACCACTGCTGCAAACCGACGAGAAGCAAGCTATTCAAATTGCTGAGGGAGCACTTTCCGAGTTCTCGACAACCTATTACGAAGTATGGCAAGCGGGTATGAGAGCGAAGCTTGGGATTTTTGGCGAAGAGGCCAATGATCATGAGCTGATTGAAGGCTTGCTCAGCTTAATGGAGAAGTACAAGGCGGACTACACGAATACATTCGCAGCTTTCACTTTCAATAAGCTTGAAGACACCGTCCTCTGGGGCACGCCTGAATTTGATTCGTGGCATGAGCTATGGCAAGCGAGACTTGGCAGACAGCAGGAAAGCCAGGAGGCTTCGCAGCAATTGATGCGAAGCAGCAATCCTGCGGTCATCCCAAGGAATCACAGGGTAGAAGAGGCGCTCGAAGCAGCTGTCGAGCATGGCGACTACGATGTGATGGAACAACTTCTTGCTGTGCTGGCAAACCCCTTCGCACATGCACCTGAACAGGCTGCATATGCAACGCCGCCTGCGCCTTCGGCCTGTGCGTATCAAACATACTGCGGTACCTAAGACCCAAGTTCATCCATATGGAAGTCAACTGCCTGTTGAGGCGGTTGGCTTCCTTTTTTATTTGGGATAATATTCAAATCATTTTCGCATGCTAAGAGGTAATAGAAGGAAAAAGTAGGGATAACAATGGGTTCTAATTCTAATCCTAAATTACATGAGAAGATGCAAATTCAACCGAATTTATCAGACACACTGTCCATCCTTCAGTCGATGTTAACCGAATATCCCGACCTTATCATTCGCGAGTTTCCAATCAAATCCTCCAAATTACTGGCTATTCTCGTCTATTTGGATACCATATCTGACCGGGAAATGATACATAACAACATTCTCTACCCGCTTATGCATGAGGGAACAGAGCCTACAACCATAGGGCACCTTGTGACGATTGGCAACATCAGTCAAGCTACGGATTGGCCGGTAGTCAAACAGGCTATTATGCATGGTAAAAGCGTGTTATTTCAAGAGGGGCATACAGTAGTTGAAGTACTGGATACGAGTAAATTTCCACAAAGGCCTATTCAAGACCCCAAAGCGGAAATGTCAATTAAAGGCGCCCATCAAGGTTTTAATGAAACAGCGAGTACGAATATCGCTTTAATTCGAAATCTTATTCCGAATGATGAGTTGAAAATGAAGGAAATCATCATCGGCCAAAGAGGAATGGTGAAGGCTTACCTGCTCTATCTGGCGGATGTTGCACACCCCGAAGTTCTTCAGGAATTTGAGGACCGGATCAAGCGAATCAATATCGACTCCGTCATCAGTATGGGGGAGTTGGAGGAACTGATCGAGGACAACGCATTCTCGCCTTTCCCACAGTTTCTTACGTCGGAGAGACCTGATGTAGTAGCTCCCAATATCTTAGAAGGGAGAATTGCTGTCGTGCTGGATGGTTCCCCGGGCGTCATGATGGGACCAGCCTCTTTTGTTACTTTTTTTCAAAATATTGACGACTATACGATGGGATGGCAAGTCGCAACGTTCATGCGTTTGCTGCGATTTAATGCCTTCTTCATAGCGATTATGTTACCTGCCATATATATTGCCGTTATCTCGTTTAATTTCGAAGTGATTCCCTTGCAATTGCTGCTGTCCGTCGGTGAGTCTAGGGCTAGTGTTCCTTTTTCTCCTCTCATGGAGGCATTAATTATGGAGATCACACTGGAAATGTTGAAAGAAGCAGGTATTCGATTACCGGCTCCAATAGGGCAGACTGTCGGTATACTTGGGGCTATCGTCATCGGTCAAGCGACTGTTCAGGCAGGCATCGTGAGTAACATCATGGTAATCGTGGTCTCCTTGACAGGACTATCCTCTTACATTATTCCGAATAGCGATATGTCTGGTACCGTCCGATTAATTCGATTTCCCATGATGCTTCTGGCTTCATTTCTGGGTCTTGTGGGCGTCGGTATTGGCACGATGGTGCTCATAGGCCATTTAATTGCCTTAGAATCGTTGGGAACGCCATATTTCAGCCCCCTGAGCCCTCTCCGTTTTGCGGATTGGAAAGATGCGATTGTACGCTTTCCTATCTGGAAATTGAATAAGCGTCCTTTAAGCGCAAGGCCTACGGAATCAATACGGCAAGATTCAAATCCTCCCGGTGGTGACCGTGAATGAACAAATATGCATTCAATGATATTACGCTTATGCAATTCATTTTTCTAGTTCACGGCGCGCAATTGGGGGTAGGTGTACTTACACTGCCTGCGGACTTGGCTAAGGTCTCGGGAACGGATGGGTGGATCTCACTTTTTATCGGCTGGATCATTACGGTCCTCATCAGTGTGATTATCATTCAAATTATGAAACAACATCCAGATGATACGCTATATGACTTGCTGCCCCGCTATTTTGGCAAGTGGTTAGGAAAGCTGTTAAATCTAGGGGTCATTGCTTATTTTCTTTTGGCTTTTTGTTCAAGCGCATTCGCTTCCCTTCACATCGTCCATCTTACGTTATTACCGAAGACGCCTATTTATTTGCTTGCGGCTGCGATTAGTCTCCCAATCTATACGATTGCCAAGAATCATGTTCGCGTCCTAGGCAGATATGCACAGTTAACCTTTTGGGGCTTGTTATGGTTATTTCCGCTTTTTATTGCGGAGTTAAGCCAGAGTATTTGGTTAAATTTGCTGCCGGTTCTAAAAGAGGGATGGAACCCTGTGTTGGCTGGCGTAAAGACAACCTCCCTATCTTTTCAGGGCTTCGAGAGCATTTTCATTTTGTATCCCTTCTTAAAACCCAAAGAAAAGGCTATAAAAGGAGTTCTCATTGCCAATACATTGACGTTGTTTGTCTATTTCACTGCGGTCATCGTCTGTTTTCTTTACTTTTCCCCCTATGGCATTACCAATTATAATTGGCCTCCACTTCGGTTGTTAAAATCAATAGAATTACGCTTTCTTGAGCGTTTTGAGGTCATATTGACCGTTGCTTATTTATTTGTACTTTCAAGAATTTGGATTCTAAATTTGTATTACGCATCGTTGGGCACAAGTCTGATTCGGGGTAAAAAGGATCATAGACCAGCTGTAAGAATCTATCTCTTTTGTTTCCTGCTTGCTGCATTTTTCTACTCCCCTAACTATAATAAAGCGCAGCAATTAACGGAATGGTCAGGTATGACAGGAATCCTATTCGCATTTGCATTTCCTTGTTTGTTATGGCCCTATACCGCCCTAATCAGAAAGCTTCGCAAGGGGGCTTCATTATGAAACGTCTAGTAAAACTACTATTCATTGCCCTATGTCTGGTGATTTCGCCTGGATGCTATGATCAAATGGCCTTAGAGGATTCCTCGCTGACGCTGATGTTCGGTATCGATTTGGATGAAAATAATAATCTAATCATCTTGCAGCAAAGTCCTGTCTTTTATAAAGAGGCGAAAGAGAAATCAGAATCAATTAGCGTAAAAGTCACCTCCATACGAGAATCCCGCTCAAAATTCGATGCTATTGCGACTGGCATGACCAATGGTGGTAAAATTCAAACCATTCTGCTTAGTAAGCGCCTGCTTCAAGAAAGAAAAGACTGGTTTCAACTGTTCGATGTTTTCATTCGCGATCCCAAACAAACCGTAACTCCGCGAATCATTATGGTGGATGGTCCTATAAAGGAGATATTCAGCTTTAAACCAGCTGATAAGCCACGACTATCCCTTCACATGAGAAAACTGGTGGATACGGCGAGTAAGCGGATTATCACGACATCCACAACGCTTCAAAAATTGACTTGGCAAATGATTGAGAAGGGGACAACGCCATCGCTTTCAAATGTCAAACTGGATAACGATAAGATCCGTGTCACGGGAATAAGCTTACTGCATAAAGACGGCTCCTATGCGACTTCGATTGGTTTGCAAGAAAGTGCCTTAATGATGATTTTGCAAAAACAAGCTAAGGGAGAAGTCTCTCTCTCCATCCCTGTGCCCGAGACGCTGCAAATCAACGATCAAAGTGATCATGTGCTTACTGTGAATTTAAAGAAGGTTAAAACGAAGGTTAAAATCGCAATGAATGAGCAAAACGGTTTTGAATTTGCTATTGGGGTAAAGATGGCCGTAGACCTGACCTCTCGTGACTTTAACGTAGATATCCTGAACCAACAGAAAGAATTGGAAGAGATTATCGCGGCGGAACTTAAGCGAGAGTTTACAGTGCTTATCGAAAAGTGCCAGGTCAATTCGATTGATCCATTCGGCTACGGGTTATATGCCAGAGCCTATGAATATACAGCCTGGAAGCAAGTGCAAGACAATTGGCCAGCCGCATTCGCAAAGGCCACAGTGGCGATTACACCTAAAGTTGATATCATATCAGCGGGAGCGATTAAATAAGGCGCGCCTCGTTTAAAATAATGATTGACGGATGAGACAATTGTTGGTAAATTAAAACCAAGTAATCTTATCAGAATAATTACGTATCGACCGGACCACCGGAGACACAAGCGAAACTTCCACTAGGGAGAGCTGTGTCTCTTTTTTGTATCCTTCGATGCGCGTTTTACACACATACAATATATATAAGGGGGGCTTTATCATGAAGAAAAATCTAATCATGAGTTTCGTTTTATCCACTGTGCTAGTGACGGTGTTGAGTGGTTGCGCAGCAGATTCCAAGTCGACAACCGGCGCAGCGGACACAAAGGCACCAACGTCAACGGCGAAAGCCGATGAGGGAAAAGGTAAAAGCACGACACTTCGCATCGGCTATCAGAAATATGGCACAGTGAACTTCTTGAAAGCGAACGGGGAACTAGATAAAGCGTTGAAAGAAAAAGGGATCACGATTCAATGGACCGAGTTTCCCGGAGGTCCCCAGCTGCTAGAAGCCATGAACGTTGGCAGCATCGATGTCGGGCATACCGGTGAAGCACCCCCTATTTTCGCACAGGCTGCGGGTACACCGCTCGTTTACCTAGGGCATGAGCCGGCTAGTCCTGCAAGTGAAGCGATCCTCATCCCAGAAAAATCAGAGATTAAATCTGTTGCTGATCTGAAAGGGAAGAAGGTTGCCTTGAATAAAGGCTCGAACGTTCACTATTTGTTAGTGAAGCAGCTTGAAAAGGCTGGTTTGAAATATGAGGACATTCAAGTGGCTTTCCTGCCTCCAGCGGATGCTAGAGCAGCATTTGAGAAAGGCAGTGTCGATGCTTGGGTAATCTGGGATCCGTTCTTCGCTGCAGCAGAAACGTCTGCCAAAGCTAAGATTTTGGCTGACGGCAAAGACACCGTTGCTAACCATGAGTTTTATTTAGCTACTCGCACTTATGCAGAAAATAATAAAGATACGGTCAAAGCGATATTGGATCAATTGGCGAAAGTGGATACATGGTCCAAAGATCATCCGAAAGAGCTAGCGGAGACGTTATCCCCGCAGTTGGGAATTGATGTACCTTCCCTGGAGCGTGCTGCAAAACGCAGAGCATACGGCATACTGCCGATTGATGATGCGTTAATTAATGAACAACAGAAAATTGCCGATACCTTTTTCAAACTTGGCCTGATTCCGAAAGAAATTAAAGTCAAGGATGCGGTATTGCCAGCTACGAAATAGGTTCGAGCTACTCATAATGAATAAGGGAGACGATGAAGATGGAAGTATTCTGGTTTATTCCGACACACGGAGACAGCAGATACATTGGAACAACGAAAGGGGCTCGCGCTGTAGATTATGGCTACATGAAGCAGATAGCGCAAGCAGCTGATCAACTAGGCTATGGCGGCGTTCTACTGCCGACAGGCAGATCCTGCGAGGATGCATGGGTTACAGCATCTTCCTTGATTCCTGTGACCGAGCGGCTTAAATTTCTAGTCGCGGTCAGACCGGGCTTGATGTCGCCAACCCTTTCGGCCAGAATGGCTTCCACCTTCGATCGGTTATCGGATGGTCGCTTGCTGATCAACGTCGTGACAGGAGGAGATCCGAAGGAGCTTGAAGCGGAAGGGCTTTTCTTGAAGCACGATGAACGATATGAGTTGACGGACGAATTCCTGCACATTTGGCGCAAAGAGCTTGCGGGTGAACAAGTCGATTTTGAAGGCAAACATCTGCAAGTTAAGGGTGGGAAGATTGTATATCCGCCGATCCAAGCGCCATATCCGCCCATTTATTTCGGTGGCTCTTCACCGGCAGGGATTGAAGTAGCAGCGGATCATGTTGATGTCTACTTGACGTGGGGGGAACCGCCAGCTCAGGTAGCTGAGAAAATCAAAACGGTTCGCGAAGCCGCAGCTAAGCGTGGCCGTACCGTGAAATTTGGCATACGCCTGCATGTCATTATTCGTGAAACGTCAGAGGAAGCTTGGGCGGATGCGAACCGTTTAATTTCCCATCTGGACGATGAGACGATTGCTTCTGCACAGAAAATATTTGCAAGTATGGATTCCGTTGGTCAACGCCGCATGGCAGAGCTGCATAAGGGTGATCGGACAAAACTGGAGATTAGCCCTAATCTATGGGCGGGCATCGGTCTTGTGCGTGGAGGTGCTGGAACGGCCTTAGTTGGCGATCCTGAGACGGTTGCTACGCGGATGAAAGAGTATGCTGAGCTAGGCATTGAGACGTTCATCTTCTCTGGTTACCCGCACTTGGAGGAGGCTTATCGGACAGCGGAGCTGCTATTCCCGCATTTGCCTTTGAAGACTAATGGGAAAAAGGCGAGCACAACTGCGAATTACGTAAGTCCATTCGGAGAACTCATTGCTAATACGGAATTGCCGAAGCCAGCAAAGGGGGTTCGGTCCGATGACAACCAACCTGTCAAAGTCTCTGGTTAAACAACTGCTCCCTTGGGCACTTCCGATTGTACTTATTGCGTTATGGCAGTTATTAGGGCAGCTCGGGGTCATCTCCACCAGAATCTTATCTACACCGTCAGCTGTCTTCGCAGCTGGCGTTCATTTGGCAGAGAAAGGGACCTTGTTCACGTATATTGGTTCCAGCTCCAAACGCGCTTTCATCGGTTTTGCCATTGGTGGTGGCATCGGATTTGCTTTGGGTTTAATTAATGGACTCTTTCCTATTCTTGAAAAACTAACTGACACATCCGTACAAATGCTGCGGAATATTCCTCATCTGGCGATGATTCCGTTAGTTATCCTTTGGTTTGGTATCGGTGAAGAAGGTAAGATATTCTTAGTTGCCCTAGGCGTGTTTTTTCCGATTTATTTAAATACCTTCCATGGCATTCGATCCGTGGATCCAGGCTTAATTGAAATGGGTCGTGTGTATGGACTTCGGCATTTTCATTTATTTCGTAAAATCATAATTCCTGGTGCATTACCTTCGATTTTGGTCGGGGTTCGTTTTTCACTAGGTATTATGTGGATAACTTTGATCGTAGCCGAAACGATTTCATCAAGCTCCGGGATTGGTTACATGGCGATGAATGCTCGAGAATTTCTGCAGATGGATGTCGTTATTTTAAGTATTATTGTGTATGCTTTGCTCGGTAAAATATCTGACTACATCGCTAAGGTGTTGGAACGCGCTTGGCTTCAGTGGCATCCCAATTTCTTAAAACCATAAAGGAGAGTGAGCACGATGGTAGGGAATAAGGGGATTCACTTGCAAGTGAAGCAGGCTGCGAAGGTTTTTGGTCAAAAGCAAGTGCTGCAAGGGGTAGATCTGGATGCAGCACCTGGTGAGTTCATTGCGATTGTCGGGCGCAGCGGCTGTGGCAAGAGTACCCTGCTGCGCTTAATTGCCGGGCTGGATAAGCCCTCGAGCGGGCAAATCGAAGTCGACGGTCAGCAGTTGAAGGGCATCCACTCCGATACGCGTGTATTGTTTCAGGATGCTCGCCTACTCCCGTGGAACCGCGTGCTCGCGAATGTTCAGGTTGGCGTGAAGGATGGCTCGCGTGTGAGAGCAGAGCAGGTTCTGGCTCAGGTGGGGCTATCCGACAGAACGAATGAATGGCCGGGGGTTCTGTCAGGGGGGCAACGCCAACGCGTTGCTTTGGCCCGCGCATTGGCTGGGCAGCCTCGTCTGCTGCTGTTGGATGAGCCGCTTGGCGCGCTGGATGCGCTGACACGCATCGAGATGCAGCAGCTCATTGAGCGGCTCTGGTATCTGCAGAAGTTTACGGCGTTGCTTGTTACGCATGATGTCTCGGAAGCCGTACAATTGGCTGATCGCGTCATTTTGATCGAAGAAGGGCAGATTGCTCTTGATGTGAAAATAACGCTGCCGCGACCTCGTATTCGCGATAGTGGATTCGCTTATTTTGAGCAATTGATTCTGGATCGCATTTTGGTTAAAGAGCAGAATTCGGCCCTAGCAGAAATAGCAGCGACTGACAAATATGCGTATACAATCTAATGTCAGTCTATCGTCAAAAAAAAGCACTTCGAGGCAGAAAGTTTGCCGTTGAAGTGCTTTTAGTTTTCTATGGCGTTTACAATTGGCGGGCATCCAGCTTATGTATATCTGTTGTGGCACGCTTTTCGATCACGATCGATAGTGCTAGTAGACAAAGTAGACCGCCAACGATGAAAAGGGGATACCAAGCTGGTGCAAACACCCCAATTTGCATAATGGTTATCATGGCTAGCGTCGGTAAGAGTGGCTCTCCATAAGCTTTCCACCAATTCAGAGGGAATTTTTCATAATAGAAAAATCCAATCATCGCGATTGCGGAGACAGCCCAACCTCCGGTGTAAATCCATACGGCTAAGACAGGGCTTTCAGCGGCAATGAAGGGGACGATCGCAACGACGAACACGCCGGCCACGATCATGACCCAGAAATTCGCTTTTGTTTTTCCAATACCAGCCAGAATGCTCCCGCCAAGCCGACCCACGGAGGAGAATAAGACGCCTAACGCCATTAACCGAATATATACGGCTGAGTCTCCAGTATTGAAGCTCTCACCAAATAGAAAACCGTTAATTTGATCTGGATATAAGCAGATGACCGCTGTCATTGGATATAGAAAAATGTTATTATACCGAACACAGCTTGTCCCACGGTGTTGGCTTTCCTTCTTATCTTGCGCGCTCTCCGCCACGAAGGGGAAAGTGACGATCATGAACGCCCACGTTATAATGCCGATAAATCCTGTTATTCGAAACCCATTGGATAAATAACCGACAGCGACAACCGAACTGGAACCGACCATCATGACCAAAAAGGGTTGTTGAAACGCTTTGGCAATGTTTCCGGCCCAGGAAGGAATGCCGTATGCCATCATGATCCGCACCTCTTGGAGGGGGATATTCCCGAGCCATTTTGGATTATGCACACGTTCAACTTTCCATCCAATAAAAAGAGCAGTCAGGATCGCTCCCACGCTCATCCATATCGATATATTTTCAAGAAGGTTCAATTGGCCAAGTGGCCATATGACGCCAAGTACCATACCCGAGGTAGAGAGGGTCGTGGTGATGACCATGAAGAAGGCTTGAACGGCGAAATCACGATTCCCAGAGAAAGAGGCGACGCCGATATTGATCATGGAGTTGAACATGAACATGATCGAACTTAGGGTCAGGGCTCCTTTTAGCTCAGGCAGTTGATAATAATTGGCTAAGAATGGCGCTAGCAGGGCTAGGATTAGACCGAAAATAATCCCGAAAAGCGAGCTTCCGAAGAAGGCAACACGGAAATTGGTCTGTACGGCTTGCATTGGTTTTCTTGAAAACGTATAAATCAAGGAGGAGTTGAAGCCCACATTGAGAAATAAGGAGGCCATTCCGAAAATTTGCAGCAACAGATTCACTTGACCGAATTTGGTGGGATCGTCCAGCACACGAGCTAGAACAATGCTTCCCACGGTTTGCAGCATTTGATTAATGAAGAGACCGAGCACGATGATGGAGACATTTCGAAGCAAAAAACGCTGCGTTTCCGTTAGTGTGACACTCCGATTCAGCATGGGGATAGCCTTCTTCCATGTAGTTGTTATCCACAGAGTAGCAGACGCCTCCGTTATTGACAACCGAGGAAATGGAAGATAGAGGGAGATAATACGAGGTATTTTAAGGTTATATATTGCCTCTAAAGAGTCAAAGAGAAATACAGGGATTGCACAATTGTAAAAAACCACCCCTATGCACGTCGCTGGATTTCATATCCCATGACTGCGATAAGGGTGGTTTCTTATTTTGTTACTTTAGATGAAGCAAGTTGAATATAGCTTGTGCACTTTCGGCACGATTTAAGATGGCCGCAGGCGCAAATACGTTCTCTTCACGTCCCGTAACCAAACCTAGCCCAGCAGCTTGATTGACGAATGGTTTAGCCCATTCCTGTACGTCCGCGTAATCCGCGAAGGTGGCCGTGCCAGTTGGTACGTTCTCAGTTGGGTGCTGAAGGAGATAAGCTCTCACCAGCATCGTCGCCATCTGCTCACGACTTACGGTACCATTGGGATTAAACGTCGTATCGGTCATTCCTGTCACGATCCCTGATTGATGAGCGATCGCAACTTCACTCGCAAACCAATCGGCTGCTTGCACATCTTGAAAAGGAGTGGTTGAGGCTTCTTTTAAGCCTAGTGCTCTTACTAAGAGGGCAGCGAATTCAGCACGCGTGACACTGCGTTCTGGACCGAAGGAATGATCGTCCACCCCTTTTACAATGAGCTTGCGGCTCAAGTCATCCACAGCTTTGTATGCCCAATGCGTATTGGCAATATCCTCATACGATTTGTTAAATTCGAAAACGCCATACGTACTAAAGTGGGAAATATCTGCTGTTAGCTTGCTATTGTCGCTCGACAAGCGGCTATCTACATAGGTCAGTTCGCCATCGTCAGCTATATAGTAGACCTGTGCTTTGGCAGCATCGATTCCCTCTGGAATCGTAAAGGTGAAGCTCATTGGCTTGGCAAATTGTTTAATTTCCGTACGTGTGCCATCTGCACTTTGAACCGTTAATGTTAAGCGATAAACAGCTGCTGCTTTTAAATTCGCGCCGTAAGCATCTAAGCTCGTCCCCTCTAGGGCGGTCAATTGCTCTCCTGTAACAGGGACTACGGAGAAGATCAGTTTAGCCTTGCTGTCATTGCTCGGAATGACTCCCTCAGCCGCTGCTAGAACGGAGTTAGGAATGAGAACGGATAAGTCATTCAATTGCAAAACGAGATCTTTACTGTTGCCGAGTAGACTAGCTGTATGAGCTGGTAACTGAATGGTCTCCACATTCGGTTTAACGGTTACAGTTACCTGTGTTTCGCTCGTGCTTTGCAAATCAGACAATTGAATGTCTTGGACATTCCCCGGAACTGTACCTGTGCCTGGACCTGCTCCTGGACTCGGACTTGGTTGTTGATCTGCTTCCGGCTGAACATACGTAATTGTCTTGCTTGGACTAGCTGGACTTTCATTATGAAGTCGATCCACGGCCGTTACGATATACGTGTACGTCTTGGAAGCTATTGCTGTTGTATCGACGAATGACTGAGCATCGCCGGACTGCTTTCTAACTTGCTTAAAGATGTAAGCAGGATCATTCATATCTGGCGCATTTTCGCCTTCTGCTCGATAGATGACATAATATGCGGTGTCGGTTTGCGCATCGTTCCAGCTTATTTGTACGCCATTGCTTACCGATTGCGTGGCAAACGTCTGCAGCGCATTAGGAGCAACCGAATCTAGCCAGCTCATTTGCGGCAATAAGGCAGGATATTGGAATAGTGTGTTTTGCAACGTATCTTTCACGCCAAGTGGATTGCTGAGCAAGCCGCTTGCGCCAAAGAGCATCGTACCTTTTACATCAGCATAATTACGATTGTACTTGAGCTGATTAGGAATCTGATCAGGATCTAGCCAATTCGAATCGGCATCTACGCCGACTTTATAAATGCCATTCCCTGTGTACAGGTTAACATGTCTACCTTTTACTTGTTCTTGCCACCATTCGACCAACTTATCGTAGGCAGCACTGTTGCCAATACTCCAGTATAATTGCGGGGTAATATAGTCAATCCAGCCTTGCTGAACCCATTTAAGCGTATCCGCGTAAATGGCGTTGTAGCTTTCGGTTCCAGATGTGTCCGAGCCATTTGCTACAGAAGATTTATTCCTCCAGATACCGAATGGACTGATACCAAATTGAACATAGGGTTTCTCTTGCTTAATTTTCTGTGACATTTCTTGAATGAGAGAATCCACATTTTGTCTACGCCAGTTATCCAAGGACAGGCCAGCTCCGTATTGTGCAAAGGTTGCACTATCTGGATAATCTTTGCCTGTTACGGGATACGGATAGAAATAATCGTCGAAATGAACACCATCGATATCATACTTTTTAACAACTTCCATCACACTGTCGATGACATATTGCTTTACAGCTGGAATGCCGGGGTTGTAACCCATCTTGCCATCATAGTGAATGACCCAATCTGGATGCAGTTTCGCAGGAGAGTTGGTTGCTAATTTGTCCTTGTTTTCATCATTACTGATTCGATACGGATTGAACCAAGCATGGAATTCCATATTGCGCTTGCGAGCTTCTTCAATCATGAAAGCAAGTGGATCATAGCCAGGATCTTGTCCTTGTGTGCCTGTTAACCATTCCGACCATGGATTAATCGTAGACGGGTATAACGCATCTGAAGTCGGTCTTACTTGAGTAATAATGGCATTGATGCCAGTCGCAGCTAAACGATCTAATAGGTCTTTGAAGTCTTGTTTCTGCTGCTCCACATTAACGAAACCTTTCTTCGGCCAGTCAATATTCTCAACGGCTGCAACCCATGCTGCTCTCATCTCTCTTTTTGGAGCGGTTTGAGCCTGATTGACGACCAGCGAATAGGTCGCTGATTTATTTCCTAGTGTGGCTGTGATCTGCGTTACCCCAACATTAACAGCTGTTATGACACCAGATGCATCGATCGTTGCAACAGTATCTTTACTGGTTGTATAGGTAATTCCCTGTGAAACCGAGACAGGTGTTTGCGGTTGATCCAGTAAGTTATAGGTGGCATTTACGTTAGCTGTCAGCGTAGAGCCAATTGTCAGTGAATGCATATTCACTAATTGAATTTTATAGAGCACAGGTACGGGTTCAACGACGGTTACTAAGTAGGAGGTGGTTCGCCCCCCGAACGTAGCTGTAATCGTAGATGTACCTAAGCTAAGTGCTCTTAATTTACCATTTGCCACACTAGCCACATTTGTATTAGAGCTTGTAATCGTTGCAGCGCTATCCGTTGTAACGTTCGGTTTATCCGTTTGACCCGCATAGGTGGCTCTCAGTAGCAGGGAATCCGTTCTACCAGCCTCGATCGTTGGTACGCCGAACAATTCAATCGTATTCACGACAGGTGTCTCGTCGCTGACTGTAAGTTCATATACAGCTGGCTGTGCATCGGCATAAAGAGCAATGATCGACGTTTTGCCTGATTTCAGCGCCGTTACTTGACCATTGCCATCGACAGTAGCGATATCTGGACGGCTGCTCAAATAGGTGACTCCGCTAGTCGTTAACTCAGGAGCTGTACTATCTTTTTTGGTGATAAAAGCTTGTACGGTTCTTGCTTGTCCTACTTGCATGGGGGTGAGTCCCTGGATGTCTAGGCCAAATGTTGTGGTGTTCGTATAGAAAACACTTAGTTGGTCGTAATAGATGGCACTAGTATTCTTTTTCGTATTATTCGTTTCCACGACATAAAGATCCATAAAATTATAATTGCTCGGGATATCGACAGTGAGATAACGCCAACCCTTCCAGTCAATCCCTGTTGCTGTTGGTACAAGATCAATGGAGGAGACAGTGCTCGGAGTATCTACGCTTCTTAATCTTGCGCGAAGCCAATGATTCGATTCGTCTCCGTAAACCCAGACACCTACCTTCTTCGGGGTTCCTGGAATCGGGCGATCCAGACTTCCAGTTGTTAAATTACGTAAGCTCACATAGACGCCGAAATTTCCAGGAGGACTTAATCTCATGTCATAGGAAAGCTTCGCAGAACTATTGCCGTAAAGGACGGGTGCTAACGGTCTGTTCGCTATGCTAACAACTGAGGCAGATGGTGGAGCTGCTGGAGCAGTCGAAGTTGTTCTATCTGCGCTAATAGCCGTTACACCATTCTTCGTCAAATTCTCGAAATCCTCAAAAACTGTTGCAACTTTATTTCCGACAAGTACAAAATTATCGGTGGTAAGTCCGTTGTAGGTTGCATGCACATAACCGTGAACGAATCCGCTCGTTACCGCTGCTGCTGTTAATACCCCAGTGGAAGAAATAGTTCCGATGCTGCTATCCGCCTGCCAAGTTGCTTGACTAGCTGGAATGGGATTGGAATTACCGTTTGCATCGTAGCCAGTTAGCGTAAAAGCCTGCGTAGAACCTGGCTCAACCATCAGCGATGGAGATGTTAGCTCAACCTTCGTCGTTACAACCGGGGGTGCCGTAGATGGACTCACGGTCACCTCAGAGACGGCAGGATCCGAATCTGACTTAAACGCTACGATGGATGTTTTCCCTGGATTGAGACCTGTTACTTTACCTGTGCTATCTACCATAGCAATATCAGGTTGGCTGCTCAAATAGGTGATTCCGCTAGTCATTTTTTCAGGAGCTGTGCTGCCATTTTTTATTCCGTACACAGATGCTGTTACGGACTGGCCAACTTCGATTGGTGCTAGACCTTGAATGTCTAGGTCGAATGTAGCTGTGTTTGTATAGAACACACTAAGTTGGTCGAAGTAAACAACTCCAGCGTTCTTTCTGGTGTCACTTGTTTCAACCAAGTATAAGTCCAAAAATTTTAAGGGAGTTTGTTGAGCTGATGGAATATCTACTGTAACATATTTCCAACCACTCCAGTTAAAACCTGTTCCAGTTGTAAAATCTAGTGTAAATGAACTTGGAGTAGGAGTAGCGCTATTTTTTAATCTGGTACGCAGCCAATGATTGCTTTGATCTCCGTAGACCCAAACGCCAATTTTCTTTGGCGTCCCTTCTATTGGACGTTCAGTTGTGCCTAAGGAATTAAGCAAATTCACGAAAACGCCGTAAGTTCCTGAAGGAGTCCCTAAGAGGTTATAGGTAAGTTTGGCAGAACCGTTTCCATAACGTACCGGACTGTTTACGATATCAACTGCACTGGTATAGGCATATGTGGCATCGGTGACTGTTCTACCCGCACTTAGAACATTGTTGCCATTTTTAACTAAACTCTCAAAATCCTCAAAAACAGTCGCTACCGGATTCCCCACAATCACCAGTGTCGATGTCGTAAGCCCCTCATAACTCGCATGCACATACCCTTGCACATACCCGCTAGCCACCGTTGGCGCAGTTAACACCCCGCTTGTCGAAATGGTACCGATGCTGCTGTCCGCCGTCCAAGTAACTTGATCCGCTGGTATCTGAGTCGATGCACCTCCCGAATCGTACGCAGTCAGCGTATAAGTTTGCGTGGTGCTGGGTGCAATCTTTAGCGAAGCTGCAGCAAGTTCGATTTTGCTGTACGAAGAGCTCATCACACTTGCTGATTGTGCAGAAATGGAAGGTTGCCCCATAAATTGGGAAGCGTTTACATGCGTCCCTGAAAAAGCGCTCAATAATACAGCAAGGGACATCACGCTAGAAACTTGCCTTCTAAATTTTGTTAATTTGAACATGAATTCGCCTCCTTTAAATATGATTATTTCGTAAACTTGTTATCATGATAATCAAAACCATTTAAAATTGCAATAAAATTTTAAATATTAAAATTATTATGAAATTTTATTTCAAAAATATTTAACACCGTGTTAAGTTCTTGTTAACATGCAAAAAAGCCCGCATAATCGCAGGCTTTTGCATTATTTATTTACTTATGGAGCCAAATTAGTCCAGCCGAATTATCCTTCGCTTCACCGACAACTCGGAATTTCAGCCCATACTTCGGTACAAGTCGCCCAGCGTCTGGGATTAGCGTATTCATATAGCTCTTGGCATCGGAGAATTCCTCAACGCCCTGCAAGGATTTATACGTGTACTCACCACGCGTTGGATTATTGATGTACCATGCCGGCGTTTTATCCAAAGAGAAGGCAGCATCCGCTACTTGATAGCGAGTCGTCTGCGAGACAGAATCTAGTCCGTCTTTTTTGAAGACCATAGCTTCAGCATGGGAATCCACGACACCAAGGAAGCCTTCTCCAGGGTGAATGCCAGTCCAGTTGTCTAGATAACTATCATCGGCATACCAGACGACAAGTCCTGTATTGTATTTTACGCCACGGCTAAAAGCCAAAGCTTTATCGGCCCCTGCATAGTTTCTCCATTCCAAATAGTAATAGTGCTTCTTAAATTCAGTCCCATTCGAGATAACAAAGCCGTCAAGGTTAAGTTTAGAAGCGCCTTCGGCATCGTCGGAGAATGCAGTTTGACCATTTACGGTTAATTTCGCATTATCCATGGAAAAACCGTTCAATGCAAGCCCGCCATCTGTGACATAGTCAAAGTGGAGGGTTACCTTTTTACCAGCAAATGCGCTCAAATCATAGGACTTATCGACCCAAGCCCCGTTGGATGTTTCGGCACGCGCGTCACCGTTCGTGTCATTATCACCAATGATATCGAGGACAACTTGTTCGTTGTAGGTTGAAGCTGTAACCGTTAAGTAATCATATTCAAACTCGACCTCATACAAAGTTTTAAAATCAAATGAAGCCGTACGAGCTTGGGTTAAATCAAATTCAGGCGTGGAGAGCGTGGTATGCAGGTTATCTCCCTTGGTGCTGTAATAATACTTAGTCCCAAACGCTGGTTGAATGCCTGTCACAGCTTTATCCGGCAAAGTTACTTTGACGATACCTGGATTTTTGGACTTGGTTACACTCTGGTCAATGATAGCAGCCTTACCTAGCTTCGTAATATCGGAGGCATCAATTTCAGTTACATTGGCCCAATTGCCGCCCATGGTTTTCTGGAAGAACTCTTTATTTTGAGGTGAAAAAGAGCTAGGCGTTGTGCCCGCAATGTTGCCGTTCCAGCTGCCGCCACTCATGATGGACCAAGAGGCAATAGGCTCACCTTGCCCGGAATACTGGGTATCATATTCATCCGGTAAACCTAAGTCATGACCGTACTCATGTGCGAATACCCCGACAGCGCCATCTTCAGGTTGAATCGTATAATCATAAGCAGCCATTTGGCCACCCCAATAGTTAACTGCCGCCGTCGTACCAGGAATCGCATACACACTACTAAGCGTCCACCGATGAGACCAAATGGCATTATCGCCTAATTGTCCACCGCCAGCCTCTTGGCCCGTGCCCGCATGAATAATCATCAAGTGGTCAACAAGACCATCGGGTTCGTTTTGATTGCCGTCTCCATCCAAATCATATAAGTCAAACTTATCATAATCAGCTAAATTGAGGCCGGTTGCAACCGCAGCGTTCAAGGCATCTTTCACTAGATCTCGAGGACCTTTGGGGTTTAAGTTATCATGACCTCCCGCAGGGCTGTCATCACCGTATTCGACGGCTTTACCTGGAACAGTTAACCAATTGGAGACATAACCATCCACCGTATAACTGCCACCGGATTGTTCTTCGTAGTATTGTTTAAAGGTTTTGATCTTAGAACCGTCAAATAAAGTGAAATCTTTATTCCCAAACATCAGCTTCTGATAATGATCACGATTAAAATCTTTGGCGTACATGAAACCAGGTTCTTGTTTGACATTGTTATGTTTGAAATCGGAGAATTCGGTCAAAAGAACGAGAACTTTATCCTCGCGCACGGGACCGTTGTAGTCATCTTCTTTGGCTGTTGGAATGGGGATGCCATTGGGGAGACCATTCTTCAAATCTAGATGGCCTTTGTTCAGCTGTGTCGTCAGCTTGTTCTTTTGCTTAGTAATGAACTCCTTCGATCTGCGGTCGATCTCATTATTGTGCCTATCTGCCTTGGATTGAACGGGTTTATTGTTCTTTGTTGTAACATAGGATTTGACTGCTTTGGCGATCTGTTCTGGCGTAGCGCTTTTACTTAATAGACCTCGATCCATTAAGCCCTTTGCCAATCGGTCATCATCAACGATATTGAAATCGACTGGCGGTGCTTCAAGTGCCTCTGTGTTGTCAGATCCTGCTGCAAAGGCAGATGTTGTGAAAGTTGCTGTTGAAAATAGTCCTGCGGTTAAACTCGTTGCTAGTAAAACTCTAGTCATCTTCGAGGTGTAATTTTTCAATAGGAAACCTCCTGCAAAATAGAGTATGAAACCAACCTATGTATTTAACCAATGGTTATTTTAATTAAATACTAGATTCAGCAACTCTAGTAAGTGCTTATGGTCCTGCTTAAATATACCCATATATTTCCTTGTTCGACATGGGGTATCTTATTTTGTCGTTTAATAGCGTCGTTGATGATAAAAAAGGAAACGCGAGCTTCCTCTCGAAATTGTATGGCTATGGGCAAGAAGAGGGACGGGGCCGGGGCGCAGCGAGGAAAGGGCACTTTAACGCCCTTTTTGGGCGTTAAAGCTAGTGCTCCTGCGACCGCTCTTTCCTCAAACCGGATGCATTCGCTTTTCATTTTCCACTTTTCCATACTAGGAGGGGTTCCAATGTTCACATGTAGATCAGCAACTATCGCGGATTTCGAGACAATTATCACCTTTCCGCGCAATGCGGAAGAGCTGTATTTCATGTCACCGTTATTTCAATTCCCTCTCACGTCTGAGCAACTCATAGCGTCTACCAAAAATCGGCTGAAACAAACGGTCGTGGTAGATGAGCATGGACAGGTGCTCGGATATGCCAATATTTATGGTTATGAAGAGGGAAATCGCTGCTGGCTCGGCAATGTGATTGTATCTCCAGAGGCCAGAGGTAAGGGAGCGGCGGAATCGTTGATTCGAACGATGATGGCTCAAGCGAAAGAGGAGCTCCAAGTGAAAGAGCTGCATCTTGTTTGTCACAATGTGAACACAAGAGGATTGATTTTTTATACCAAATTAGGATTTAAGCCCTATCAGATTGAGAAGAAAAAGAATCATTTAGATCAAACCATAGCAGGCATTATGATGAAAATAGTATTTTCAGAGGGATAAGGGTGTGATTGTGTGACGATTTCTTTTATCGTGGCCATGGACAAGAATCGCGTGATTGGAAAAAATAATGATTTACCGTGGAGACTGCCCAAAGAGTGGCAGTACGTGAAGAAAACGACGATGGGGCATGCTATTATTTTGGGGAGAAAGAATTTCGAATCTATCGGCAAGGCTCTTCCTGGTAGAAGAAATATTATCTTAACTCGAGATACAAGTTTTTCAGCGCAGGGGTGTGAGGTCGCTCATTCCGTTGCAGAGGTATTAGCGATGTGCCAAGGTGAAGAGGAGATCTTCATTTTTGGAGGCGAAGAGATTTATCGTTTATTTTTACCCTATGCAGACAAGCTTTACATGACCAAAATCGATCATGAATTTGAAGGGGATACCTACTTTCCAGAGGTTGACTATGGGGAGTGGGAGGAGGTTTCGGTGGAGCAAGGAATCACAGATGAAGCTAATCCTTATACGTATTATTTCTATGTGTATGCAAGGAAATAGAGTGTCTTGTGAATGATAAGTAAGCCGTCCAGCAGGTCTTATGACGTTGCCGAGACGGCTTTTTATTTTGATAAACGAAGAAGTGTTGGGCGCTCTTTTTAACGAGCTAACACCTTGATGCCCATCACAATATTCCAAACAAAGACGACCAAATAGGCAATCCCGGTTAAGATCAACGGAATAATGAACTGTGACATGTGACCGCCATTAACGATACTGTTTAAACCCAATAGCCAGGTAAGAATGAAGCCTGCAATGGGTAAGCAATGGGAGAGGAACGCCCATTTTGCATGATGTTTAACCTCACGATCCGTAACAACGAAATAAATAACAATAGGCAAAAGAAATGGAGCAAAAAATACGCTGAAATAGCTTAAAGCGGATAATATTTGCCGGTTATCCATAAAAGCCTCCCATTTTCTGATTTGTTAGATATGAAGTAATACGCCTCTTTTTGGTTATTTATTACAAGACTTCTACTGGGAAATAACACCTATTCTATCATAAAAAGCCGTTCCTATGGTCTTTTGACCTTAGGAACGGCATCTTTTGGGCTCTGTGGACAACCTTGTCAAGCCGTGATTCTCTAAGTATTATCGTGCAGGAGAGAAGTCCGCTACTTTCTTCAAAATAGTCTCAATCTGCTCCAATGCCTCTGCTCCGAGCGTAACGTCCACAGCCTTCACGTTTTCCTCAATCTGCTCCGGCTTGGTCGCGCCAATCAGCGCGGTGCTTACGCCGGGTTGACGAAGTACCCATGCGATCGCGAGCTGAGCGATAGAGATATCCAATCCTTGGGCAACTTGCTCAAGTTCATGAACGGTCTGCAGTACACGGTCATTGAGATAGCTGTTGATGATCCAATTCACGGAATCGTTCGCAGCACGACTATCGGTGGGAAGTGGCTGTCCCAGCTTATATTTGCCAGTCAGAATGCCCTGCGCAAGCGGCGAAAAGACGACCTGACCGAGCCCCTTAAGCTCGGATACGGGAAGTACCTCGCGCTCGATATAGCGCTCGAACATATTATAGATCGGCTGATTCGAAATCAGCGGACGTAGACGGAGACGCTCAGCGATGCCGGCAGCTTCGGTAATTTGAGCGCCGTTCCACTCGCTGACAGCGGGGTAAATGATTTTGCCCTGCGTGACCAAATCGTCTAGCGCGCGAAGCGTTTCCTCCAGCGGCGTGTTAACGTCATACCGATGGCAGAAATAGATGTCGATGTAGTCGACACCAAGTCTTTTCAAGCTGGCATCGCATTGCTCGAAGATGTGCTTGCGGGATAAACCGCGATCATTCGGGCCATCGCCCATCGGGAAATAGACCTTCGTCGAGAGCACATAGCTCGAGCGATCGTACCCTTTCAGCGCGGCTCCCATCGCTTTTTCGCCTTCGCCACGATTATAAGCATTCGCGGTATCGAAGAAATTAATGCCGCTTTCAAAAGCTTTCGCGATGCAAGCATCCGCGGCTTTTTGCTCGGCGGCTGTTCCATATGTAAGCCAGCTTCCTAAGGCGATTTCACTTACTTGTAACCCGCTGCGTCCCATATTTCTATACTTCATCTGCTAGAATCATCCTCTCATCAACCCTTGTTGCTGTAAGTATAAGGGAGGCAGGGTTGGCCGACAAGAAGGCACTATTAGTTCACTTAGTTACGTGGAGTTAAGTAGTGGGGATGGCCCTCTTGCTCAAATAGTAGCTAGCTGCCTGCTGAGTACGGCTTCGAGTGCCAATCTGAGTAACGCTCTTCAATAACTCCACCATCAAGCCACCGTTCAGCCCTCAAGTGCCGCTCCAGAGTAACTCCCACCATCAATCCAGCTTCCAGCACCCCCAGCAATAAATAACTGGAAAACCTACAGCTAATTTCGCCGTTCCCCCGCCATTTTACCAATTAAATGTAAAACATGTAGTTAATTCGGCTGAATTTGCTCGATACGGCACGAATGGCCGAATTTAGATGTACTTTATCCAGTTAATCCTGATTACCCGGCGAAATGAGCAAAATTAGATGGAGAAAATCCAGTTAATGGGCGGTAGAAGGTAGAACGTTGATGTGCGGCATTTTGGGAGGAGAGGGAAGGTAGCGCGGTATCAGAGCAGTGGAAAAGGATCGGCAGAGGAAGTTGCAAGCTAGCAGCAAGTGGGCTTTAAAGTTTCCACAAATATTAAAAAAAGATAAGTGTCATTAATTCACGGTATCCCTCTTTCGACTCGCCTACGGTACACTTCATACATAACAACGATGATAGGGTGATGGAGAATATGAGCTATTCAGAGGTCAAGCGGACGATGAGCAAGCCTCAAGGGCAAATGGCGAGAAAACCAGGATTTCTGACGTATTACAATCGCTACAAGGTGCTGTACCTGCTGTCGATTCCGGGCATTGTTTACTTTTTAATCTTCAAATATATCCCGCTGACGGGGTCTGTTATGGCCTTTCAGGATTACAGTATTTTCACGGGGATATGGAAAAGTGATTGGGTAGGCTTGGCCAATTTCCGGCGCATGTTGGAGTACGCGGATTTCTGGCGCATTTTAAAAAACACGATGGCTATCGGCTTCTACACCTTGTTCTTCGCCTTCCCGATCCCGATCCTATTGGCGCTTATGATGAACGAACTGCGCAACCAGATTTTCAAACGTTTCGTCCAGACGGCTGTCTACTTACCGCACTTTCTGTCATGGGTGGTGGTTGGAGGCATTGTGATCGAAATCTTAAATCCGACAAGCGGGGTTATTAACTATATCGTGTCGCTGTTCGGACATGAACCCATTTATTTCATGGGTGAGGATTCCTTCATCCGGACCATTATCGTCAGTTCAAGCGTTTGGCGCGATGCGGGCTGGAGTACCATTATTTATTTGGCAGCGATGAGCGGGATTAATCCAGACTTGTACGAAGCAGCGCAAATTGACGGAGCATCACGTTGGAAACAAACGTGGGCCATTACGATTCCGAGTATATTAACGACGATAACGATTCTCTTTCTTCTGCAAATTGGTAATTTTCTGGATTTAGGTTTTGAGCGCGTGTTCGTGTTCTTGAATCCTTTGAATAATTCGCAGGGGGATATTTTGGATACGTACATTTATCGGGTGGGGCTCATTCAGCGTGAATATAGCTACACGACAGCCATTGGCCTATTTAAGTCGGTAATTGGTTTCGTTCTTATCGTAACCGCCAACATGTTCAGCAAAAAAGCAACCGGCGAGGGCTTATATTAACCCTATCGAAGAAAGGAGGTACCTAAATATGTCTAGCAGTAAGTCTGCGTTAAATAAACCAAGCCCTATATCCATACTGAATCCGATCGGGCTCATTCTGATCAGCTTAATCATGGTGCTGCCGATTTTAAATATTATCGCCCAGTCCTTCAGCGGACCTGTTGCACTCAGTGCGGGGAAGGTCGTGTTATGGCCTGTTCAATTCACGCTGGATAACTACGTAACCGTTCTGAAGCAAATCGCGATATGGCGCGCATTTAGTGTAAGCGTAATTATTACTGTTTTCGGTACACTGATTAGTCTTGTCATGACGGCAAGCTTAGCGTATCCGCTATCCCGAAATGAATATCGAGAGCGCAAATACATTTTGCTGCTTGTGCTGATTACGATGATTTTTCATGCTCCGCTAATCCCGAATTACTTGCTAGTTCGTAATCTGGGGCTGCTCGATAGTTTATGGGCGCTAATGCTACCCGGGGCGATCAGTGCGTTTAACTTGTTCGTGATGCGCTCCTTCTTCCTCTCCATCCCAGGTGAGCTAATTGAGTCCGCACGGATTGACGGCGCTGGGGAGATTCGCACGATTTGGAGCATTATTTTGCCGCTTTCGAAGCCAGCGATGGCAACGATGAGTATCATTTATTCGGTGGCGTTGTGGAACAACTATTCGAACGCGCTCTATTTTATCAATAATCGTGCGCTGTTCCCGCTTCAAGTGAAATTACGTGAATTTGTCGTGACAGATTCCTCCGATTTAGCCAATACAGCAGGGGATATTGCCAATTTATCGCCGGAAGGACTGAAGATGGCCGTTATCGTCATTGCGACGATTCCGATCATGCTTGTGTACCCTTTCCTGCAAAAGCATTTCATCAAAGGAATGTTAATCGGTTCGATAAAATCGTAAAAACTGTATAATAAAGATCAACTGAGCTTAAAAAACACAATGTTCCAAGTTTTTCTTTCACGATAAGATGATCACGAATCAACAACATATCGATTAGGGGGATATACAATGAAAGCTTGGTTGAAAACGGGTCTCGTCTCAACGCTCATGGTGGCGGTTATCGCGGGTTGCTCCAATTCTTCAACGAGTACGACTGGAACTAGTGCAAGCTCAGCAAGCCCTGCAAGTTCCGCGAAAGCGCAAGCATCGGTGAAAATCTCGATTTCCTTAAGCGACTCCTTAAATAAATACGCACTCAGCAGCACAGACATCAACAATGATAAATGGGTGAAAAAGCTTGGTGAATTAACGAATACGCAGCTTGATCTTCGCCTTGTACCGCATGCGGAATTTAAACCAAAGACAGCGTTGATGTTTGCCAGCACAGATCTTCCGGATGTTATGAACACGATTCAAGGGATGTTCCCACAGGGGCCCGATATGAGCGGAGCGATCAAGGGCGGATTGTTCATGCCGCTTGATGATCTACTCAAAGAATATGGCAAAGATTTATTGAAAGCGATTCCCGAGCAAGCGTGGAACGAAGTGAAGTACAACGGCAAAATTTATGCCATTCCTGAATATTTGTCCAATGCAAGCCGTCGCTCTACCTTTATCCGGAAAGATTTGCTGGATCAAACGGGGCTGCCAGTTCCTAAGACGGTAGACGATTTCCTCAACGTCCTACGGGCCATGAAGAAGAATGGAGTTGCTGAACCGTATGCATTCCGGAAAGATTTCGTCTATTCCGATGTGATTTTCGGAGCGTATGACGTTATGCCGTACAGCACGATGTTCGAGAAGATTGGCGATCAGGTTGTTCCGAAGTTTTTCAAAGTGGAAGCGATGCAGAAAGCACTGACTGTCTACAAAACGATGTACGATGAAGGCTTAATGGCAAAGGATTTCGCAAGTCTTGACGGCAACAAATGGACGAACAACATCAATGCGGGTAAATCCGGTGTATGGAATCACAACGCAAACTTGTTGATGAACTGGATTAGTACAACGAAACCTGCCAATGCCAAATCGGAAGTAATCATTATTCCGTCCCCAGTCGGTGATGATGGCAAGGGCGGGATGATGAAATACAGCTACACAGGCGGATTGTCCTACATCAATAGTAAGGTTAGCAAGGAGAAAGCCATCGCGATTGTAAAAATGATGAACTACATGGTGACTGAATCAGGCGACCGATTCTTTAACTTCGGTATTGAAGGCGACACGTACACGATGCAAGATAATAAAGTCGTTTACAAACAACCGACGACACCAGAAGGCTCGCTTGAAGAACAGTTCCGTTCCGTTATGCTGAGACTTGTAGAAGACACAGCGCTGAACAGAACACTTTTGAACACAACAGAAGATGGTAAAAAGCTAATTACTCAATTTGACACCATCGTTACAAAAGAAGGAAGAAACGGAATCTCCTTCGCACCGGAGCTTTCAACGACAGCGAAGTTCACGGATGCGGGTCTGAAGTTCTCCGATATGCCACCGGTGATTCTAGATCATATGCTGAAAATGGTGTACGGCAAGGAGCCGATCTCCGATTGGCCGAAAGCGCTGGAAGATTGGAAAGCCAAAGGCGGGAATGAAATCATTAAAGAAGCAACGGAGCGTTATAACAAAAAAGACGGCATCGTGATGGGTGACTAAAAAATAGCTTGTGGATTGGGTGGAAAGCATTTATTCTCGGGTTGAGGATAAATGTTTTTTGCCATAGGGGAGGGCGGCTGGATGAAGCAAATTCTGATTGTAGACGACGAACCGCTTATTCTAAAAGGTATGGTTATCATGCTGAAGCAGCATGCGCATAAATTTGATTCAATACGCACGGCTAGTAACGGTGTGAAGGCGCTGCAAATGATCGAGGAATCGATGCCGCAGCTGCTTTTTACAGATATTCGGATGCCGAAGATGGATGGGCTGGAACTGTGTAAGCAGGTACATGAGAAATATCCGTTGATCCAGAAGGTCATTATTTCGGGTTATGGCGATTTCCAATATGCCCAGGCGGGTATGTCTTATGGGGTCAAAGAATATTTATTGAAACCGTTTACGCCGGTCAAAATCCACGATCTGCTGAACAAACTGATTTCACAGAGCGGTCATGCGATGTTATCCATTTCCAAGTATGAGGATTGGATTGAGAAGATTGTAGAGGCGATCTGGACGCTGCGAATTGATGCGGTAGAGGCGCATTTGGAGGAATTGCGGTTGTATTGTATGTCGGCTTCCTCCTCGGATTCCGACTTCATACAGCTGCTGCAGGATTGCTTACCCATGCTCAAGAAGCGCTTATCCCTTCGCAGCTTTCAGCCCAAAACGGAAGAAATAACCGATACAATGGATATGATGGCCTACTTCCAGCAGCTTCAGGAGCAAATCATGAAGATCATTGATGAACTGGCACTGCAGCGAGGTGGTCAGGATCTCATGCAGAAAGCAAAGATTTACATGGATGCCAACATCACGAATAGTCTCTCCCTAGAGGACGTTGCTGAATATTTGGGTATAACGCCTCCTTATTTAAGCTTGTTGTTCAAGAAGGTGTTCAAGGAAACATTTGTGCAATACCGCATCACGAAACGAATTGAGTTGGCGAAGCGAATGCTGGAAATGCCGCACTACCGCACGAACGATATTGCTTATGAGATCGGCTATGAGAACTACCCGCATTTTTCCCGGATGTTCAAAAAAGTCACAGGTCTCTCACCGCTTGAATATCGGCATATGATGGGGATCAAATGATGAAGCCATCGTTAGCTCGCAGCATTTTCGCGTATGTGGCTGCCATTGTTCTAATTACCGTCATGTCGATCGGTTTCTCCTCCTACTATATTTCGTCGAACAAGCTGAAGGAGCAAACGGAGCAGCATTTGACGGAAATTGTATCGAATGCGGTCAACCATACAGATTTATATTTGAAAAATTATGAGCGCGCGCATCTATCGCTTTTTACCAATAGCTCGGTCAAAAAGTTCGTCGACGACCCGCCAACGGGCGATTATGAGTATTACCAGTTCACGGATAGTTTGATAGATAACGTCATCAATCCGCTTTTTATAAAGTCGCCGGAGATTATGACCGTCTATTTGGCTGATTATTTCGATCACTATGTGTACTATGAGAATCCTGCGCTGAAGCCGATTGTAGATCCGGTACCTGCTTTTACGATGGAGGAGCTGGACAAAGAAACGGATGCACAGGGCAATATGACGATTATTAGCAATAGTGTGTTCTCTGAAAGTAGTAATCAGTTCATCACGTTGGCGCGCAAAATTCATGGTGAAGTGTTCAATGAGTTCAAAGGCATCCTTGCCATCGAGATTAAAGCGGATGAGTTCGCAACCTTGTGGAAGGGAATTAATCTGGGGCCGAGCGGATTTTTTGCCATTGTCGATAATGAGGGGCGCATTGTGTATCATCCCGACAAGCAGCGAATCGGTACTACCGTGAACCAGACGCTTATGGCGAAAATAGAAGGGAATGACTTGAAATCCTTCAAGGATTCCTCGTTTGGGGAAGAACGCCTGGTCGTTAGCTCGAAGTCGGCTTATACAGGCTGGAACCTTATGGTTTCCATTCCGACGGCGGATATTAATCGCCCACTGTCGAGCATTCGCTACTCCGCCTTCTGGGTAGGGGGCATTACACTGCTGTTAGCGCTATTGCTATCCTATCGATTTGGCCGAAATATTACGAAGCCGATTCAAATTTTGAAAAATGGCATGCGCCAAACGGAGAAAGGAAACTGGGTGAAAATCCCCCAGCTGCAAACGAATAATGAGCTGGATGAATTGATTCAGCGCTATAATCTGATGGTCGTTTCCCTGTCTGAATTAATGGACACCTTGTACCGAACAGAGCTCAGCAAGAAAGACGCTGAATTGGAGCGACAGAAGGCCGAGCTGCAATCGTTGCAGCTGCAAATCAACCCGCATTTTCTATATAATACGTTGGAAAATATTATCGTCTACGCCGTCATTCAGCAATCCACTGAAATTACGGAGATTGTGGATGCCATCGCCACGATGTTCCGCTACTCAGTGCAGACACATATTGAAGAGACGGCTATCGTTAATGAGCTCAAGCATGTGCTGAACTACATGACGATCATGAAGCACAGGGTGGGGCGGGAGTTCGAACTCGACGTCAGAATTCCGCCGGAATTCTTCTTGAAGAAGACGGCCCGGTTGACGTTGCAGCCGCTCATAGAGAATATATTCCAGCACGGGTTCGCTGATGGAATTGAAGAGCATCACTATATTCGGCTGGATGCGTGGGAGCAGGACGATGATCTGATTATCGTCCTCGAGGACAACGGCGTCGGGATGACGCCGGACCATCTCGCTTCGCTGAACAAGCAGCTAAGCGCCAATCAATTGGCGGAAGCGAAGCTGCATAAGGGCGCCGGCAACAGTGGTGGCATCGGCATGATGAACGTGCACCGACGCATCCAGCTGGTGTTCGGCGAGCAGTACGGCCTGAGCATCGCGAGCGAGCTCGGCGTTGGGACGCGGATCTATATTCGGTTTCCGAATATAGGGACGTGAGGGTGCTGGGGCATTAGGCTCAGCATCCCAACACCCCAGCACCCCCAAAGCCTTGCCCCCACACAGGGGCGGGGCTTTTTGCTGCGTCCTTCCACCAACGTTCCCTCACCTGTTTAAAAAAACACAATGCTGCTTAAATTCGATCATGTGTTTCAGCGTCACACCTTACTATAATGGGTCTTAGCTCCATATAAAGGATTAGGAAAAGAAAGCTTGTGAACTGGGGATTGCTTCAGATAGCTGGGATCCAACGCTCATCACTGCGACGAATCAGCCAGTTAGAGCATTTACCGATGTGGATGCAGGTGATATACCAGTAACCGCTGGCAGCTACGTGACATTTGACGTGACGAAGTATGTCCAAACCCAAAGTGACGGCACACTTAGCTTTCGGTTAACCATGGTGTCAGATGATAATCCAGCGACGGTTTATACCAGAGAATATACGGATATGAACAAAGCACCAACTTTAATTTTTACAACCATTACCCCGTAATTAAACATAGAGAGAAAGCGTGGAGAGAAGCGATGCTGGACAATGTGGCGTTTCATAATACAGCGGAGTTGGAATCGAGTCTGTATCTACCTGGTCTTAAGCTACAACGGTTTCCCAAACATGTTCGCGAATCGCTAACCGAAAAAGGCCGAACCAAAGCTGCCGAGTCGAGCGGCTGTGAGATTCGATTTGTGACAGAGGCTACGAACATTAGAGTGACGATGGCTGCACAAGAAAAGGATGGACGTGTGCTCGTTTTCAGAGGTGACTTTTTCCATGCTGCGTATGACTTGAAGGCTGGTGTCGTCACGACTTTACAATTGGAAGCACCAGAAAGATTTGCTGAGGTACCGCCTGCGTTACTGGATAATATTGCATTCACCTCCAAAGTGTGGCGTATCTATTGCGACCGATTTACAGCGATCTTTTATGACATAGATGCTTATGGCTTTGCGATTAGGCCTCCTCTTCGTCAGGAAGTACCGCAATTGACCATGCTTGCCTATGGTTCGTCGATTACACAAGGGGCTGGCGCGTTGAGTCATTATAACGGGTATGTCCAGCAGACGGGACGCCGACTGGGTACGGATGTTTTGAACCTAGGACTCAGCGGTTCCTGCTATTGTGAGCCGGAGTTGGCGGACCATTTGGCGGAGCGGGAGGATTGGGATTTGGCCTATCTGGAACTGGGCGTCAATATGAGGGGGACTGTGAGCACCGAGGAGTTTCAGCATCGCACGGCTTATTTATTGGATGGGATTATCCGTAAGCACCCTACAAAACCAATCTTTGTGACAACGATCTATCCAAATCGGGCAACGTATTTTCACGATACGGTGCATCCGTTTAGCGTGGCTGAAAAGCAATTTAATGAGGTGTTAAAACGTTATGTTGAGAGTCGTCAGCATGCGAATGTGACCCTTTTAGATGGAGCGCAGCTCATGAGTGATTTTACTTTTTTGACAAGTGATTTGATTCATCCCTCGGATTATGGACATAGTCGGATGGCGGAGCAATTGGCTGGTTTTTTACGACCTTCTGTGGATAAGTTACGGGCTGCACAAGGTTGATCAACATATAAAAAGGTATTCAATAGGAGGCAGAAATCATATGAATGGCTTACAACTTACTGGGAAAATTGCGCTTGTTACAGGATCAAATGCGGGGATTGGACGGGCGATTGCTCAGGCGTTGGCTGCAAATGGAGCGAAGGTTGGCGTAAATTGCCTTTCTAACATAGCTCAGGGAGAAGAAACGGTAGCGGCCATTCGTGCGGCAGGCGGAGAGGCTATACTTGTGCAAGCGGATGTGACGGATCCCGAGCAAATTAATCGGCTAGTGAACGAGGTTGAGCAGGCTTTTGGCGGCTCCATTGATATTCTGGTGAATAACGCAGGTCATTTGGTACAGCGAGTGCCGAACGCAGAGATGACCGAGGACATGTATGAACGCATCATGAATGTGAATTTGAAAAGCACGGTATTTATTTGCAAAAGAGTGCTGCCCGGCATGAAAGCCAAAGGCGCCGGCCGGATTATTAATATGTCATCGGTTGCTGCCTATAATGGCGGTGGGCCAGGTTCTAGCATTTATGCGGCTAGTAAAGCTGCTGTGATGGCGTATTCGAAGGGGCTGGCGAAAGAAGTGGCGGCGAGTGGCATCACTGTAAATAACGTGTCGCCAGGGTTCATTGGTAACACGATGTTCCACGCCACGTTTACGAGTGACGCTGCGCGTCAATCGACCATCAGTGGCATTCCACTGGGCCGTGAAGGCACACCAGAGGATGTGGCTGGTGCAGTTCTGTATTTGGCATCAGAGCTTGCAAGCTATGTGACGGGGGAAACGATTGAGGTTAACGGTGGGATGATGATGCGATGAACGATGCCGTTAACGAGAAGATTGGCGCGAAGGTGCAGCGCCTAGCGTGGGCGAGTGAGGTGGCGAACTCGCTGAGGGAAGAGATCGATGGGCTGCAGGCTAGCGGCAGCCTGACCATTCCACTGGAGCCAGGCGGCTGGTGGCACCAGTATGTGTGTCCGCAGCACCATACGGAGCTGCTGTTCGATCCTTCCGTAGCCGATGCGAAGCAGTTTCATTGTCCGCACGGCTGTGTGGTGGAAGGCGCCGAGTATCGAGGCGCCTGGCTGGTGTATAAGCATCAGCTGCTAGCGCGAATCGCGCTGCAAGCAGCTGCGGTGTATGCGGCGCAGCACGATTACGCCTATGCCGAGCTGAGCAAGCGGCTGATCGTGGACTATGCAGCGCAGTTCCCGATGTATCCTGTGCATCCAGATGCACAGCCTTGGATGCTGAAGGGGCGCGCGTTTCATCAAGCGCTGACGGAATCGATCTGGTCCACGACGCTGATTCGTGCGTATGTCTTGCTGTTGGATGAAGGGGTTGTGTTCAGCGCTGCTGAGCAGCAAAAGGTAGATGTGTTCCTTCATCTAGTTGAAGAAAGCATGCGCGCGTATCGTGGGATTTTGATCCACGAGCGGAACAATGCGGAGAACAATTATACCGCTTGGTTGAACGCAGCGCTCGCTTGTGTGTATGCCGCTCGCGGGGAGGGGCATGAGCTTGAGGCGTTAGTGGAAGCCGAGGGTGGCTTCCGGCATCATCTCTCGATCGGCGTGAAACCCGATCAGCTGGAGTTCGAAGGCAGCACGTATTATCATGTATTCGTGCTGCGAGCTTATTTGATCTTCGCTGAGATGGCGAAGCGATGCGGGAGAGATCTCTACGCGTGCGAGGGCTCGCAGGGGCAATCCATGCGCGGCATGGTAGAAGCGCTAGCCGAGCTCGCCGATGACCAAGGCGTGCTGCCGGCGCTGCACGACGGGCCGATGGCTCGGCTGCCTTATGCTCGCGAAATCGCGGAGGTAGCTGAGCTGGGGCTGAGCCACTATGCGGTGGAAGGCCTCGTGCCGGTTCTGCGCGAGGCATATCGGCAGATGGGCTCGGCAGATGGCTCGCGCTGTGGGCTTGAAGCGCTGTTGTATGGCGCGACGGCATCCACAGCGATTCCCTTAGAGGCTTTTGCGAAGCCTCGTGGGTCAAAGCTTTGGCCAGCATCCGGTTTTGTTGTCGGGAGACAGGCGGATAACCCACTCTCTTTTCTAGTGGATTTCGGCGAACACGGTGGTGCTCATGGACACCTTGATAAGCTGCATATGACGTTGATGCATAAGAATCAAACACTTACCCCGGATTTTGGCGTAGTTCCGTACGGATCCACGTTGCGTCCGTGGTTCGGTGAGACCGCCAGTCATAACACGGTTTCACTAGGCGGTAAATCGCAAGCTGAGCACACGGGACGGTGTCTGCGGTTTGAACAAACGGAAGCAAGCACCTATGCGTGGCTGCAAAGTGATGCGGCCTATGCTGACTGCAAGCTGGACCGTCATCTTCTTTTAACAGGTGACTGGCTGTTGGATTGGTTTGAAGTTACGCTCTCAAGTGAAGATCCTCAGTCGATCGAGTGGTGGATGCATCCCGTAGTTGCGCTACAATCGAAGCAACTGGTAGAGCTTTCTTTTGCGGACGATGCCATCTATCCACCAATTCACATTCAACCCAACTTACCCGAGTTGCCTATAGTGGGGCGCTTCTCTCATGAGGATTTGAATGTTCGTATGGCGTGTGTGCTTAAGGAAGGTGCCCAGATTCATCAAACGGTACTGATGCTTCCAGACCAAGAGATGCTGATGGTTCGAACGTCAGGCCATTCCATTGATCCTAGCGTACCGCTGACTGCGTTGCTGCATCGCCAGATCGGTACACATGCAAGTTTTATTCATGTGTATCGTGTTGGAACGGGAGCTACGCTAGGAAGCTACCTTGCGGAGAATCGTTTAGCTATCACCGCAGAAGGTCGCACGACGACCGTTCAACTTTTACCAGAGCAAGGGCTGCTGATTGATTAGCGGCTCTTTTTTTTTGGATTTGACAGTGCTTTTGAGTAGTGAGTATGATGGGACTACAAAGGACGGTGGCACTCATGAATACGTTGCAGAAGCCTCGCACGCGAGAAGAACGGCACGTCATCAGTTTTCTTGAAATAGTGAATGTGGGCACAGGTGAGCGTCAAGTATTGGCTGAATTCGATGACTTAATTGAAGCGCCGAACTGGACGAGTGATGGCAGATGTCTCATTTATAATCGGAGAGGGTTGCTCTATGCCTATGAAATCACGACAGGTGAGAGTGTCGTAATCGATTCGGGGTATGCGAATTGGTGTAATAATGACCATGTGCTATCGCCCGATAATAAGCAGATTGCGGTTAGTCATCACACGGAGGAGGATGGACAGTCACGTATTTATGTCTTTCCGTTAGCTGGTGGACAACCTACTTTGATTACAGCGATGGCCCCAAGCTATCTGCATGGGTGGTCTCCGGATGGCCGTGAATTATCCTATTGTGCAGAAAGGAATGGCGTGTACAATATTTATACGATTCCCGTTCAGGGTGGTGTGGAGCGACAGCTGACTGATGTTCCCGGACTTGATGATGGTCCTGAGTATTCACCGGATGGCCAGCATATTTGGTTTAATTCCACACGATCCGGCTTAATGCAAGTATGGCGAATGAATGTGGATGGCAGCGAGCAGACCCAAATGACTGTGGATGAGAGTAACAATTGGTTTCCGCACGTAGCTCCGGATGGGAATACGGTTGCGTTCATTGCTTATCGCAAAGGAGATGTGGAGCCGAATGCGCATCCTCCGAATAAAGAGGTGGAAATCCGCTTAATGTCTAGCGCAGGCGGCCCCACTCGGACTTTGGTTTCGTTGTTTGGTGGGCAAGGGACGATTAACGTCAACTCCTGGTCACCGGATAGTCAACAATTAGCGTTTGTTAGCTACAAATTGAAGTAGCAGTTAGAGCTGTTAGAACCGGTAAGTCCTTCGATAGGTCGAGGGGCTTATTTTTATTTTGCTTTTAAACATGCGGCTCATGTAAAAAGCGTTCTGATACCCGCATTGCTCGGCAATATCCTCGAGTGTTAGATCGGTATCGACGAGTAGGGTGCGAACCTTTTGAAGTCGCAGTGTAGTGGCGTAGGCAATGGGAGATAGCTGATAAACTTGCTGAAATCTTCGGGTTAGTTGTGATGAGCTTAGACCAAGCTCCTTTGCAAGGTCTTGCAATTGAAAATGTGAACCGAACGCATGCTGTTCGATATAGGCGAGGGCCCGATAGGTGATGGGGTCTGTTTTGTGCTGTTGGTACGTTGGGATATGGTCTTTTTCTTTCTCTATTTGGAAAAGAAGATCGGCTATTAAATGATTTGTGTAGGCTGCGTTTTTGTCGGAAGGCTTATCAGATAGATTTCGCAAATAAGTGAAGGTAGAGGTTAAACGCTGAATATCTCGAATCATAATTTTGCCATGGGGATAGGTGCTCTCCGAGCTGAATTCTATGAAAATAAAGGAAAGAGGCGCCGTCACTTTACGCTTAAGCAGTGTACCTGGCGGGCAGATGACAAGCTCCCCAACAGATACATTTTGAAAGTCTTCATCCAGATCTGAGCTTAATTTGTAACGAAACTGACCAGATTGCGGTGCTAAAATCACCCAGTCCTTATAAATATCTTCTTCCATCATGAAGCTTTCCCGGATTCCGCTGCAATAGTAACGCACCATTTGGATAGGAGGCATTGGGCATCACCTTTCCTTGTGGATTATAACTGCAAAAAAGTATATGAATTATCATAAACCAATGCATGTGCAAAGTAAATAACTTGGCGTACTATTAGGTCATGGAAGCTAATAAGAGCAACAAACAAAGGAGATTACAATGATGGAGAAAATTAATATTCTTACCACAGAACAGATCCAAAGCTATAACGAAAAAGGATATCTAGTTCTTCGAAATGTGTTCAGTGAGCAAGAAGCTACTGTCCTTCAAGCGGAGTGTGACAAGTTACTTACGTTAGATCAATACACAGCACCGAATAATGTTCGAGCTGGCCATAAGGGGTATGCGAACGGCGAAGTGAAGATCGAGCGTTTGGATCCAGTACATGATATCTCGGCGATATTTGCTGATCTGGTCAAAGATGAGCGTATCTTGACACCACTCCGGGATATTTATTTGGATGAGCCGCAGCTATTCAAAGATAAATTGATCTTTAAACTGCCTGGCGCAAATGGCTACAGCATGCATCAGGATGCTGCGTGGTGGCAGGGCTTCCCGATCGAGGGTCTTATCAGCGTGATGGTTGCGATTGATGGAGCTACCGTCGTGAATGGTGGATTGGAGCTATTCCCAGGCTATCACGAGCGACTTCGTTCAACGCGAGGCGAGCTTCGGAACATGAATGCAGAGGAAATCGCAGAAATTGATCCACGCAGCGGTGAAATCGTTGAGACGAAACCAGGCGATGTTATCATTTTCCACTCGTTTACACCGCACCAAAGTGGAGCGAATACATCAGACAGAAGCCGCAAACAGCTGTTCCTGACATACACGCCAGCTAAGAATGGCGACTTGTATAAGGCGCATTACCAGCACTACAAGCGCTATGCGTTGAAGGGGAAGGATTTGAGTCAGTATTATTTCTTGTAGTCCTTGAACAATTCACCGGGGATACACGCACGCACATACAAGTGTGCGATCCAAACGTACGCGCCCCACACGTACACCATCTATAGGTATGCCGGTATACGTACGACCCCCTACGAGCAATAGATGGAAAAAGTACAGTTAATTATCGAGAAAATCGAATTTATATCCATTTAAATGGAAAATATACAGTTAATTCTCTTGTTTGCGTGCGATATTCGAGTTTCTGTCGATTTTACATGTAGGTTTTCCAGTTATTTCAATAAAACGAGAGAATGGTGCTGAATTAGCTACAGGAAATCCAGTTATTTCAAAATTTGTAGCGGCGACCACTAACTACAATTGCGCAGTATCAAGCTAATCAGCACTAGTCATTCACCAATATTTCCCTTATAATGACAAATAAGTGACGAAGAACGTCCCGTTCCATTCTATTGAGTGGCTGCGGGGCGTTTTTCTATTTTTTTAGAGGGGAATGAGCAAAATGAATGTTATTGAAGAACATGACATATTTATTCGAAAACATTTGGACAAACGTAGTGGGGAGCGTCGCGGTAGATTGGAAAGAGGACATGGGCATGGGGAGGCGCTATTTGCCAAACAAATTTGGTGGATTTTACGTGGGGACTTCGAGAATCTTCACCCTGAATATGAGGTGCTTGATTGGCGCGGGCGTTCTTACTTTGCGGATTTTGCGTGGTTGCCGGGCTTTGTGAAACTGATTATAGAAATAAAAGGCTATGCCTCGCATGTTCGTGATCTAGACAGGCAGAAATTTTGCAATGAATTAAATCGTGAAACGTTTCTTCATGCGATGGGGTATCAAGTCATTTCTTTCAGTTATGATGATGTTGAGCAAAGGCCCGAGCTGTGCATAACCTTACTCCGAATGGTGATAGCGAGATATCAAGCAATTTCAACGCCAGTTCCACGGGCCCACATGGCAGAAAAAGAAGTTCTTCGTCTCGCCGTTCAGCGTGCAAAGCCGATTCGGCCGAAGGATGTGGAGCAGCATTTTGATATTGATCATCGGACGGCGGTCATGATGCTTAAGAGGCTTTGCTCAAGAGGCTTGCTCACGCCTGCTTATAGTGGTAAGGGTAAGCGCATCGTTAAGTACGCGTTAGCTGGAAGTGGCTTGCTCGCAAACATAGATTAATGGAAAATATACAGTTAATTTATCGGGAAATCATTGATTTATCCAATTAAATGGAAAATATGTAGTTAATTTTAGGGGAAACAACTTCTAGTGGCAAAAAGGCTGAGAATAGCTGGACTTTATCCATTTATTCGCAATAAACAGAATAAAGTAGCTGAAATAGCTGGATAAAATCCAGCTATTTCGCATCTTAGCCTAATCTAGCTACTCTCTCACCAATCCCCCCGCGCCACAGCACTTCCACAAGTCACCACTCCCCGCCACCGCACCTCAGCACTCCCAGTAGTCACCAATCCCCGCCCGCGCTCCATCACTCCTAGCAGTCACCAATCCCTGCCCGCATCCCCAGCACTCCCAGCAGTCATCAATCCCCGCCACGCCCCAGCACTCCCATTCCCATCATCAGTCCACACAAAAACAGCCATCGCAGGTAGCTAACCCCACGACGGCTGTTTCCTTGTCGATTATAATCCCAACAAAAATGGCACAACCATATCAGCAATCCGCCGATGCCCAGCCTCATTCGGATGCAAGCCATCCGAAGTGAAGTGAGGCAGTGTCAGCTTGTTTAGTCCGCTTTCGGCATACAGATTAAGCACAGGCAGCCCATACAGCAAGCCAATCTGCTGAATCGCTTCTACATAATCAATGAGACGATGTCCGGCCGCGTTGACATAGAAGATATCATACTGATCTTTATCCCGTTGTAGCGGCGTCCACAAGCTCAACCGACAGGTTGGATTTTTCGTCAAAATGTTTTCGATCAATGTGGCGTACGCTCCGTGAAACGTAAACACGTCCTTACTCCCTAACTCCCCAATCGGCTTATCCAGACGAAAATCATTCACACCTGCGAAGATAGTTACGCAATCTAAGGTTGTGTCAATCGTCCGGCCAACATGTGTCGTCGCACCGTAATCACGATCGCCTCCGGCTGTCATAGAACAGCCGCTTTTGCCATAGTTGATCACGCTTGCGAAACCTAGCGCTTCCAGCACTAACGGTTGATACCCGCCTGCTTCGGTAATGCTGTCCCCGAGGGTACCCCAGGATTTTCCAGACCATTTGTTAAGCAAGTTGGTGAGTCTCCTTTCAATTAATTCTCTTCTTCGTAGTGAACAGAACCGACAGCAACTTCACGATCTGCATAAGCAAGCCCTGGATTGTCTCCCAGATAGGCACCTTGCTCGATCAATTTACGCTGCAACTCAGGGATGGACACCTCACGGAAGCCAACTCCATCAACGCTCGCCATCGAAGCCGCAACACCTGCCGCTTCTCCCATTGCAAAGCAGTTCGGCATAACGCGAAGCGAACCTTGCACTGGACGATCAGATGAAACGGAGCGTCCTGCGACGATGAGATTCGATTTACCTTGCGGAAGCATACAGCGATAAGGCACGCCGTGAGATTTTCCTTTTGGCAAATGCTTAATCGTCATCGTAGAGCCGGCATTCGCCAAATGAATATCAATAAAGTAGGAATTACGGGCAATATCATCCTCGAAAGTACGCATCGTGAGGAAATCATCCACGACAAGGGTGTAGTCGCCTTGAATACGACGGGTTTCGCGAATACCGATTTGATCACCAGAATGTACAAGGAAAATATTCTCAAAGCCAGGCACATATTTCTTCAAGAATCGGATCTGTGTATCAATTAACTGACGTCCTTCGATCGCGGCGCGAGTCAAATCTTCTGCTTTTGTACCGTCAATATTGAAGACGTGGCCAAAGTTAAAACCAACTACGGAGTTCGATATCCAAGCCATCCCTGAAATGCGCTTGCGTCCTTCTGGCAGTTCACCATTTTGCTGTGCTTGGGTCACGAGCTCTTCAAGCTGCGGGTGCTGACCCGTTTCAGCGAGAAATTGAGAGAAACGTTCTTTATCTGCACCAGTCACGACGTAACACATCGTACCAGGTTGAAGTTCACCATTTTCCCCGCCTACTTGGAAAGGAACTCCGGCTAATGCAGCAAGATCCGCGTCACCGGATGCATCGATGTACAGCTTCGCTTGCACAACGGAACGCCCGGATTTATTACTAATGACCAACCCGCTAATGCGATCGCCATCGAGCAGCACTTGATCTGCAACGGTATGGAACAGCACTTGTGCACCACTAGCTAAAACTTCGGCATCATAGACGCGTTTGAGCGTTTCTACATCAATAGGTACCCAGTCCAATTGCTTTTCATAACGGTTCAGAAAGTCTGAACCTGCGGCATGCTTCATTTTCTCAAGTAAATCTAGTCCAATCCCGCGAATGACAGGTTTCTCACCATCTGTATAGGGACAAAATGCAGGTACTAAAGCAGCAGTTCCCATGCCGCCAAGATAGCCGCGTTGCTCAATTAATAGTGTACTAGCGCCATTGCGAGCGGCAGCGATAGCAGCTGCGATCCCCGTAGCACCGCCGCCAATGACGACGATATCAGGTGTGTGACTCACGGTAAGTTTTTGAGCAGGTATCGTAACGGTTAAGTTGTTAGTTGTTGTATTTGTCATTCGAATAGGCCTCCTAGTGTCTTTGCTTTCATTATAGATCGCTGCTTTTTAGGGGCTAGTTTAATTTTTGTTTCATCTAAAAAGTAAGCATGATATAGTGAGTGTGAATCCAGTTATACCTGTAACGGTCTAACCTTTCTCGTCATACTCAGGAGGTGATCCCTTTCCTATGCCAACCCGTAAAGCAGTCACCTTGAAAACCATCGCTATAGAGCTTGGCTTAACGGTGCAAACTGTGAATAAAGCTTTGAAAGGCAAACATGGCATGTCGGAAGCAACCCGTCAGCTCATTGTCCAGACAGCAGAGAAGCTCGGCTATTACACGATGGATCAGATACGCAGCTTAAGGCTCGACCATATCGCACCATACCCGAATGAACGACTGCGGTTTCTGCTCGTACAGACAGCGGAATCCGTGTCTTATAACCGCCTGCTGCTGCAAGGACTGCAAGAACGTTTCTTCTCCTTTGGTCATCGGATTGAGTTACTCATGCTGCCGCAGCGTGTAAAGCAAGAGAAGATGGACAAATGGTTGGAGGAAGCAGGCGTCCAATATGCGGATGGTGTTTTCATTGCACCGAGCATTTTGCCGCAGGCGTGGGAAGCCGCACTTTTTAACCTGCCTATACCTCGAATTTTACTGAGTTTTCCACCAACTGGTGTGAAAATAGATAGTGTGATCTGGGATGTTTATGAAGCGACTTGTCAAGCGGTAGCCTATATGCGAGGTCAAGGACATGAGCGCATCATGTATGTAGGTGATATTCAGATGCAGCGAGGATCTATTCTACGTTGGCAGGCTTTCAACTATGCGATGCAAGCATCCGGCATGACAATCATACCTACTGAGCACAGCATCGGATTGCGCGATGTAGATATGCAGTGGTGTAAGCAGCTCGCCAGTCAAATCGCACACCATAAACCCAGCGCCATTATTTGTGGAATTGATCATGAAGTTGCTATCGTGCATGATATTTGTAAGGAACTCAACTTACGAGTCCCCGATGACATTTCCTTAGTTGGATTTTTAAATGAGCAGCTCGATACGCTGCCGGAATTTACACGACCGCTTCTACCGATTGCACAAACGGGATATCGTGCAGCGGATCGCATGCTGTGGCGGATTGCTAATCCGACGTTACCTTTTGAACATATTCGTATTCAAGGTGAGTTTCATGTAGGTCTTACAACAGCTCCTGTCCTTCGCAAGGGTCCCATAATATCTCACCAGAAATCATAAGATCTTCCTATGTCCTATGGCTTTGTCCAAGTTATAATGAAGAGAACTGCTAGTAGGGAGGCCGACATCAGATGTATAAACTTGTCATTGTAGACGATGAACCGACCGTTCGTTTCGGATTGAGTAATTATGTTGACTGGAAGGCCTACGGGATTGAGGTTGTGGGCGAAGCGGATGATGGGGACGTCGGACTAGAGGTCATTGAGCGTGAGAAGCCGGATATCGTGCTCACGGATGTGCGAATGCCTAATATGGATGGGATTCAGATGTCCAACCAATTAAGTGGCAAGTTTCCTCATATCAAAATTGTGTTCGTCAGCGGTCACGATGATGCTGAATATTTGAAATCCGCGCTGAAGGTTAAAGCGGTTGATTATATGTTTAAGCCCGTAAATTTGGGGGAGTTAGAGATTGTGATCGAACGATTAGTAAGCGCGCTTAATGCTGAGCATCAAGAGCGTAAGCTTATTGAGGACATGCAGGTCAAACTGATTCAAAGCATGCCATTGCTGCGGGAAAAATTTCTGATGTCCCTGATTCGTGGAGGGGTTATTTATCCTACCCGTGTGCAGGATAGGATCGATTTTCTTGGATTAAACCTGCCAATGGAGGGAGCCTATTGGGTCATCGCCATTCGGATTGATGATGCAACCGAGGTAGCGCAAACCCGCTCCGAGAGAGATCAACAGTTGCTTTCGTATTCCGTCTTAAATATTGTGCAGGAGCTGATTGAACGAGATATTGGTGGCTATGTGTTTGAAAATCAGATCGGTGAATTCGTAGGCATTCTGCGCTTGACCCAGGAAGAAGATCAGGAAAGCCAGTTGTTCAACTTGGCGGAGGAAGTGCGTGAAAGTCTTCATAATTATTTGAAAATCAGCGTGACGATTGGTGTAGGGGAACGGATTTACAAGCTTGCGAGCTTGCCCCAATCGTACTTACAAGCGAAGGAAGCATCTGACCAGCGTTGGTTTCTTGGCAAAAATCAGATTATTTCCATGGATAATTTGGAACAAGATCAAGAAAGCGTCTATCGATTCGATGCTGCGCAGCAAGAGCGGATCGTGTCTTCCCTGAGGTCAGCAGATAACCTAAAAGTACAGGAGGATTTGCTCGAAATTTACATTGCGCTGTCACGTAATCGGACTGATGGTATTGCTTATGGACGCAACATCAGTCTGCAACTGCTGCTTCTAGCCAGTCGGATCCTGTTGGAGCTGCATGTCCAAAAAGGGGATCTCGAAAGCAAAGAGAATGAACTGCTGTCTAAAGTATTTCAACAAGAAACTTTAGGCGCATTACGCAGCCTTGTGGAAGCGTATTTGCTTGAGGTCTGTGAGCGAATTAGTGAGAAGCGTAATGGCAAATCTAAGAATGTGATCGAGCGTACACGAGCGATTATTGATAAACGTTATGCAGAGAACCTGCAAGTGGGGGATATTGCGACGGAAGTATTCTTATCTACGACATATTTGTGCCTGCTTTTTAAACAAGAGACTGGGGAAACGATTAATGAATATATGACGAAGGTTCGCATCGAGCAGGCGAAAGCACTGTTGAAGGATCCCGCCAATAAGTTCTATGAAGTGTGCTATGCGGTGGGGTATTCGGATCCTAGTTATTTTAGCAAGATTTTCAAAAAATATACGGGATACACGCCGAGCACCTTCCGCGATCAAGTTATGTAAAGAGAGTAGGGGCAAGCATGCACTTCAAGAACAGAAGCTGGGCGTTTATTACGATGATTTTCAAAAGTGTTCTTGCAGCGAGGCTGTGGCTGATAGCTTATGTAGTGTTGATTATAATTCCAGCTTCGATTTTTCTATATGCCTATTCCCAGCGATACTCGCACATTCTGGAAGAAGAAGTGACGCGTTCGATGCTTCAAACGTTGAAACAGGCTGAAATTAATTTGGATCATCAGTTCGATAACTTGCGGGATACGTCCAATTCGTTGTTTACGAATGTTAAGCTGGTGGAGTATTTAAATAACTCATCCTCTTACAGCGAACAAATTGATGCTTTAAAAGAAATGCGATTATTAATTGATAATATCCAGATCAATACGAATGTGTTTCGTGTTCGACTGTATGTAGATGAGCAAAAGCTATTCTCACATGAGAAAGTAAATTTTTTCACCATCGAAACGCTTATGACACGTCCTTGGTATGAGAAAGTCAAATCTGCTAGCGGTCGTCTCGTTTGGACAGGTGTTTATGATGAGAAATTTATTGAAAATCCAGAGGATACCAAATTTATTTTTTCGGGCATTCGCCTCCTAAGAGACCCGAATCATTATGACAATGTATCAGGTTTCTTATCCCTAGACGTAGAAGCGAAGACGCTTGAAAATATTGTGGCAGGTATCTCGCTGAACAATGACCAGCGTGTCTTTATCGTAGCTCCGGATGGTTCCATTGTGTTTCACAGCGATAAATCCTTATTAGGGACAAAGCTAGAATCGAAAGCGGTTTTACAAGCTATTGAAGCAAATAAGGAAGGTGTATCGCCAATTGTTGAAAATGATACGCAACAATATGTCGTTTACACCACGATCGATGCTACAGGTTGGAAACTGGTTGCCGAGGTTCCCAAGAAGGGGATTAACTCAAGGGCTGCCTCATTAAATCAATTTTCGAGTGTTGCTACGTTAACAGGGGTGACGATACTATTCCTGATCCTCGTTTTCATTTTATTAGCCTTTATCGTTCGTGGCATGAATCGCAGGGTCCAGACGGTTATAAGAGCCATTAAACGTGAGGGTGTGGCTGGCCTGGAGGAAAGGACGGTCACATCAGATGGCGATTTTAATCTACTAGAAAAAAGTGTGGATCATCTCATCCATCGTGTGAAGGATTTAATGGAGGAAACCTACAGATCGAAGGTACAAGAGCGAGAAGCGCAACTGCGTGCCCTGCAAGCGCAAATTAATCCGCATTTTCTCTACAATACATTAGATACGATTAATTGGATTGCCATCGGACATAAAGTGCACGATATTAGTCATATGATTGACGGGCTTGCTCGTTATTTTAGGTTGAGCTTAAATAAAGGGAAAGATGTCGTAACCGTTACGGATGAGTTGGAGCTTGCAAAGGTATACCTAGAAATTCAACAGACGCGTTTTCCCAAAAGCTTCGAATTCGTCTTTGAGCTAGCAGGGAAAGATGAAGCTGAGGAAGAAACAAGAGGAGGACATACATTAGAAACATGTCTCATTCCTAAACTTACTTTGCAGCCAATTGTAGAAAATGCCTTACTTCACGGCATACGTAAATCCAAAGGGAAGACAGGTAAAATTACGATTCGTGCCTACATCGAAGAGGATAATTTATTCTTATCTGTTACCGATGATGGGATTGGTATGGATCCTGATTTTGCCCAAACCTTGCTTACAGAACCTAGGCCGGCTATGCGAACAGATGGTTCTGGCAGCTCGTATGGTTTATACAATGTCAATGAGCGAATTCGTTTGTTCTCCGGGGAAGCCTATGGGCTAAGCATTCAATCTCAGCTTGGAGAAGGAACCACGATTACAGCGAGATTTCAATTACAGCAGCAAATTATCGAACCTAATAGCAACAGCTAGCACCAAGAGCATTCCTAGAGCATTCCTCAATCGATGGAGAATGCTCTTTTGGTTTAGTGATATACTCACGAAAACCTTAGGATTGTACCAGAAACAGGAATATTACCTTCTACCTAACATTTTACGACCTCGATATAATTGTTCTCAAAGAGGTGGTGTAAGCGGTTTCTACTTAGATTTACGCTTGAATGAGTGAAAATTAGGAGGTAGGATTGATGATAAAAATACGAAAGTTTACGATCGGCTTAGCGGTGGCGTTATCCTCTATGATGGTTTTCTCAAGTGCTGCGATGGCATACACACATACTGGAGGTATTACGACCGAATATGATATCGCTTTCACGAGTAGTAAAGTGACAGCGAATCAACCGCCTTGGAATATTGCTTATACGAGTATGTTGGCGGACGCCAATGCGGGGCTACTCGTTACTAGTCATGCCACAGCAACCTGGAATATACCTAATGCCTATTCCGATCCAACGGGACACCAGACTGGCAAGCTGCCAATGGAAATTGACGCCAAAGCAGCGTACTCGACGGCACTTGCTTACCGCTACACAGGTAACACAGCTTATGCTAATAAAGCTAGAGATTTAATTAATAGCTGGGCAACGACCAATACCAACATTACGGGATCAGATGCTCCATTGGTAACGGCTTACTTGGCTGTTGGCTTAATTAAAGCCGCTGAATTAATCAAGGGCTACTCTGGCTGGAGCAGCACAGACCAAAATCAATTTATTGCCTGGGTAACCAATGAATGCTTGAACAAATGGGATGCGATTGGTCAACGAAACAACTGGTGGGACTGGAGTCTGTATGCGCAGTTGTCATTTTATCATTTCACAGATAACAGCACAGCCTTTGCAGCAGAAGTTGCTAACCTGAAAACCCAGATTGATACGTCGATAGATTCACAAGGTTTTATTACAGATGAAACAACAAGAGGCGCTAATGCCATGTGGTATCACTATTTCGCACTTGCCCCAATAACTGCGGCAGCCGAAATTGTGTACAATGATACCGGTGAAGATTTGTATAACTGGACCTCACCAAACGGCAAAAGCATTAAGCTGGCATTAGACAAATATTTCTATTATGTCAATGGACATGTGGCAGAATGGCCATATGGCGGAACGCAAAATTTCGCGAATCCGATGGTAGCCAATAAATGGCCAGTAGATCTTTTTGAAGCAATGGCTGAAGTGTATCAAGATCCGAATTACGAAAGCTACGTTGCTCCTTATCGTCCCATTACAGCCAATGTTAATAGCAACAGCGGTTATTACTTGTCCTACTCGTGGCTGTATCCGACTTTGCTGAAGTCCACGACCAAAGTGGAAGCAGAAAACTATAGCGGACAGTCTGGTATCGTCGTAGCTGCGACTGCAGATGTTGGTGGAGGTAGCAAAGTCGGTCAAACCACGAATAACGATTACGTGTACTACAATAACGTCAATTTCGGAAGCGGTGTCTCCAATATTCGTTTCAGATACGCAACGGCGAATACGAATGCTATTTTGGAACTGCGCAGTGGAAGTACGACGGGTACATTATTGGGCTCAGTCTCCTTAGCAGGTACGGGGAGCTGGACATCCTACAAGACAGCGACAGTACCTGTAACAGGAGCGAGTGGAATGAAGAACCTGTACATTGTATTCAAGGGCGGAACTTCCGTCGCTGATTTAAATTGGTTTACCTATTAAATATCCTCCTAAGCATGGAAAACCTTATTCTCTGTTTTTTAACAGTGGTTAAGGTTTTTCCATCTCATACTGGAGGGTTGAAAGGAAGCAAAAGAATTGGTTGCAGAATCCATCTTAAATCAAGATGTAATACCACACATTCGATACGCTGATCAATTGTATTTTAAACAGTGGAATACGCACGCGAGAATCATTACGGATTATTTGCTACTTTACGTACAAGACGGTTCAGCAGAATTAACAATTGATGCGAATACACATATTCTGAAGCCTGGGTATTTCAGTTTTATTCAACCTGGTATTCTGCATCAACTCGAATCGGAGTCGCCTCTGACCGTTTTGGCGCTCCATTTTGGGCTGCTTCCGTCCGGAGGTGGGGAACGGCCGCCAATGATTGTACCCGTCGAGCTTGTCACTCCCCCTGTTATGACGAATATGCAGCCCAACCTCACGACTTTTGCAGACATTGCTGTGCCTGTCGTATTTAAGTCAACCAGAAACGAATGGATGGCAGATGTCTTTCAGCAAATTATTGAGCATTGGAACCGAAAAAATGTTCTCGATCTCCTTCAAGCGCATGTACATGCTGCAGAAATCATCTTGGAATTATTTAAAGAATATACGCCATTAGATAGCTCAGAACACAAAAGCTCATCCTCTTTACATTGGGTACCTGCTTACATGCAGTATCGGTTGTCTGAGCCCCTTTCTGTGGAGGAAATGGCCCGTAAAGCGCTTATGTCCCGCTCTTATTTCTCAATGATATTTAGAAATCAATTCGGAGTTGCTCCCCATCAATATTTGTTGAAGCTGAGGCTTAATTACGCGACTGACTTGTTGCGTGGCACCTCCATGTCGCTGCAAAGCATCGCTGACAGTTGTGGATTTTCGAGCGTGCATCATTTTTCAAAAATGTATAAACTTCGATTTGGATGTCCCCCAAGCCAATTGAGACGCGAATAAATGAAAAAGACGTTTTGATAAATCAAAAGCGTGTTTTGATAAAGCCAAATGAGGCTTTCTCCACCTATAATGGTGCCATACACCCTATACTTCAAACTCAGGGAGGCCAATATGATCTCGTATGCAGGTATTACAAATCCTTTCGGTACTGGCGCTTATAGTGTAGAGCAGAACTCGAAGGTGTTGCGAAGATACAGGTATATCCATGAGCAATTGTTCCGTCTAGCAGCGGGGCAGCTTCCAGCGAGAGCCCATTGGCATTTGAAGGCAGCGCTAGGCAAGCATCTTTATGAGGACGCAGAGGCGGCAGGTTCACTCCGTCGGCGCATTCTAGAGCTGAGAACTTCTCCGATGCTGTTGCAAAAAGATCCTAATATAACACTTACCTTGCTTTTTGAAGAGTTAATTCACGCGGAGAGCGACCTAGAACTGCTTGTCGGTGTGTACAGGGTAATGAAACCGGCTTTACTGAAAGCATATACACAACATATGACAGATACCCAGCCCCTTGTCGATTATCCGACGGTGCGTCTGCTAAAGGCACTTTCCTCCGATTTGCGAGAACAGATCGAGTGGGGAGAGGGCATGATTGAGGCCTTACAGCGAGAAGGGGAATCGTTAGAGCAAGCCGCGGAATTCGAAAGCAGAATTCTAGGTTATTTAGAAGCAGCCGGAGGCATTAGCGGCGAGCACGGTACTTCCACGCATGTTCCTGCCAGATGGCGGTCGGGCAACGTGTATGAAATGCCGAAACAGGCTGTACGGGATGCGAAAAGAATGGGGTCACCCGCAATGGGACGTACGGCTATACCGAATCTGCCGGATGATCCTGTGCAAATCCGATTGATCCAAATGATGAAGGCCAGACAAGAGGAAATGTCCGCAGTAGAGAATCTGGCGAGCGTCATTTATGACCTGAAGCTTATGCCTTGGGAGTTTTATCAGGATTTGGCCCGGCATCTGTGGGATGAAGTGAGACATGCGTTGTTTGGTCAGGCGGCGCTTGAGGCAGAAGGAATCGATTGGATGGCGTTGCGGCAATACGTCGGCGGCTATGATCCAATTATCGGAAAGCTTCCCGCTCAGCGATATGCGCTCTTGAGCATTGGTTTTGAGGAGAAGGCGATGAGGCGTCCTGGCAAAATTGCCGAGTACGAATTCTGCCGTGACGATGCCAAACACCCGTTGATGGAGCGGTTCCAAGATTACGACTGGGCCGACGAAGTGACGCATGCTGCTTTCGGCCGCAAGTGGACGCCAGAGATGTTCGGCGAGGACTTGGATTATGTCAGGCAGGTTGCGGATATAGAGATGGAAGAGCGAGAGAAGTTTTTCCAAATGTGGGCCAAACTGCAAGAGGCTGAAGGGTAACCATGCAGGGGACATTCAAAACTAACTTCATTTAATGAAAGAAGGATGACGATGAGCAACCAACCAACCCAAACTTATGATTTTCAAAGAAAGATTGAAACGTATGATTCAGCTGATGTCGTTGTTATTGGCGGTGGACCTGCTGGAACAGCGGCAGCCATTAGCGCTGCGAGACTAGGAAAGAAAGTTACTTTGTTGGAAAAATCGGGCCAATTGGGCGGTATGGGTACGCTTGGAAACGTCAGTGTTTTCATGCCGATCGGCAACGTAACCGGTATTTATCGCGAGATGATTGCCGAAGCACTGGCTGATCATTTGCCTAAGGATCACGATGTGTCCATCGCCCCGCAATATTCGCCTTTCATATTGAGACAATATTTAAATGAGAAAATGAAGAAAGAAGGCGTACAAGTCATCTATCATGCTGAGTTTATCGGCACGGTGAAGGAAGATCGAAGCGTGAAGGCTGTCATCGTATCAACGCGTGAGGGTTTGAAAGCTTTTGAAGGCAAGCAGTTCATCGATTGTACGGGAGATGCAAGAGCAGCATTGGATGCAGGTGTACCTTACACGTCCGGACGAGATGAAGATGGCATGACCCAACCCATGACATTGATGTTTATGATGCAAAACACAGGTAAGCCAGTAGCGCAAGTTTTGCCTGAAGGCTGCTATCTATATAATGAAATATCGGATCTACCTCAGGGCCGCCGCTTATACTGGGAACGAAACAATGACGGTACATTGTTGGTAAATATGACGCGTGTCAAAGGCAATGGGGCGAAAATTGAAGATGTCAATTACGCGGAAACTGAGGCGTTGAGACAAGTGTTTTCTGTCGTCAATTACTTACAGCGCAATGGATTTGAAACTTACACACTTTCGCATATCGCGAATCAAGTGGGTGTCCGGGAAACTAATCAGATTCAAGGTCTATACACATTAACGGAGCAAGATGTTGTCCGCGGGACACGCTTTGCGGATGTGGTCGCACAAACGAACTATGAGATCGATATCCATAGCCCTGATGGTCAAAAAACGACGGATGAGCGAAAGGTCGATGGTTATGATATCCCTTACCGATGCATGGTGACAGAGCAGCTGGATAACCTGCTCGTAGCGGGACGCTCGATTTCAGCTACGCATGTAGCGATGTCCTCCATGAGGGTACAGGCTACTTGTTACGCGCTAGGGCAAGCTGCAGGGATTGCGGCATCCATCGCGACGGACGATTCCTGCCCCGTTCAGGATGTATCGATCGACACGCTTCACAATGTGCTGAGCAGTCAGAATGTAATCTTTTATAAGCAAGGGCAAGTGTCGCATCAATAATAATAATAATAACAGTTATGAGAAAAGCCGCCTCTGGTAAAGAGGTCGGCTTTTTTTTGCGAAATACCATAAGATTGCACCAGAAACAAAAATATTACCTTCTACAAGTCCACTCTGGCGACCTATATAATTGACCTATAAGAACACGGAGGTGAGCCATTCATGAGTGTTACCCTAACAGAGATTGAACAAAAAACAGCTCACGCCAAGCCGAAAACTAAAGGCAGTGGACGTTGGAAGCTTATTGTAACTAATTATGATTTATACCTATTATTAGTGCCAGGGTTACTATTTCTTTTTCTATTCAAGTATGCGCCTATGTATGGGATTATCATTGCTTTTCAAGACTTTAATATTTTCGATGGCTTTGCCGGAAGTAAATGGGTAGGGCTGGATCAATTCGAGAAGCTCATTCATTCCGAAGAGTTTTATCAGGTTTTCATCAATACCTTGTTAATCAGTCTCTACAAAATCGTACTTCTATTTCCGTTACCGATCATCATTGCACTTTTCCTGAATGAGGTTCGGAAAGCTTTCTTCAAGAAGACGATTCAAACGATTATATTCCTTCCGCATTTCTTATCATGGGTTATCATATCAGGGCTATTTATTAATATCCTGTCCCCATCAGGCGGTCTAGTAAACAATGTTATTGCTTGGTTCGGAGGGACACCGATCTCCTTCTTCCTGGACAACCACTTCTTCCGAAGTGTGGTCGTATTTACAGCAGGTTGGAAGGAATCGGGCTGGAATGCCATTATTTTTATCGCAGCTATTGCAGGTATTGAGCAAGAACAGTATGAGGCTGCTTCCATTGATGGTGCAGGCCGCATCAGACAAATGATCCACATTACGTTACCAGGTATTGTTCCAACGATTATTCTGATCTTAATTTTACGCATGGGGTATCTGCTTGAAGCAGGAACGGAACAGATTCTGACCATGTATAACTCTGTCGTCTATCAATCCGGAGATGTCATCGGTACTTTCGTTTATCGACAAGGGCTTGGACAACAGGATTATAGCTTTAGTACAGCAGTAGGGTTATTCAACTCTCTTGTTGGTTTTATCCTGATTATAGCAGGGAATGAACTCAGCAAAAAACTAATCAAACGAAGTATATGGTAGGGGGGAAAGTATGCATAAGAAAACGCTTGGTGATTGGATTTTTGACTGCTGTATTTATCTAGTGTTACTGCTGTGCGGCTTAGCTACTTTGCTGCCACTAGCCAATATTTTGTCCAAAGCGATCAGTGATGAATCGGCTGTTGTATCGGGTAAAGTAGGGATTTTCCCAGTTGGCTTCCAGCTGGATACGATGAAGTATGTTGTGTCCTCCAGCCAGTTCCTTAGCTCGATTTGGATTTCACTCTTGATCACGGTTGTAGGTACAGTGCTTGCGATTGTAGTAACGGCACTAACAGCTTATCCTTTGTCCAAAAGACATCTTCCCGGTATTTCCATCATTATGGTGTTGTTTATTTTCACGATGATGTTTAACGGCGGTATTATTCCAAATTACTTGCTAATGAAACAGTTGCATCTCATCGATAGCTTATGGTCACTGATGCTTCCAGCACTGATTAGTGTATTCAATATGCTAGTTATCAAAAGTTATTATGAATCCTTGCCAGAGGCACTTGAAGAATCAGCCAAAATGGATGGCGCTCGAAATTTCACGATTCTATGGCGGATCATTATTCCTTTAAGCGTACCGGTAATCGCAACGATTGCACTTTTCTATGCGGTTTATTTCTGGAATGACTATTTCCATCCAATGCTTTACATCAATGACTCAAGTATTAAGCCACTGCAACTCTACTTGCGTGATATCGTCATGGATGCTGACAGCTCCAGTGCGGCGCTCAAAAGTGTCGACGATATGATGAACGTATCACCGGAAGGCATTCGAGCTGCAACCGTAATCGCTTCGATTATCCCGATGTTGCTCGTGTATCCATATTTGCAAAAGCATTTTGTCAAAGGTGTACTTATTGGGTCCGTAAAAGGGTGAATTTGCATTAACGCCCTTGATGTTATCATCAAGGGTTTAATGATATATTAAACACAAGACTAGGGAGGGTTTACACACATGTTAAAAAACAAAAAGAAAATGATGCTTCTAGCTGTAGCAGCGAGCTTATCTGTAACATCTCTTGTCGGTTGTGCTTCCAAAAGCACGGATACAGGTAGCAGCACACCAGCACCTGCTGGCACAGCAGCCGCAAGTACTGCTCCAGCTGGACCAAAGCCAGAATTGAAATCGCTTCAAATTTGGCAAAAGGATGATTATAACACATATCCAGTAGCTAAATACCTAGAACAAGCAACAGGTTATAAAGTGCAATATGATATGTTGCCACAAGATAAGCCACAAGACAAACTTAACATTTTGATTGCATCTGGTGAGCCGTATGATGCAATTACAACTGTCGGATCAACTGACTTCAAAGCCCTATATGCGGATTATGCTAAAAAAGGTGCTCTAACAGACTTAGGCCCGCTAATCGACAAATTCGGACCGAACATTAAAGCAGCCATTGATCCTACTGCCTTAGAAGCTGCCAAAATAGATGGAAAACTGTATGCAGTCCCAACAAAAACAACGCCATTTGCTGGTGAAAGTTTGTACATTCGTCAAGATTGGCTTGACAAAGTAGGTATGAAAGCGCCTACAACAACAGACGAACTTGTTGCTGTTCTTAAAGCGTTCAAAGAAAAAGATCCTGGCGGAAACGGTGATAAAAATATCCCTTTAACCGTCAAAGGTGAAGCTCCAATTATCCCTAACATCGCTGGTGCATTTGGCATCGCGAACTTCTGGAATGATGTGAACGGCAAGCTAACACCGCGCGTGTTGGATCCTGCTTATAAAGATTACGTGAACTTTGTTGGTGATCTGTTCAAACAAGGCTTGCTCGATAAAGAGTTCGCTGCTAATAAAGATGCAACAGCCAAAGAGAAATTCTCAAGCGGTAAAGCAGGTGTTATCATGCTTCACTGGGCTGATGTACCTACCATTAATGATGCCTTGATCAAAAATATCCCTACAGCTAAAGCAACTTATATTCCAACGTTAAAAGGTAAAGATGGAAAAATGGGTTTAAGTGCTTCTGCAGGCTTCGATCGTATTACGTTCATTCCTAAATCTTCGAAACATGCGGAAGATGCGATCAAGTGGATGAACGCTAAGCTTGAAAAAGATACGTTCAGAACAATGGCGATTGGCGAAGAAAATAAACATTTCACGTTAAAAGATGGCGCTTATACACCAATTCTTCCAATCTTCACAGATGAGCGCAATCAAGCTAACAACTTCTTGACGGGTACAGACGATAGAATCTATCCGACTTATTGGCAAGCACGTGTTCGTAAAGATATGCGTTTGTTCGATGCATGGAACTTCATGAACACAATCCAACCAGCAAATTCGAGAATCATAGATCCATTAGGCTTTGCTCCTTACTTACCTGAATTCTCGAAAAATTTCCAACAGCTGAACACAATGGTTAACGACTACACAACGAAACTAATCTTTGGTGCTGAAGCGATTACAGGTCTTGAAGCATTCCAAGCGAAATTCAAAACTTCAGGCGGAGATGCAAGCTTCAAAGAAGTAAACGATTGGTACGCAACTGCGAAGAAATAATTCGTGCAAATGAATGGGTAACATATGATAACCTCTGGTACTTGTACCAGAGGTTTTTCTATATAATTTTCGAGAGAAAACGTATGATTTTCGAGGCGTTAGAATCTCCTGTAAGCTATAATACGTGTACGGGGGTGTGCACATGTTCAAGAAGAATTTATCGTTTAAACTCATCGCCTCGTTATCCGTGTTGATCATGGTGATCTTCCTCATTTCTGGGTATGCCACCTATACCGTTTATCTCAAACTTTTTACGACGGAAATTAGCAAACAGTTCGCTAAGGCCAATGAGCAAGCAACTGCTCGTGTCGAAACACAAATTCAGAATCTATATAAAGCGACGAATTATATCGTATTCCATCCCTACATCGAAGATATTCTTAGGCGCTCAGCAGAGCGTGCCGATGATACTTTCTACAACCGATTACTCGATCAGGACGAGCTGACGAAGCTGCTGAATCAGATCTCGATTGATGAACCCAAGCTTTCCAGCATGTATGTGTACAATACGAAAGGCTCCGGCTATTTTTTTGAAAATAATGCAGGTACCGTCATCCCCCTCAGTGATGCCAACTATGCAGCAGTTCTTCGCTCCTTAGAGGGATCTAACGGTGAGCTGGTGTGGCAGCCTCTGAAAATATCGAGCATCGAAAGCTCCGGCTATCGCAACGTGATCTCGGCGGCACGCTATATGAAGAACAAGAAGCAAGAGCTCTACGGCAACCTGATTTTATTTTACGATCAATCCATCTTTGGTTCGATTCTCGATGAATTAGCCAAAGGTGAGAATGCGCAGGTGATCTTGCTCGATAGTAATGATAAAGTCGTGTATACAAATGTGAAGCCTAATAGCAACTTTACGTTAGAGGACCTGTTACACGTACCAGACTCCCAAATTGTGAAGTCGAATGGAGAGTCGATCCTCGTTAGTCGCAATAAGACGCAAGACTCCGGGATGACACTCATCAGCACCTTATCACTGAAGTCCATTAACGAGAAGAGTCAGGTTATTTTCCAAATCGCCCTCTATTCAGGTCTTGTCAGTATATTACTAGCTTCTTTACTCATTTTCTTCACGGGCAAAAGATTGCTCAAACCCCTTCACACGTTAGTTACGGGGATGAAAAAGCTCCGCAGCGGCCGCTTCGATACGCGGATTCGCATCTCGACCCAAGACGAGCTCGCGTTTCTAGGCCATAGCTTTAATGAAATGGCAGCGAATATTGAGTCGCTTGTTGAGGAAGTGTATGAACGTAAGTTGAATGAGCGGGAAGCTGAGCTTACAGCGCTGCAAGCGCAACTGAATCCTCATTTCCTTTATAACACTTTGGATACGATTCATATGAAGCTGTACCTGGGTGAGAATGACGAACAGGCGGCTCAGTTGGTGCTTTCCTTGTCTGGGCTGCTGCGCTATGCACTACAGAATCCAAATGCACATACAACCGTAAAAGATGAGATCGAACATATTACAAAATATATCCATATTCAAAGTGTACGGATTGGCGGCAGGCTCGAGACGTTCATTCAAGTAGACGAGGAAGCGGAGCAGCTTCCAGTGATTCGGCTCATTTTGCAGCCGCTGGTGGAGAACGCTTTCGTGCACGCTTTTGCCCAAATGTCCAAAATCTGCATTCTGCGCATCAAGGTCTACATTGATCAATTCTTATTATGTATTGAAATTAGTGATAATGGTCGAGGCATGACACAGGAGCAGATAGAGACAATCATGCAGCTGCAGCATCGCAGGCTAGAGGAGCCAAACAGTGCCACTGGTGGAATTGGACTGAAAACCGTGATCAGACGTGTCAGTCTTATGTATGGTTCTCCGTATGGATTAGTTATCCACAGTGAACCTAATGCGGGCACGACGATGAAACTAATACTCCCCGTTCAAACCCAGATGGAAGGAAGTCGGCAGCGATGAAAGGGAAACTGTTACTTGTAGACGATGAGCATCTCATACGCAGGGGCTTGTCTAAAATGATCGAAGCAAGCCATGCCGGTTGGACTGTCATTGGTGAGGCTGAGAACGGTGTGCAAGCTTTATCTCTCATCGAAGAGCTTGAGCCGGATCTGGTCATTACAGATATTCGCATGCCCGAAATGGACGGCGTCGAGCTTTGCCAGCGCATTTCTGAGTTAGACCGCTCAATCGACGTGATGGTGCTGACAGCGCATAAGGATTTTGAATTTGCACAAGCGGCGCTACGCTATGGGGCCATTGATTTCCTGCTGAAGCCAATCTCCGCTCAAGAATTGGTACCTCCACTGGAGAAAGCTTATCGTTTGTATGCGGAGCGCCAAGAGCAGGCTGAACGCAGTCAACTAGAGCAAAATCGCTTGTTCGAGCATCAAATTCAGTCATGGCTGGTAGGCCTCCCGATGGATGAAGATGCAGTGGCACGTCTGCAAATGACCTGTGAGAGTAGACAGCTATTGGTATTTACAGTCGACACTTACACACCGTCATCCAAAAGCTATCGGCGCGAAGATGCGAGACTGCTGCAATTTGCCTTACTGAATATGATGAAGGAATGGCTCACCATCTCGCAGTTATCTGGCAGCATTACGAATGTGAAGCATGATGTTTTCGCTGTGCTGACCGATAAATCTTACTCGCTCACCTCCTTCGAGCTTGGGTTGGTGGCATCCACACAAAGCCTGCTCGGCTTAACACTCCAGTCAGAAGCTTATGAGAGCATACGCCCTTTATATGGTCATTTCGCTTCTTATGAGGGGAGCGGCAAAGCGGAACTGCAGATCCCTGATCATGTTGCTCGGAGCAAAAGTATCCAAACCGAAGTGATGTCCTTCATCGTACAGGGAAAAACAGAGCAGCTGCGTGAATACTTGGAGATGCATCTCCGGCAAGTGACCGAGATGAATGTGAACGATGCTAAAATCGAGGGACTCAGCACGGCCTTGGCACTTGCCGCAGCAAGTAAGCGGGCCTTGGATGGAGAGGACGCCGAAGAGAAGGGGCTCGGGGAGTGGATTGAGGCGCTGCAGCCCATTCGATTATCCACCGAAGTCGCGGAGTGGTTATCCAAACAGATACAGGCCTTTATGTGGCAGTTGAATTCGTGGCTAGCCGGTAAAAATGTCAATTTACTGGATAAAGCCATCGCCTATATGGAGCGAAATTACGAGGGAGCTTGCTCCATTCATGATGTCGCCCAGCATGTACATCTCAGTGTGAGCTACTTTAGCAACCTTTTCAAAAAAGAAACGGGCGAAAGCTATACCAACTACTTAACGAAGTTCCGTTTGGAGAAGGCGAAAATTCTGTTAAGCAATACGAATATGAAAATATCCGAAATTGCCGAATCGGTCGGCTACGAGGATCCGAACTATTTTACCACCGTATTTCGAACGTGGGTGCATTGCTCGCCGAGTGAATATCGGAAGATGGGCTAGTTCAGCAGTAAGTCAAAGGCATGTAGCGCAATTCGCTGCGTGCCTTCTCTTTTTACTCCTTAATCTCCGTATAATTTTCGAGGTATTGCTTATCAGATTCAAGGTAGGTTTGAAACTTTCCTTCTATAATAAGAAGTAGAAAGGAGAGATACAATGAACCCAAATTCGGAGATACATACCACAGTCTTGCCGAATCAGCTGCGTAAAGTGAAAGCCAAATCTAGTCTTCGCTGGAAAGAAAGTTTACCGCTTATTCTCATGTTGATTCCCGGCATATTGTTCTATGTGCTGTTTAAATATTTGCCGATGGGAGGGCTTGTCATTGCCTTCAAAGACTACAATTTCACGGACGGTATTCTTCACAGCCCTTGGATCGGGACGAACAATTTCGAAACCTTGTTTAAACAAGACCAGACGTTGGACATTATCCGCAACACACTTGTACTAAGCGGTTTAACGATTATTTGTGGGTTTCCCATTCCAATTGCGCTTGCGATCATGTTGAATGAAGCTCGTCGAATGTGGTTCAAACGGATCGTGCAGACGATTCTCTATTTGCCTCACTTTTTCTCATGGGTCATTGTGGGTGGCTTGATCATCTCAATCCTATCGATTGAATCAGGCACCCTAAACAACTGGATCAAGCTTTCGGGCGGAGAGCCCTTCGCATTCTTATACAATACGAAGAGTTGGATCGCTGTGTTTATCTCTTCAGGTGTATGGAAGGAAATGGGGTTTAACGCCATTATCTACTTGGCAGCATTGACGGCCATCGATCCTTCTCTGTATGAGTCAGCCAATATCGACGGTGCGAACAAATGGCAGCAGATTCGTTATGTGACGATTCCGGGGATTAGCACAACGATCGTCCTTCTGCTCATTTTACAGTTAGGTAAGGTAATGGAGATTGGTTTCGATCATGTGTATGTGTTGCAAAATTCATTAAACGCCAATGTCTCCGAGGTCATCTCGACCTACATGTATCGCGTGGGACTTCAAGGCGGGCAATTTAGCTTGACGGCAGCAATGGGGTTTTTCGAATCCGTTGTAGGCTTTGTACTTGTCTATTCTGCTAATGCGCTGGCCCGGCGTTTCGGACATGGATTATTTTAAAAGTGGAGGTGACATAAAAACATGAGAACGTCCTTCGGAGACCGCCTCTTTTTCGGACTTAATTATGGTTTACTAGCGCTGATCGCCTTGACGTGTTTGCTCCCTTTGCTGCATATAGCTTCGTTATCACTTAGTCATACGCAGGAAATCCTTTCAGGCAGAGTCACGTTCTGGCCGGTTGGCTGGAATACGGATGCCTTTACGTCGATGATTGAAGGGACACGGATGCTATCTGCCTTTAGAAATAGTGTTGTGATCACTGTCGTGGGTGTTGCGCTAAGTATGCTAGTAACCATACTGACGGCTTACCCGTTGTCACGCAAATTATTTCCCGGAAGACGCTATGTGACCTTGGCTTTGATTTTTACCATGATGTTTACCGGTGGAATGATTCCCACTTATCTCATTGTGAAAACATTCGGACTTGTGAACAGTTACTGGGCACTATGGATTCCCGCTCTCGTGAATACATACAATATGCTCGTCATGAAAACGTACTTCGAGAACATTCCAGATGAGCTGGAAGAAGCGGGGAAAATGGATGGATGCGGGCAATGGCGTCAGCTGCTGCAAATCATTTTGCCATTATCTAAGCCTGTACTGGCGACGATCACGCTATTTTATGCGGTCAGCTATTGGAACTCATTTTTCAATGTGATGCTTTATATCAATGAATCCGCGAAATATAATTTGGCGGTCCTTGTCCAAAATATGATTCAAAATCAGCAGCTTCTGCAGGAGATTGTTTTAACAGGCGCCCAAGTGGAAGTTGTGCCGGAATCCTTGAAGGCGGCAAGTGTCATGATTATGATGCTGCCGATGATCGTGATCTATCCTTTTTTGCAAAAGTATTTCGTGAAAGGTGTTATGCTCGGCGCTGTAAAAGGTTAGATTCATCCAGTATCGGATTCACCATGCTTATCAAGCGTTTCATATATGAAAGGGGTATGTAGACATGAGAAATATGAAAGTGAAGCTTGCTTTAGCGGGAACGGCTGTACTTGCTTTAACGGTTATCGGCTGTTCCAAGGATGAGGGAAGCACTTCTACTGCATCACCAGCGGCATCGTCATCAGTGTCAGCAGCACCAACCAAAGCGCCAGAGGTTCGCAAAGACATTACCGTAACCGCTTACGACACCGGACGTGTTTCCCAAGATGAAGGAACCAATGAGTCCAATCGCTGGACCAAATGGATCAACGAAAAAGGGCCTGAGAATGTGAAATTCACAGCGGTTTCTTTTGCCCAAATTAAAGAAAAAACGAATGTCATGTTCGCCTCCGGCTCTGCTCCAGACCTCCTGATGGTATTTGATCCAACGATCAGAAACCCCTTGTACGAGCAGAAGCAACTGCTGCCTCTGGATGATTTGATTGCTAAGAGTTCCACAGATTACAAAAAGCTGCTTGAGCAAAATCCACTGCTCCGTAAAGCTGGCACCAAGCCAGACGGCAAGCTCTATGAAGTTGGCCATATTCAATGGGTGAATCCGCTTCGTGGCGTCATTATCCGTACAGACTGGTTGAAGAAGCTCGGTCTCGACATGCCGAAAACAACGGATGATTTATATAAGGTTGCGAAGGCTTTTGCGGAACAGGATCCAGATGGCAATGGTAAAAAGGATACGTTTGGTATCGCCTTGGCTGGCTCCATGGAATACACAATCAACCAAATGTTCTATGCGATTAAGCCTTGGGTTGTCAAAGACGGCAAGTTGACGTACAGCTGGGAAAACATTAAGGTTGCGACAGATTTTAAGAAAAAGCTGTACAGTGAAGGCATTGTAGATAAGGACTTTTTCAACGATAAAAATATGGCGAAGGCCAAACAAGACTTTATCACAGGTAAAGTTGGCATCATTTCACCGAACTTTAATACACCGCAGGATATCGTGTCACAGTTTCTAGATCCGCTTCAAAAGAACGTGCCGACTGCAACGATGACGCTGATGCCGTTCCCGACAAGTCCATTCGGACGCTATACGCCTTCGTTGGAAAATCCGGTGCAAATGACAGGTGCCGTTGCGGCCTCCACGAAAAATGCAGACGCTGTGATGAAATATATTGATTTCATGGCGAAAGATTCTACAGCTGATGTTCTCGATAATGGAACGGAAGGCGTTCATACGAAAACAGTTGACGGTTGCGCACAAATTATCGATGCCGACAAATTTAAGAAAGAAGTTAGCGATATCACGGTTTATATGAAAATGCTGACGAATACAGGCTTGCGCTTTAATAAATGTTCCACAGCAGCGGTTCAGTATAAGAGTGACCCGCGTGTGCAGGATTACTACCAATTGCTGCGTGATACTTACCTAACGTTCGATCTGCCTTACGCAGAATTGACGCACTCGGAGCATATGCCGCAGCTGCCGAAAGACCTTGCAACGATTGTGACGAACACAGATAAACAAGTGAATAGCATGGTTGGTGCTGGGAATGGAACGGTTTGGGCCAAATCCATCGTGGAAGGCGATAAATACTCCACCGAAGATGCGATGAAAGAAGCGATCAGCATTTGGGAAAAAGCAGATGGTAAGAAAGTCGAAGAGTGGATGGCCAACTGGTACGCAACGCAGAAAGATAGTGCTTTCTTAGCGAAGGACATGTATGAAATCGCGAAGCAGCAGGATCAGAAGTATAAACAAATTATGAGTGAAATTAAAAAATAATCCTTAGGGGGGCAGACGCATCAGAGCGATCTGCCCAGTAAAGGGGAACTACGATGGAAAATCAGACGCGAGTCATTAAGTGCGTGGATGCCAAGCAGGGCCGAGTGTTTGAAGGCATTGGCGGCATTACGAGCAACGGCATGTCAAAGCTGCTTATGGATTATCCGGAGCAGCAGCGTAACGAAATTATGGATTTATTGTTTAAGCCGATGTATGGGGTTAGCTTACAGCATTTGAAGGTGGAGCTGGGTTCCGATGTGAACACTTCGGCGGGTACCGAGCCTTCGCATATGCGGAGTCGAACGGACTTTGACATTACGCGAGGCTACGGGCTGCCGATCGCTAAGCTGGCTAAGGCGATTAACCCAGCGCTGCTGCTAGACGCGTTGCGCTGGGGGACGCCGCTCTGGATTCAGAACGATGAGGATAAGCTGGCGTATTACTTGAACTTTTTGCGCGGAGCAAGGGATGAATACGGACTCGAATTCGATTTCCTCGGTCCGGATATCAATGAGGGCGCATTCAGTCGCGACTGGACGGTGAATACGCTGGTCCCTGGCCTCAAGCGGGAAGGCTTCGGCCATATCAAGCTGGTCGCTGACGATAGCGACCATGGCTGGGATATAGCCGACCATGCGGCCGAGGATCCGGAGCTGTTCGATGCGGTGCACGCTTATGGCGTGCATTATCGCCAGGACAGCACGGAGACGGCCAAGGTCAGCGGGAAATCGCTATGGCTAAGCGAGGATCTCGCGCCATTCCGCCACAGCTTTAGCCGAGGTGCTCTGCATATCGGCAAGCGCATCATCGACATGTATGTCGATGGCAAGATGGTGAAATACGAGCTGCATCCATTATTGGAGGCCGAGTACGAGAACACGCCATTCAATTACAAAGGCATCTTAGTTGCCACTTGGCCATGGTCCGGGCATTACCGGATCGACCCTGGTTTCTGGGTGATTGCGCATTTCACGCAGTTCATGCAGCATGGCTGGATCTATCTCGATGACGCATGTGGACAATTGGAGACAGGCGGCTATGTGACACTGACCGATCCCAACACGAAGGATATCTCTATCGTCGTGCTTAACAATGGACCAGCGTCATGTAGTTACCAATTCGACACCGGAAATACCGATCGGAAGCTGTATATCTGGAAGACAACCGAACATGCTCATTTTCAACTGGTTGCTACACATCTGGAGTCGGATGGCCCGTATCAATTCACAGCCGAGCCATATGCCATCTATACGATCACAACGACAACTGGGCAGCGTAAAGGCGATGAAGAACTCAGCATAACAGCGGAAACGACATTCCCACTTCCGTATCGTGATGACTTCACGGATGGTCGTCCCAGTGGCAATCCGAAGTACTTGTCCGATCAAGGAGGCGCATTTGAATTCGAGCCGAATTCTGATGACGGGGGCCTAATCCTTCGGCAGCAAGTGAAGGAAGAGCAAATCCCGATTGACTGGACGTATCGTCGAACACCCGAACCCTATACGCTCTTCGGCAGCCTAGAATGGACTAACTATCGTTTGTCGGTAGAGGTCCAGCTGGAGCAGCAGGCAGGCTATATCGGATTAGGCGGCCGCATCAGCTATACATCCAAAAGCAATGAGCCGCCGGAAGGCTATTGGCTGCGCATGCGACATACAGGGCGGTATGAGCTGATGAAAGGGAAATATCCCCTTTTGCAGGGAGACACATCCGCCTTGGATCCGCAAGCCTGGTACGCCTTGGAGCTGGCATTTGAAGGCAAAACCATCAAAGCCTATTGGAACGGTGAGCAATTGTTTGAGTATACAGATAGCGAGATTCCGAGCGGCCATGCTGCGCTCCTAAGCAGCTATCATCGTCACGCCTTCCGTGGATTGCGGATCGAACCCATTAGGGAATCTTCTCCTGTGTCGTGTACGCGCTACCTAAACACAAATCTAGCCATTCATTATTCAGGTGAGTGGGATCGTGCTGATGGTGATTGGAACGTCTACGCTCGAACACTGGCCAAATCAGGTGCAGCTGGAGCTGAATTATCATTCCGATTCAAGGGTGAAGCTGCCAGCATTATTGGGAAGAAATGCGCAGACGGTGGATTCTTCGATGTTTACCTGAATGGCACTTATCAAGGTACAGTTGATACGTATAGACAACAAACTGGATTCCGCAAATCAGTTTATAGTGTGTCTAGTTTAGATCCTGAGACAGAGACGGAGATTCGATTAGTTGTCAAAGGGATGAAGCATCCAGAATCCGTAGATTCGCATGTTTACATTAACGCCGTGGAAGTAGTTGCAGGACAGCTGCTGTCTTAAATGTGTATTAAATATTGAGGGCCAAGAGTCATTCTTGGCTCTTTTTTGCGTGGCAGTCTTCAAAAGCTCCCCCCATAAATTAGAAAGCCGTATTCTAGGCTGGACTTTGCTCAGATTACTCCTCTTCGAGACTCATTAGTCCGACATTATCGAATTAATTTCACTGTCTGCGCCAACATATCTTCATTAGTCCTAAATAGCCTAACTAAATAGACCCAAACGCACTCTTCTTAACCAAACTGGGTAAATAGTTCAGCAGATTCTGACTATTTGTGCTTTTGTGAGAGGTATCCTCGTTTTAATTCGGAAATATCGGACTAACACTTACTCCGATGCTCAATGCACAGCACATAGCTGACCCAGTCCTGGATTCACCTCAATAAGACCTCAAAAGGGTCTTATATCCCAACATTTCTCCATGCCTCCATCAACTCCACGCTCTAACGCGCCAGTAACTCCCCGTCCGACCATTAATCACTCATGACAAGCCTCAAATTTATGATATAGTAGAATTAATGTTTGAAAACGCTTTATCACGCTCCCGATCTGCCATCATTCATCCCACCTTGCAAGGAGGTGCTCCATCTTACATGTTTAACATCCGAGCTAGGATGAGCACTATCTACTCACGAATCCTCTTGTTCAACATCTTGCTTGTGATCATTCTTTCCTTAGCGCCTCAGCTCTTTTATATCCACTATTTCTCTACCGCCTATAATCAAGAAATCAATAGACAAAGCACACAAGATGTCAGCAAGCTGAAATATGCTGTGGACGAAACAATCTTAGATCGTGTCATCCGGTTGGTGAATATTTATTTCTCCGATATTCCAAGTAATGAAGTACTCGCTTATCCGCTCACACACGATATTAGCGGCAATGGCTACAAGATTGCTGAGGTTAGCAACTTTTTGACGGACATCCCTTACAAGTTGAACTTCTTGCAATCCGTTGAAGTGTGGTATACAGCGGGAAACGTGTACATTAATGATAAATATAGTTCGTACTTGGATTCGGCAGGCTCACTCAAAAGCTTAGATGAAACATGGATTAATTTCCTGCGTACGATGAATACTCCCAATCGGTGGTTGCCCCCTCGTGTAACCACGCCATCGAATACGACAGTGATCACCTATCTATCCAATATTCCGTTGATCGATAGCCTCGCGAATCGGCAAGCTGTCGTTGCCATTAACATCAAAGAGAGTGCGATTCACAATCTCATTCAATCCTCTCCGACAGATGGAGAAGTATTATTCATTGTAGATGAAACAGGAAAAGTACTCGTCCATAGCGATAGCCAACTCGTTGGTCAGAATTTGAATCAGAAGGATTACATAACGACGCTCCTTCAGCAACCAGAATCAGGTACATTCGAAGCTTCCGTCGACGGCGTTCAAAGCGTCGTATCCTACGCCAAATCCAAGTATAACAATTGGAAATACGTATCCGTCATTTCGATAGATACCCTGTATCAGAAATCCAAGCAGCTCAAGAACTATTTGCTGATCACAACGATCGGCCTGCTCACGGTAAGCTTGCTTTTCTCGATATACATGACCCACTGGGCGAATAAACCATTGCGCAGCATCATTCAAACCATTCGCAATTTAGGAAGTTCAGATGGCGAAGAGAAGCATGCGAAGAACGAGTACACGATGCTTCATCAGGTGATCGACCGCGTATCCCATACGATTACTGATTTGAATCATCAAATGGAGACGAATAAACCAATTATTCGCGATAAGTTCATCATGCGGCTGCTGCAAGGGGATCTCGATCAGACCGATCCACAAGTAGCGAATATGGAGAAAACGCTTCAGCTTCATTTTGACGGTGAGAAAACAGCCTGTATGGCTCTTAAGGTTTTCGGTACAGAGGGAATTGGCCTGAAGAACGAGATGATGATTCAATACAGTATGCTGCAGCATGTTGAAGAACTTGGTAACTATAAACTAAATTCGACCATGGATAACGCTGGGCATATTATTGTGATACTCAATTATTCGCACCAATTGGATAAGGAGCAAATTCACAGCAGTATCAGCCAGCAGATGATAGGGAGATTTGTACTCGGCTTCGGACGTGAGTACGACCATGCCTACGCCAACATCGCACAATCCTACACAGAAGCATGCGAGTGTTTGAACTATGCCTTCATCATGCCAACGGAATCATGCATCGCTTATGAAGACCTCGCCATCGCACAACGCAAAGAGCACGGAAGTGGCCTGCAAATTATCGAGCAGCTGTCTGTCGCAGTACGTAATCGGAATCAGGAGATGGTGACTTCGATTCTGGATATATTACGGAAAGCGCTAGTTTCGGGCAGGTATCATATTGATTACTGCCGCAATACGGTGTTTGATGCGATTTCAATTATCCGGACAACCGCGATTTCAATGGATATTGATTTAGAGCGATTCCTTGGTTATGACATTCGGGATTATGGCCGAAAAATGGACAATGTTGCTGATTTAACGGACTGGCTCACTGGTGTGGCTGTGCAAATTATGGAGTACAACACTACCACTGCGACCAATGATGACCCAGGTACCGCGCTAGAACGTCAGATCCTTGCCTACATTGAGCAGAACATTTATAACGAGATCTCCCTTTCTTCATTAAGCGAAGGCATTCATATGAACTCGAGCTATGTGAGTCGGATCTATAAATCCGTTATGGGGTCGAATTTCTCCGAGCATGTGGCTGGTATCAAAATGAAACACGCAGAAAGCCTCCTCAGAGAAACGGACTTATCGATTAAAGAGATCGCTGCGAAGCTCGGTTATACGAGTCCTCGTTATTTTGCAAATGTGTTTAAAGAGAACTTCGGGTGTACGCCCAAAAGCTATCGAGATAGCCTCGAAAGCTAGTCCTCCCTACGAGAGCTGCGATGCACTATGCATGGCAGTTTTTTCTTTGCCCTAGAAAGCAAAAAAACAACACAGGTAAAAATATCTGTCATCCCACAGCAGAAACACGCCACGAATCCATGATTCTCACGAAGACGTAAAAAAAACAGCACTTCCGTAAAGTTATTGGGCGTTGTCGATCTCCGTGCATAGGCCGTACGATAAGGGCATCAAAACAAAACAAATCAAATTGCACAGCACACAAGACTTCGGAACAGGAGGCATGGCATGGAAAGCAACGCAATCATCGCAGCACGGGAAGCAAAGCAGCGCGTGCAACCGCAGATCAATAAAGAACGTGCTATCAAGCTGTATTGGAAACAAAAATATTTTTTCTTCATGTTAATACCCGTCATTGCCTACTATCTCATCTTCCACTACGCCCCCTTATATGGAATTGTTATTGCCTTTCAGAATTACTATCCACTTAAGGGCGTCGCAGGGAGCGAATGGGTAGGGTTAGATCATTTTAAGGAGCTATTCACGGGTCTGTATTTCTTACCGGTACTGAAGAATACCCTTATCATCTCTACGTATAAATTGATTTTTGGCTTTCCAGCACCGATTATTCTCTGTCTCATATTGAATGAGGTACGCCTAGTTTTCTTCAAGAAAGCCGTTCAGACCATCACCTATTTACCGCATTTCATTTCCTGGGTAATTCTTGGTGGTATTGTGATCGAATTTCTGTCACCGACACGAGGTTTGATCAATGCGATCATCATGGAATTTGGCCATAAACCGATCCTCTTCGTAACGAGTGAGACCTACTTTCGGTCGATCCTAGTTCTCTCCTCCATATGGAAGGAAGTCGGTTGGTCAACGATCATCTATCTTGCTGCAATCACAAGTGTTGATCCAGAGCTATATGATGCGGCAGATATGGATGGGGCGGGACGTCTCCGGAAAATATGGAACATCACGATGCCATCCATCATGCCAGTCGTAACCATCATGTTCATTTTTGCAGTAGGCGGCATCATTAATGATGATTTTGATCAAATTTACAACTTGCTCAATGCCTCCGTACTCTCCGTTGGTGATGTGATTTCCACCTATACGTATCAGATAGGGCTTGTGAAAGGCGATTACAGTTTCGCAACAACTGTCGGTTTATTCAAAAACATCATTGCCTTTTTCCTCATCTTGCTCACCAATTATGTCGCAAAGAAAACCAATGACTATTCCTTATGGTAGGTGATTTCAAAAAAATGGTAACGACACGCAAGAAAAAGAAACGAACCTTTGAAGATCTCTTAATTGATACGATTGTCTATACAACGCTCATTCTGCTAAGTGTGCTGACCATTATCCCCTTCATGCAGGTCGTCACAGTGTCGATGAGTCCACCAGAAGTGGTGAGCAGTTACGGTATTCATCTGATTCCGCTCAAATTTGATTGGGATGGCTATCGCAAAATTCTGGCCTATCAGCAAATCTGGACGGGGTACCAGAATACATTCGTTCGCGTGATTCTAGGTATTATCGTCTCCATGACCCTAATGATTCTAGCAGCGTATCCCTTGTCCAAAAAGAATTTGGTGCATCGCAAGTTTTGGACGATTTTCATGGTATTCACGATGTTTTTCAGCGGTGGCTTGATCCCGACTTACTTGATTGTCAAAGGCGTCGGTCTCTATAACAGCGTATGGGCGCTTGTGCTGCCTGTCGCAATTAATACTTTTACCATGCTGATTATCCGCAATTACTTTATGTCCTTACCCGAGGAGATTCAAGAGTCAGCCCGTATCGATGGGGCGAATGAGTTCGTTATTCTAACGCGCATCATCTTGCCGATTTCCATCCCGATCCTTGCTACAGTAGGTCTGTGGACGATGGTCTACCATTGGAATGAATGGTTTAACGCCATGATTTATCTCAAGGATTCGAAGAAAGCGGTCCTGCAGCTTGTGTTGCGCAAAATTATGTTTGAAGGCTCTGAGCCACAGGCTGTTGAGGCAGCGAATACGATTTATGCGAACACCGACACGATGAAAATGGCTGCACTCATGGTATCCCTGATTCCACTGCTTGTTGTTTACCCTTTCCTGCAAAAGTATTTCGTCAAAGGCGTCATGATTGGCTCATTAAAAGGTTAATCCCAGCCCCCTCACAGGGGATGGTTCACTAACATACATGTCTAGGAGGGTCTAAAAATGAAGCGTAAAGCAATTCGTCATGTAGGCAGCTTGGTGAGCGCAGCTTTATTAGTAGGGAGTTTGGCAGCATGCAGCAGCGGCACAGAGAGCAGTACGACAAGTACCACCCCAGCACCCGCAGCAACAGGTACAACAGCAACAGCAGCAGCGAAGAATGAAGCACCAGTAACAATTGAATGGGCAGGCTATAACATCAACGATGTAGCACCAGATGCGAATTCAGAGATCATACAGGAAGTGTCCAAACGTTTTAATGCAAAAATCAATGTCTGGACCGCGGATTCGCAGAAATACAGTGAAGTGTTCAACGTCCGCATGGCATCGGGAGAAATTCCGGATATTTTGAGGCTGAAAGGCTTCGAATTATCCAAACTCGTGGACAGTGGGGTAGCCGCTGAAATTCCAGTAGATACGATCAAGCAGAAAGCACCGAACTACTACAAATTAATCATGGACAATGACACTTCAGGGTCAGCTTTCCGTTCCAGCATGTACAAAGGCAAAAACTATGGCCTGTCCGCTTTCCAACTAGACGGCACCTATCCAACCAGCCTTGTATGGCGCACCGATTGGCTCAAAAACGTCGGCATCACCAAAGTACCTGAAACATTGTCTGAGTTTGAAGATGCCATTTACAAATTTACGAATAATGACCCTGATAAAAATGGCAAAAAAGACACCTATGGCTTGTCCAGTACAGCCATGCAAACGGTGCTGGGCGCATTTGGACCGATTCCGACAGACGTCATTAAAGGGACAACGCCTTACTCCGCACTCTGGTATACCGTCAAGGATAACAAAGTGACGATGGATGCGATCCAACCAGAGATGAAAGAAGGCCTGAAGCTGCTGGCCAAATGGTACAAAGACGGCGTCATCGATCCTGAGTTCGTTACGGGTGAGAATAAAGGCGGTTATTGGGCGACTTCCCATGCCTTCATTAACAACCGTGTCGGTGTGACGGGCAACGTGATGTATTATCACTGGACACCGCCGCTTACAGAAGGGGATAAAGGCGGCCCGGTTTATCAAGAATTCATGAAAGTGAAGCCGGATGCCAAATTCGACGAAACGTGGTCACTCGGGAAAGCGATTAAAGGTCCAGATGGCAAAGCCTACGGCGCGAACATTTGGGGCTACAACAACGAAACCCTTGTAATTACGAAGAATGCAGCGAAAGATCCGAGAAAGTTAGATACGATTTTGAAAATGCTAGATACACTGGTCACCGACAAGGACTATTACATGTTGGCTAACTACGGTGTCAAAGGCAAAGACTACGTCATTAACGCAGACGGATCTGTCGCTTCCAATCTCAAGAATCCAACTGAAACAGCACAACGCGCTGTCTCCACTTTCGGCATGTACACGAACAATCCGGATGTAGTGAAGCAGATATTCAAAGCGAAGTATGTCGTCGCGGATAAAGTGAAAGGAACAGGCACACCGCCATCTTATCTGCCAAGCGTAGAAGCTTCCGGCAAGTACACAGCGGATTTACAGAAGCTGACGACGGAAAATTACATCAAGATCATTACAGGCGAGCAAACCGTTGATTCCTTTGATGATTATGTCAAAAAGGCACGATCAGCTGGAGCAAACGAGATTGAAAAGCAGTACACCGAAGTCATTAAATAGTTTGCAAATGAATTCATTTCTCTAAATTAGAAGACTGTCACATTCGTAGCCAAACTGCAAATGAGGCAGTCTTTTCTTTACCCCAACAAGGAGGAACTTAGCGACATGAAGCTGACAGATTTCATCACCATTTCCGATGTGAGAACTCATATTTTAGGCAAAAGCATGGAGGGACGCATTTTCCCAGCACGCGATGATCGCGAGGCTTGGGCTGGCGTGTCCATCGACTTACAGCAAGCTTGGGTGACACAAGCAGAGTCGTACCTGGGTTACGAATGGCCATCTTTGCGTGCGACCTCCTTTATGGCCTATTTCGAAGAGGGAAGCCGTAAGCCTTACGATTCGGTTGAAACAGAAAGACGCAATGGGCTTTGCACACTCCTGATCGCAGAATGCATCGAAGCCAAGGGGCGGTTCCTGCGGGAAATTATGAACGTAGTTTGGCTCCTCTGTGAGCAGACGACGTGGTGCGCTCCGGCGCATCATTATTTATCCCTTCGGCCTGGAGATGTTCTTTCTAACTCAGAAGAACATTTGTTCGATTTATCCGCAGGTGAAACCGCAGCGCTACTCGCTTGGACATCTCACTTGCTGAAGTTGCAGCTAGATGAGATCTCTCCCCTCATTAGAGCACGCATCGGTGTAGAACTGGAACGCCGTATTATTGCTCCTTACACGGCTCGAAATGATTTCTGGTGGATGGGCTTTGGGGAACGAGAGGTAAACAACTGGAACCCGTGGTGCAATGCGAATATGTTAACAGTCTTGCTCTTGCTGGAAATGGAGCCAGAGCGGAAAGCAGCGCTCTACGATAAGGTGTTGCGCAGCTTAGATCGGTACGTAGAGGTACAGTTCGAGGATGGCGGGTGCGATGAAGGTTCAACGTACTGGGCTAGAGCGGCCGGGATGCTGTTAGTCAATCTTGAACTATTGTATCGTGCTTCGGACGGTGTGCTGTCGGTCTACGATCAACCTTTGATTAAGAAGCTAGGACAATTCGTCTACAACATGAATATTGACGGTCATTACTATGTTAATTTCGCAGATGGCTCCGCGATTGCTTCACAGGATTACGGCATGATCCATTTGTACGGTTCACGTATTCAGGATGATCAGCTACGTGCTTTGGGGCAGATTGGGTTCCGCACGTATCAAGTACCTGAGCGCAGAGGGAAGGGCATTTCCTTTTTTCAAGAAATGATCAGCTTGCATAGCTTTGCCAATATTCAGAAGGAGACAGCGCTCGCGCCCCCTCTTAATCAAGATGTATGGCTTCCGAATCTGCAAGTAATGGCCTCCAGGGAATTGGAAGGCTCATCACAAGGCCTATTTGTGGCAATCAAAGGCGGTCACAATGATGAAAGCCATAACCATAATGACATCGGTCATTTTGTGGTTTATGTGAATGGGAAGCCGTTTTTGATTGATATCGGGGTAGAGACGTATACCCAGAAGACGTTTAGCCCACAGCGATTTGAGATATGGACGATGCAGTCTGGCTATCATAGTGTTCCGGTCATCAACGGTTTTGAGCAAAAGGAAGGCCGTTCCTTCCGCGCGGAGGACGTCACCTATGAGAACAGCGTGGACACTGTCCGTTTCGGGGTAGAGCTAGCGAGTGCTTATCCAACTGAAGCGGGTGTGCAGAGTTGGCACCGCAGTCTAACGCTGCATAGAGGGCTGAACCCAGTCATTGAACTGAGGGAATCGTGCTTGCTTACAGAGGCTACTGATCAAGTGCTTCTCCACATGATGTCGAGCCAACTTCCCCAGCATCATGAGCAGGGCCAGATACGTTTGCAAGATCAGGCGAACAATCAGCTCGTTCTTTTTTATGAGCATGAACAATGGGAGGCCGTATTTGAGCACATCACGATAACAGACGAAAGCTTGACGCGCGTGTGGGGCGACAGCCTGTATCGCATCCAATTTCAACTTCGTCATGCCGTGCAACAAGGCAATTGGGTGTTTCGAATGGCTGAAAGGCTGGAATAAACAACTAACCTGTCTATGGAGGAGGGGAATTATGAAGCCTATCGTGATCTTATTTCTTCTGTCTATCTTTGTGACAACTGGCTGCACGGAATGGCAGAATCCATCATTTGCAGGTCCTTCTTATGCCACAGTCGCCTATATCAATGATGTACCGATCGATGAGCGCGAGTTTCAGCTTTTTTTGAATGATGCGAAGGCGCAGACTGCAGGCTATTTCAAGAAAACATATAACGCCGATGACTCAGCCTCCTTCTGGACGACGAGCTTTCAGGGGGAGGTGCCTATCGAGAGAGCCAAGCAGCTGGCCCTAGACCGTTTGAAAGAGGTCAAAGTGCAACAGCTTTTAGCCCAGCAATACGACCTCGTGAATGATCTTAGCTATACAACCTTTCTTGCGAATTGGTCTCAGGAAAATCAGCGTAGGGAGAAAGCGATTAAGAATAACCAAGTCATCTACGGTCCTAGAAGATATGAGGAACGCGGTTATTACACCTATGTGTTTTCCAATTTGGTATTGAAAGTCAAAGCAATCTTTCAAGAGGAGACAGTATTGAAGGGAGGTGACACCGCCAGCAGCGGCTTAAGTGATGATCAAAAGCAACGCGCGCTGGACACTAGTTACGCAGACAAAGTGAAGCAATTGATGGATGCTGCACAAGTGAGGCTTGTGGACCACGTTTTTCAAGAAATGAAGGTACAGTAAGCAAGTGTACTTCTTGTTGGTCTAGTTCCTGTAAACGCTTATATTTCATGGTAGAGGAGAAAGATTGATGAAAATTTCAAAGGCATTTCGTTTATGCCTGTCGGTCGGCCTAATTTTCACACTCTTATTGACGATCGTTTTATCGATACCAGCACTAACAACCACGACGTATGCGAACAATACGACATACTATATTGACTCCGCAGGAGGCAGTGATAGCAACAATGGTTTGAGTACAGGGACTGCCTGGCAAACGTTAACCAAAGTCAACAGCACGACATTTTTACCTGGTGATAAAATCCTTTTTAAATCGGGCTCCGTTTGGACTGGGCAGTTGCACCCGCTTGGGTCTGGAGCTTCAGGGTCACCTATTATCATAGATAAATACGGCACAGGCAATAAGCCGATTATTAATGGGAATGGACTAACCGGAGGCACGGTCTATTTTTACAATCAGCAGTATTGGGAATTGAATAACTTAGAGGTCACGAATACATCAGCTTCTGCAGGTGACCGTTACGGGGTCAAGGTTGAGGCACATGATGTGGGAACATACAACCATTTCTATATTCGAAATATGTATATCCACGATGTTACGGGAACGAATACCGATGCGTTGAAAGTAACTGGAGGTATCTATGTCCTTGTATCTGGCACCGCGGTAAGAACCAAATGGAACGACGTACTTATTGATGGTAATACAATAGAGCGCACGGATCGTACGGGAATTAGCAATGGCAGCTCCTGGGGGAACAATGACGGGGCAGGCAACTTCGAGCCTTACACGAATCTCGTTATCAGCAACAACACACTGAATGATATTGGCGGAGACGGCATTGTCATGAGGGCATCCATTAATGGATTGGTTCAATATAACGTTGTGAATACAGCGCATGCGCGGGATACTCATTACAATGTGGCGATCTGGGCGATCAATAGTACGAATCCTGTAATGCAATATAATGAAGCCTACAATACCAAAACAACGAACGACGGCCAAGGCTTTGACTGTGACTTTAACTTGACTGGCTGTACGGTTCAGTACAATTATAGCCATGATAATGAGGGTGGCTTTCTGCTCGTCATGGGGAATGGATCGATTCGTAACGATAATATGATTGTTCGCTATAATATTTCTCAGAATGACCGAGCGCGTATTTTCCAATTCAATAGCGGCTACACACCGTTGAATAGCCAAATCTATAATAATACCTTCTATATAGGTTCTGGTTTAAGCACGAGCATTACTACAGGGCTGGCAGGAAGCAATCCAATTTATTTTAAAAATAACATCGTATATAACGCAGGTAGCGGCGGCTATTCCGTCAAAGCGAATGACGTGTATGATTACAACGTTTTCTATGGTAACCATCCTGCTAGCGAGCCTAGTGATGCTCATAAATTAACGAGTGATCCACTTTTGGCAGGAGCGGGCAGCGGCGGCACTGGTTTAAGCACAGTCAATGGCTATAAGCTGGGAACAGGTTCACCAGCCTTATCCTCTGGTGTTTTAATCAGCAGTAATGGAGGGAAAGATTACTGGGGCAACACCGTCTCATCGTCGACTGCACCGAATCGCGGCGCTTATAATGGAGCGGGTATCGTCCTCACGACGCCGAATACATGGATAGCCGTGGATGATGCGAATGTAAGAGACGGCACTTACGCTACAGCGAATCAAGCTGGAACAACGGCTGTTACCGTTGATACGAAGAACGATTTAACTAGCTACAAACGTGATGGTTATTTTAAATTTGATTTTAACAGCTATAGTGGGACTGTCTCTAACGCAACGATTACATTGAAGCCAATCACAGCTGCAATGAGCGGCATTCAAAATGAGGTCGCACTCGTTAGCGACAACACCTGGACAGAAGGTGCCATCACATGGGATACGAAGCCTTCCTCCAGCACCGTGCTTGGCACGTATACAATTGTAGCGGGTACGCCAATTACCATAAATGTAACATCTCAAGTGCAAGCGGCGATGTCCACCGGCAAGAAGCTTTCCATTCGGGTGTACAGCACGACACCTGTGCATTCTAATGGGAATGTGTCCTTTGCTTCAAGCGAGAGTATCACGACCACGGATCGGCCTAAGTTAACTATTACACCGTAAGCATGTAGAAGAGCTGAATGCTTAGACGCGCATAACGACAGTCCATGTCGAGGCGCCGGGCATTTGGCTCTTGTTTTGATCGAATAATTAATTTTTTAATTGGAAAATTAAAACATTGCTATCTGATTGTCATCCATGCTATATTACAAATCCGGCCAAGAGATAGACAAGAAACAGACAGGCTGGTAACGAAAAAAAAGAATTAAAAAAAAGCTTGCAATTAAAAAATGAACATGGTATATTACTCCTCGCTGCTTCGGTAACACGGCAGTGAACGAAAGAAATTGATCTTTGAAAACTGAACAACGAGTGAGTAAGCACAGTCGAGTAATCGACTATAAAAGAGATTGCAAAATCTCGCTAGCTTCAAATGAGCAAGTCATCTTTCTATTATGGAGAGTTTGATCCTGGCTCAGGACGAACGCTGGCGGCGTGCCTAATACATGCAAGTCGAGCGGGTTTAACCTTCGGGTTAAGCTAGCGGCGGACGGGTGAGTAACACGTAGGCAACCTGCCTTTAAGACTGGGATAACTATCGGAAACGATAGCTAAGACCGGATAACTGGTTTTCTCGCATGAGAGAATCATGAAACACGGAGCAATCTGTGGCTTAAAGATGGGCCTGCGGCGCATTAGCTTGTTGGTGAGGTAACGGCTCACCAAGGCGACGATGCGTAGCCGACCTGAGAGGGTGAACGGCCACACTGGGACTGAGACACGGCCCAGACTCCTACGGGAGGCAGCAGTAGGGAATCTTCCGCAATGGACGCAAGTCTGACGGAGCAACGCCGCGTGAGTGATGAAGGTTTTCGGATCGTAAAGCTCTGTTGCCCTAGACGAACAGCAAGGAGAGTAACTGCTCTTTGTGTGACGGTATAGGAGAAGAAAGCCCCGGCTAACTACGTGCCAGCAGCCGCGGTAATACGTAGGGGGCAAGCGTTGTCCGGAATTATTGGGCGTAAAGCGCGCGCAGGCGGTCATTTAAGTCTGGTGTTTAATCCTGGGGCTCAACCCCAGTTCGCATCGGAAACTGGATGACTTGAGTGTAAGAGAGGAAAGTGGAATTCCACGTGTAGCGGTGAAATGCGTAGAGATGTGGAGGAACACCAGTGGCGAAGGCGACTTTCTGGCTTATAACTGACGCTGAGGCGCGAAAGCGTGGGGAGCAAACAGGATTAGATACCCTGGTAGTCCACGCCGTAAACGATGCATACTAGGTGTCGGGGATTCGATTTCTCGGTGCCGAAGTTAACACAGTAAGTATGCCGCCTGGGGAGTACGCTCGCAAGAGTGAAACTCAAAGGAATTGACGGGGACCCGCACAAGCAGTGGAGTATGTGGTTTAATTCGAAGCAACGCGAAGAACCTTACCAGGTCTTGACATCCCGATGTAAC